>JAEUVY010000038.1 GCA_016786565.1 Flavipsychrobacter sp.
TTCTATTTACGCTCACTTGTTGGAATGGCAAATAATAAAGGTGGTCAGATTGTCTTTGGAATTAAAGACAGCCCTCACATACCAGCAGGCATGAAAAATGATAAGTTACAAACTTGCGACCCTGCTGATATCAATCAAAAAATGACAGAATATTTTTCTCACGACTTCGATTGGCACATAGATATTATGGAGTTCGATGGAAAGACATTTGGACGATTATGGGTTCCTGAGGCTGGCAGCAAACCTATTATATGCAAGAAGATGAACGAAAAATGTCGCTTGAGAGAAGGTGCGATATATTACAGATACCGAGGTGAAACGAAAGAGATTGCATACACAGAGCTCGTTAAGCTGATTGAGAAGGAAAAAGAAAAGGAGAAACTTCTTTGGATGGAACACATCCAGAAAATATCATCCATTGGCCCGAAAAATGCCCATGTTTTGGACGCATATAAAGGAGAGATGGAAATCGGCAAAGCGAAAATCTTAGTAGACAAGGAACTACTAAAACAAATGAAGTTCGTGAGGGAGGGGATGTTTGTTGAGAAGGATGGCGCGCCTACATTAGTGGTGCGCGGTGAAATATCTGGCGTCACTGATGCAAGCCACGTAGTCGCAACTGACGACCTTTATCCATTGTTTACAAAAAATTTGCAGGAAGAGTTATCGTTAAATTCCTACCAGATAAAGTGTTTGATTTGGAAGTTGAACATAAAAGGAGACAAACGCTATCACAATTCATTCAAATCTGGAGCCACAAATGAAATACATAAATACTCCAGAAGAGTACTCGATATTCTAAAAAGATTTTTATCCAATAAGGATTACTTAATTAACTGTGTCGAAGAATACTCTAAGACCTTTCCGAATACAGGGAGAAAGCGCACGAAAAAGTAGCCTATTTATTCCACAACGCGATATATGACTGCCCCCAGCCGGGCGTAGTCTTCGCTGCACGGCGTAGTCTTCTTGACAACGCCGTGATGGTTGCCCCACACACAGCTCGAGATAGCAGACTCGGGGCGGAACAAATCGGAGGCATACGGCGAGCATCATTTTGCAGTTATGGTATCCTTCGATTAACCGAGGGCAAAATTACAACTTATTTTATTTTAATATGAAGCACTGCCTTTGGGTTGCGCCCGTTGATAGTTCCAAATTAAATTATCGAGCCTCCTCGGTGTCATGACGTACCCGCGGGCGTTAAGTTCTTGTGACACGCCGAGGAGAAGTTCCTGAGATTGTTCGAGGGAATACCATTTGTCGGTAGCATCATAAAGAAACCTAAGTATCATTCTGTCGGGCTTTATCAAGCTCTCATTACCTGCCAACATAAAAAAATACTTGAGGGATATTGTACTTCTTTGCCCAGGTATATTTTTTATACATAGCTCGAAACTCTTATTGTTAGAAATCTTTCCTACGTCTTGAAAATACTCGACATCAAAATCGCTAAGTACCGATAAAAATCGGCTGACCGCCTCCGCCTTTAGAATACCATTTTTCACGGATGTACGCTGCCTATTTTGGTAGACATTTTCCGCAAGAAATAAAGGGGTGTGATCGGCAAGCATTTCATTGAATTTTGAAACGGGTATTTGAGTTTTTTTCGAAGGTATCTTTCCGCTTTGGGGGGCGGCTATACCTATTTTGTAATAGCCACATATGCGGGCTATCGTGTTCTTTACGCCCTCATATTTTACACCGATTGAAAAAATACTGTCGATTACACAGAGAGGAAGATGGGCGTAGTAATCTTGGGTAGCTTCGACCGATATCTCCTCCAAGTTTTCAATACAGAAATTCAAGACTTGCTTAGTATCCCTATTCATCGTTACTGAACTTTAATATAACCAATTTTAGCGGGTACGTTATTTGCGAAAGTAAAATCGTATGTAACCGCCTCAACCCCAACTGAATTTATAATACTCAAATATTGCAGCCAATTTGGGTGTTGCGGGGGTATAGGGAACATTATAAATATGACATACTTATCGGCATTATTATCTCTTAACCGTAATTTATGAACGTCCGCTAAAATGTTTTTTAAGTTGTCAGTTATTGGCTTTCCCTTATTCTCAACCCCTTGTGTTCGTAGGTTTGTATTGGACGTTTTTAATTCTATCGCGACGCTCTCAAATACGATGTCTATTCCTGAAACCTCCGGTAATGCTCTATAGCCAGCTTCTTCAAAAATCCTCACCAGTTCAACTTTTAACCACCCCTCAAATTTCGCACGTGTCTCGGCGAATTTCTTAAGGCCGATATGTTGGCCAATTAACGATGTTATCTGCGGATTTACTAACGAAATTAGTTGTTCTAAATTCATGTGAGATATACAAGGGTCAATACATTCTTACATCCAACCCCATACCGTTCGAACAGTATTTGCGTTCCCGTTCGCAGGGATAGTATGTGAAAGTGGAATACTGAGTTGAGGAATAGTGAACCTTAGCGTAGGAACAATTGTATCCCGGCTCAACACTACCGCACCCATCGTTATGCAATGTGGGTTTAAGAAATCGATATAATCCTGAGCGTTAGGACAACCATTGATTCCTGTAACGCGTATCGGTATTAGGTAATATTCAAATGGTGTCTCCGAAGGATCTGTAATGTCTGCCAACACGTCTGCAGGCGACATCGGTGGAAGCATTTCTTGCATCGAACGGACGTAGACCCAAACTGGTATGTCTATTCCAGTAACAAATCGAATGTTAGGCCGTCCCTTTATACGCGAGCCGGTTAAGCAACGAACCAAGGTGGATTTGCCGACACCACCTTCGCCAACTATGTAATACACTCGCTTCATTATTAACCATTTACTATCATAAAATTATCTCAAATAACCGACAAAACATAACGTAGAAATACTGGGTCTGACTACTGTTCTTAGTCACGGATTTTTTCTTATATTCAAGATTTGCGCTATAACTGCCATCCAACATTCCCCACTCGGAGTAGTCTTCTTGAATACATCGTGACGGTTGCCGATCTAGGCTTTGCTGTACAGTATTACCTTTATAAAAATTAGTATCATGCCTCGCCGAATACAAAAAAATGAAGACAAGCCTGAATTTTTCCCATTCACAAAAGAGTTACACAAACTTCTTATCAAAAATGGCTATACTTCACTTACCACATTTGGCTACATACCAGATGATACGGAATTGAGCAGAGCAAGTAATAGCCTTGTGGGATATGCTTTGATACCCAACCAACACTATACCACAAATCATGAGGGGCATTGGGTGAAATCCCCAGAAGCTGAAATCCTGGTCCAGCGAGAAGTTCTGCTCCCAAAACACGGCAACGACCCTGACCGAGAAGGCATGCTAATTCAGAGTCATATGGTTGGACAATTGGAGGAAATAATGAAAGTTTTTGGCGCGGAAGATGAATTGTCATATCGCCATCTCTCATGGTGGGAACCTGCCCCTGATGAAATGAAAGTAACTGATAAAAATGTCCAGTTCTCAATCCGATCAGAAAGGATAAAAGAAATGTATGACCCAAAAACAAAAGAAACGTTTTACCTATTGGTACACCGAAATATCAGCAAACTGCAGCGTCGATTATGGAAGAAAATAATCAAAAGAGGATTAGGCCCCAAAGTCAAAAAGCTCATCATTTTCAGATAAGCGACTCAATATTCAACACTAGAATTGCTAGGCCTATCTCCGCTGTTGCATTGCCCCCGCCCACTATAGCCTTCCTGCCCATGTCTTGAAGGTTGCCGATCTCCTGATCGGCGAATAGCATTGGTAATTACCAACTCCGCCATAAAAAAAGCGGAGCGCTTATCGCACTCCGCTTTTCGTTTTTTCCCTGGTAGTATGGTCCCTACTCGGCGTAGTCTTCTTTACTAAGTCGTGTCGGTTAGCAATCCCCGCTCGGCGTAGTCTTCTTGACTACGTCGTGACGGTTGCCAATCTCCAGATTGGCGAGTGTATTTGGCAATTACCATCTCCGCCACAAAAAAAGCGGAGCGCTTATCGCACTCCGCTTTTCGTTCTTTTCCGGTAGTATGGTCGCTATCCGCTCCCGCACTCCACTCTGTATCTGTGGGCCCACCAGGACCTGAACCCGGGACCACCTGATTATGAGTGGTCGCCATCCTGCCGATGGGTTGTTAGTCAGAAAATACAACCGACGAAGGCGGAAAATAGTGATTGACGAAAAAGGTCATACGCAATCTGCAAGCATTACTTCGCACAATTTTTCTGAAGGCAAATTACACACATCATCGTACCGCTTTGCTCACACAGTATCACACAAAAGTGGTATTTCCTGCAAGCTCACAGGCAGCTATTTTTGGAATAAAAAAAATGTCTGTATTATCGCTACGCTTTGCCATACTGTCCCTGACATTAGTCTGTCACCAAAGGATACTTGCACAACGCCAGCCCGGCATGGTCGAAAAATCCGGCGGTGGGGCCTACTTCAGTGCCGAGCAGTATAAGATAGACCGCATGCGGACACAGCCCGGCGTCAATGCACAGCCCGCATACAAGCCCACGTACGAGTTTGAGAAACCTTCCCGAGAGCCGCATAAAGATGGCTCAATATGGATCGGTAATTTTTGCAGGTTCCGCAAACCGGACGACGCTCAATCGCGGTACCATCCTACATTGTCTGAGTGGTGGTACTGCTACGCTAAATACCCTAAAGACACCACTCGCCTCAGCGACAATTTCACCGGCAGCGGCACTATACCTTGGGCGGCCGATGTGCAGAACAGCGAAGGTAAGACCAAATGTCAGGCGTTCCTGCAGCGTATGCCCGGCTACGTAGCTGATGGCTTGCCTTTTCAGTACTACGACTCGCTACAGCGCCTCTCATGGTTTATGAATACATGTGGCTCTGGCGATTGCTACACCGAGGGGCGCGACCATGAGTTTGCTCGGGGCATACGCTACTACGTAAAGCGTAAAGAGGGTTCCGAAAATGAATATATTAAATTCGCTGGCCAGTTTGTCTTCTCCTGCGGAGATGATAGGGTCGATTTCCTTATTAACGACAAAGGAAAGTTTAAGATTGATGTCATTTACGACAACTGGAAAACAAACCACGAAGTAGTGGAAACAGGCAGGGCCGATAACTGGGCCAGCGGTGAATGGAACGAAGTATTTATTACAAAAGACGCCTGGAACATGGTACGGTTCTTTGTAAATGGTGAGCAGGTGTACAATTATACAATTCCCGATATGCCCATTGCTACCCGCTTCACAGGACTCCGGCTCGAAATGCCCTACAAGTGGGAAAGTAAGGGCCTAAAATACAACGTGGGTGAAGTAATAGTGGAAAGTTATCCTCAGTGGCCAAAAAAAAATTAGTACTTTATCCCTGTCCTATACTCATGTTGTACCAGAGTAAGGCATCCAAGCGTAATAATGCCCCGCTCGGCGTAGTCTTCTTGACTACGTCGTGACGGTTGCCAATCTCCAGATTGGCGGGTGTGTTTGGCAATTACCAACTCCGCCACAAAAAAAGCGGAGCGCTTATCGCACTCCGCTTTTCGTTCTTTTACGGTAGTATGGGTGCTCTCCGCTCCCGCACTCCGCTCTGTATCTGTGGGCCCACTAGGACTTGAACCTAGGACCACCTGATTATGAGTCAGGTGCTCTAACCAACTGAGCTATAGGCCCGTTGCCTTTCGGCACTCCGAATTGCTTCGGAAGGAGTGCAAATGTACATGGTTTTTCGAAATCAGCAAAGAGAGAACAGGTTTTCACTGAAAATCACCTGAAAAGTAACTGCTGCAGTGCTCTGTGGAGGTCGGCGAGGGGGAGGGGTTGCAGTGAGGTGATGAGCCAGCCGGTATTGGTCTCCTTGCGTTTTATCTGATCTACCGAGAACTGCCAGCCCGGAATGCTAAAAAAGTGATACCTGATGGTACCAATGCGCTGCAATGTGGCCCGCCCTTGCTGCACCGCACTAATAAACGCCTGTCCGCGGGGCGAGGCTATGACCGTAGGCTCAAAGTAACTGGCGGCATGCATCCCCTTGGTAAACACCTGATGGAACACCACAAAGTTGGTACCATATGCCGATGTGGATATGTAGTCGGGGGTGCCGGTGAGTGTTATTGCTGCCGGTGTGCCGCAGTTAAAGGAACTCATTCCGGCTATCATCCATTTGACACCACCATTTTCGCGGGCCATGTGTAGCAGCAAGATCACCGGTTGCTGCTTGCCGCCGCAGGTGAATGTGGTGGCTACCTCGGCATACCAGTTGGTATCGGTGAAGTCGAGGAAATGTGGCTCGGGTGCTGTTACTACCTGCGCTATAAAGGCGGCGGTATCGGCGGTCCAGGGGCGGCGCCTGTCGAAGAGGGAACGCACCATGCGCCTGCGGTTGATCATTGAGTCTGTGCCCAACATAGCGCGGCTTTGGGTGCGTACATACGAATCGCTGTCATCGTTGAAGCGCTCTATGAACTCTTCTATCAGCTTCACCTCATACAGAAAGAAACTCTCCTGCGCGGGCGCAGGAGAGAGTGTGCTGATAACCTGTGATAATGCGGGACGGGCACTACCAATAACCATCATCAAAAGTATAATCCTGATAGTACCCATCCCGTTGTGTTGTTTTCATTACTCCTCGGTAACACCTATGTTACCCAGAAAAACATCCATATATGCTTTGCGGCCTGTGCTGTCTTTTGGCGCGTCCCATACTTTCACCCCTACTTCAATACGCTTCTGGGTCACGTCGTGATACACGTAGTTGGCCTCGCCTCCCTTTTGCCCGGTGAACTCCTGTTCGTAAGCTACAATTGCCTTGTAGGTGCCATCGGGTTGGCGGGTGAAGTTGCTAAGGTACTGCGCATTGGTCCAATTTACAGTCACCTTGTCGTACTGCAACTGTGCCAGGCGGCTCAAGTATTGGCGCACAGGCACTGTGGTTGGCTCAGGCTTGCTTTTGCTGGTGTAGGTCACCAGTACCTTATCGTTGTTGTTGAAGAGTTTCATCGCCTCCTCTACGTGAGAGCGGTAGGCACGGTCTTTCTTCTCTGCCAGTATCTTCATGTGGCGCGTCAGTTCCTTGGTCTTCTTCTCAACACGGGCATTCAGTTCGTTTTTGCTGAAGCGCACATTGTCGGGGAAGACGAAAACCTGACCCTCGCGTTTTACTGCCTGCTTTTTGGTGGCTTTCACGGTTTCGTTGGTCTGCGCCATTGCGATAAAAGGCACAAAAGCTGCAGCCATTAACATTGTTGCTATTTTCATTGTATCTGGAATTTAATTGTTATTGATAATTTACAATGCAAAGATAGCTACTAAATATGGCGGGCATCATGACGCTGCTCAAAACAAATGATGACTGTGGTCAGGTAGTACTAAAACGAAGCGGTAGTGTACCTTTGCCCCCTCAAACTACCATACCTGCATATGATAAAGGGCATCAAACACATCATCTTCGACCTGGGCGGCGTGCTGCTGAACCTCGACTACGGACTCACCGAACAGGCATTTATTGATGCCGGGGTGAAGAACTTCGGTCAGCTCTATTCCCAGTTGCAGCAGAGCGACCTGTTTGACCGGTGGGAGACCGGCCGCATGGGTCGTGCCGAGTTTATAAAGGCTATGCAGGATGCGTCTGAAATACCGCTGACCGAGGCGCAGGTGCTGAACGCCTGGAATGCCATGCTGCTCGATTTCCCGATACGCAGGTTGCAGATATTGCAGCAATTACGCAATCACTTCGATCTGTTTCTGCTGAGCAATACCAACGAGATACACGAAGAGGTTTTCAACAATACCCTTATGCGCGACCACGGCATCCCCAACATCGGCGTGTTCTTTGACCGGGTGTATATGTCGCACAGGGTGGGCCTGCGCAAACCCATGCCGGAGATCTTTCTGCGGGTGCTGGAAGAGAACAATCTGAAACCCGAAGAGACCCTGTTCATAGAAGACAGTCCCCAGCACATTGAGGCTGCCAATAAACTGGGCATCCAGACCATCTTCCTTACCAAGGGCATGACCATTGAGGAAGATGTGTTCAAGCCTAAGGGGTAACAGCGGCATTATACACTACTAATAAGTGATGACCTGCTCCACCAGATTGGCGGGCATCTCGCGGAACTCGTATTGCTGATTGCGCAGCTGTGGCTCGAAACCGGCCTCACGAATGCTTTCCTGTATGCTGCGGGAGGTGAACCTATGCGGCGCACCGGCTGCACTTACCACATTCTCTTCCAACATGATGGAGCCAAAGTCGTTGGCACCGGCATGCAGACATATCTGCGCTACCTGCTTGCCCACTGTGAGCCATGATGCCTGTATATTCTTGATATTGGGCAGCATGATGCGGCTGATGGCAACGGTGCGTATATACTCCTCGGACGTGGTGAGGTTGCGGGTGCCGCGTATGCGTTGCAGCAATGTATCTACGTCCTGGAAGGTCCATGCAATGAAGGCCAGGAAACCTTTTGCCCCCTCCGGTTTGCGCGACTGCACTTCGCGGAGTTTTACGAGGTGTTCAAAACGCTCCTGCAGTGTCTCCACGTGGCCAAACATCATAGTGGCGCTTGTGGTGAGGCCCAGTTTGTGGGCTTCGTGCATGATATCGAGCCACTCCTGCGCACCACACTTGCCGTTGGACACCAGGCGACGAACACGGTCGTCGAGGATCTCGGCACCGGCACCGGGCAGGCTGTCCATGCCGGCTTCCATGAGCGCTTTCAACACCTCGCGGTGGGTGCTCTTTTCGAGCTTGGTTATATGTGCTATCTCGGGCGGACCGAGTGTATGCAACTTAATTGTAGGATATAAGCTCTTGAGTGTCTTGAAAAGATCGGTGTAGAAAGCCAATCCCAGATCGGGGTGGTGACCACCCTGTAGCAGCAACTGGTCGCCGCCATACTTCAGTGTCTCTTCTATCTTTTGTTTGTAGGTCTCTATATCAGTGATATATGCCTCGGGGTGACCGGGTATGCGGTAAAAGTTGCAGAACTTGCAATTTGCCACGCAAACGTTGGTAGTGTTGACGTTGCGGTCTATCTGCCATGTTACCTTGCCGTGGGGCACCTGTATCTTTCTCAGTTCATTGGCCACGTACATGAGCTCTGTGAGGGGGGCGTGCTCGAACAGGAACATACCTTCTTCCACACTCAGAAACTCGAAGCGCATGGCGCGCTCATACAAACTTTTCAACTCGCTCATCTGAAGATCTTTTCGGGGTGTAAATGTAGGGAAATAACAGATTGCAGATACAGAGTGAGTGTGGGAGTGAGTGTGAAGGAGCGAGTACGCCCGCCTTCGCTGAAAAAGCTACGGCGAGTGAAAGGGGCAGAAGGCAGGCGCAGGAGGCAGAGAGTAGTGCGCCCGCCTTCGCTGAAAAAGCTACGGCGGGTGAAAGGGGCAGACGACAGAAGGCAGCGGCAGGACGCAGGGGCAGAGAGCAGGTTTTTGGGGTGCGCAGTTTTTGTGTTTTCTCTTTGGATAGGGTTTTATATAAACAATTGGTTTTCAATGAATAAGCGGAAAACGTTGCTTCTATGGTGCGGGATTTCTGCGCAGTTGCTTCTCAAAAACTGCGCAGCCGCTTCCCATTTTCTTCCCACTTGCTTCTCATTTTCTGCGCAGCTGCTTCCCAAAAACTGCGCAATTCTGCGCACCTGCCTGGCCTGTATCTTCCTGAAATAGGTTTACACCTTTGTCAGATAATCCTGTTTTTTGTTTACAGTGGCTCGTCCTGATTCTTCTTATTGGGTATTAGAAAATCATGATAATGACAGACACACATTAGAAACCCTGCAATTCGTTGCATTTATACTCAAATATCCTGAATAGGAGGAAAAATGCCGCGACAAAAAATCTATGATACCGCGATTTTGGGGGTATCATAGAAAAAAGATGTTGCTTGCGTTGGAGGGGGAATTAATCCCACTTCTTTTTGAAGTCGCCGCGGGAGAAGTATTTTTCAATGAGGCAGTAAAGTACTATGAAGAAGTAGCGGCTGCCCATCTCGCGGATCTTGAGGTTGGACGTACCGTGCTTGCGGTTGCGCCAGGAGTTGGGTACTACTGCAAATGTATAGCCGCGAACGACTGCTTTGAGCGGCAGCTCGACGGTGAGGTTGAAGTGCGGCGACATGAACGGCTTAAGCCCCTCCATGGTGCGGCGGCTGTATAACTTGAACGCGTTGGTGGTATCGCGGTAGCGCATCTTGAAGACGATGCTGATCATACGGTTTACAAAGCGGTTCAGATAGAGTTTCTTTTTAGGATAGTCGATCACCTCTCCTCCTTTGCCCCAACGATCGCCAAAAACACAATCAACCTTTTGCTCTATCATGGTGTTGTAGAACTTAACGAGGTCTTTGGGATCATCAGAAAGATCGGCCATGACGATGGCGACACAATCGCCGGAGAAGTTCTCGAGCCCTTTGCGAATGGCGTATCCAAAACCGTTGTGTGGCGGCTGATTGAAAATAGTGCGCAGTGTGGGCATGGTCTTCTGCAACTCTGTGATAACCTCTATGGTGTTGTCTTTAGAGTTGTCGTTGATAACGAGCAGCTCGTGATCGATACCCTGCGCCTGCAGTTCTGCATAGAACGCATTCAGTGTATCGGGCAGGTTGAGCGCCTCGTTGTATGCCGGTATTACTACGCTTAATTTCATAAGTACTTTATTAGGTATACTGTTGCTCTGTTCAGTTGCTCACCATAAAGGGCACTAAGGGTGACACAAAGAACGCAAAGTTATTTTAGTGTGCTGTTTCTCTACAGCCATTCCTCCT
>JAEUVY010000053.1 GCA_016786565.1 Flavipsychrobacter sp.
CTTGAAGAAACTCACATGGGGTTTGTGCGGGAAGGTGTCGGCTACGGCATGCGCCAGTGCTATTCCGTCGCCGGTGCAAACTATGTCCACGTCCTTGGTAGGGCGTCCCAGCAGTTTGTCGCGCACAAATCCGCCTATGAGGTAGCAATCCACCTGTAGCATGGCGGCTGCGTCACCTATAGTCCGAAACAGCTTCAGTTCATCTTCAGAGCAAACAATATCCATATGGTGCGGCAAAGCTAACAACTATCCCCTCAATATCTCCATTTCGCCCATGTCATCAATTCTCACCAGTCGCGAGGGTTGTTTCAGGGCTTCATCTTCTCGTCGGTAGTGTACCACGTAGTCCACTCCATTCTTCACCGATTCGTCTACAGATCGGTAGGTGGGCGCGGTAGGGTGCCCGCTTATATTGGCCGATGTGGATACCAGCGGCACCCGCAGGCGTTTGATGAGTGTCTTGCAGAACGGGTCGTTTGTAACCCGTATGGCTATGCTACCGTCAGCATTCACCACATTGGGCGGGAAGCCGAGAGCGTTTTCGTATATGACGGTAGTAGGGCGGTCAAACTCTTCCACGATGGCTATAATGTCGGGGTGGGGGGCAGCAACATATTGCAATATGTCCTTTGCTTCGGCAAGCAGTACGATCAGGCTTTTTTCTTTGGGCCGTTGTTTGATCGCGAATATTTTGTCAACTGCGGCCTCGTTCAGTGCATCGCAGCCCAGCCCCCAAACGGTATCGGTGGGGTATAGTATGGTGCCTCCGTTCTGCACTACACTTACACAGTTCTTTATGTCGTTTTCGAAGTCCACCATAGCAGTTGTTCGTTCGTGATCTCGTAGGCGCATTTAAAATGGCCCTGAGGACAGGTTTTGTGCCCGTGCAGGCCGCAGGGGCGGCAATTCAGTTGTTCTTTTGTCTCCACAACACAACCATTTTCGCGCACCGGCCCGAAACCGAATGACGGTACCGTGGAGCAGAATACCGCTGTCACCGGGGCGTTTATGGCCGATGCAAAATGCAGTGGGGCCGAGTCGTTGGTGTAGTTCATCACAGCATCCTTCATCAGCGCCACCGATTGCAGGAAGTTCAGCTCGCCGCACAGGTCATATACCCGCGGGTGATGGCTGTTGCTTATTACTTCCCTCGCAGTAGCCTTGTCTGATGGTGCGCCGATTATATAAACTGTTACGTCCTTTGGCAGTTCGTCTATCATTTTCGACCACTTTCCGGCCGGGAACTGCTTGGTGTACCATACCGATGACGGTGCCACACATACATATGGCCCTACCTTGTGCTTTTGCACATGGGCATAGTCGGCATCGGAAGGGTAGAGCGCGGGCATGGCGGCCTCGGTGCCTGCAATGTCAGCTATCAATAGTTGATTGCGTTCTATTTCGTGTGTAGGTTTTTCTGTTCCCACTGCCGAAATGACATGTTCTATTTTTCGGGTGTAACAGAACGAGAAAGGATTTTTGGTGAACCCCGCCCGGTTGGGTGCCCCCGACAGCATCGTTAGCAAACCCGACGAACCAAACCTGTGCGGATTGATGACATGGGTATATCGCTCCTGCCTTATCCTGCCGGCAAGTTGCAGCAGGTTTCTCGTCTTGTTGGTCTTTTTGTCCCACACCAGAACGGCTGAAACGTAGGGGTGGCCTGCCAGAAGCCCCTCATTTCCCTTGCGTACCAGAAAGTCTATCCGGGCCTCGGGAAAGCAGCCATGCAGCCGTTCGGCTATTGCCGTAGCCAGTACCACATCGCCCGTAAAAGCGGTCTGAATGATCAGGAATTTATGCATCCGCGGTAAAATTACACCCTATTCCTTTTGAATTGTTTTAACAAGAAAAAAATCTGTTTTTATGATTTTTGGTACTAAATTTGTTTTCACTTGTAAACAAAACCAAACATATTTAGATGAGAAAGGTGTTTTTGATGTTTAGCATCATCCTGTTATCAGGCGGAGTAGTGATGGCTCAGGGCAAAAAGAAGAAGAACCGCGATAAAGGCAACGAAGCACCCCTGGTGATAGAGTCTGCCGCAAATGCTACGCCGGCCACCACCGGCACAATTGACCCGACTCCCGCTACAACGCTGAAACCCGAAGATCTGGCGTTTTCCGACGTAGTTCACGATTTTGGTACCATTCAGGAAGGACCTGATGCCTCTTTTGTGTTCACATTCAAGAACAACGGCAAAGAGCCTATCATTATCCAGAAAGCACAGCCATCCTGCGGATGTACAGTGCCTTCGTTCTCAAACGAGCCTGTTCCTCCGGGAGGTACCGGCAAGATCGATGTGTCTTACCACACAAAAGGTCGCCCGAACGCATTCTCAAAATCGATCACTGTCGTTTCTAACGCCGGCACAAAGGTGCTTACCATCAAGGGTACGGTAGAAAAAGCGCCAACCAGCTCGGTGCCCGAGAATACTTCAATGATGAGGACCAACTAAGCATTTACCACTCACAATCAATAATTAACCAACAATCAATCAATAAGTTTCATGAAAAAAGCATTCATAGCTTTCGTTTGCATGTCGTTCACAGCGGCAGTTGCTACAGCTCAGGATATCAAACCGGGTGCTCCGGTTCCAACTCCGGCTCCCCAATCAGTAACTCCGGCTCCACCTCCTCCGGCTGCACCAAAGGTGAATCCTAATGCAGGTAAGTTCAAGTTTGTTGAAGAAACGCATGATTTTGGCGAAATACCTGAAGGCCCTGTGGCTGAGTATGACTTCGAATTCAAGAACGTAGGTAAAGAGCCTATCATCATTCAGGAAGCGCATGGTTCATGCGGCTGCACTGTGCCTAAATGGCCACAAGAGCCTATCCTGCCTGGTAAAAAAGGTGTGATACACGTTGCATACACTTCTGCAGGTCGTCCGGGTCCTATCAACAAAGATGTGACCATCAACTCAAACGCTCAGCAGAGCCCGATGGTGTTGCACATCAGGGGTACAGTGAAACCAAAGCCGGTTGAGCCGATCCCTGCGGATACAAAGAAATAATCAGGGTGATCCCCTCATAAAATAGTTTCTGAAATAGTTGGCACTTGCCAACTATTTTAGAAATAGGCATGGTCTGACCATAAAAACGAAACAACGATGAAGAAATTACTGATAGCATTGTCTTGTATGGCATCGGTAGCGGCAACGCAAACTGCGGTTGCCCAGCCATTGTTCAAATTCCTTGATGGCGAAACGCACGACTTTGGTGTGGTAAAGCGCGGACCTGCAGCAGGTCATACGTTCAAGTTCAAGAATGTGGGCACAGAACCCATCATTGTGATGAACGTGACACCATCCTGCGGTTGCACCAACGTAGACTGGAGCAAGAACCCCGTTCTGCCCGGTCAGGAAGGTTTCATCCACCTCGATCTGAAGACGGAAGAGCAGCACGGTACCTTCCACAAAGAAGTGTACATCCAGTCGAACGCCAAAACACCAAAGGGCGAAAAGCGCTATACGCTTTACATCAAGGGTGTGGCCAAAGACGAAGTGACTGAAGAGGATATGAAGATGGAAAAGAAGAAGAAAAGCTAAGTCTTACAACTTATACCTTACAGAGGGCTGCCATCCGGCGGCCCTCTTCGTTTTTATCAGTACTGCTCCTTCTCGTTGGGGAAGTCCTGGCTTTTTACATCTTTAATGTACTGTGCCGTAGCGTTCGATATGTCCTCATACAGATTCAGGTAGCGGCGCAGAAACCTCGGCGAGAAGTTCTTGGTGATACCCAGCATATCATGCATCACCAGCACCTGACCATCCACGCCACCGCCGGCGCCAATGCCTATCACAGGTATCTTCAGGCGTTTGGCCACTTCGGTGCCCAGCGCTGCCGGTATCTTCTCCAGCACCAGCGAGAAACATCCCGCCTCCTGCAATGCCTCGGCGTTCCTCAGCAGCATTTCGGCTTCTTCCTCTTCTTTGGCACGCACAGTATAGGTGCCGAACTTATAGATAGACTGCGGTGTAAGCCCCAGATGCCCCATTACAGGTACACCCGCGCCCACAATGCGCTTTATCGATTCGCACACCTCTTCGCCACCTTCCAGCTTTATGCCGTGAGCGCCCGCTTCCTTCATGATGCGGATAGACGAATTGAGCGCCTCCTTGCTATTGCCCTGGTAGGATCCGAACGGCAGATCCACTATCACCAGGCACCTGAGGCAGGCACGCACCACACTCTGCGCATGGTAGATCATCTGATCCAGCGTGATGGGCAGTGTCGTTTCGTGGCCCGCCATCACATTGGAGGCCGAGTCGCCCACCAATATCACATCTATGCCTGCGTCATCGAGGATGCGCGCCATAGAGTAGTCGTAGGCGGTAAGCATACTTATCTTTTCGCCCCGCTGCTTCATTGACTGCAGCGTATTGGTAGTGACGCGTTTTATATCGCTGTACGTAGACATGTGTCTGTTTTAAGAAGTTCCGAAGACGGGTTTACGGTTGTTTGCTATGTAAAAGTAAGCAAATAACCACCACATAACCCCGCCCTCACCGTCACTGCGCCAGCCAGTATTTGCGCAGCAGCCACTCGGCCACCGCTACCAGTAGTATGATGACGAAATACCATTTGCGCTCCACCAGCGGCACCGTTTCGGTATTGGTGCGTATCACCGGGGTGATTGCCTCATTGGCCTTTATACTGTCGTAGAGGGCTGCCACGCCTGCCGACGGTACAAATGCACCATTGTGGCTGCGCGCCAGATTGTACAGCATCGCATAGTCGGCACCGGTCTCCATGGCCTCCAGCGGAATACTCTCCACTACAAATGCCCCCGATGCCTTCAGTTCCTTATTGTTGAAGGTGGTGCGTGCACTGTATGTGTACCGGCCACCCGCCCTTATACCAATATTGATATTATACCCCGTGCCCGACCGCTCGAACGAATACTCCTGCTTGCGCCCCGCACTATCGGTGATGGTGAGCTGCACATCTGCCGTGTTCACCTGTTCGTTGTTCGCGTTCAGCAAGATAGCGTTCAGCGAAATAGGCTCCTGATCGCTCCATATGCGGCGCGGCATAGATACCGACAGTGGCTGCCTGCCCGTATTGGCACACAGGAACGCCACTGTTTGCCTGATGCACTCATCTATCACATTGTGCTCGTCAAAGTGGCGATACTCATATAACCGCCACCTCCATATCCCTTCGCCCGCCAGCATCGCCGTGGGCACCGAACCCTGCTGCATGCACCATGCCGGCATTACACCCGCTGCTGTGCGCTGTGTAAAGAACACATTGCTGCCCGGCGCGGCTATGATATTGCCCGTATAGGCAGTGAGTGGCGGCATCTTGTCGGCAACCACCTGCGTGCGCTGCGGCACCGTAAAGGCGTTGAACTGCTGGTGGAACGTAGCCGCCATCTCGTGGCCAGGTGCTGCTGCCACACCCGTGTGCGTCAGCGACTTCAGCCCGTTCATGGCCAGCACATCGGTCTGTGCCGTCAGCACGAACCACATAGGCTTCTTTGCCGCCTCCAGATTGGGCGCTATCCTGAACCTTGCCGACGGCAGTCCGTGCAGTATCAGCGCGTCATGTCCCTCCACCGATGCCGGGAACGTCTCGCCCGTACACACCGTCACTTCATAACTCTGCAGATCGCCCAGTGCCTCCTTCAGCGCGTTCACATCGGGGTGGGGGGCTGCGGCTGCAATCAGTATCTTCTTCTTTTCGTCCACCACCTCCACAAACACATCGCGGCGGTTGTTGGTTATGTTCTTTTCGCTACCTGCATCGGCCAGCGATATAGTGTAGTGGTGCAGACCCGTCTTGGTGCCCTTCACCACAAATGCCACACTACGGTCGAAGCGGTCGTTGCCTATGGACACCGGCACCGATGCTACCACCTCGTCGCCCTCCTTCAGCACCGCGCTGTTGTCATAGCCGCGGCACAGCTCGGCCACAATATCGGCCCGCACCTCAAAAGTGCTGTTCAGCATAGCCGTGCGGTTGGCATACGTGCGGGCTATGCGCAGATCCTTTTCGCGCGTACTGTCGCCCAGCCCCACCGTATACAGCGCATACCTGCCACCTTCCGACCGGTATGCCGGGTGCACACCCTGGTTGAACCTGCCATCAGTGGCCAGTATCACCCCGCCCAGATTCTGCATACCATACAGCTCCTCGGCCCGCGTCATAACGGCCGATATATCGGTGGCCGGCCTGTCGTAGCGAAACAGCGTATCGGGTTGCACCCCGTCGCCGAAGCCCCACTGCACCACACGGTAATCTTTCGAGAGGCGCTCCGTCAGCGCAGTCATATTGCGGCGATAAGCAGCCGTATCGGCCCCCAGTGCCACACCTGCCGACGACGAATTGTCCTGCAGCAGCACTATCACCGGTTGCTCCGTCACATGACGGTCTATAATTATATCGGGTATCAGTACCAGCAGCAAAGCCGCCAGTACCACCAGTCCACGCAGACCTGCTGTAAGCCACGGGTAGGGTACTGCCCGGCGCCTGTCGGCCCGCCATACCCACCATGCGGCACCTGCCGCCACAGCTATCGCAATGAGCCAATACATCAATTGCATAAGAGGTGGCAAGCTAATCAAAATTTTTAAGTTGCTCGTGTTAATAGTCCCCAAACTCGCTCCCACACTCACACTTCAATTCCCCCTCCGCTCCCCGCTCTGTTTCTCCATCGCCCGCCGAAGCTTTTTCAGCGTAGGCCGGGTCGCTCGCTCCCTTCGCACTCACTCCCACACTCACACTTCAATTCCCCCTCCGCTCTCGCTCTGTTTCTCCTTCGCCCGCCGTAGCTTTTTCAGCGTAGGCCGGGTCGCTCTCTCCCTTCGCACTCACTCCCACACTCACACTTCCCAAACCCTCCGCTCTCTTTCCCGCTCCCTCTTTCGCTCCCGTTCTCATTTTTTAACACTCTTCTACTGGTTTAACTATCAGCCACTTTCCCTAATTTCACACCATACAAACAACATCCCTCAGTTAATATGATACGCAAAGCCCTTCTCGTCTTCTTGCTGCTGCACGGCGTCGCCCATGCGCAGGAAGGTCTCTTCGGACCCTCAGAAGGACGCGGATCGCGCCACGGCTTCATCCTCGGCGGATATGCCGGCATCGACCAGCCCGGTGCCGATATGGCCCGCCGCTTCAACACCTCCTTCCGCCTCGGCCCCGCACTCATGTACAAAACAAAGTCCAACTGGCTCTTTGGTGCCAAGATCGACTTCATTGTGGGCCGCAACGTCTACGAAGACTCGCTCATGATCAACATCCGCGACCGCTACGAGACCTACAGCCGCAACCTCTTCGAATTCATCAATATGGACGGACAGCGCATAGGCGTGCCCGTTTACGAACGCGGATACGCCACCGGCCTCTCCGTCGGCCACATCTTCGCCCTCAAAAAAGCCTACCCCGACAACGGCATCATGGTCCTCACCACCGCCGGCTTCATGCAGCACCGCATCAACATCTTCGACAAAGACAAGTCTGTTACCTCCCTGCGCGGCGACTACATAAAAGGCTACGACCGCCTCACCAATGGCGCCTTCGTAGAGCAATACCTCGGCTACGTCTTCTTCTCGCGCAACAAACTCATCAACTTCACCCTCGGCGCCGACTTCCTCGCCGGCTTCACCCAAGGCCGCCGCGACTACCTCTTCGACGTCATGCGCCCCGACCACGCCAAACGCCTCGATATCCTCTACGGCCTCCGCGGCGCCTGGTACATCCCCATGTTCAAGCGCAAGTCTGAGGAAATGATGTTTGAGTAAAAGACCACCCCTATCCTCCCGAATGTTTTCGGGACAGGCTCTCCTTAGCAGGCGGGGGACTAATAGAATGAGCGCAGCAGGCCATAGTTTGTGAATAAAATAGGAAACAGATAATAAGAGAAAGCTCCCCTCCTGCCAAGGACGGGGATGCCGTAGAAAGCGAAGCCTTTCGAACGGCTGGGGTGGTGACCAACTGCACAATTTTTTCTTCCTGCGCAGTTTTCTGCTAATTCATTGATTGTCAATAAAAAGGTGGGAAGTAGCTGCGCAGTTTGCTTCCCACTGCTTCTCAAAAACTGCGCACCTCTTCTCACTACTTCTCATCCCGAATGCTTTCGGGAAAGTAAAAAAATCCATCATATACCCCACAACCCCCCATTCCTTCCAACTACTATTCAAGTTACAACCGCACCCCAAAACCGGCAAAAGAAAGATCTGTGATAGTGCGTTTTCTGTAGTGTGGTAGAAATTGGATGGGATGATTTTGGGGGAAAGCCGACGACACCCACAGCCCCGAAGGGGCGACAAGATTATAGAAAAATGACCAACACACCACCCAAACCCCGAAGGGGTGACATGATTATATAAAGGGCGCAGCAGATGGATGCAGAATGCAAGTGGTATTATTTATCTTTACGCATCACCCGAAACAACCACCCATGAACATGACTAAAATAGCCTGCCGTAAAAAACACAATATTTCCACAGCCACATAGTGGCGACAAGCTGTATTTTTAGGGATTGTAATTCCGTGGAGCCGGTTGGCAAACGGGTGACGTACTTTTTTGAGCTTACTACAATATTATGTTTGAACAGACTTTTAAGAATATAGACGATATACTGCACAAGGATGCCGGATGCGGTAGCGAACTGGATTATGTGGAACAAACCTCGTGGGTTTTGTTCCTGAAATACCTTGACGATCTGGAAAAGGATAAGGCTACTGCCGCCGAACTGACCGGCAAGGTATATACACCCATTATAGAAGCGCGGTTTCAGTGGAATAACTGGGCGGCTCCAAAGGGCGCTGATGGTAAGATAGACCACCATGCCGCACTTACGGGCGATGACCTGACCGATTTTGTGAACATAGAGTTGTTCCCGTACCTGAAGAAGTTTAAGAAGGAAGCGGTAAGTGCCGATACTATAGAGTATAAGATAGGTGAGATCTTCAGCGAGTTGAAGAACCGTGTGCAGAGCGGCTATAACCTGCGCGAGGTGATAAACCGCATAGATGAGCTGCGTTTTCGCACACATGCCGAGAAGCATGAGATGAGCCACCTGTATGAGGACAAGATAAAAAACATGGGCAATGCCGGGCGCAACGGTGGCGAGTACTATACGCCCCGCCCGCTGATAACCACGATAGTAAAAGTGGTGGCCCCCAAAATAGGAGACACTATATATGATGGTGCCGTGGGGTCGGCAGGCTTCCTGTGCGAGGCCTTCAGTTACCTGAAAAACAGCAAACAACTCAGCAGCAAGGAAACAGAACTACTGCAGAAGAAGACTTTTTATGGTAAGGAAAAGAAGTCGCTGGCGTATATAATAGGTATCATGAACATGATATTGCATGGTGTGGAAGCGCCCAATATCATACACACCAACACGCTGGCCGAAAACCTTGCCGATATACAAGAGAAAGACCGCTATGATGTGGTGCTGGCCAACCCGCCATTTGGCGGTAAGGAGCGAGCCGAGGTGCAGCAGAACTTTCCTATAAAAACAGGGGAGACCGCATCGCTGTTTATGCAGCACTTTATAAAAATACTGAAGGCGGGCGGCAAGGCCGGTGTGGTGATAAAGAACACTTTTCTGAGCAATACCGACAATGCCAGCATAGCCCTGCGCAAGTTGCTGCTGGAAAGCTGCAACCTGCATACCGTGCTGGACCTGCCGGGTGGCACCTTTACCGGTGCAGGGGTAAAAACTGTAGTGTTGTTTTTTGAGAAAGGCAGTGCTTCTAAAAAGGTGTGGTACTACCAACTGAACCCCGGTCGCAACCTGGGCAAGACCAACCCGCTGAACGAGAATGATCTTGCCGAATTTGTGGAACTGCAACAAACAAAGGCCGACAGCGACAACTCGTGGACCGTTGATGTGACCAAGATAGACCTGGCCACTTATGATCTGAGTGTGAAGAACCCCAACAAAAAGGAGGAAAGCACACTGCGCCAACCGCAAGAGATACTGGAAGAAATGAAAGCGCTTGACGAGGAAAGCGCAGATATTTTGAACGCTATAATGGAGATGTTATGAGGGAAGGATGGGAAGTGACTCATTTAGGTGATGTGATAGATATAAGAAACGGAAAAAATCAGAAAGACGTAATATCTGACTCCGGCGATTATCCAATAATGGGAAGTGCTGGTACTGTAATGGGTTATGCAACAGATTTTATTTGTGAAGCAGGGACGACGATAGTTGGAAGGAAAGGAAATATTAGTAAGCCAATTTATGTTAGCGAGCGAATATGGACGGTAGATACTGCATTTGGGTTTTATCCCAAAAATGAAACTGTAATTGATAAAAAATTCATCTTTTATCTATGTCTGAATATTGACTTTGAGAGCATGAATAGGGGGACGACAATACCCAGTTTAGTGAAAACTGATCTTCAAAAAATTGAAATCCCACTGCCGCCACTTGCCGAACAACAAACTATAGTTTCTATTTTGGATGAAGCCTTTGCGGCCATAGCAAAGGCAAAAGCCAAGGCCGAACAAAACCTAAAGAATGCAAGGGAACTGTTTGAGAGTTATTTGCAAGGGGTGTTTGAGAATAGGGGTGAGGGATGGGAGGAGAAGACGTTAAAAGAGATTGGAGTTACCCAAACTGGAACCACTCCGAAAACGGCTGAGAGAAGCAATTACGGAACTTT
>JAEUVY010000121.1 GCA_016786565.1 Flavipsychrobacter sp.
CTTCTTCCAGAAGGTGACCAACGCTGTGAGTGAATCCCCGGCTTCGTTCTGTTTATATAGTCTCTGCGCAAGCAATACAGCATTATATTCAACTTCATTACAGCTGTACATTCTGTGCAGCATCAAAGGTTTCATCAAAGAGTCGCTCAATTGCGCATGGGCGCCTATAGCCAAAAGGAAAGAAGATAAAAGAAGGGTTATTTTTTTCAACGAAGATGTGTTAAAGGTTGTTGTAAATATGTAGATGTGAACGCCAAAAAACATTAAAAAAAAGGTCGTCACCGGAACTATCCGAAAATGACAGGACAGATCAGATGACGACCGAAAACTAATTAAACACTGAACTTAATACCCTGCGCCAGTGGCAACTGGTCGCTGTAGTTGATGGTATTGGTCTGACGGCGCATGTATGCTTTCCATGAGTCTGAGCCGCTTTCGCGACCGCCACCTGTTTCTTTCTCTCCACCGAACGCACCGCCAATCTCGGCACCGCTGGTACCGATGTTCACGTTAGCAATACCACAGTCGCTGCCCTTGTGCGAAAGGAACCATTCTGCCTCGCGCATATTCAGCGTCATGATAGAAGAAGAAAGACCCTGCGGCACATTGTTCTGCATTGCAATAGCTTCTTCAAGCGTGCTGTACTTCATTATGTACAGGATAGGCGCGAAAGTCTCGTGCTGCACAATAGCCCATTCATTCTTCACTTCGAAGATGCATGGTTTCACGTAGCAGCCGCTTTCATAACCCGGTCCTTCCAGCACACCGCCGGCCACTACTGCCTTACCACCCGATTTCTTCACCTCAGCAATTGCCTTCAGGTAAGCCTCAACAGCATCTTTGTCGATAAGTGGGCCCACATGGCTTTTCTCGTCCAGCGGATCGCCTATGACCAGTTGCTTATAAGCGGCAACCAGTTTTTTCTTGAACGCGTCATACACGTGTTCGTGTATGATGAGCCTGCGGGTAGTGGTGCAACGCTGCCCGGCTGTACCTACCGCACCGAATATAGCCGCACGCAGCGCGATGTTGAGATCGGCATGCTCGGAAACGATGATGGCGTTGTTGCCACCCAATTCCAGCAACGAACGACCCAGACGACCAGCTACTGCCGCGCCTACCGCCTTGCCCATGCGGGTAGACCCTGTTGCAGATACCAACGGCACACGGGTGTCGTGGCTCATCCACTCACCTGTTTCGCGGCCGCCTATCACCAGTCCGCACACACCCTCGGGCACGTTATTGGCCTTAAATACTTCTGAAATGATATTCTGGCAGGCAATGCCCGACAATGGTGTCTTCTCTGATGGCTTCCATACGCAGGTGTTACCGCAAATGAAGGCAATCATGCTGTTCCAACTCCATACTGCCACCGGGAAGTTGAACGCGCTGATAACACCAACAACACCCAGCGGATGCCACTGCTCGTACATGCGGTGCAGCGGACGCTCGCTGTGCATAGTAAGACCGTATAACTGACGCGACAGGCCAACGGCGAAGTCGCATATATCTATCATCTCCTGTACCTCGCCCAGACCTTCCTGCAGGCTCTTACCCATTTCGTAAGACACCAGACGGCCCAGCGGCTCCTTTTGCTTGCGCAGGGCATCGCCCAACTGACGAACGATCTCGCCACGCTTGGGTGCAGGCCACATGCGCCACTCGGCAAATGCAGACTGTGCTTTTTCTATCACGGCATCATACTCTGCCCTGGTGACACCGGAAACAGATGCAATACGCTTGCCATCTACAGGCGAAAAAGAAACTATCTTTTCTCCCTCCGATTTGATCCATTTTGTGCCGGTTGAAGCACCGTCGTTATTCTTTTCTATACCGAGCTTGCTCAGCACTTTATCCATTTTCATATTGTCATCTGTTTTAAAGTCGCAAAATTACAGCTATTTAGCTGCCCTGCGAAATAAGCCCGCAAGCTTATCCTGCCCCTAATTATTTTTAGAATTGCATTAACTACCTTTTAGCTAAAACACTATATTTGATGCCATAAAATATATACGCATGAAAAACAATATACTCTGCTTACTTTCCATAATGGTTCTGTTCTTTGCCCCGGCACCTGCACATGCAGGATTTATAATGAAGAAACAGGCAACGGTTCAGACAACCGCTACGGCCGGCAATGCTGCCACTGCGATAGCAACACTGAAACAGTCGGCTGAAATGGAACAGATCAATGCTAAAATGGAACAACTGTCTTCACCGTCCAGGTTCTTTGTAGGCCTGATGGCTTCAGGAACACTGGGACTCATTGCGTTGCTGTTTGGCGCACTCGGCTTTTTCCTTCCTGTATTTTCAGTGGGTGCCATCATGTTCGGCTTCATTGGTATGAAACGCTACTGCCGCAGCCGCGGACTGGCTATAGCAGGCTTCGTACTTGGTCTGGCAGTGATTGTACTGTCTATTGCAGGTGGATACGCACCGCTCTAATCAACTGAAATTATCATTCCGATCGCACTGATCTCAAAACCCTACCGTGCCTCACGGTAGGGTTTTATATATTATCACCCCTTCGTTGCTGAATGCATGCTGCAGGTGTGTGCCGGTGAGTGGCAATATCTTGTTGCCGCTTTTCTTCAAAAGAACATATTCAATGTTGCTGCCGGCCGGTACAGGATCGGCACCGCTCAGGAACCTATCATCAGCAAGCAACCTTTCCACCATTTGCGCAAAGTAGCCATACTGCGGTGTCACACTGTAATGCGATGCCACTACCGCATTGGAGGTGTATTTGGCTATACGTTGCGAGGCAGCATCATCGGCCAGCACCACAGTGCCGGGACGGGTATTGCTTTTCAGCCACCTGAATGCATCCATTTCCTGAGCAGAAGTGTAGAAAATATCGGTCTTTATGGTGCCGGTGAATCGGCGCGCATGGTACGAGACCACAAATACATTACTCACCAATAACGTGACCACCAACAGTGGCACCAGCACCCTGTGCATCATCAGGGGCATCCGCAACGCCTCAGAACGCACCGATGCGGCAGCAATAGCCAGCGGCGCGGCAAGGTACACTCCTATCTGCGGGCTCCACCCTATTACTGGCAGGAAACGCCCTACCTGTATGACAATGAAAGTGAGGCCAAACCACAGCAACAGGAATATACCCATTCTGCCAACACCCTGCTTCCTTGCCTGAAACAGACGTATGGCCGCCAATATGCCTACCACGCCATATGCCATATAGTGCCAGAGAGGCCCTGGCAAACTTCCCGCATTGTGCCCCTGCAACGACCAGTATTTAAAGATCTCGTGATAGCGGAACAACCACAGATTGTATGCCAGCACCGGCAAAATGAATAGCAGCGGCAATGCACGCTGCCATACCGTGCGCAATGTGAACTTCAAACCGTCTACCGCCAATGTATATGCCGGGAAGATAATAAAGGGTGGAATAAGATCGTATGGACGAATGAGCCCGATGAGTGCGAACATAAGCCCGGAATACACATACTTACGGGTGGCATTATTGCGCTCCCCCTCCATGAAAAGGGCATAAGCTATGAGCAACAAGCCGTGTGGCAAAGAAAAGTGCGGATTGGTGACCAACTGCTGCAGCGGCACCATGCCGTAACGCGCGTCTATGATGCCTGCCTGCAGCACATCTGCACTCAGCAGGTGCAGCTTATCGAGGAAGGCGAACAGAAAACCGAAGCCACCTGTGAGAAAGAACAAGGCAAACGCTGTGAGGCGCCGCTTCTCACTTGTAAGTGCCACACGGGCCAGCCGTGCAAAACCAAGAGCAAGGAACAGCATACCCAGCAGTCGCCATACCTGATACGCAGCATTCTCTGACAGACCCAAAAACCGCTGCACCGTGCCTACCAACCAGTATTCAATGTTCAGGAAGGCAGGAGCATTGGGAATAGCAGTAACCTTATTCTTAAAGAGGAATGCCCCGTCGCGGGCCTGACTGATGAACGAAAAGTACATATTCTGGTCGGGCGCATAAGCTACCTGCCCCGAGAATACATACCCGGCAGGGGCATTGTGTTCGGCCAGCCAATACGGCAGACTGGTCTCAGCGAAAACAGCCACAGCAATGATCACCATGAACAGTAAAGTATTGCGGGGCGTTAGCTGCATAGGTCGTAAAATTACCCTATTTGACGGGTAAAAAAAACGGTGACATTTCTGCCACCGTTTGCTTGCTCATTTTGCATCTTTCATTGCCGGGATGATCAGCAACATCCTGTGCCGGGATCGCAGCAAGACGGCTTGCGACCAAACACGGTAACACTGTATATGCCTACTCCGCTCTCCTTAAACACTTTGATCTCGTCGGCACTCAGGTAGTTACTCAATATATCATCCGGTATGGTGATCACTTTCTCCTTCTGCACCGTTATAGATTCAAACCCTGCCTCCTTTATGAGGTTCAGGTATTCATCCTTCTGAATAGCACCGCTGATGCAGCCAGCATACATCTCTGCCACATTGCGCAGACTGTCGTGCAGCTCGCCCACCAACACTACATCAGATATACTGAAGTGGCCGCCGGGTTTCAACACACGGGCTATTTCTTTAATAACGTTCTTTTTGTTGGGCACCAGGTTCAGCACGCAGTTACTCACCACCACATCGGCCACACTGGCCACAACGGGCATCTTTTCAATATCGCCCTGACGGAACTCGACGTTGTTGTACCCCATCTTATCGGCATTGGCGCGCGCTTTCTGTATCATGGCCTCGGTGAAGTCTATGCCTATTACTTTTCCTGTGGGCCCCGTCTGCGACCTTGCTATGAAGCAGTCATTACCGGCGCCGCTGCCCAGATCTATGACCGTATCTCCCGGCCTTATCTGTGCAAACTCGGTCGGCAGTCCGCAGCCTAACCCCAGATCGGCATCGGCATTGTAGCCTTCCATCTTGGTATAGTCATCGCTCATTATGTTGTACACCTCTGTGCTGCAACATCCTGACCCGCAGCACGATGCTGCATTTGTCTCTTTGTCCTGCAAAGCGATCTCACTGTATTTCTGGCGCACCAGTTCCTTCAACTCCTGATCTGTTTTCATCTTGCTTGTTTTATGGTTGTAAATTTTATTTCCAATAATTATTCGCTTTCGCGTCGGCTACATACTCCTGCACCTTTGTGCGTACCTGCTCCCTTATCACCGCAATGCGCGCCAGCTTTTCGTCTTCAGTGCCGCCCAGTGCCGATGGATCGTCAAAGAACCATGCTGCTCTTTTCACCATCCCCGGAAACACCGGACAACGTGCGGCATTGGCTTCGTCGCACACGGTCACAACTGCATCATACGTCTTGCCCGCTTCCAGCACACTTGCTACTGTTTTGGCATAATGTGCGCTCATGTCTATTCCTATGTCCTGCATAGACCTCACTACCAATGGGTTTATCTTCCCGCTGTCAATACCTGCGCTCTCGGCGACCAATTCACCGTTTCCATAATGATTGGCAAAAGCCTCAGCCATCTGGCTTC
Source organism: Flavipsychrobacter sp. (assembly GCA_016786565.1). Lineage (GTDB taxonomy): Bacteria > Bacteroidota > Bacteroidia > Chitinophagales > Chitinophagaceae > Nemorincola. The sequence continues at coordinate 5,463 of JAEUVY010000121.1, forward strand.
GGGCTGAATTGTGGATGCAAACAAATAATACCTTGTACATATTACTATCAGTGTTTTATCGCAATATTGCGATGTTTTAGATCAAAAAAAATCAACAACAGCTACCCTGTTCGTTCACCGGCACAAAGAAACTAGCAAGCAGTTCCCTGTACTTGTTCCATGTCTCCGGCTCAATGCAGTAACACACACTTGTGCCTTCTACATTACCCTTCAACAATCCCGCATTCTTCAGTTCCTTCAGGTGCTGCGAAATAGTGGGCTGTGCCAATCCCAGCTCTTCCACCAGGCTGCCGCACACACACCCTTGCGTACGCAACACCTTTTGTAATATAGCTATGCGTGCCGGATGTGCAATGGCTTTTGCCATACTCGCCAGCTCATTTTGCTTTGCCGTGAACAAATCTGATTTAGTAGCTCCCATTTTGTTATTCAATCGCAATATTACGATGAAATATTGAAACCACCAAAATATTCTTTTAGCAAACCGATTTAACAAAGTACTATATCTGCCATTTTTACTTTGGTAAGTAATTTGCGGTAACTCATGTAAAAAAACAAAAATGATAGGCTATTATTTACTCTCGGGCATTCTCTTTCTGGTAGGGATGGCCGTGAGCTCAACACTTAAGCGCAAATTTCTGGAGTATGGCGAAATGCCACTATCCGAGGGACTGAGCGGTAAGGAAGTGGCAGAAAAGATGCTTCGCGACAACAACATCCATGACGTTCGTGTCATTTCGGCCGATGGCTTTCTTTCAGACCACTACAACCCTACCGACAAAACAGTGAACCTGAGTCCCGATGTTTATTCGGGTCGCAGCATATCTGCCGCCGCGGTTGCGGCGCACGAGTGCGGCCATGCGGTGCAGCACGCCACCGCATATAGCATGCTGCAACTGCGTAGTGCACTTGTACCCATAGTGCAGATAAGCACCACACTGGCGCAGTGGGTGATATTGGCCGGCCTGGGTGTTATGGGCTTCGGCGGTGGCAACCAGACCATACTGCTGATAGGCATTGTGTTGTTTGCCGCATCTACTGTTTTCTCGCTCATCACGCTGCCGGTAGAATATGATGCAAGCGCACGGGCACTGCGCTGGATGGAGAACACCAATCTGACAACCCGTTACGAACACGACAAAGCTGCAGATGCCCTGCAATGGGCGGCACGCACCTACCTGGTAGCCGCACTGGCTTCGGTGGCACAACTGGTCTACTTCGTTATGGTATTCCTGAACAGGCGCGACGACTAACAGACGTTTGAACAAATAAAGAGAGAGGCTGCATCGTGTGATGCAGTCTCTCTTGTTTTATTGCTTATCAGCGTCCGTGCATTACTTCACATCAGGTTGATGGAACGGATACCTGTAGTCCGTTGGTGACACATACGTCTCTTTGATGGTGCGGGCACTCAACCAGCGATACAGGTTGAGAGCAGAACCCGCCTTGTCGTTGGTTCCCGATGCACGCGCACCGCCAAATGGCTGCTGCCCCACTACGGCACCCGTAGGTTTGTCATTGATGTAGAAGTTACCTGCGCTGTTCACCAGAGCCTTTGTCATGTACTCAATAGCGTGCCTGTCCTGCGCAAAGATGGCACCCGTGAGCGCGTATGGCGAAGTGTTATCCAGCACATCCAGTGTCTGTATCCACTTGTCCGTTTCGTAGGTATATATGGTCAGCACAGGGCCAAAGATCTCCTCGCACATGGTCACATACGCCGGATCGTTTGCTTCGATAACTGTAGGCTCTATGAACCAACCCTTGCTCTTGTCGTACTTGCCACCGCACAATATAGATGCCGCGCCGTTGCTGTTCTTTACTCCATCTATGTATCGGGTAATGCTGTTGAAAGCCTTCTCGTCTATCACCGCATTGATGAAGTTGGTGAAGTCATCTACAGGACCCATCTTCATAGTAGCCAACTCAGCAACCAGCTTCGACTTGATCTCTGCTGCAAGATTGGCAGGCAGGTACGCCCTTGATGCTGCCGAACATTTTTGTCCCTGATACTCGAACGCACCACGCGCCAGTGCAGCTACCACAGCGTCCACGTTAGACGAAGGATGAACGAACACAAAGTCCTTACCGCCGGTCTCACCTACTATACGTGGGTAAGACTTGTAACGCGCTATGTTGCTTCCTATTGTCTTCCACATGTGCTGGAACACCCCTGTAGAACCTGTAAAATGCACACCGGCAAACTGAGGATGCGCGAAACAGATGTCGCCAACCACAGGACCCGACGGGTATATGAGGTTGATAACGCCATCAGGCAGACCGGCCTCTATCAGTATCTCCATAAACACACTGGCGCTGTAGATCTGCGTGTTGGCAGGCTTCCAAACTACTACGTTACCGCACATAGCGGCGCTGGTAGGCAGGTTACCGCCGATAGCCGTAAAATTGAACGGAGTCACCGCAAGCACAAAACCCTCCAGTGCACGATACTCCAGACGGTTATCCATACCAACCGGTGATACCGGCTGCTGCTTATATATCTGGCTCAGGTAGTGTACATTGAACCTCAGGAAGTCTATCAATTCGCACGCGCTGTCTATCTCGGCCTGGTAGGCGTTCTTGCTCTGGCCGAGCATAGTTGCCGCGTTCATACGGAAGCGATATTTGGTAGCCAGCAACTCAGCCGCCTTCATAAAGATAGAAGCACGGTGCTCCCAGCTCATAGCCGCCCATTTGTCGCGTGCGCGCAGGGCCGCATCTATGGCATCGTGTACGTGCTGCTCCTCACTTTCGTGGTAGTAACCCAACAGGTGAGCCGTTTCGTGCGGCGGGCGCATTTCTTTTTTGTTGCCATTGCGCACTTCTTTACCATCAATATACATCGGCACATCACGCACCTGTCCTTTCAGTTCGGCAATAGCAGCCTGCAGGGCTTTGCGTTCTGCACTACCGGGCGCATAACTCAGCACCACCTCGTTCTTTGGTTCGGCGTAATCGAAATAAGCGTTATTCATTATAATAAAAGATTGTTTAGTAGAAAATCAAATGAGGGCACAAAGGTAGGTATTCCCCATCATCGAAAAGATGACCGAAGGCACACCAACACATTAATATTACATACACTATAATAGCAAAAAACGCCTGATACGGAAAACTTTCCATATAAAATACGGGAAAAATACGGTGTTGTTCCACACCTAATAGTGGTAGGTTTGCATCAGCAATCAGCCCCAACATAGATTTCCGATCACCGTGAGAATATAAACCGTATGCCGCAGCCTCCGTCGTCTGCGGCATATCTTTTTCTATCAATCTTATAGTTGGACATCCCCGAAGACCTAACCTGACGTCGCCTTGAACGCCACCACACCCAAAACATTTTGTTAATTTTCTCTATATCCGCCGCTTTCCCTTGCCAGAATACAGGTAAATGTACTTTTGCACCCACAAAAGAAAATACATGCGTTTCCTGATCACTACCCTTCTCTTTCTGTCTTTCACCATCACCGCCCTTGCACAGCGCGTATCGCTGAGCGGCTATATGCGCGATGCTGCCACCGGCGAGTCGCTCATTGCCGGTACTGTATATATAAAAGAGGCCGACCAGGGCGCTACCACCAACAACTACGGTTTCTATTCCGTTTCGGTTCCTGCCGGCAAAAAATATACTGTCATCTACTCCTATGTAGGCTACACCCCCCTGGCACTGGAAATGGACCTGAGCAGCAACCTCACCTACAATGCCGAACTGAAGAACGGCACCACCATGAAGGAGGTAAAGATCACATCGGGCCGCAAAGACGAGAACGTAAAGAGCGCTGATATGGGAACGGTGAGCCTGTCTATAGGCCGCATAAAAACACTGCCGGTCCTCTTTGGCGAGGTCGATATCCTCAAGACACTACAATTGCTGCCGGGTGTGCAAAGCGCGGGCGAGGGCAATTCGGGCTTTTATGTGCGTGGCGGCGGCCCCGACCAGAACCTGGTATTGCTGGACGATGCTGTTGTGTACAATACGGGCCACCTCTTCGGCTTCTTCTCTGTATTCAACGGAGACGCGATTAAAGACGTTACCCTCATCAAGGGTGGCGCACCGGCCAACTATGGCGGCAGGCTGTCGAGCGTGGTGGATGTATCGATGAAGGAAGGCAATATGAAAGAGTACCATGCTGAAGGCGGTATTGGCCTCATTGCGTCAAGGCTCACGCTGGAAGGTCCTATCAAGAAAGAAAAAGGCTCGTTTATGATATCGGGCAGGCGCACCTATATTGATGTGCTGGCACGTCCGTTCTCAAAAAACCTGCAGAATACAGGCTATTACTTCTACGACGCGAATGTAAAGGCCAACTACAGACTGGGCGAAAAAGACCGCATATACCTGAGTGGCTATACGGGCGTAGATAAATTCAAATTCTCCAACTCGCGCGGCTCCTTCAGTGCTGATATTCCTTGGGGCAACAATACCGCTACCCTGCGCTGGAATCACCAGTTCAGCGACAAACTTTTCGCCAACACCACTGCAGTATATAACGACTACGACTTCGCCTCCAGCTTTAATCAGGCTTCGTTCGCAGTTAAGTTATCATCCGGCATCAGAGACTACAATATCAAAACCGACTTCGACTACTACACACCCGGCAACCACCACATAAAGACGGGTGGTATTTACACCTACCACACCTTCATCCCTAACCAGGTATCAGGCCAGCTCGACACCATCAAACTGGAACCCATCAACGCCTTTACCAAGTATGCCCACGAAGCGGGTGTGTATGTTCTGGACGAGTTTGAACCAACCGACTGGCTCAAGGTAAATGCCGGTCTTCGCTATTCGTTCTTCGGGCAGACAGGACCATATACAGGTTATAAATTTGACGCGGCAGGCAACACCACAGACAGTTTCAAATACAGGAAAGGCGAAATAGCCAAAACGTATGGCGGCTGGGAACCACGCCTCAACCTTCGCTTTGCGCTGAACAATGGTTCTTCTATTAAAACCAGTGTGTCGCAGACCTACCAATACATTCACCTTGTCTCTAACAACGGCTCTACACTACCCACCGACATATGGGCACCCAGTACCTACCTCATTCAGCCACAGAAAGCGGTTCAATATTCGGCAGGTTACTTCCGCAACTTCCTCGATGACAAACTGGAAACAAGCGTAGAAGTGTACTACAAAGACATGCAGAACCAACTACAGTACCGCGAGGGATATACACCCAACACTCTGCGCGACCCTGAACTCGAATATGTAAGAGGTCGTGGTTACGCATACGGTGCTGAGTTTTTTGTAAACAAGACCAAGGGCAACTTCACGGGCTGGGTAGGCTACACACTGGCATGGACCTACCAAATCTTCAACCAACTAAATGGCGGCGAACGCTTCCCGCTGAAGTACGACCGCAGACACAACGTATCGGCAGTGGCCACCTACAACTTCAATAAAAAATGGACGGTATCAAGTGTCTTCGTTTTCGGATCGGGCAATGCCATTACGCTGCCTACTGCCTACTATTTTGTTGACGGAGAACTGGTGCAACTATACAGCAGGGTAAATGCCTACCGTGTGCCGGCTTACCACAGGCTGGACCTTTCTGCCACCTACACACCGCAATCCAAAAAGAAACGCCGTTGGGAAGGAAGCTGGGCATTCTCTGTTTACAACGCCTACAACCGCAAGAATCCTTACTTCCTGTATGTGGACAATACCGGAAACGTATCGCAGGGCATAGACGTGAAGATCTTCCAGGTCTACATCCTCCCTATCGTTCCGAGCATCACGTACAACTTCAAGTTCTGATGATACTAACGAAGGATAACGATGCGGTCTGACTGATCGCCATCGGCTGTGTGCACTGTTACATTATAGACACCATCGGGAATGTGTGCGATATCCATTGTTGCGATGCCGTCAGAATTTACCATAGAAAACGTGGCCATGTACCAAACCCTTCCTGTTATATCGGTCACATACACATCGGCACTGGTGGCGGCCGTATTCCTGAATTTGATGGTGACAGTACCCTTTGCAGGATTGGGCTGCATCAGGAAAAGAGGCGATGCCACATCTACTACAGATACCTGTGCGGTGATGCCGGCAACACATCCTTTATCGCTGGTGCGCGAATAGGTGACACTGGCAATACCCGGCTGGTGACCCATTACATCTCCCCAACCATTTACAGTTACCGTGTTAGGGTCTGACGATGTCCAGGTACCATCGGGCGATGACCCTCTCAGGTTTACAACGCTCCCCTTCAGCAATACAGTCTTTCCTACCAGGGGATACATCTCCGGCAATGGATGAATGGTGATGCTTGCCGATGTTGATGACGTACCGCAGCTGTTGCTCACCTCATACATATACAATGCCGAGCCTGCCTTTAATCCTATCAGTTTACCTGCGGAGTCGCGGGCAATGACACTTGGGTCGGTTACAGTATACACTCCACCTGCCGTATATGACACATGAGTCATTGACACTTCAGCACCAACACAACCCACCGATGCTCCCGTCAAATATCCCGCCAAAGGCTTAGGCAATACAGTGAGCGAATGGGTAGCCGATGCACTGCCGCACATGGATGATAATTTGTACGTAATAAGTGCCGTGCCGGCCTTACGCCCTGTAACGCGCCCATCGCCATATACAAGCAATGTCACAGGGTCATTGGTGCTCCACGTACCACCGACAGGCGTGGCGGTAAACGTTACCATTGCACCTTCGCACAGCGTGTTCTGAGTAGTAGTTATTACCGGTGTTGCCGGTACCCCCAATACGCTGATAGCCGAGGTAGCGGTGTACACACCACACATGCCGGTAAGGGTGTAGGTAATGACAGACGTACCCGCGGCCACTCCTATTGCCCATGCGTTTGCAGGCCCGTTCGGCACCACAGAAATATTGGCGTTGGCTGCCGACCAGGTGCCGCCCGACATACTGGCACCCGCATAAACCGTATCGCCCACACACACCGTAGGGCTGTTAGATAGACTGATGGAATAACTTTCGTTCACCACATTCAACCAAACATTTAAACGCGCTGTGTCTTGTCCATCGCTTATGCGAACAGCGAAATTATCGGAGCCGCTGTAACCAGCTGTCGGCGTATAAGTGAGCCCCGAAGGATTAATCACTACTCCTGTAGATGTAGTAGTATATGGAAACCCGCCAAGAGTGCCGTGAAGTGGCCCGCTGATAACTGTCCATGTTAGTGGCTGGCCCGCATCGCCATCGTTCACACGCAGCAAGGTATCCAGGCTATTTGCTGTTGATGACCTACAAACGTTGAATGTAGTGGAAGTACCAAGGGCAAATACCGGTGGGATATCGATGTTAGTGCTGAGGGGCGAAATACGGCGCACACCGAATAGGCCGGGTGCATATAACCGCCCCAGCCCGTCAATATATATTTGCCCGCCGGCACCTGCAAGCACAGCTGCTGATGCAGGTCCGTTATCGCCCGAGTAACCGGACACACCATTGCCGGCAATAGCCGAAATATACTTGTAGATGTCGTAACGCAATATCCGCGTTCCGTAGTTGGTATAAATATTGCCCATAGTATCCACGGCCACTGTTTGGCCCCAGATCGGAATGGTGGAAATGATGCCTGAGGGCGTGATCTTCCGCACAGGATTTCCGCCCACATATAGGTTACCAGCTCTGTCAAATGACACGCCGTATGCATGGGCGAGCGCCGCCGCGGTTGCGGGTCCGCCATCGCCGGGCGTGGTAGCCGTGTCGTTGCCGGCTACTGTAGTGATGATACCTGTAATGGCATCAACACGACGCAGACGTTTGGCAACATTATCGGCAATGTACACATTACCGGCTGTGTCGGTAGCTACCCCGTCAGCACTGAAAACTGCCGCGGTTGCCGGACCACCATCTCCGGGGCCACCAATTCCCCCGCCGGCTATCGTAGTGATGATACCACCCGGCGACACCTTGCGCACATGGTCACTGCCACTCTCACCTATGTACAGATTGCCTGCATTATCAAATGATATAGCCGAAGGACCACTGAGGGCTGCAGCCGTAGCCGGGCCACCGTCGCCAAAATAGCCGGCAGCTCCGTTACCGGCAAATCTGGTAATGACACCCGTTCCGGCATCAACTCTACGAACAACGTTTGCTGACGCATCGGCAATATATAGATTGCCCGCGGCATCAGAAGTCACCGCGCTCAGGGAAGCGAATGACGCTTCAAGCGCATTCCCGCCATCACCTGCACTCGCCGCTAACGCCTGCCCATTGCCGGCAGCGGTGGTCATGATGCCTGCGGTGGTCACCTTCCTGATCCGCGAGTTATTGTAGTCAGCAATAAAAAGCTCGCCTGTCGGGTTTAAGGCTATACAACGCGGACTATTTAGCGGGGCTGCGGTTGCCGGTCCACCATCTCCACCACTGCCAATAAAACCATTTCCTGCAACTGTAGCGATCACGCCTCCACTCACTTTGCGCACCTTGAAGCCGGTAAGCACAAAAATATCACCTCCCGCATCCAACCTTATAACACCGGGCGACGACAGTGACGCGGTTGTTGCGGGCACCAACTCGGCACTTGAGCCGCCACCACCCGCAACTGTAGAAATTATCCCTGTTGATGAAATGTACCTGATACGCCCCGCCGACTGGTCGGACACGTACACACCTCCGCCGGGTTCTACCGAAATTGAAACCGGAGTATTAAACGTCGCCATCAATGCAGAGCCTCCATCGCCCGTTGAACCCGACATGCCCGTCCCTGCTATTGTGGATATGACACCGGCAGGTGTCACCTTTCTTATTCTTCGGTTGTTCTTGTCGCAGATGTATACGTTGCCTGTAGCGTCAACACCTACGTCCGCCGGATTCATGCCCGCAAGCAGCGCCGAGCCACCATCACCCGAATAAGTTGATGAACCATTACCGGCTATCGTGGTAAGTACACCGGCAGGTGTCAATTTCTTTACGTTATTTCCGGCCGCAAAATACCAGTTGCCGGCCCCATCAAATGCACCGAGGCCGCCCGAAGGAACCGACCTCACCTTTCCGGTTGCAGCTTCCAGTACCCGCCAGCCTGCAGGGCCCAATGTCGCATCACTGAAGTAGATATTGCCAGCGCCATCGCATACTAGTGCAGACGGCTGCGTGGTCCTGCAATACGGTATCGCGGCAGTATCGTTGCCAATGCCACCGGCTACTGTTGTAATGACCTGTGCATGTGATATAGAAAACGAGAGGTTCGCAAGAACGAACAGCAGCATTAGCCGGAAAGGGCGGTATAGATCACTCATCGGGTATATTTTAGCGTTGCGCAGAACCCCACGCAACTGATAGTTGTATATAAAATTCGATAATTATATACAAAATACCAAAATACCCGCCGTCAATTACTGAATAAAGATCTCATCGCACGCCAGCATAGGTTTCTTGCTGTCGTGTTGGCGCCATGATGGGAGTGCCGGAATGTTCTTTGCTGTGACCCGCACAAAACGTGCGCGTGTCTTAGCCTCGGCTGCCAATGGTTTCACCGTTACTTCGTAGTGTTCTTCCGGCATCGGTTCGGAGAAGGATGCAAACGGACTATAAGTAACTCCGTCATCAGACACCTCTACCACAACCGATGAAGGCATGAATATCCAATGCCTCGGATCGTCCAGAAAGTGCATCTTCATGCCGCTTATGTTCTTTGCCACGCCCATGTCTATAGTTGCCACCATGTCGGTAGCATAAAAACAGAGCCAGTTATAACTGAAGTCGCTGTAACCCGAAGTACCATCCACCAGTGTCTTAGGCCCCTTGGCCGGATAATCGGGTACATTAGGATATTGAAGTTTCACTGTAGCTCCGGTGGCTATTGTAGGTGTTACACCTGCCGCTAATATAGCATCCCACTCAGCTTTGTACGCATCCGGCGAAGGTCCACCCTCAGAAAGCTCGGTAACACCTGCTTTCTTGCACGTTGCTACAAACCGGTCCACCAGTTGCCTTATCTGCGGTTTCGCTACCCAGCTACTTCCCTTCTGCTCAAATATCCCGTGCTTCTCTATACCAAAGAAACGCGCCTGTTGCAGCACTACATAGTCAAGCGATAAACGCACACGCGCCACTCGATCTTTATACATGGGCTTCGTTTCCACCGATCCCTCAGCCACATCCAGAATCTTGCTGTATGCTTCCAGCTTCTCCGGCGACAACCAGCTATTCCAGTCGTTCACAGGATTGCCGTATATATCCAGTTTGGTCTTTGCATCTTGCTGATTGCTGTGTAGCTGACCAATATATTGCAGAAGGAATTTAGCTGCCGGACCATAATAATCGGTGAGGAATTTTTCGGCCAGCTTCTTCACGTCCGCTTTTTCATCTTGCAGCAGCTTCACCATCAGGTAGCTACGCAGCTCTGCAAACTCGCCGTAGGTATCGCCACATCCCTGCGCAAATATCCCCTTGATGCCGTTGTCTTTATAATACTGCATATTGGGCTGCAACGTCAATAGATTGGGGAAAGGTGCCAGATAGTTGGTGAACTGTGTAAGGTAATCCCACAAAAAGAGATTGCCCGTCAGTGCGCGCCACTCCTGCACATCTCTGCGGAATGGTGCCGCAGTTGGCTCCTTTGTTATCTCTTGCTGCCTGAACACATCAATATTGCTAAGAAATACATAAACATTGCCCGCCGGCTTTACGCCCTTGGGTGCGCGATGTGTGTAGCCGTAGGCAAGCGTGGTGATCTGCTTATCTGGGAAGGCAGCCGCCACCTTGTTCACAAACGTAATGAGCGATGCTGCGGGAGAACCACCTGTATTATCGGTAGCCTTGCATCGGTCGCACTCGCACCAGCCATTCTCGTCATTGGGTGCCACCGACCAATACATAGCATCGGGGTTGGCAGCCATACGCTTCTTCAGTTCGTCTGTCACTATACCAAGAACTGCTTCATTGGACAGGCACAACTGTGTTGGCTGACGAACGCCCTTCACCAAGGCATAATACTCAGGATGAGTCTTGAACCATGTTGCAGCGGGCACCAGCTTATTGTAGCTATGCCCCCACAATCCCCACAGATCCTCGAAACGTTGCATTTTGTGCCACTCCAGGTATTCGGCGTCTTTAAACGCCGGGTAGTACGCCTCTCTGTATTGGAACAACGGGCGCCCGTCTTCATTCAGTGTTGCAGGCACATGCACGTCCTTACCTTCCGGCAACAACGCGGGCATATCGGCCAACTTGCGGCAACCAAAATACTTTTCTATAAGCGTGTACACGCCATAGATCAACCCCTTACCGCTACCGCCGCATATTACCAGGTCTTTACCCACCATCTTCAGGCGGTAAGCCTCTGCAGGCAGTTTACCGGGTACTACAACACCCTCTTTGGCAGTGTGTCCCAGATAGATCCCATTGGCTGTTGTCAGTGCCCCTTCCTTCACTATCGGCAATTGGCGGCCGGTAATGCGCTTGATGTAGTCTTGCAGAACTTTAGCAGACCTTGCCTCCAGCGGCGTAGACTCGCCCGGCACTACAATTGAATAAACAGAACTACCTGCATCAGCAAGTACTACCTCCTGTGCGCTGCCACTGCAGGCACTCACTCCCAACAATATGAAGAGCAATCGAATTAAAAGATTCATTAAATATGTTCAGTTTTATCAGAAACGTCGCTGCAAAGAAACGTAAATGTCGTACTGATTCCTGAATATTGCCGCATCCGACTTAATATTATACCACGTGGCATTGATGCCGAACGTTGTGAGATAATATACCTGACGCCTGTATCCTACCCCGCAGCTAACCGTTTTAAACGTAGCCAAGGTACTTAGAAAATAGTTCGTACTGAAATCATCGGGAACTGTACCATAACCGGCCATTGCAGAGAACCACTCGCTCCTGTTTTCTTTCAGATAATAACGTGCTGTGAATATTCCGGAGTAAAAGGTACGTTTGATAGAGTCACGATATTGAAGGTCCTGATAGTAAAACTTGAGGTTGAGGAAGAAATCTTTCACCTCTTTAGAGATGCCGGCCATCGGCGATATCATGTCACCGCCATCCAGTTTCAGGTAACGTACCCCCAATTCCCCCGAGTACCCTTTCTTAAACCCGCGATTGATCGAATAACCGGCTTTTATCTCCGGGAAGATCAGAATGTCGGGCGAATACGAGGCAATGGCATAAGAGTACCATTTCTTACTATGGTTGTAATAGGTTTCCACTTCACCCTGGAAGCCCGTGCCGGTCGTCCTGCCCGCATAGTTCACCCGGATGTTAAGTGTTCCCCTCCTGTGGTATCGCGCATACTGCACCGTCGCTATACTGTTGATCTTGGGAAGATTGGATATATCCACAATTCGCGAATGCAGATAGAACAATCCTATTTCGTTCTTCAACCGGTAGGCATATAAAAGCGCCGTATAGTCGAGATACTTAGTCAAAGGATACATTTTCGAAAGGGTATCTGCTACCCTCCATGCATCCTCATACTTGCGTTGCTGCTGCAAGACCTCTGCCTTCCGCATCAGGAAGAACGGATTACCCGGATAAAGCTTCCTGCCTCTGTCCAAGATAGTAAGAGCAGTATCGTACTGCTTCAGTTCATACAATAGGTTTATTGTATTGTACATTGGTACCGTGTCCTTCGGGGCTACCTCCAGCGCTCTGTAAAACTCCACCAATGCGCTGTCGCGATTGTTGCTTGTCTCCAATATCTGCCGGCCTGCCCCCAGGTGCTGCTCCATGTTCGCATTCCTGTAGCGGGCGTTGTAAGGGAAATCCTTCAACAGTCCACCAGATATCTCATAGGCCGTCTTGTACTTCTGTGCGTCCGCATATACCAGCGACTTCCTGAAAAGGAAATCCTTCGACTCAGGGTAATAGCGCAACCCCTGTTCAACATAATACAGTGCCGAATCATAGTCTTTTATAGCGCTCTCTATATTGATCACGTAGTTCAACGCGTCCACATTATCGGGCTGCTTGTCCAGCACTTCGCGCAGCACCCTCAGGGTATTGTAATAATCGTCATACTGCATAGACTGACGCCCTGCGGCCAAAGACTGCTCAATAAGACTGGTGAGGTATTGCCTGTTTTCAGGGTGCGCTTCCAGCAATTGTTTTGATATCTGTGCCGCGTCAGCATACCGTTGATATCCTTCCAGGACTGCCGCCTTCTTGAACAAAAGGAACTCATCGTTGGGGTAGTATGACAATGCTTCATCCAGTGTGCGCAATGCGTCATCATACCTCTTTTGTGTAGAGTACACGTTTATCAGGTACCCTACCGCCGACATGTTGGTATGGTCGTAAAACAACACCGACTTCAATGCAACTATTGCACTGTCGTACTCCATATCATTCATAAACTGCTTGGCAGCAAGCGTGCGCAACTCCAGGAAGTTTGCCTTATTGAAATCGGTCGGATTGTCCTTGTACATCAACTCAGCGATAGAAGATGCAGCGCCATAACGCTTCATACTTTCAAGGATACCCAGCTTCTTCTTTAACAGATCATAGTCATTCGGAGAACGCTTCAGCCCATAGTTGATCCACTGCAATGCCTCGGGCAACATCCCCCGGCTGAATGCAAGATTGATGGTATAATACAGCGCTTCGGTATTACCCGGGTCACGCTCCAGCACACCACTAAACAGCAGGTACGGATCGGTGTTCATATAGAAACGTCCCGCCGTCATCCTGATGTAGGAATTCAGTTTCAACACCTCACTATTTGTAGGGTATAACTTCATCAGCTTATTGCACACCTCTATCGCCTCCACATACCTCGACATAGCGTCAAGAATGCTCACCTTCTTCATCAGGAACTCGTAAGAGTTCGGCGTAGATTGTAGTGCCCTGTTGGTATAAGCCAGCGAACTTTCATAGTCACCCGAACGTATGTCGAGTGAATAGATGGCGGTCAGTGCTTCCTTGTTCAACGGGTCCTGTTCCAGCACTGCCTCATAGGCCCGTTTCGATATCTCTATATACCCTCGGTGCGAGTACTGTCTCGCCACAGCCAATTTATACTCCAGGTAAACACTTCGTATGTACGGATCGGTAGAGAACCGGTCAAATAGATAGTCTGCAAGCTTGTTACTTTCAATCCAGTCTCCCATCTTTATGTAGATGTCCAGTTTCTTCAGCAACAGGTCTCTGTCATTGGGAAAATACTTCAGCCCCATGTCGGCATACTCAAGCGCCTGCAGATAGTTACACGCCTGAGACTCCATGTTCACAAGATATATGTAGGCATCCCTGTACCTCGGGTTCTTCTGCAGTACATAGTTCAGCTCTGTACGGGCGCTATCCACCTTGCCTGCCAGTGCAAACGCATGACCCAGCAACAGGTGAATATCCATGTTCTTCGGCGATATATCTATCGCCTTGTTACACATATTGATAGCCTTCTGATAGTGCTTCAATTCTATCTCACGCTTCGCCTCGTTATATAGGTTATCAGAAGACTCGATCATCTTCAGCCACTGCGCATCTGCATGCACAGCCACCAAAAGCGTCAGCGTCGTGATCAATATTCGTACAAAAGACCTCATTAGTTTTCCCTTTTTCATTTCAAACAAGTTGCCTCATCAGCAACCACACAATACTATCCTGTCGCAGCAGTAGCTTTCTTCTTGGATGGCTGCATACCAAATCCCTGCCGCTGCATATTACCCCACACGTGTTTTCTACCTGTCACAAAGTTGAAATACCCCTTTATAGCGAAGAACATGATAAGCGGGTGATAGATGAACGGCTCCAGAAACGCCATCAGGCAAAGCCCTATCGTCTCGCCCCATGTTTTATAATACTTGAACGTCAGCTGATCCCACAACAAAGCCAGCGTAGTGATCATCACCGAATAAGTGTAAACAAACACAATTAGAATGATGGCAAACGGCCAGTTGATCTGCCCGGTCACTATAAGATAGATATAGAACAATAATCCTGTAAACTCCACAACCGGTGCCAACAACTCATACAGGAACGCATAAGGGAACACGATCAACCCCAGCCTTCCGTAACGTGGATTCAGGATGATCTTCCTGTGAATACTCATGATCTGTGCCAGTCCCCTACCCCAACGCGAACGCTGACGCCCGAACACTTTGAGCGTCGTCGGTCCTTCTGTCCAGCAAAGGGTAAGCGGCACGTATTTTACAGAGTACTTCCTCTTGTTATCCTTCATGAATGCACACATACGTGTGATCATGTCCATATCCTCTCCAAACGACTTCGAATCATATCCACCCGCCTTTACGGCTATCTCCTTATCAAACATCCCCAAACCACCCGACACGTTCGGCACAGCATTGATCAGGTCCCACCCCATTTTACCAAGCATGTACGCGCGGATATATTCCATCTCCTGAAACCTTGGCAGCAAACGGCGTGGCGGACGCACGCGTATCATCAACCCCTCATCCACATCACAAGAGTTCACCATACGCAGCGTAGCGCCCGATGCGATCACCCTCCTGTAATCCTCCTCAATATGCACGTAGCCGCACTCCTCGCAAGCCTTACCAACTTCCTTCACCTTGGTGGTCTCTTCGTCCATAAACGGCTTTATGAGCCTGATAAGCGTATCCTTGTCAAGGATACAATCCACGTCCGTACAAAGGAAGTACTCGTAACTCGATATATTAATACCCGCGTTCGACGCATCCGCCTTACTCTTTCCGTTCACCTTGTCCACCACCACCAGTTTGTCATATGCGCGGTTGGTCGACTTAAAAATTCGCTTTATCGGTTCACAGTTCAAACGCTCCCTGAAGGCATACTCCACATGCACCAACTCAAACTCATCTATCAGCTTCTCCAGTGTATCATCCGTGCTACCATCATTAACAATTATGACCTCAAACTTCGGATAGTTGAACGTCAGCAGAGATCGGACGTTGGAGATGATGGTCACACCTTCGTTATACGCCGGTGCCACAACCGAAATGCCCGGTGCCAGCGGCGACTCAACGATGATATTTATATCGGTTGTTGAGTTCTTCTTCATATACCGCTGAATGGATGTCAGCGACATAATGGCCAGCAAGGCATATGCCATTAGCAGGGACGTACCATATATGAAGACAGCCGACTGGTAGAACGTACCGATCGTATCCCAAAATGTACCACCCGTAAAAAAATGATAGAGAACACCCATATCCTTCTATAGTCCCTCGCTTTCCGGTTCTACCCGGTTGCAGGTGTAACTTTTGGTTTATCTTCTTTTTTCTGAAATCCTTTACGTTGCATGTTACCCCAGCTATGCTTCCTGTTTGCCAGATGGAAATAATATCCTCTTAATGCAAAGACCACAATGAGCGGGTGGTAAATGAGCATTTCCACAAACGCCATCAGCGCTATCATTGCCACATCTCTCCAATTCCTGTAATACTGGAACGTAAGCTGGTCCCACAACACTGCCAGCGTTGATATCATCACCGAATAGGTGTATACGAATATCAGCAGAATGATCGCGTATGGCCAGTTCACCAACCCGAAATAAATAAGCAATATGTAGTAAATGATACCCAGGAACTCGATCACTGGTGCCAGCAATTCAAAGAACACGTTATACGGCACCACAATCATCCCCACCCTTCCGTAGGCCGGATTCAGGAACATGGCACGGTGCGTCAGCAACAACTGCAGCAGTCCCCTGCCCCAGCGCGTGCGCTGCCTCATGAACACCTTCATTGAAGATGGTCCTTCGGTCCAGCACAGCGTGGTAGGGATATACCGCACCGCGGCATCGATCTTGTTATCATATACATACCGCGACATGCGCAACCTTAGCTCCATGTCCTCACCAAACGACACCGAATCATATCCACCTGCCTTTACCGCTATCTCCTTATCAAACATCCCCAAACCACCCGATACGTTCGGAACGGCATTGATATAACTCCAGCCCATCTTACCCAGCACAAACGACCTGATGTATTCCAACTCCTGAAAACGTGCCAGCAACGGGCGCGGTGCACGAATTTTGATAAGCACACCCTCGTCCACCTCGCACGAATTGGCCATGCGCAGTGTGGCACCGGTGGCTATCACCCTCTTGTGCTCTTCTTCCATCATTGGCCTTATGAGCATTTGCAAGGTCTGATTATGTAAGATGCAATCCACGTCCGTACAAAGGAAGTAGGGATATGCTGCGATGTTGATACCGGCATTCGTTGCATCCGCCTTCGACTTA
>JAEUVY010000013.1 GCA_016786565.1 Flavipsychrobacter sp.
GCACGGGTAAAAGGAAAAACAGAAAACGATCTGGCGAAGTTACCTTTCCGCGAGACGTTTGCGTTCCGTCCAGGTTTCATAAAACCCACTCAAGGACTTACAAAAACACACAGCTTTTATCAGTACATCAACTGGCTGTTCCCGATCGGTCGGGCAATTTATCCCAAGGCTTTCTGTACCATGAGGGAATTAGGACTTTCAATGATCAACGTGGCAAAGAACGGATATAGCAAACGCATCATTGAAGGCACCGACATCATAGCACTGGGCCATCAATAGGTCAATTACGCTTTCTGCAACAGAATGTTGGCTGTCGCCACAATCCCCTCTTCCCGTCCTATAAAACTGAGCTGCTCGGTAGTAGTCGCCTTGATAGAAACGTCATCAGGAGAAATATCCAGAATACCGGCAATAGTATTCCGCATATCATCCACATACTTGCGGATCTTTGGTGCCTGTAGCAAGATAGTACTGTCAATATTCACCAGCTTATAGCCTTTATCTTGTACCAATTGGTAAGATCGTTTCAGCAGGAGCTTGGAGTCAATTCCTTTGTATGCAGGATCGGTATCAGGAAAATGTTGGCCTATGTCACCCAGGCTCAATGCCCCCAGCAATGCGTCACAGATAGCGTGGAGCAACACATCGGCATCAGAATGCCCTAACGCTCCTTTGTGGTGGGGAATGTGAATACCACCCAACCAAAACTCACGCCCTTCTACCAACTTATGGAAATCAATTCCCTGCCCTATCCTATACATAACTTTTAGTGCTTTGATTTTTAAACTGCCAGCAATGCCTGCCATGCTTTGTCAATCTCTCCGGCTTCAATAGACACCTTTGCATATCGGTGCAATGCTTCAACCATGCTATCCGGGTCACTCTTATACATGTCGAGTATGCCTTTTATTCGCTTGTCGTGGTTTGCCGGATCAATAGCCGGGATAGCAGTGCTGTTCCCGAGAATACCTAAATGATTTCCGGTAAGTATCTTACTGGTCCTCACAGCTTCAGGCAATGCATCTATACCAACACCTACAGCGACGTTGGGTTTAGGCACTTCAAACAAAGCGCTACCCGATGCCCTGCAATAATAATCGCCACCCATACGCGCTACCAGATCTATCTTGTTCGGGTCGATCTTGCCATCAGCATCAAGGATCGCATCGTCGATGTGCATACACAACACCTCACATATCACCAGATTACCGGCACCGCCTTCCTCACCGGTTTCTACAATTTTCAACACCTTACATTCCAGCTGCACCGGCGACTCCTTCACCCTGAATGGCCCAACCATTTCAGAAGGAACAGGCGTGAAACCGGCCTTCTCAAACTCGCTCACCCCCTTCGGAAACTCACAACTGGCCAGGCTCATCTGCTGCACTATGTTGTAGTTCACCACATTTATCACCACTTCATTGGTAGCATACGCGTTCTCCAGAGTGTGCTTAATAGTATTATCCCTCACCCGGCGGGCCGGAGAAAAGATAACTATGGGCGGCTTTGAACCGAATACGTTAAAGAAGCTGAATGGAGACAGATTTGGCTTGCCATCCCTGTCAATAGTGCTGGCAAAACAAATTGGGCGTGGCGCTATTGAACTGAGCAGATAGCTATGCAACAAGGCGGTCTTTATCTCTCCGGGAACGATCTTCATAAAAATGTGGCTTTTATACAGCCTCTATATGTGCAAGATACGGGGATAAATGCAACTGCACAAACCCCCGTATCTTATTTAAAATAGTGTATCTAAACAGGTAAATACCTCACGCTCAATCACTAAATCAGACTTACGCTCCTGTTCACAAACTCGGTAAGATCAGCCCCGGTAAGCATGCCCTGAGAGAGCATAGCAAGGTCGAACGCCTGCTTGGCCAACCTACCCTGATCTTCGCCACCGGCTGCCAGTATCTTGCTAATAAGCTTGTGGTTGCTGTTGACGCTTACATTATAGCTATCCGGAATAGAGCCGTAGAAACTCATACCTCCGCCTAGTGCCGACATATCTTTCATCCTCCGCATAAACTCATCCATCGTCACGGTCACAGGCAGCTCATCGGGACCCAGCGCTTCCACTTTCACCGTCATGTTCGGCTTATTGATGGCCTGCTCAAAAATGGTCTTAACGCTGTTCGTTTGTTCCTCATTCAGTATCGACTCTATCTTTTCTTCCTTCTCTATCAGCTTCTCTACCACATCGGCATCAACGCGCTTCATGCTGATCTTTTCCAGCTTCCGCTCCAGAGTATGAATAAAGTGGGTATCTATCGGAGAGTTCATCAATAGTACATCATAGCCCTTTCGGTTGGCACTCTGTATGAACGAATCCTGTTTAGCCGGATCATTTGTATACAGGTACACCAAATTGCCGTTCTTGTCCTTTTGGAGCAGTTCTGTTTTCTCCTGATATTCTGAGAAAGTGAAATGTTCGCTCTTCGTATTTGACAACAACACAAAATCCTTCGCCCTGTCGTAGAATTTATCTTCGCTGATCATGCCATACTTCACAAACAGACCTATATCAGCCCACTTGCTTTCATAGCTCTTGCGGTCAGCCTTAAACAGCTCAGCGAGTTTATCGGCTACCTTTTTGCTAATGTGACTGTTGATCTTCTTCACATTACCATCGGCCTGAAGGAAGCTACGAGAAACGTTCAGCGGAATATCCGGCGAATCGATAACACCATGCAGCAGCATCAGGAAGTCAGGAACAATATCTTTTACCTCGTCGGTAATGAACACCTGACGTGAGAATAGTTTGATCTTATTGCGCTGGAACTCAAAGTCGTTTTTCACCTTAGGGAAGTACAGCACACCGGTAAGGGTGAACGGATAATCAACATTGAGATGGATCCAGAACAGCGGCTCCTCGCTCATAGGATACAACTCTCTGTAGAATTTCAGATAGTCCTCATCCGTCAGATCAGCCGGGGCCTTGGTCCATATAGGTGTAGTGTCGTTGATGATGTTATCTACCTCGATCTCTTTGGGCTTCTTGTCAGCACCTTCCTCACTCTCTTCGGTAGTGTCTTCATAATCGTACTCCTTCTTTGTACCAAACTTGATAGGCACAGGCAGAAAGCGACAGTATTTGTCAAGAATGGTCTGCAATTTGTGCTCATCCAGGAATTCGTCAGAATCAGCATTTACGTGAAGGATAATATCCGTGCCCCTCTTGGACCTGTTACCTTCAGATATTTCAAACTCAGTGCTGCCGTCGCATATCCAACGGGCAGGTGCCGAACCATCCTGATAGCTGAGTGTCTGGATCTCCACCTGATCGGCTACCATAAAGGCAGAGTAGAATCCGAGACCGAATTTACCGATCAGCTCATTGGCGTCTTTCGCGTCCTTGAACTTCTCCACGAACTCCTCAGCGCCCGAGAAAGCGATCTGGTTAATGTACTTCTTGATCTCATCAGCCGTCATACCAATACCATTGTCTGATATGGTGATTGTGCGGGCATCTTTATCGAACGCAACCTCAACAAGGGGTGCACCAATCTCGCCCTGATACTGCCCCAGAGAGGACAAACGTTTCACTTTCTGAACGGCATCGACCGCGTTAGAGACAAGCTCACGCAGAAAGATCTCGTTGTCTGAGTAAAGGAACTTCTTGATTATCGGAAAAATGTTCTCGGTATGGATGGAAATACTGCCTTTCTCTTGCATATATTTTGGTTTTTTATTTTGTAATACCTTTAGCAACTTATATTCCAATCCATCGTGCGGTGACAGATTGTCAGAAAAAACATGCGCTGTGTTAGCCGTACATTATCAAACAGAAAAATTTGACAGACCCGGCCAACAAACATATTCGAACTTGACATAAAACAAACCGGTCGCCCATGCAGGCGACCGGTCATATTACAAAAACAAAACCAATTTAGTGCATAACAACGAGCTTCACATTTGATGTTGAAGTTCCGTCGGTTATCCTCAGGAAGTAGATACCATCGTTTAGCCCCGCAGTATTCAGTTCTATTGTCTGGTCACCTGCATTCATTGCCTTCTCGATAGTTGGCGCTACTACCCGGCCGCTGATGTCTGTAACCGACACAGAGATCGTCGCCTTCTCACGCAATGAAAGAGAGATCATAGCCGAATTGCCGGCCGGATTCGGAAACACCTTCATAGACATAGCCGAAGCAAGATCACCAACTCCTGTTGTAGCAACACCTGTACCTGCAACAGCAAAGTCGTAATTCGCTTCATCATTGTCGGTATTAACGATCGTAATCTTACCCGTGCGCACGCCTGCACCCGATGGTTTGAACTGTACCACAAATGCCTGGCTACCACCTGCTGCAACACTTACAGGGAAGGAAGGAGCACCATACAAGGTAAAATCAGCAGCATTGGCACCTGTGAAATTGATGTCCGATATATTCAATATTCCAAGCCCTTTGTTCTCAATTATGAAAGACTTCTGAATATAATTATCCAAATTAACCGGACCGAAATCAGTGAAATTCGCCACACCCGGGGTCGCATCGCCATCAGCAATATCAACACCATTTCCTTTCACATTGATCTCTGGTACACCCAATGTGGTGCCCTGCAAAAGGAAGTTGTAAGTTGCCTCATCGGCATCGTTGCTGTAGATATTGATAACAGCCGTGCGAATACCAACTGTTGTAGCTGCAAACTGAACAGAGATTATCACAGAGTCGTTTGGAGCAATAGAAGCAGGCATAGATGGGCTGCCGACTATTGTGAACTCCGCCGCACCGGCAAATCCGATAGATGTGATATTAAGCGCACCTACACCGTTATTCTGGATCACAAATGTTCTGATCGCATTCGCACCCAGATTCAGGCTGCCGAAATCAGTGTTGTTTGACACACCGGCAGTTACATCGCCATCAACAATATTAACACCATTACCTTTTACATTGATTTCAGGCATTGCGACACCCGTACCCTGTATAGCAAAGTTGTAGGTGCTTTCATCTGCATCATTACTCAATATATTCATTGTAGCCGGTCTTGCACCACCTGCAGACGGAGAGAACCTTACAGTCACCGTCTGAGAGTCACCCGGCGCTATCGAAAGCGGGAAAGACGGCGCGCTCACCAACGCGAACTCAGCAGAAGAGCTACCGGTGAACGTAACCCCTGTCACCGAAAGAGTGCCAAGCCCTGTGTTCTGAACCACAAAATTGCGGGTATTGCTCGAACCGGTGTTTACTGACCAAAAGTCGGTGTTGTTAGCGCTGCCAGCGGTGATATCACCATCGATTATCGAGATGCCATTACCCTTTACATTGATCTCCGGCAGGTATTGACCGGTACCACGCACAGCGAAATCAAATGTTGCCTCATCCGCATCATTAGTAAGGATGTTCATAGTAGCGTTACGTACACCACCAGCAACCGGAGCGAACGCGGCAGTAAGCGTGTAACTGCTACCCGCGGCAATGGTAAGTGGGAACACAGGAGCACCTGAAAGTGAGAAATCAGCCGCAGCAGCACCGGTAAAATTCACACCTGATACGACCATGTTGCCATATCCTGAATTTGATATCACAAACGTGTTCGCCATGGTACTACCAACCAGCACCGTACCGAAGTCGGTATTATTTGCAGTACCCGGGGTCATATCACCATCGATTATCGCGATGCCCGCACCCGCAACATTCACCTCAGGTGAATCTACGCCCATACCGGCGATCGCAACATTATACATAGCCTCAGTGATGTCGTTGTTACCGATCTCCAGAGAAGCAACACGTGAACCTGCCGCCGATGGTGTAAAGCGAACATTTATCGTCTGAGTACCACCAGCCGCTAATGTGAAAGGAGTAGCTGGAGCGCTGATGAATGCGAAGTCTGCGCTATTAGCGCCAGTTATCGCCAGTGAATTCACAGTCAATGCACCCGCACCGGTATTGTTGATCACGAAAGACTTAACGGTATTTGCGCCCGTATAAACATTACCAAAATGAGTATTGTCGGCAGCAGACGGGCTATTATCGCCGTCAGCAATTGCTACGCTGTTACCAGTCAGGTCAGCCTCTGGTGCTGAGTTGTATGTATCGGGATTGAACATCATCAACATCTGACCTCCGTCAACTAATTCACCCGGAATAAAATAGTGCGCCTGGTCCACGATGAAGAAATTACCCGGACCAAGAATTTTTTCCATATCTATGATACCTGACGCTTCTTCGTCTTGCGTAAGGTATCCGGAACCTCCTGCAAGAAAACGAGTTGAATCATGTGAAGCGATCATCTTCAGGTTACCGGTTGCGATGGTGTACTGCCAGGTTTTGCCAAGATGTCCGTTATTGCCCACATCTTCCTGCATAAATATGTGACCATAATTATCGATGGTCATATTATCCAACATCTTCTGCCCCTCTGAACCATCCAACATGGCAGTAATAGTGCCACCCAGCATTGGTTTGCGGGCGTCGTTGAATCGCAAACGCCACAAACGACTTGGTGACGAGAATGAGTTAGTTGTAACGAAATAGAAGTCGTTAGGATTCTGCGGATCCCAAGCGCAATCCTCAGGACGCAGGAAGTTTGTTACGCCGGCACTGTTACTGGCGTTATTAATTGCCACGCCTGTCATATTCTGGACATTGCCCAGATCTGCCAAAGCGAACGTGGTTCCGGCTGCAGGAACAGATGCGCTTGACTCAGCCGTCATTCCGGCAACAGCAACACCGTACAAACGACCGTTGGTAAGACCGGCTTTCTCAACATCGGTACCGGTTGTCGTTTTCGTGCCAACATACACATATACCTGACCCGGTGTCGCATCATCTGTACCAATTACCACTGTGGTATCACTTGCCAATGGACTCGCAACTGAATTCTCCCATGAGAACTTACCCAAGCGAGGCAGTTCATAAGTAGTACCGGCGGCAGCACCTGTAATTATATGACCAAACGCCCTACCCTCAGAACCGGATTCTTCACCGTTCATAAAAATGCGTTCCATAGTACCTTTACCGGTTGCAGCATTGTAAAACGCTGACACTTCCGGAAGATCAGCTGAGCAGAAACGACTCATTGCAGCGAGTGGTGAGGTGAATGCTGAATTGTAGGTTATGTAACTTGACGTAACCGGATTCCACAGATTTACGTTCTGTATCATATCGCTTCCACTCAGTACCGCCAGGTCCGACTTGCGCACGACCCATTTAGACACAAATGCACCTTTTTGACCATGTGCACGATTTACTCCGGAAGAGTTATTGATCTCGTGCCCGATCACAACCGTAAATGTGCCATCGCCATTGTCAAAAGCACCTGTACCGTCAACCAGTCCACATAATCTGTATCCGCCAACAGCATCACCCACTGTGAGCATTGAAGTCAATGACACACCCGGTGCGGCGGGAACGATGTATGGGGTTCCTGCTGTAGATGGTCCTGTTATCCCCATTGAAAGAGCGATCGAAGGCACCACTAATGATGACAACTTGTTAGCACCTTGCAACCTGTAAGTGAGCATGTGACTCAAATTGCCTGTGGCTGTTGCAATACCGTTCTCCAATGGCGAGAACTGTCCGTAATCGTTATCGTTACCAATGACTATGGTACTGTCATTTACTATTGCCAAACACTCTGTCTTATCAAGCGATGGATCCCAACCTATGGCGTTGATGTCCATGAACAGCGTTTTCTTCACAGGCACAATTCCATTGGCTGCAAGTCCGGCCGAATCAACCAGTGCCTCGAGTGTGGAACCGCCGTATAGTGCCGAAGTTACTACAGAGGCCGCACTGATATTGATCTTGTAAACCCTTTTCACGTCAGTTGTGCCCCTTAGAGCGGCTTCAATAACCAGGAATGTGGTGTCGTTTATTGCTGCCATGTCGCCGATCTTCCAGTCGCGCAGGCGGATCTGGTTAGAACCCGACGCACCAATGATTCCGTCATTGAGATATACAAACATCCTTGTTGCGTTCGTAACAGGGTCTATTTCAAGTATCCTGTGTACCCTGCTGTTCTCACCTACAGTCTTGGTTGGGTAGAGCAACGGGCTTTGAATGATAGCATATATCTTCCCATTTGGAGCAATAGTTATGCCCTCAAAACCACGATTGTTCTTCCTGTATTTAAA
The DNA here is from genome assembly GCA_016786565.1 of Flavipsychrobacter sp. GTDB lineage: Bacteria > Bacteroidota > Bacteroidia > Chitinophagales > Chitinophagaceae > Nemorincola. The sequence goes on from JAEUVY010000013.1 coordinate 8,084, forward strand.
ACAAGTGTCAATCTGCACATCAATAGACTGTGCACCTACCTGACCGGCATACGGAGTGTAGCGTTTCAGTACTACACCGTTCTGATCCAGCTTCCAAACGGTTGGACCACCCTCCTCGCACAACCAGAAATTTCCGCTTGCATCAACGGCAATACCCTCACAGTCAATACCCCATATATCTTTTGCCGTGGTCTTTGCCGCAAAGTTCAGGCAATTCTGAACAGTATCGGTACTGGCTACCTCGGTGGCAGTGCTTCCGAAGCCGGTTGGGTTGATGATGCCGGTTGCAGTGGTACCACCCGGGCGCTTTATCGAGATGGTCTGCAGGATCTGCACTGAATCTCCGTTCAGGCGCACACGATGGATCTTGGGCGCATATGACGGGAACGAATAGATCTTGTCGTACGTTGGAGCACAACCCGACGGATTCGCGTTCGCTGCATCGATGTTCACCCCACGGTCAGAACATACCCAGAATTCCCGGCCGTTTGTGTTGGGCACGTAGTAGGCGCCTGAAAAACCACCTTCCCTGAAATTGATACCCTGAAAGGTACCAATGGGGGCAGAGGTGTAGTTCTTGTGATCCTGCGAAATAGATATCTGCGCGTGCAGACCATCTGCGGGGAGGAGCAACCCGGCTGCAATTGCAGCTAAAATTGTGTTGAGTTTTAGTTTCATACGCACTTCTTTATGGATTTGCGACAAAACTATCCGTCTAACATTGCCTTATCGTTAGTGGTACATTATGACATTTTTATGCCAATGTAAAATGAATGCACACTCAATGTTAACGCAACTACACAGTCACTCTACGTCAATACCATACTTATGCAGCAAACCCGGCAAACCCGCAAGGGCAAAGCGTGCTTTCTTCAGCCTGTTGCGCTCCGGATCTATCGAATAATTGATGGCAGTGGTGAGGTTTGCGCCCTCCAGGTCGGTGTGGTCTGTGGTTGCACCCAAAAGGTCGCAGTTGGCAAATACCGAGCCCTGCAAGTTTGCTTCCGTCAGATCGACCTCGTGCATACGGCAATTGTCAAAACGGGTGTTCTTGAATTTGCCCCTGAAAAATGACGAATTATCCAAAACGCAATTCCTGAAATGCACCTTCAGCGCGAAATCACTGCATAGGTCAAAACGCATACCCAACATTTTGCAATTGTCGAACACAACGTCCTGAAGGGCTGTTCCGTTGAGGTCTGCCAAAGAGAGATTGCAGCCGGTGAAGGTGCACTCAATAAAGCGGACACCGCCAAGCGACAAACCTAACAGATCGCAGGACAGGAAACTGCAGCCGTCATACTCACGTGCCATTCCAAGGGTCTTCAGATCGGCCTTATTAAAAGTGAGGCCTACATTATCTTCATTCTTCATAAAGTGATACTAATTAACTATACATGGTGGTATGGCGAGTTATTCAATATGCTGAACGACCGGTAAACCTGTTCAGCTACTATCAACCTTACCAACTGGTGGGGAAATACCAGCCCCGATAACGACCAGGTCTGTTTGGCCTTGCTTTTTACCGCGTCACTTACACCAAAGGCGCCACCTATTAAAATGACCAGTGTTTTTACACCCTGATTCATAAACTGCTGCATCTGCTGGCTCCACTGCACCGAATTGAGTTGTTTGCCCCTTTCGTCCAGCAACACCAGGTAATGATTGGCTGTCAATCGTTTTAACATCAGCTCTTCTTCCACCAACTTGGTACGCGCCACATCGGTGGTGGCCAGTTTCTTGGGTGGCTGCAGCACTACCAGTTCTATGCTGTTCCAGGGTTGCGTTTTCTTGAAATAATAGTTCACCCCCTCGTCTATGAAAGCGTCATTCTCCTTGCCTAAAGACCATATTTCGATGTGCATAAACCCTGTTTATGGCGTAAAAATAGGCTTTCAGACACAATCCGGGTAGTGTCTTTGAAGCGGGCTACTACCCCACCCTTAAACCGACTCCAAAAAAAATCTGCAATCTCTGAAAAAACTGTTTTGTAAAACGAAACTGTTCTCCTATCTTTGCAGTCCGAAAAACGGAATGGCCTTGTAGCTCAACTGAATAGAGCATTTGACTACGGATCAAAAGGTTTCAGGTTTGAATCCTGACAAGGTCACCACTTAACGGAAAGAGGCTTCAGAAATGGAGCCTCTTTTTTTTATTTCATTGTAGTACTCCGATTTCGGTAATATCTTGAGCCTTCAAAACACCACAATGAAACATATCCCACTTTCTCTTCTTCTGGCATTTAGCGCCATAAGCTCTTTTGCTAAGGCACCGGCCCTCAAGTGGCCTGTTACCTCCACATCCTCAACAAACCGTGCAGCCGACTATGGCTCGAACGGACGAGGGCTTCATTACTTCACTTCGCTGGAGGGTGGTTATTCAACCGGATCCTCCACCTCCCCAACTGATACGTCTGAGGGTAGCGGCTTTTTCTACACAGTAGAGTTGGGTGCCCGTTTCGAAATTAAAACAACCGATACACGATACAACCTATTCTCATTGTCTCTGGCCTATACTCAGGCACCAATGTCCAAATACAAACTCGAGTTCGTGTCGCTCCCCATCTCTTATATCAGCATTGGCACGGGGCGCAATGGCACTTATGGATTGTACTGGCAAGCAGGCGCGGCACTCCGTTACACAATTGGTGCCAATATGGGCAACCGGGATGTAAAGGCGGGCTTCAACACCTTTCTGGCAGATCCTTTCATCAGCGTTGGCCTCAGCGGTCCGTTCCGACTGTTGAACAAAAGGCATGGTGACGAGATAGGCGGCGGCCGTTACCTGCTGGGGCCCTGCTTCAGCTACTCTGCCATGAACATGGTAAAGAACGGAGAAATGCACGGATACATGCTGGGACTGAGGTATCAGCTCTTTTTCCAGTAGGGCTTGAATCGTACGAAATGCATATCGCAAGCGATGCCCTTTTTTATTTTCACCATTCAGTGACATCTTCGAACCCAATGAAATTCAAATCAGTTTACCCGAACTAAATACACCACTTGCGCAGCTAATTAATTTCAGTAACCTGAACAGACAACAATAAAGCTTACAGCCAGTGCTTCAATTGCCAAATGACCGCCTGACCGTTGCAACTTCCCAAAATCGGGGATTTTTTTTTCTTTTGCCATTTCATTTACTAACTAATTGATCCTCAATAAAAAGGTGAGAAGCCAGCTTCCCACAGCTTCTCAAAAACTGCGCAGTTACTTCCCAAAACCTGCGCACCTGCTTCTCAGGTGAGAAGCTGTATCTTCCTGAAATATGTTTACACCTTTGATAGGTAATCCTGTTTTTTGTTTACATCTCTTTGCCGGCAAATATCATCACTCTATATTTTTTTCATCCTTTCGTCAAGTTACAAACGCACCCAAATTTCACCAAAAGGAAAATCTATGATAGTGCGTTTTTTGTAGCGTCATAGAGCGAAATGGATCTACTGCAGAATCAAAAAGTCGACGGCGAACAAATAGGATGAACAAAAAGCGAATAATGTTCTGCGACTATTACGGATAAGTGATTGTAAAATTGTTATTCTTCAGATATTCCAAATCTACCTTCACCTTTTTCAGCAGCCCTCGGTTGGTACCATCTATTTGCTGCCAACCTATTGCCTGCACTGTATCGAAGCTGAAAAGAAAATAATACTGACTTCCTTCTCCTGAAAAATAATACTCCCAACATTTTT
>JAEUVY010000047.1 GCA_016786565.1 Flavipsychrobacter sp.
ATACTTTTGTAGTGTAAATAGAAATCAGCATCAAAAGAAGCCAACTGTAAACAAATTACAGGACTAACAAAATGGCAGTAAACAAAAAACAGGATTATCTAACGAAGGTGTAAACCTATATTAGGAAGATACACTTCTCACTCGTGGGAAGTAAGTGAGAAGTTTTTGCGCAGTTTTTGGGAAGTAAAATTGCGCAGTTTTACTTTAATGCATTCATTATCAATAGGAGTGTGCGCAACAAAAAAATTTGCGAAAAAGTGAGAAGCAGGAAAACGTAAAAAAAGCCGCTATGTATAACAGTGTTACTTGCGCTCGTTATACAACACCTTTATCAGACCGTCGGCCAGGCCCACTTTCGGTACGTATATCTCATCAGCCTCGGCCCACCGCATTATGGAAGTATAGATCTGCAACGCAGGCACTATCACGTCCGCTCGGTCATCGCGGAACTGATACAGATGTTTACGTTCTTCCATAGTAGCGCTGCTCAGTTCTTTGTAATAGTCTTTCAGCAGTTCCAGCGACAGCGGCTTGCCCTCTTTGCGCTTTGATATGGAGAAGATCTTGTTGATGTTGCCACCCGTTCCTATAGCCTCTACCGGTTGGTACCCGCGGGTATAGGTCTTTACATACCACTTCATGCGGTCCCACTGTTCTTCTGTCACCTTGTCGCGCAGCAAACGGATGGTACCAATATTGAAAGACTCCTTGAAAACAGTTTGCCCTTTGGCAAACAACGAGATCTCAGTGCTACCGCCGCCCACATCTATATAGAGATATGACTTGTTGCTGCCCAGCCGCTCGGCAATATGTGTTTCGTAGAGTATGCTTGCCTCTTGCTGTCCGGTTATAATCTCCACCCTGATGCCGGTTTTGTCCAGTATCTCGGTCAGAATCTCTGGGCCGTTGCTGGCGTCGCGCATGGCCGATGTGGCAAACGCCTTGTAGGATTCTACATTATATACGCCCAGCAATATCTTATAAGCTTTCAGGGTTTCTATCAGGCGGTGTTTGCGCTCGTCGGATATAAACCCCTTGTCGAACACGTCAAAACCCAGTCGCAGCGGGATGCGCAACAGGCACAGCTTGGTATAGTCTACAGTACCATCCTTATACACCGACGTTTCGCTGATGAGCAGGCGGGCGGCATTCGATCCTATATCAATTGCCGCAAGAACCATTATTCGTAGGTTTTATTCCGTAAGTATTTGTAGATAGCCTCCTGCGACCGGACCATTGGCTCATTCTTCTCGCGCTGCACATAGGTGTTGCTTTGTTCGTTATCTAAGATACGCCCTTTCACGTTCTCTGCAAGCTGTATGTTCAGAATTTCCACCAACTCGTCCTGTATCCCTTTGTCGTATATGGGGCATGCGGCTTCCACCCTGTGGTCCAGGTTGCGCACCATCCAGTCGGCCGACGATATGAACACCTGCCTGTCGGCACCGGCGCCAAATACCATCACCCGCGCATGCTCCAGGTAGTCATCTATAATGCTGATGGCCCTCAACGATCCTTTGTAGGATTTTGGGGATGTATGCGCGCAGCAGATGCCGCGTATCACCATCTGCACCTGCACACCGGTCTTGGCTGCGAGGTACATTTTTTCAATCAACGTCTGATCTACCAGGCTGTTCAGTTTGATGATAGCAGCAGCCGGTTTTTTGCGCGCGGCAAGTCTCATTTGTTTGGTGAGGCCCGCCAGCATCACTTTACGCATATTGAACGGTGATACAGGCAGTGTCTTGCATGCCTTTAGCGAACCCTCCTTGCGCACCGGGTTCTCTACAAAGTCGAAGATGCGGTTGATATCGGCAATGATAGCGCGGTTGGTGGTGAGCAGTGTATGGTCGCCGTAATATTTGGCAGTGTTCTCGTTGAGGTTGCCTGTGCTCACAAAACCATATTGAATGGTGCGGTTGAACTCGCGCTTTTTTATAACGCAGATCTTGGCATGCACCTTCATGTTGGGTACGCCCAGCACCACCTTCACGCCTTCTTCTTCGAGGTAGGTCTTCCAGCGCATGTTGGCTTCCTCGTCAAAGCGGGCCCTCAATTCCAGCACCACGGTCACGTCCTTGCCGTTGCGCACGGCATTGATGAGGGCGTTGATGATCTTTGAGTCTTTGGCCACCCTGTATAGCGCAATGCGGATGCTTTGCACAAACGGGTCTATGGCTGCCTCGCGCAGCAGATCTATCACCGAGTCGAAGGAGTGGTAGGGCAGATGCAGCATCACATCGCGCTTTTCCAGCACGTCCATGATGCGGCATGGCTGCTTCAGCAACGGGTGCACAAATGGCGCCGGCCGCTTGTTCAGGCTCTTAAATATGGATGACGGAAAGTCTATGAAGTCTTTGAAGTTGTGTATGCGGCCGCCGGGTATCAGGTTGTCCTTCTTGGTGAGGCCCAGTCGCTTCACCAGATAACGAAGCAGGCCCGCGTCTATCTGGCGGTCATACACAAAGCGGGTAGCACGACCCTTCTTGCGGTTCTTGAGCCCCTGCTGCAGCTCGTCTATCAGATTGGTGTTTACGTCATTGTCTATCTCCAGTTCGGCATCGCGCGTCACCTTTATGATATGCGCCATAAACCTATCGAACCCGAAGGGGGCGAACAGCATGGGCAGGTTAAACCTGATGATGTCTTCCAGCAAGATGAGGTCCTTCTCGCCCTTTTCTGTTGGCGGCAGAATGACAAAGCGGGGCAGCACGCGGGTGGGTATCTCTATGAGGGCATAGCGCTGGCTCATGGCATCGCCGGCCTTGCCCAGCACACACGCCATGTAGATAGACTTATCTCTCAACAGCGGCATGTGCGGTATAGATTCTATCATGAGCGGAATGATCTGCGTGCGTACATTCTGCTCAAAGTAATTGGTCACAAACGCACGCTGGTCATCGTTCAGTTGTTTCTCGTTCTTGATGAAGACGTGCTGCTTCTCCATCTCGCGTATCACATCGGCATAGGTATTGTCGAACTCCTGCTGCTGCACAATGACGGTCTGCTGTATCTTGCGCAGTATCTTCTCGGGATTGGCTTCCATGTGCACCCTCGCCGTCTTGCCCATGCGCACCATCTTGTTCAGCGTGGCCACCCGCACCCTGAAGAACTCATCCAGGTTGTTGGAGAAGATACCCAGAAACCGCAGCCTGTCGTGTATATGATTGGTCGCATCACTGGCCTCCTGCAGCACGCGGGCATTAAAGGCCAGCCAACTGAGGTCGCGAACGATGGTTTGTTTGGTTTGTCTGTGCATGGTACTATGCTGATACTCCGATGTTTATATCGGATAGCAAAAATATGTTCAATAAAGGCTGAAGGTATGCCTGAAAGGGTTCGTAATGCAGGTTTCACACAAAATTAATATTGGTGAGCCCGCTACATAAAGGTAAGCTATTACAGGAAAGCATCAGGCAACTGCTGCGTAAACCGCCCGGGCCCATGTGGTGAACAGGGCGTCTTCTATGGCTATCACATCGGCAGCCAGCTCTTGCCAATCGGGACGAAAGGATACCAGCATACGTTGCATCTCGGCAAGGTGTCCTTCTTCCTCTGCTATGATAGACTTCACATTCACGCGCGAGTTGTAACGGGTCAGCGCGTCCTGGTAGATGCCATACAGCATATCAGCACGTACCTCTATAGAGTAGGTGACCAGCAGGTAGGCGCCATGCATGAGGGCACGGCCGCTAAGGCCCAGTTTGTTTTTGAGGTAGCGGCTCGCCTCTACATCCAGCCTGTTGAGGTAGTGATGCGTCTCAATAGGTGCCAACAGATGGGGGAATGTATAGTCGGGACAGGCATGCTCGTTCAGCCTGCCTATCAGTTTTTTCAGGTAGTAGGCGTGGCGCGCTTCCTCGGCGGCATGCTTCAGCACAGTGATGTCGCTGTACACGGGGTCTTCGTAATGAGAGATCTTGCGGGCACCTGTGTTCTCCATCATAGACAAACTGTTCAGCCAGCGGGTGTGTAACTCGTTGTTCTGCACAATACGGTCGGTCACGGTTTCAAGTAGTGTCTTCTGATCCATCAGGTGGCAAAAATAAGGGGTTAAGCGTATAATACTTCAGATGATAACCATCTGATAAGTGTAGATTATAATTTATACTTTTTACATTTGCCCCGCTGCCAACGGCTTTCACACACCGACAGCGACCCGCATATTACAATGGCCATCAATATCTATAATAAATTACGACGTATAACGAGCAATCAGTTATACTTTCCCGAGATAGATGGCATCCGTTTTCTGGCTATTATTCTGGTCATCTTTTTTCATGCGCATGGCTACTTTATAGCCAAGTCTACCGCTGTATATGCCGACCGCAACAACTATCCGCTGCTGGACACCCTGCTTGCCAACGGCGACCGCGGTGTGGAATTGTTCTTTGTGCTGAGCGGCTTCATCCTGTGTCTGCCGTTTGCCAAACAATACATAGGCGGCGAAAAGAAGGTGCAACTGAAGAAGTATTACCTGCGCCGCGTGACACGCCTGGAGCCGCCCTACATCATTGCCATGACCGGCCTGCTGGTATTGCAACTGCTGATGCAGGTGCGGCCGGCTTCGGAGTTGTTGCCGAGCTGGGGGGCATCGCTGATATATGCACACGGGATCATCTTTCACCATACACCGCTGCTGACGGTGGTAGCGTGGTCGCTGGAGATAGAGATACAGTTCTACATACTGGCACCGTTGTTGTTCAGGGTGCTGACGTTGCCCGTTGTTGCCAGAAGGTTGCTGATAGTGGTGGTCACCATTTTTATGGTGTGGCTGCAACAGGTGTGGCCGGCTCAAGAGGGCCTGCTGACGTTGTATGGGTTTGTGCAGTACTTCCTGATGGGCATTCTGCTTGCCGATCTTTATGTGAGTAACTCCATGGCGGCGCTATTCAAAAAGGTATGGATGGCGCCTGTGGCGCTCGCCTCATTGATAACCATCCTGTGCCTGCCTATAAAAGAACACGGCACACCGATACGTCCCGATATCATGTTTGTAAGCCGCGTGCTGTTCCCGTTCGCGATAGCACTGTTCTATTATACCGTATTAAAGAACGACGTCGTCAAAAAGGTCTTCAGCGTGGGCGCTATACCGGTGATAGGCGGCATGTGCTATTCTGTTTATCTGGTGCACTACACTATCATCTCCTTTTTCGGGCGATATACCATGGGCCTGCAGATAGGGGATAGCTACCTCACCAATATGCTGTTTCAGCTGGGTCTGTTGCTGATACCGGTGTTGTTGCTCAGCGCGGTGTTCTACTACTTTATAGAGCGTCCTTTCATGGACGGCAAGTGGACCGATATGCTGCTGAAGAAAAACAAACAGTAACCTCTACCGCCCTTTACAGAGAAGCGCGTACCGCTTTCACCTCTTCGGCGGTAACTGCTGTGCCTGTATTTCCCATATTGGTATAAACATAGGTCAACACGGCGGCTATCTGCGCATCATCCAGTTGTTGCGGGGGCATGGTGTTGTTGTAGGTCTGACCATTCACCACTATCTCGCCGCTGCTGCCTTTAATGATCTGAGTGATCGCCCGTTTACGGTCGGCCAGGTAGTCAGACTTGGCCAGCGGAGGGTATACTTTCTCTATGCCCTCACCACCGGCCATGTGGCAAGAGGCACAGTTGGTTTTGTAAATGCTTTCCCCCGACTGTGTGGCGGCACTCGCACTTTCGCCTGTCTGGTAGGGGTTCTTGCCTGTAGTGTTGTCGCCACCGCAAGAAGCGGCAATTATCATAATAGCCGCTGCCGGGATGATTTGAAGTAGTTTCATTACAAACTGTTTGGGATGAAGGAATATGTAATTAATTATTGGCTAAATTTATGCGAATTTCCCAAAGCGGAGCACACACTCATTCCGGATTGAAACGCATATTTTTTTACATAACGACAGTGGGCGTATTGCTTCTGGCATGTGCCGGTTGCGACTATCCGCCCAATCCTTACATCATGAAGGATGCGGCAACAGATGGTCTGGTGCGTTATCCGCAGAAGGCCCACATGCGGCTGCTAACCGACAGGGCGCCGCAACTGGAGACGCCGCTGCAGGTATTTAAGAACGATATAACGCCTAATGAGTACTTCTTTGTGCGGTGGCACCTTGCACAGATCGTTACGCGAATAGATATAGATACTTTCAGACTGAGGGTGCAGGGCGCAGTGAACACACCACTGGCCCTTTCTATGAACGACCTGCGTACGAAGTTTCCGGCAGACAGTATGGTGGCGCTGTGCATCTGCTCGGGCAATTCGCGCTCCACGTTCGACCCGAAAGTGCCGGGCAGTCAGTGGGGGAACGGTGCTATGGGCAACGCCAAGTGGAAGGGTGTGCGCCTGCGCGATGTGCTGCGTATGGCCGGCCTGAAAGCGGAGGCGGCAGATGTGGCCTTCTGCGGTATGGACAAGCCTGTATTGCCGGGCACAGCCGCCTATGTAAAATCGCTCACCACCGCGCACGCGCTTGACAGCAACGTTCTGATAGCCTATGAAATGAACGGCGAACCCATACCGGTGCTCAACGGCTTTCCGCTGAAGCTGGTGGTGCCGGGCTGGTATGCATCCTACTGGGTGGGCGCGTTGGGTACCATAGACGTGACCGCCGAAAAGTTCAAAGGGTTCTGGATGGAGAAAGCATACCGCATCACCAAGGACCCATCTATGAGTGAGCAACCGGATAAACTTGCAAAAGAAACCGTTCCGCTTACCGCCATCAGACTGCACTCGATATTTGTGGACCCGTATGAAGGCAAGGAAGTGAAAGCCGGTGAGCCGCTGGCAATGGAGGGTCTTGTATTCAATGACGGGTCGGGCATAGCAAGGGTAGACATATCTACCGACAGTGGCCGCACCTGGAACGCGGCAACGCTGAACCCGGTGATAGACAAGTATTCGTGGAGGCGTTGGAGGTATAGCTGGACACCAGCAGCAGGGAATCACCACCTGTGTGTGCGCGCCACTGATGCCAAAGGATATACCCAACCCGACAAACAGTGGAACCGCAGTGGTTATGCACGCGGGTTCATAGAACGTATCACTATAACTGCAAAATAGAACGATGGCGCACCGCAGAACATACAGCTTGTTGATATTGTGCAGCATTGTGGCGGCAGGGTATGGCTGTGGCAGTAAGGAGCCGGCCGTGCCGGTGCAGCCCGTAGCGATCGCGCCTAAACACTCTTTTGTACAGAACGGCTCGGTCACAGAGATGACCATTGTTCCTGAAGACGTGGCGCTTCCTGACGGTCCGGGTAAAAACGAGTTCCAATCTTACTGCGGCATTTGTCACTCGCTGAAATACATAACATCACAACCGCCGTTTTCGCGCACTACATGGGAGGCAGAGGTTCACAAGATGGTAGAGAAATATGGTGCGCCTGTAGATACCAATGTGGCGAAGGTGATAGTGGACTACCTGATGGTGCTGAACGGCAAATGATCACTCTACCGGCGTGGGCAACAATTGCAACAGGTCTTTCTCCTTTATCTGTAAGAGCGTCTTCATCTCTTTGAAGGTACGTGTCTGTTTGGCCACTTTAGGTTGTTCATCCAGCACTTTAAAATGCGCTTCAACCAAAATGAGGAGCGGCGATAAAACTTCGTTGCAGAAGTAGGTAACGGCTGCCTGCTTTCGCTGCTGCAATTCGTCGTCGCGGCGTTCGGCGGTAAACTGGTCTATCTGTCGGCCGAATTTTGTAGCTGTGTCTTGTGCTTTGTGCAGACCCGTAAGCACCTTGTCCATCAGCAGCATGTTCTGTTCCTTGGGTCCTGTTTTTCTTTTGGCTATATCGGGGCGCAGCGCTGTGATGGTGGCTATCATATCGGTAAATGAAAACACCTTCTGCAATTGCAGCGATGCCGCACGCCGCGCACCATCATCCAGCATGTGCTGCAGTTCGTCTTCTTCCTGCTCGCTGCGCGCAAATTCTATGACACGCGGATCTACCATGATGTTGTCGTTCACCAACGGGCTACGCAACACTATGCCTTGTAGTGTAGTGCAGCGGCTGAGCGCCACATAGGCCTGACCGGGGGCAAACGAGCGGTTGATATCGAGTATGGCTTTTTCCAGTGTGAGGCCCTGACTTTTGTGAACCGTTACCGCCCATGCCAGTCGCAAAGGAAACTGAGTGAAGCTGCCCACCTCTTCTTCTGTGATGCGCGATGCCTGCCTGTCGAGTGTGTAACGCACATTGCGCCATTTCTCCAGCGGCACCTGCACCCGCTCTTCCACACCTTCAAATGCCACCCAGATGCCGGACGAGTTTACATCGGCAACGGTACCGATCTTTCCGTTGTAGTAGCGACGCGGTGTCTGCAGATCGTTTTTTATGAACATGACCTGTGCGCCACGTTTCAGTTGCAGTATCTGCTCGGCGGGTATGTTGCGCGCGTTGATCTCGCCGGTGGTAGTGGCTTCAAATTTGTGCGTAGTGCCTTCAAGCAGTGCCAGTTCGCGGGTGTTGATGTCATCGGCAATATGGTTGTGTGTACACAACACTATGTGGCCCTCACCACGCGGTGGCTCAGCCATGTAGCGCTCATTGAGGATGGCTATGTCCTGTATGGACACATCGCCGCCACGCACCCGGTTCAGTATGTCAATGAATGTTTGTTCTTTCTGCCGGTAGATCTTTTTCAACTCTATGTACACCGGCGGGTATTGCCGCAACACATGAGAATCGAAAAAGTAAGGACTGGCATAATACTCGCGCAGAATGCCCCACTCCTCTTCGCGGGCCACAGGCGGCAACTGAAACGCATCGCCGATGAACAACATCTGGACGCCACCAAACGGGAACAGGTAATTGTTGCGTACGTGGCGCAATACTAGGTCTATGGCATCCATAACATCGGCGCGCACCATGCTCACCTCATCTATCACCAGCAGTTCCAGCCTGCGCAGCAGTTTTATTTTGGTGTCCCGCAACTTCAGATTTGCCAACAGCGAGTGTTTGTCTTCGGTGCCCTCGCGGTGTTTGCCGAAGCCGCCGCTATTGCCGGGCAGGAATGGTCCTAACGGCAACTGCAGAAAGGAGTGTATCGTCTCTCCGCCGGCATTCATAGCAGCCACACCGGTGGGGGCTACTATGGCCATCTGCTTTTTACCCAGCCCGCGTATATAGCGCAGAAAGGTGGTCTTACCCGTACCGGCCTTACCGGTGAGGAACAGATTTTCCTGTGTGTCTGTTACAAATGCGAGCGCCTTCTGAAAGACAGAATTAGAAGTATCTATTTCAAAAGTGGCAGACATCTGATGTGAAAAAATGAGGAGCAAAAGTAGGAAGAAAAGCTAGGGAAGGGGTGAACACGTTGAAGTGATGTTGCAGACCAAGCAGAACTATACGTCCGTAATGCGGTGAGTAGCGGCTGGTGAGCTATTTGTAAAGAAACCGGGTACTAACAGACGATCAATAAAGGTGCTGTATAATGAGCGTAGATAGAGCGGTTATACATAGCGGCTTTCTTTACATATGGCAGCTTCCCACCTTTTTCCGAAAATTTTTTGTTGCGCAAACTACTATTGATAATGAATGCATTAAAGTAAAACTGCGCAGTTTTACTTCCCAAAAACTGCGCAAAAACTTCTCACTTACTTCCCACTTGTGAGCAGCAAAATGTGGCATAAAAAACAAATGCCTCGTGTTGTAATGTATAACTGTTCGTTGCTGCGCGATATTTCCTGTGCTCATGTATTAAAGTTATACACGCCCGCGGGGGTAGGGAAATGAAATTTCTATGGTAGTGCAGAAAACCGGGTATGATAGGGAGATGGGAGCGAATGATGCAGTTAGGCGAGCTTCGATTGAAACCAGCCGTGTCGGAGCTGCGCTCGCGGCCATGCGAGGAGAAAAAGTGACAATAAAATATTCCCATTCAAAACATGTCAGGTTCTGGGAAAATCGGCGACTATATTCAAAACTTGATCATGAAGGTAGGAATATTGAGGTCGATCATTGGAAGCATAGCGGCAACTGCCGCAATGTCGATTGTTATGTATGTGGCTCCTTTTATGGGGTTGCCTAAAATGAACGCTGCGGGAATGCTCTCAGAAATGTTGCATACATCACCTATGGTTGGATGGTTGATGCACTTTATGATAGGAGCTATATTAGGAGTTGCCTACGGACAATTTCTGATAAAGTTGCTTGGCAGAATCGATAACGGGTTTATACGGGGAAGTGTTTGGGGGATTGTTGTTTTCGTTTTTGCGCAGATTATGATGATAATTATGCGGAAGCTCATGCCAATGCCAAACATGACAGACAATATTGTATTGATGCTGATGGGGAGCTTAATAGGGCATGTGATCTGGGGAATAGTTGCTGCCGCAACAATTAGGCCTAAAAGAGAGTCTTCTTCGTCGTTGCTTTAAACTAATATAAAATCCTCGACTGTGGGCGTTTGGACTTTCTTCTATATATTGGCAATTGCGTAATGGACAACGTACAAATAACAATCAGATCATGGGTCGAGAGCTTTACCGATGCGCTCTACGATCGTGCATTATATAAAACCGACAATGAAGAAATAGCCAAAGATTTAGTTCAAGATACTTTTTTGGCAGCATTCGAAAGTTTTGGTTCATATGAAGGCAAGAGCAACCCCAAAACATGGTTGATGTCAATTTTAAATCACAAGATAATTGATCACTACAGAATGCAGTACAAGAATCCGATCCAAAAGGAATTCAATTCAGACCCGCATTTTTTTGACGAACAAGGAATGTGGCAAATTGAGCAACGACCCGGTGTTTGGGATTGCGATCAAAGCCTGTTAGATAACCGGGATTTTATTCTCACTTTAAAAAAGTGTATCGCCAAACTACCAACGAAATGGCTTTCAATAGTCCAACTGAAATATCTTTCAGAAAAAGGCGGAGAAGAAGTTTGCCAGGAACTGAACATTGCTCCTACAAATTATTGGCAGATGATGAGGAGAGCAAAAATGAATTTGAGGGAGTGTCTTAAAAAAAATTGGTTTAAACAGTAGTAAGCTATGAACAAATTAATGACCACAATGATGCTATCATGCGACAAAGCCACAATACTTGTCGAAAAGAAAATAGATACGGGCCTTACTCTGATTGAGAAGTTGAAACTGACTTTTCATACGGGTATGTGTAGCGGCTGTTCCAATTACCAAAAGCACAGTGTGTTTATTCATAACACACTGTCAGCGAACGTAAACAGGGCGTTGCAAACCGACTATTTTGTTGTGTCACAACTTAAGACGTCAATTTTAGAAAAACTGAAATTGGAGAAATAATCAGGCTGTTTATAGGGTAGTTTTTAGGCGGGATTTTTCCTGCCTATTTTTTTTTGAAGTATTTGTCAGGTTTACCACAATCAGCCGACTATATCATAAATAGCGTATGAAAAAAACAACATTACTTCTTGCATTAATGCTTTCGTCGTGGGTAGCGATCCTAAGCCAATCTTGCAATAAAACGAAAGACACCCCTCAGGAGTTTATTGCTGACAACAATTCTTTCAAAGGCTTCACCGGTTGGCCTAAGCAGGGATCATTTAATGGCCCGGATCCTTTGCTGGGAGCAATGGCACATGCTAACAATGACGCTAGTGTTGTGAGAAGCGTATATTTTAAAAACGGGCAAGATCGGGTCAACGGGAAATTTCCTGTTGGAACATTGATTGTTAAGCACTCTACAAATCCTTCCGGAACAGTCAACGAATTTACGGGTATGGTAAAAAGAGGTAACAATTTTGACCCAACCCATAATGACTGGGAGTATTTTATGTTAACTGCCGATGGCTCTATAATGACTGATACCGGCGGCATGGTCTTGCGTGGTTCCGGCCTTATGGGGGGCATGTGCGTTAGTTGCCACGGCGGTGCGTCTACTAAAGACTACATATTCTCAAAGTAAAGACTGCACCATGCGAAAAAATGCATTTCTGATCATAATCGCATTTGTACTGTCGATGACGATACTACACTCATGCACAACAACAAAGCATGGATACGGTGATCTGACCTCAAGATCATGCGGCTAAATCCACAAACTAAAAGACAATCCAAAATATTTTTTATCAACCAATAAAACAACAAAAATGAAACAAGTAAAAATGTTCGCAGTTGCGCTACTTCTGGCAACATCTTTTGGCAACCTGGCTTCTGCACAGGAAAAAAAGGAAGAGAAAATGGAAATGAAAGAGCATAAGTGCACAGCAGCGTGCAACGAAGGGAAGCACATGTATGCTCACGGCGAGAAAGGCCATGAGTGTACTAAAGCATGCAAAAAAATGATGAAGAAGCAAAAAATGTAGTTGAATGCTTTGTGTGATCTGAATAAGCTGGCCGTCAGTTGGGCCGGCTTATTCATTTAGAAATTTGTCGTATGGTTTATTACCTTTTCCATCTCGTCCTCCTATGCTGAGCTTAGTGTCAGGGAGGCAATATTGCGGTAGTTCTTTCAAGCCTAGCTGGAACGAGAAGAATAAATCCAGCGGCGTTCTTCAATTGGTACCGCCGGGTCCCGGCTGCGCACACGGCTATTCGAGGAGATCCAGCTGGGACGAATATTGCGGTGCAATTTTTCGAGATCGGGCAACCACTTCTTTTTCTCTATCACCTGCAGTAACATACCTATCGTTACGGGTGTTTTGTGATGGTTGATAGCATCGGGAAATAGCCAGCTGGTCCCCTCGGGGTCGAAGTGACGGTCAAAATCGAAGCCCTACAGATCTACGTTGTAGCGTTTGCTGAACGCCAGCATATACTCGACTGCATCGTCGCCGGTGATGCCTATGTGCTTTTCGATGTCTGTGTTCAGATCATAGTGGTCGCTATCATCGCCACTTATGTTGATGGTGAACTGCACCAGGTCATTCAGCAATTCTGAATTCATTGCGACACATTTACCGCACAAAGCTAATTAATTACAAATCGCTATTTTTAGAAAATGGTAGGTTTTCTTATTTGCGCGGTGATCATATTCATGGCGGGCAAGCGTTTGTCGTATTATGGCGATGTGATCGCCGACCTCACGGGGCTGGGCAAAGCCTGGATAGGTCTTATCCTTATGGCGTCGGTCACATCACTGCCCGAGCTTATGGTAGGTATCAGCTCTTCGGCTGTTGTAGGCAGTCCGGACCTTGCAGTCGGAGATATAATGGGAAGTTGTGCATTTAATCTGTGCATCCTTGCCGCTATGGACGCATTTGTTCCTTCACACAAGAGCATTTTTTCGCTTGCCTCTACCAGTCATATCCTAGCCATTTCTCTGGGCATCATGTTGTTTGCTGTGGTTGGTGCCGCGCTTTTTCTTCCTGCTGAAATTGTGGTATTGCCCTGGCTGGGTGTTACCAGCATTTTGTTCCTGGTGATATATGTTATTTCTATCCGGTTGCTGTATTCGTATTCTCAGAAAAACCAGACAGCCGATAATGGGCCTGAACATACACATACGATCTCGCTGAAACGCGCAGCCGGCATGTATGCGCTGTTTGCCGTTGTGGTTATTGCAGCGGCACTATTCCTTCCGCATTTTGCTGAGCAGGTGGCAGAACAGACGGGACTAGGCAAGAGCTTCGTTGGTACACTCTTTCTGGCTGTGTCTACGTCTCTGCCCGAAATAGCTGTATCGCTGGCTGCGGTGCGCATGGGTTCTATAGACATGTCAATAGGCAACCTTGTGGGCAGCAACATTTTCAATATTGCCATACTGGCTCTTGATGATGTATTCTATACGAAGGGGCATTTGCTGAAAGACGCGTCCGACTCGAATATGATATCGGTACTGGCTACCATTATCATGTCTGCAATAGCTATCGTAGGTCTTACTTATCGCCCCATTTCAAAGAGGTTTCTCCTTGGTTGGGATGCCTTACTGATGCTCATAGTATATTCTACCGGGTTGGTATTACTGTACCAATACCGATAGCGTTCTCCGGTGCTTACCAATGTGTCAGTTTCACATGATCGGACACGGCGCCTGATAGCTGCAAGACATAATTGCCCGTTGCCAGTTTTTCCGCGGGTATCTGCATTGTTGTTCCCGTGCTGCGACCCTGCCACAGTACACGGCCTGTCATGTCTACCAGCGCAAGTGCTGTTTCTTCGGGCAGGTTGTCTATCTGCCAGTATTGCCTTGCGGGATTGGGTTGTATGCGGTAGTTGCCGCGATCTATACTTCCGGTAGAGAGTGTGGCGTCTTTGGTCACTGTTCCCAGCAGGCGCATCACCGTCCAGACGTTGGTGTTGATATAGACGTTGGTCACCGTCTGTGCCCAGTCGAATGAGAACACCTGAGTGTCTATGCTGTTGTACACCTTGATGAAGGTATCGATAGAGCCGGCCTTGAGATGCACCTCAACCGGGGTACTGAAGTGGTTGGTATAGGTGGGACAAGACTGCGATTGCATCAGCTTTACATATACGGTGCTGCCTACCTGGTTCCATGTAGCGCGATAGATGGGATAACCACGACCATAGATCCACTGGTTGAAAAATGTATCGAGGCTGAAGCCGTAAACGCTCTCGGCTATCGCTTTGAAATCGGCTGTGGACGCGTTGCCGAAGCTGTGTGTGGCCTGGTACTGACGCAGCACCTTGAAGAAAAGACTATCGTGCGGCGCCATGTAGCGCAGTGTGTTGATGTAGATACTTGCCTTCTGATACTGGTTGACCGTGAAAAGACTGTCGCTGGTAGTAGTGTCGGTGATGTAGCTGCGGCCGCAAGCCTTTGTGAGTGCCGCTGACAATTGCGACATGCGGTGCGTTCTTGCTTTTTCTTCGCTCCAGAACTTTGCGAGGTACAGGTGTTCGCTGAAAGTTGCGAACCCTTCGCTCAGCCACATATCGCCCCAGGTGCGGTAGGTAACATGGTCGCCAAACCACTGGTGCATCAGTTCGTGTGCTATGGTTGTGGTGTTGGTAACCCCTATTGTTGTCATGGTCTGGTGCTCCATGCCACCGCCCAGTGTGGTGAAACACATGCCGTATTTCTCTTGCCAGAAAGGATAACGACCCAACAGCGATGAGAAATAATCGATCATAAGACCCACACTGTCAAAATTGGCCTTGTACAGGGGATTGAATGTAGCTGTGTCCATGAGAAAATTCTGGATCAGCATCGTATCAGCGCTACCCGTGAAATGCAGTGTGGAGCGGTACTCGGAATATTTTGCAACGGCAATGGAGATGAGATAATAGTCAATAGGGTAGTTGGTCTTCCAGTGGTATGTCCAGTAACCGGGTGTGGTGGTCATGTCCACGTTCACGAGGCGGCCATTGCTTCCGTCCACCACATTCTGCGGCACGGTCACAAACATATCAACTGAATCGGCCTGGTCGTTCACCGATTGTTTGCAAGGCCACCAGTTGAGTGCCACCCAAGGGTCGCTTACGGTATAGACCATGTGTGTGCCACCGGTAGAAACCGAATGTGTGATGCCGTTGAAGAAACCTGTGCCGGTAGGTGGCATGCCATGGTACCAGATCTTTGCTGTGAACATGCTGCCCGACGGGAGCGGCGCAGGAAGTGTAATGCGGCGCACAGATGATGTGCCTGTCACCGGCAGCGTGATACCATTTACCCTGGCGGAATCGATGATGAATGTATTGGCCAGTTCAAAGACATAGTCTGTCATAGACGCTGCCGTTACCTGAGCGGTGGTTGTAAGGCACGATGGGTTGATATAAATAGAAGTATCAGTGACACTGAGATCGAAACGCAGGTGCTTCACATCATAGTCCGCCTCACCGGGATCGGCCATTGTGGTCTTGGCAGCGGCACGTGCAGCGCGCTTTTTATTATCGGCGCATGGGTTGCCACCGTGAGCATATACAACAGATGCACCCATGAACAGAGCGAGGGCAAGGAGCAATTTCTTTTTCATAAACCGATCTTTTCTACTACCTATCGTGGCAGCATACATAATATTAGAAAGCAATTTAACGCTTTTCGGTGAGAGCGATGAAACGGGGTCATTAAAATTAGTTCTCAAAATGTGAACTTATTTCGGTAGCTTTGTTAGCACCACCATGAAAGTACACCTCATTAAAAAGCAAACAATTGAGGACTATTGCGTTGTCAACGCGGGTAGCAGACTACCTCTGACAGCATGGCTTAGTATCATCCGGTTTGTTGATTGGCAGACACCGGAAGACATACTGTCTACGTTCAGAACTGCAGACCTGTTAGGCAATGGCAGCAACAGGGTTGTATTTAATATAGGAGGGAACAATTTCCGTATGATATGTAAATATGCCTTTGGCAGGCATCAGGTTCATTTGTTTGTTTGCTGGATCGGTACACATGCTGAATATACCAGACTATGTGCGGCAAATAAACAATATTCAGTTAATCACTATTAAGAAGAAAGGAATGGAAACGCTGAAGTATAAAGTGATAAAATCTAAAAAGCAGTACAACGAATACTGTGCTATTTTGGAAGACCTAACCAGTCTGACCACCAAAAAGAAAGAACAAAATGAAGAGATAGAGTTACTATCCTTTCTCATAGAAAAATGGGACGAGGAGCATAACTCGTTTGAAGAGAGTGATCCGGTTAGTTTGCTGAAAGCGCTGATGCAGGAACATGGTATGCTTGCTTCAGACCTTGCCTCGTCGCTGGGAGTAAGTAAAGGACTTGTATCAGATATACTGCACTACAAGAAAGGAATATCAAAAGAAATGATCCGGAATCTGGCGGGAATGTTCAAAGTATCGCAAGAGGCATTTAACCGTCCCTACAAACTAAAAGTTGCGGTGAATGCACGTTTAAAGAATGCAAGTGTTATGAACACAACTAAAGCACTGAGCACGCAACATTAATCTGCCAACCCTATTATCTTCTCCACAATTGCCTCATCATCGGGGCGCAGCCAGCGCATCTCGGGGTCTTTCCTGAACCAGGTAAGCTGGCGCTTGGCGTAGTTGCGACTGTGCTGTTTTATCTTTTCTACTGCCTCTTGCAGTGTGCAGTTGCCATCAAAGTATTCAAACAGTTCAGCATACCCCACAGTCTGCAGGTTCTTCAGTTGCCGGTATGGCAACAAGGCACGCACCTCGTTTTCGAGACCTTGTTGCATCATGCTATCAACTCGTTGGTTGATGCGGTTGTACAATACCTCCCTGGGCAGTTCCAGCGCCACCTTCACCATGCGGAACGGGCGTTGTTTGCGGCTTTGTGTTCGGTATTGTGTAATGCTGGTGCCGGTGGTGCGCATAAACGACAACGCACGCATCAATCGCGCGGGGTTCTGTATCTCACCAGTTGCATAGAAAACCGGATCTTCCTGCGCAACAGCCTGCTGCAGCCACTCCAAACCATTGGCGGCATAGGCGTCTTCTACACTTTTGGCAACTTCCGCATCGGTGGGGGGCATCTCATCGAGCCCATGGCACAGCGCGTTTATGTACAAGCCGGTGCCGCCACACACAACTGCCGCGTCGTGGCTACTTAATACTTCTTCAATATAACCGAGTGCCAGTGTTTCGTAATCGGCAGCGGAGAGGTTCTGCGTAACATCGTGCGAGTCTATGAAGTAGTGTTTCACGGCAGCCAGCTCGGTGGCATCGGGTTTTGCGGTGCCAATGGTCATGCCCTTGTAGCACTGCCTGCTGTCGGCCGATATGATATCCGTTCCCAGCCTTTGGGCCAGTGCTATGGACACAGCAGTCTTACCCACCGCGGTGGGGCCGGCTATGATATAGACTGTTTTGCTATTCTGCACCTGTATGTACCTTAAAATAAACCCTGCTTACAGGTGTGCTGCAGCAGGGTATAATATCAGTTTGAATTTTGTTTTTTAAAACTCGCCTCCTCCGTCATCGGCATAAGATTCCGAAGATTCCTCTCCGCCATCACTTTCACCTTCTCCTTCGTCGCCAAATCCTTCCGCCATCTCGTCGGCACCCAGGTCGTATTTCTCCTCTATCTCCATGATCTTATCGGCGGCTACACCCTTTATACCATATTGGGCGGGTGCAATTCCCTCTTTTCGCAGCACAAACGGATATACCCTGCGGTACACTTCTTCCTTGCTTACTCCTATCAACTCTACCAGAAATGTCCATTTTCTTGCAGGGTCATATACATATACAAACTTCTGATCGGGCAAGCTGATGAGTGCCGACACCGGTGTCTTGATCATGGACAGGGCGGGTGCGTCTTTTTTGTTCACCAGTACTTCCGAATTGAGTTCGCGACCACGCTGCCATTTTTCATTGCTTTCATAAAAGGAAGCGGAGTGTTTTCCGTCAAACTCAAATGCTTTTACAATGCACTGATGCATGTCCATAAAAGTCTGGTTGCCCTGGATCTCGATATCCCGGTAGGTCTGATCGTCTTCTTCCCAATAAACTCTGAAACGGAGTATAGCCATTGTAGGTATTTCGTAGGTTGTATTAAAACATAAAAGACTA
Organism: Flavipsychrobacter sp.; assembly: GCA_016786565.1. Lineage (GTDB taxonomy): Bacteria > Bacteroidota > Bacteroidia > Chitinophagales > Chitinophagaceae > Nemorincola. The sequence goes on from JAEUVY010000047.1 coordinate 18,399, forward strand.
TTTGCCTGGCAAACGGTCATTTATAATGTAAAATTAGCGAATGAGTTGCTGATTTTTCAATCGGCGCAGCGAAAATAGAGAATATTATCTGTGTGGCGTCACTTACCAACGCATACGGCGTGTATTCCAGATGCGTAACAGGATGAACGCAAACAACATACCCCCCAAGTGCGCGAAGTGCGCAATGTTGTCGCCGGCCGAGTTCTGAATGCCTGAAAACAGTTCGATAGCGGCGTAGATGGCCACAAACCACTTGGCCTTTATGGGTATGGGCGGGAAAATGAGCATAAGCTCCATTTCGGGGAACAGGTAGCCGAACGCGAACAACAAACCGAACACGGCACCCGATGCGCCCACGGTGGGCTCGTTTACCAGGGCTGTATATTTCTGTTGAATGATCTGTATGGTCTGCTGGGCACAGTCGGCACAAGCCGGGTTCTGCAGCCAAAAGGTGCGGATGCGGGAAAAGACATCTTCAGAGAAAGCGGTCTCTTTGAGAAACTGAGTGTAGCCACCTATGGTGGGGTTTTCCTGATAGTGTACGAAAGCGGTATTGATCTGGTAAAACTCGTAGCCCAGCACAGAAAGGTGGCACAAGGCCGCACCCACGCCGGTAATGAGGTAGAACATCAGGAACCGCTTGGGGCCGAACACATTCTCCAGTATGGAACCGAACATCCACAGCGCGAACATGTTGAAGAAAATATGCGCGAAGTTGGCATGCATGAACATGTGCGTGATGAGCTGCCACCACCTGAAATAGGGTGAGTCCCAATAGTGCAGCGCCAGGTACATATCTCCTTTGTCCCCCAGCACATTTTGCGCCAGAAAAAACAGAACATTTATAATAATGATGTTCTTAACGATAGTGGGCATCTGTGAGAAGCCGCCTTGCCTGGAATTGAACATTATGCAAATGTAAAAACAATCGGTGCAACGTTTCTCGTCCGTTTCCAACATATAGGGCGATCTTTAAGGACGGGGGTCATATTTAACTAAGCACTAACTTTACCGCTATCAACCATTATTCATCATCTTTTGAGGTATAGCAACGTAAACGGCAAGTTGGTTCCGGAAGCAGAGGCTTCCATTCATCCCGATAACAGCGCATTCAGGTATGGGGTAGGTCTGTTCGAGACCATGCTGGTGCAACACGGCCTGGTAAGGTATATGCAATATCATATGGAGCGCCTTGCCGATGGCATGCGCAGGCTGTATTTTGCCATTCCCAAGCGATTCGACAGCACCTTTCTGCTGAAAGAGGTGCACCGCACGGTGGAAAAGAACCAACTGCTGCCGTTGTGCCGGGTGCGCCTGCAGGTGTTTGCTGGTAGTGGCGGCATCTTCGGGCCCGATGATCAGGCACCACAATATGTGATAGAGTGTTATCCACTGGAACCCGATGCGATAACTTTCAATGTAAACGGCCTCGTGGCCGGCGTTTACACGCAAGGGGCAAAATGTGCCGATGCCTTCAGTGATCTGAAATCGAGCAATGCGCTGGTATATGCTATGGCCGGGCGGCATGCCAAGGTGAATAAGTGGAATGATTCACTGATCATCAATCAGCACGGCAGAGTGATAGAAAGTGTGATTGCCAATCTGTTTATTGTGAAGGGCGATCAAATCATCACCCCTCCGCTTATAGAAGGTTGTATAGCCGGTGTGTTGCGGCGACATCTGCTGCATACGGTTCCGGAGATCATGGAACAGCCGGTAACGGAAGCTGATCTTTGGGATGCCGATGAGGTTTTCCTCACGAATGCGATAAGGGGTATCAGATGGGTGGGGCTGATAGGAGACAAACGATACCACAACAATAAAAGCAGGCAGTTGGCTGCCCAAGCGGGTTTGCTGTAGTGCCGCCGGGTTTTTCCGTTATATTTGTATAGGTCATAAAACAGAAATTCTATGAAAAAGATCGTCCTTCTTGCCGCTTCTATCCTGTCATTGGTGGTTGCCGGCCGCGCACAAATGGGTTATGGGGTTGAACTGGGCTTCAACTCATCCAATTATAATGTGGTATGGCAGGGTGTGACGAAGGGCACCGAATTCAGGAATGGTGGCCGCATAGGTGCCATGGCCGATATGGCCCTTACCGACAATCTGTATTTTCAGCCCGGCCTGTTTTACGTGACATCGGGTTACCGCACCAATATTCCGGGCGGCTATCAACAATATACTTTCAGTTCGCTGGAGGTGCCGCTTTATCTGCAATACAAAATAGGTATGCTGGGCCGAAACCGGGTTTTCCTCGGTGCCGGTCCTTATTTCGCCGTTCATACCGATGGCAATGTGTATCTCCACTCCGGCAGCATCAGTTCCCGCTCCGACCTTTTGCTCGGCTCTAAGGTGGGCGACCAGTTCCGCCCTATAGACTTTGGTGCGGGCATCAACGTAGGTTACCAGATCACACAGGGGTTGTTCTTACGTCTGCGCTCGCAAATGGGTATCCTGAACACCTACCCCGGACCGGATGCTGACACCAAGATGAAGAGCTACAGTTTCTGCGTTTCAGCGGGCTACATTTTCTATTCAAGAGATAAAAGCGGCCGTTTGCAGATCAATCGCGACCGAAGCAAGCAGCAAAATAAGCTCAGGTAATCAAATACTTACGCATTTGTATAGTTGTGTTTTGTAGATTTTAACACTTTACCCACACAACCTATTCAAAAAATCGTTACATTTGTATCCGACTTTTAAACTGTAGCGAAATGATTGTGATAAACCGGATATTTAAAAGGAACTTCTTAGTTCTTGCTTTGCTTGCGGTTAGTTTCACTGCCAATGCGCAGAACAAAAAGTACATTACTGACCACAGACTTTTTGCCACCATCCTCGGTGAGCATTACGGTATTCCTGCATCGGTGATACTGGCAGTTGCAGCGGTAGAATCGTCGGGCGGTGCCGGACCGGTGGCCAAAGTGCTGAACAACCACTTCGGTATTGTAGGTAAGAATCAGTATGTGAACCACAACGGCAACAAAAGCCGCTACAAACAATACGACAACGAATACGCTTCCTACATAGATTTCTGCGATATGATATCGCGCAAGAAATTCTACAAGAAATTGAAGAATAATGAGAACCCCAAGCTGTGGATCAAGGCCATGAGCTCGGCAGGTTATTCTGAGAGTCCGCAGGAGTGGGAAGAAAAGATCATGAGCGTGATGCTCACCAACAAACTCTGATCAGACTAAAAAAAATTATCTACCGGCATCAGTCATTACTGGTGCCGGTATTTTTATGTTTCAGTACCAATGCTTCAAAGCAGAAAATGATCTCCTCGGCAATGTTGGTATTGTAGTCGCCTACGCGCTCCAGCCTCCTTACGATAGATGCCAGTTCCAGCAGTGCCCTTGTATTGTCAGTGTTCGCCTTGATCTCATCTACTATGATGTTGATACCTGTGTTGTGAATATGATTCAGCTCAGTGTCCATTTCAAACACCTCGTGTGCCGATGCCGGATTGGAAGTCATAAGCGCCACTACATTCTCATTGATCATTTCGTTGGCAATATGAAACATCCTTTCCAGTTCCAGTTTCTCAAGCAGGGTCTTGTTGTAGGGCTCGGGCAGCTCCATCACGTTATAGGCTATGTTTTTGGCGTAGTCGCCCATGCGCTCCAGGTGAGAGTTGATCTTGAAATAAGCGAAGACAGTGCGCATGTCGTTGGCCACCGGGCTGTATAGCGCCACTATGTTTTCACACAGTTTATCTATCTTCAGTTCCATGGCATTCACCCTCTTCTCGGTGTGCAGCACTTCCTTGGCCAGTGTCTTATCATAATCCATCAGCGCAGAACGGCTTTTTTTCAGTTGGCCTTGCACCAGTACTGCCATTTCCTGCAATTCGGCTTTTAGATCGCTAAGTACCTGCTCTAAGTGTGTCATGTTGAATTTCTTTTTTGTTTGAACGATGAGAAGTGTCGGGTGTATAACTTCCCCTATCCGAATCGTCCGGTAACGTAATTTAATGTTCTTTCTTCTTTCGGGTTGGTAAATATTGTGGTGGTGTCGTCAAACTCCACCATCACACCCATGTAGAAGAACGCTGTCCTGTCGCTCACACGGGCCGCCTGCTGCATGCTGTGTGTCACTATCACTATTGTGTATTGTTTCTTCAGCTCGAAGATCAGTTCTTCGATCTTTGATGTGGAGATGGGGTCCAGTGCCGATGCCGGTTCATCCATAAGCAAAATGGATGGAGCCACCGCCAGCGCACGCGCGATACATAACCTTTGCTGCTGCCCGCCCGACAATTGCAATGCACTCTTGTTCAGCTTGTCCTTTACCTCGCTCCACAATGCCGCGCTTTGTAAAGATGCCTCTACGATTCCTTCTATCTCCGAACGGGATGAGATACCATTCACCCTAAGGCCATAAGCCACGTTCTCAAAAATGCTCTTCGGAAACGGGTTTGGTTTCTGAAACACCATACCCACCTTCTTGCGCAGGTCTTCTACATTCACATTACGCGCGTAGATGTCGGCACCTTCTATCATCACCTTTCCTTCTATTCGGCTGCCATCTATCAGATCGTTCATCCTGTTGAACAAACGAAGCAATGTGGACTTGCCACAACCCGACGGACCAATGAACGCAGTGACAGAGTTTTTCTCCATCGCTATGTTGATGTTCCTCAGCGCCTGAACCTGTCCGTAGTAAAAGTTGAGATCCTTCGTTTCTATCTGCACCATTATTTCTTGTATTTTTTGTTGTAGTAAGCTCTTACCACGTTCGCTATAATATTTGTGAACAGCACTATCATCACCAGCACCAGTGCCGTGCCAAAAGCAACCGGCCGCGCCTCTTCAATATTTGTTCCGCTGGTGGCCAGTACGTATAGATGGTAGGGTAGTGCCATCACCTGATCGAAGATGCTGTGTGGCAGCTTTGGCAGGAAATAGGCGGCTACTGTAAAAAGTATAGGAGCTGTTTCGCCCGATACTCGGCCTATAGAAAGAATAAGACCGGTAATGATATCGGGCAGTGCTATCGGCAATATCACTTTCTTGATCGTGTACAATTTGCTGGCACCCATCGCATAGCTGGCCAAACGGTAGTTGTCGTCAACGGCTTTCAGTGCTTCTTCGGTAGTGCGGATGATGACAGGCAATACCAGCAACCCCAGCGTAAGAGAGCCCGCTATAATAGAGTCTCCGAATTTCAGCTTGTTCACGAAGAGCGCCATACCAAACAAACCGAACACTACCGATGGAACACCGGCGAGGTTGTTGGTCATAAGCTGCAGAAAGCTCTTCACTCTTCCTTTCTTCATGTATTCATTCAGGTAAATGGCAGAGAACACACCCACCGGGAAAGCGAATATAAGGCTACCCGCTATAAGGCATAGTGTGCCTACTATTGCAGGGAATATGCCCCCCTTTACCATGCCCTCTTCGGGCGACTTGGTAAGGAAGTCCCAATTGATGACACCTATGCCGCGCGACACAATGAAGTAGAGAATAGCGACGAGTATGAACACAACCATCATGCTCATTGCCCTGAATATCCAGAAGTAAATGCTTTGCTTGATCCTTTTGGTGTCTGCCATCTCTACTTACTTTTCTTTTTTAACGCCACCTGCACATAAACGTTCAGCACCATTGTCATGAGGAACAGTACACAACCCAGCGCGAACAAAGCACTATAGTGCAGTCCGCCGGCCGACGTCTCGCCGAGCTCAGCCGCAATGGTTGCGGGTATGGTACGCACGGGTTGTAAGAATGTTGTAGGCATGTTGGATGCATTACCCGTCACCATCAACACAGCCATTGTTTCGCCAACGGCGCGGCCCACACCCAGAATGATACCGGCCCATATACCGGATTTAGCATAGGGTATCACAACGCTTCGAATGGTCTGCCACTGAGTTGCGCCCAACGCCAGACTTGCTTCGCGCATACTATTCGGTACATTCCTTATGGCATCTTCGGCAATAGATATGATGGTTGGAAGCGCCATAATGCCGAGAACAATGCTGCCGGCAAGTGCGGTTTCACCCACATCTATATGACATACTTTCTGTACCATCGGTACTATTACTATAAGACCAAAGAAACCGAACACTACACTGGGAATCCCCGCCAGCAACTCTATCACAGGCTTCATTATCCTGCGCCACACCGGGTGCGCAATCTCTGCCATGTATATAGCAGTAACCAAGCCGAATGGTAGGGCCAACAGTATGGCACCAAGGCTCACCATAAGTGTGCCGAGTATCAACGGCAGTATGCCCATCTGCAC
>JAEUVY010000012.1 GCA_016786565.1 Flavipsychrobacter sp.
GCACCTATTTTTATGTGTCCACTTGTTACCGGAACGATAGCTCGGTTTTTACGACGTGGGAAATGGCTACGTTGGTAGCGTTGAAGCCATGGGCAGCAGCAATGTTGCTTGAATGGCATCATCTGGACCCTGTGAGTAAAAAGGAAATAGACCGCAACAACGCCATATACGCATTGCAGAACAACCGCAATCCGTTCATCGATCACCCCGAATATGCCGATTGTATATGGGGTACCGCCAATTGCAGCACTACGTTTGTGCCAAACGCAACCAGCGCTACGCAGGATGCGCATATATATCCTGTGCCGGCTGCTGATGTGGTACATGTTTCGTGGCAGTACGCATCTGCAGCGCCGGTTGTTGTATCAGTAACTGATGTGGCCGGCCGTGTAGTGTATCATGCTCCTGTAACTGCAGCAGGTAGCGAGCTGGCACTGGATGTATCGGCATGGCCTCAAGGCATCTATGCTGTGCAGCTGCAGTATGCCAATACAGTGAAGGTGCATAAAATTGTAGTAGAATAGAAGATACTTTAAGTCAATGAAAGCGCCCCTGCACATACGTGCAGGGGCGCTTTCATTAGTATACTCTATGTGTGCTGCTCACAGCGGCTTTTGCTCCCAGAAGGGGTCGTGCCACAACGGCTCGGTTATCGGGCCGTGTTTGGGCATCATGCTATGCGCCGCTTCGAGCTCTTTCGGAAAGTAGTCCTGAAGAAAACTGAACAGTTCCCGTTCCTCAAATCTGATGTGTGACTCCAGCACATGCGCGAATATGCCCAGATTGTTGCCGCCGGCAGTTAGCGATATTCTGTTTACCAGCGACCTCAGTTCGTCATGTTCATTCAGTCCCTGCATGCGCAGCGGATGGTCTTCAGGTAATATCGAATACACATATTGCTCTTCCTCCAGAAAATGATCCGCAAGCAACTCGCTGAACATCTTTTCCGTATAGCTTGCTATCCTTTCCGGAGCCACGTTCAGCCGCTGTCCTTGCCGTATCTTCCATACCAGCAGCAGGCCGAAGTGGTGCTCTCTTGATAATTCAATAAGTGCTTCAGAACGCTTCATGACGTTACAGGTTATGATGGTTGTCCACAGATCTTTTTTTCCAGTTCCACGGCACGTGGGAACAGAATATTGTTCTCCAGGTGTATGTGGGTGTACAGTTCGTTGATGAATTCTTGCAGTTTCTGGTAAGATACCCTGTAGGTAGTGCAGGCATCTTCAGGTGGGGTGAAGTTGGTGGTCAGTTCGGTGAGGCGCGCGGCTCTGTCGCCTTCAGTTGTATGTTCCTGCTTCATCGCGTCTATTGGATTGGAGAGCGTGCCGAAGAAGAATGGTTTTGAAAGCCCGTTATTTAGGCGTTCAGCTTCTGCCAGCTTCTTGATTGCCGGAAACAGGATGGCTTCTTCTTTCAGCATGTGGTGGGTAAGTTCTTCGCCGCAACCAATGAACAGCATGAGTATCTCATTCAGTTCGGGGTGGTTGTTGCCATGCACTTTGTTCACCTTGGTCAGGTAGGCAAGTAAAGTGGGGATGTTCTCGCGCACATAAGAATGGTATTCCTGTACGATGAGATCAGCAAGGTCGTCGAGCGGCATCCTTACGAATTCAAGGTCTGACGTGTTAGCAGACCGTGCTACTTTTTCGGCCAGTTCCCGCTCTATAGCCTCCTGGTCCAGTTGTTTCTCTCTGCACACATCGCTCAGTTTTCTGTGCCCCTTGCAGCAGAAGTCTATGTTGTATTTTCTGAACACTTCAGCTGTTCTGAAATTGCCTGCAACTATCTGTCCTATTGTTGTCGGCACCTCTTGTTCTATCAGTATTTCCATTGTATTTGGTTGTTTAGTCTTCTGCAAAATTGCGTGGTCTTTCTGCCCGGTATTATGTGCGAAATCATAACACCCCAAAGAAGATTGTTAAAACATTTTTCATTTTATGCGTACACGCATAAACAGGCCAATATGCCGGTAGTAGTTTTGATGTATTGTTAACTGTATCAATTATATTTTATGAAACGATTTAAGTTGTTTGCATTCATTTCCTTAAGTGTTCTCGCTTTCTCATGCAACGATGCCGGCAATGCTCCCGCGGCTACCACTGGTGGCGAATCTGCAGCCACTGAAGCTACAGGCCAGTCTGGTGTTCAGGATGATGCATCTCAGAAAAATGTGGTGCAGGTTGCTGTGGGTAGTAAAGATCACACTACGCTGGTTACAGCCGTGAAGGCTGCTGAACTGGTGGACGCTCTCAGTAATGCGGGACCATTCACCGTTTTCGCTCCAACAAACACTGCGTTCGATAAATTACCGGCCGGAACGGTTGAAGGCCTGTTGAAACCTGAAAAGAAAGAAGACCTTGCGGACATTCTTCAGTATCACGTGTCTATAGGTGTATATAACGCAGAACAACTGCAGGATGGACAGTCTCTTGGTCAGGCAAACGGAGGTAACATCAAGATCACTAAAAAGGATGGTAAGATCATGGTGAACGGAACCGCTACGATCATTACTTCAATTCCCGCATCAAACGGAGTTATCCACGTGATAGACGGTGTGTTGCTTCCCGGTAAATAATGGATTAGATCAGATGGTTATAACAAAGCGGCTGAATGTTTATTCAGCCGCTATTTTTTTGTTCCCTTGTTATTGTTGTTGACCAACGTGCTGCACTATCTTCATCAGCATTACTGTCGATATACTCATGGCCCTTTGTTTGGCCAGGTCTGCTTTCTCGCCCTCGAAGAGCTCGTCTATCGATTCGACAAACAATTCCAGCCATCTTGCAAATAGTTCCTCGTTCAGCGGTTTGAATTTGTGAAAATTCTGGTGGCTTTTCAACGGATTGCCAAAATATCCACCGGTGAACATCAATGTGTTTTCCCAGAACGAATACATCAGGGGTAGATGTTTCTCCCAGTTGACGTGCGCGAAGTAGCCCGATAGAAGGTCGTCTTTTTTCACTTTTTCATAGAACTCGTTCACCAGATGTTCTATGTCTTTCCGTTCCTGTATGTCCTGTTTCATGTTACAGATCTTTACGGTTAAATTTTCTCAACGATAACAGCAGTGGCGCTGTGGCCCAGATGGCCATAACAACCATAGATACCAGTATTCCTTGTTGTGTTCCGAAGAAGTCTTTGAAGATCGCGCCTGTATATCCCATCAGTGCCGAAACATCCATCTTCAGCAGCACCATGATGCGTGCCAGGTCCACAGGGTTCAGCGCGCTTACCCCCACCATGGCTTTTTCTATAGGGTAGTCGGCAAACTGGAACAGGAGGAACAATACAATGCCATCAAACACCAGCGCGAAGTAGAGCCATAGCATGATAGACAGGCCTATACCACGCGCCTTGTCCCTTGTGCCTACCGATGCCAGCATGGCTATGGCAACAAAGATGATGGACAGGAACATGCCCATGATGAGCAATGTGATGCCCGTAGCCGACCGGTCGTATAGCAATAACGGAATGCCTACACCCGCCAGAAAAGATAATGCCAATGCACCTGCCAGACCCGTGTAGAGACTCAGCCAGATGCTTTTCCTTTTAATAGGCTGACTCAATAGCAACTCTACGAATTCGGAGCTGTTGTAAATGTATATGGTTGAGAAGATCACGCATACGAGCGGCACAATGAACAGAACCAGATTCAACAACGTGAGCATTCCTTTTTGCGTATTGTCTTCCAGCCCGAATACGGTGAAAGAAATTGCCAGTAGAATGCCGGTGTAGGCCAGCACTATCTTATTCCTTACGATGTCGAGCAATATGTATTTTATTATTTTCTTCATCGGTCGGTTTTCTTCATAAAGTGAGCAATAGCTTTAGACAGTTTGTCCTCACCTGTTTCTTTTCTTAGTGTTTCTATGTCTTTGTTGAACACCAGATTGCCATCCTGCATGTACATAACATGCGATATCAGATCGTCCAGTTCACTGAGGATGTGTGAGGTGATCATGATGAGTTTGCCCTTCGCTTTTTCGTGCAGTATCTTCTCCTTCAGTATTTCCGATGCTACAGGGTCAAGGCCCGCGGTAGGCTCATCCAGTATCATTATTCCGGGGTCGAACAGGAAGGCGATGGCGGCACTTACCTTTTGCATGGTACCACCCGAAAGTGTGCCCATGCGCTTGTTGTATAGCTGTCGCAGCGAGAAGGCGTTGATGATGTCTTCGTCTGTTTTCTGGTTGCTCTGCCTGATGTCTGATATCATTTCCATTACCTGCCCAATGGTCATGTTCTCCGGATACCGGCCTATTTGCGGCATGTATCCTATCTGAGAACGGTATGTCCAACCGTTGGCCACCGGTTCGTTATTCACAGCAATCGTGCCGGAATCCGGCAATACCATGCCCAGAATACTCTTTATTAGTGTGGTCTTGCCGCAGCCGTTGGGGCCTATCAGGGCCATGCAGGTTCCGCCTTCGCTCCGAAAGGAAACGTCACGCAACACCTGCAGCTTTCCAAAGGTTTTATTGATGTGTGTTACTTCGATCATAGTTTAACAGGTTTCATCAGTGGGTTAGGGTCTTTCAGGTTTTCAGGTGTCAGGCTTGGCAATACTTTCTCCGACCTGTCCATAAGGCTCGTTATCAGACTGCGGAAGAGGATCATTGCCGGCGGGTTCTTTTCTACAATTATACTGTACATACTCACCGGGCGGTAGGGTACGTCTCCTATCTTGTTACGGTTCAGGTCGTAGCCCTCATATTTATCCCAATAGTTGTTGGTAAATGTGTTCAGCACCAAAGAGCCGTTGGTGCCTACGTCAAATGTGTTGGAAACAAAGTTGTTTTCCTTCAGCACTATTTCCATGCAGCTGGCCTGTATCTTCAGCCCCCAGCCATTTTCTTTAAATAGGTTTCGGTACATCTCTACCCGGCTCACGCCTTCCAGAAAAATGCCGCTTGTATTCCGGTCGAAACAATTTCCATCAATGTAGCTGTCCGATATCTCTTTCAGCAGTAGTCCGTAGGCGGCATCCCCCCAGTTTTCCCTGAAGTAGTTGTGAAACATTTTTACGTGGTTGGAGAACATTACCGCTACACCGGCCCCATTGTTCTCAAATACATTTGCTGCATACATGTCGCTGTTAGAGAACATGAAGTGCAGTCCGTAGCGCATGTTGTGGTGTGATACGTTGCGCCATATTACAGAGTTGGTTACGAACTCGAAGTAAATACCGTCTCTGTGTCCTGATACTGTATTGCCTATTATCTTCAGGCTGTCGCTCTTCCAGCAGTGGATGCCGTTTCCGCTTTGCTGTTCCTCTACCTGGTGTGCTGCCAGTTTGTTGCCGGATATCGTACAATTGACACCGTATTGCGAATAGATACCGAAGAAGCAGTCCTCAAGTATGTTGTTGGATATGGTGACGAAGTGGCGGTTACAAATGCGCACCCCGGCATAGTCAACTATGCTCGATGTGCCTGAATTGATGATCCTGAATCCGTCTATGAGTACACTGTCGGCCTTCACCGATATGTTCTCGAATTTCTTTTCTCCGTCTATCACCGGGTATTTTTTCCCAAGCAGTGATACCGGTTTTGTGATCACGATGTTGCCCTCTTTGTACGTCCCTGCCTGAACTATGATCGTGTCATGTGGTTGGGCGGCCAGTAACGCTTGGGTGATCTTTTCAAATTGTTCTCCGCGTCCGGTTCTCAGTACTTTGCCGTATCCCGCGATACCCGGCAACAGTAATAGCAGGGATAATATTGTAGTAAGTGGTCTCATCAGTGCGCAGACCAGGTGGTTGTGGTGCCGTGGTATATTTTCGCTACATTCTTCAGGCTGTCGGCATTGCCAAATGCAACAAGATCTCCTTGCATAGGACATTGGATGTCGCTTCCCTTCAGAAGTTTTGCTTCTGTTGCCGGAACAAGAGAATGATCTCCGCAGTAATCTGCAAAATAGATCATGGCTTCTTCGGCGGTTACTGTCTCGAGGGTCTGCATATAGGCTTTGAGGCAAACAATATCATCAAACTTAAAGATCTTACCAGTTTTTGTTACAAGCTCGGCACCATAGCGCGCATCGGCAATGGTCATCTTGCATGCGGCACAGTTGTCTTTTCCCACTTTCAGCGGTTCCGGTTCTGTATTACAGCTACTGAAAGTCACGAGTGTCATCAGCAGGGTCGCAGCCACAGTATTTGTAACGTTCACTCTTGTTTTTTTACGCCATTCCATAATAAATGCTACTACAAGCAGGCCTCCGCATCCTACAAATATCCAACCACCAATGTCCGGTATAGAATATGCCCCAAAGTTCAGCAATTGTTTGAAGCCGATAAGGGGTGGCTGATAGGCCATGCCCGGTACTACTATGGCCGCATGCGGGTCCAGATTGTGCCCATAGTTGTATTCCCATTTCCAGAAGTCGATCATAGCAATTATACCAAATGCTACAAATAGCCCAAGGGCTGTGTAGAAGAATTTCTTTTTATCGGCTATTGCTGCTGCCACAAACAGAACAGAGAAGAAGACGATGCAATAGGGCAGTATCGTAAATTCGGGGAAGTCGGCTTTGTGTAGTGTTTTCATACCGATGTAGTGGTTCAGGCCGTTGATGATGTCCACGTCGCCTTTAATGTCGTTGGCATATATCTGCAATGCCAGTCCCTCGGGATATTGCGGAGCGTCGAGGTCTATACGCCAGATGGGTGTGTACAATACCGCTAGCAGAGACAGTCCGCATACTGCCAGCATTATCCGCGTGGTTATCAATAAATTATTCTTTTTCACTTCGTTCATCTTTTTGGTCAAATAAAAGGTCCGGCTCATCTGTTTAGTCCCAGACAAGCCGGACCAATACCCTCTTGACAATTAGTTAGTCAGGTGTTGGCAGCGTTATTGTGCAGCGGCTGGTTCAGGTGCGGTCTTGCCAGTGCTGAATGTCAGCGGCGTATTGCTACCTGCAGGAGACACACGTACATATCCCTGCATTTCCTGGTGCAGCGCACTACAGAAGTCGGTACAGTACATCGGGTACATTCCCACTTTTTCTACATTCCACTTCAGTGTCTGTGTTTCGCCGGGCATTATCAGCAGCTCAGCGTTTGATGCGCCCTTGATAGCAAATCCGTGCGGTACATCCCAGTCCTGCTCAAGGTTAGTAACGTGGAAGTAAACTTCATCACCCACTTTGATCCCTTCTATATTATCAGGTGCGAAGTGTGAGCGGATCGCGGTCATATACACGTGTACTTCCTTGCCCTTACGTTCCACTTTTGCTGTAGCCTCGCCTTTTGATACGTATTGATTCGCATTCTCATCAATCTTGAAGAACTTAACAGACCTGTTCTTGATGATGTCAGCAGCACATGCCTGCGCATAGTGTGGTTCACCAATAGTAGGGAAGTCAAGTATCAGCTGCATCTTGTCGCCGCTAATATCATATAGCTGTGCGCTCTGTGCCAGTTCGGGACCTGTAGGCAGGTAGCGGTCTTTTGTGATCTTGTTGTAAGCGATCACGTATTTCGCGTTTGGTTTGCGGCTATCGCCACCAGGTACACACAAGTGACCTACAGAGTAGAAGGTGGGAGCACGGTCCACAACTTTCAGGTCTTTGATGTTCCATTTCACCACCTCGCTCGATACGAAGAATGAAGTGTATGCATTACCCTTGCCGTCAAATTCTGTATGCAAAGGGCCAAGTCCCGGTTTCTTAACTTCGCCGTACAGCGCCGCATCATACTTGATAACAGGTATACCTTCGTAATCGCCTTCAAATGCTTTATCAGCGATAGCTTTCTGTATTTTGTCAAAGCTGAATACAGGTATAAGCGCAGCCAGTTTACCGCTACCTACAATGTACTCACCTGTTGGGTCAACGTCACAACCGTGTGGCGATTTAGGACATGGAATGAAGTAGCACATATCTTTCAGCTCTCTTGAATCCAGCACAGTTACTTCTGTTTTTATCTCTGAAGTTGCAGTGTGCGTTTTTTCGTTGTACACATTGTGTGCATAACGTACAGACTGTTTTTTGCCCTTGCCGGCTTTCAGATATTCTTCGGCTTTTTTCCAGTTCACTGCCATTATGAAGTCTTTGTCGCGCTGAGAAGCGTTCACTTCAAGCAGTGTGTTTGCCTGTTCTGTGTTGTAGCAGCTGAAGAAGAACCATCCGTGAGATTTGTCCTTACCCGCATGCGACAGGTCGAAGTTTACACCCGGACATTCGATCTGGAATGCCAGGTCCATTTTGCCGTCTTCTTTTCCAACGCTTATAAAGCTGATATGGCCTTTGAAGTTCTGTTTATACGTATTGATAGGCACATCACCGTTCGCATCGTCTGCAGGAACACTGAAGCGGGTACCGGCCACTACATATTCTGTGTTTTGAGTAATGAACGGAGAACTGTGGTTACCACCACTGTTCGGAAGTTCGATGATCTCAGCAGTTCTGAAAGTGGCCAGGTCTATCCTTGCTACCCTTGGTGTGTTGTTGGCGTTACCAAAGATCCAGCGTCCGTCCACTTCACCGTTTGTCTGCGACAATTCAGGGTGGTGCAGGTCATCCCATGGTACAAAACCGTGAGAGGTGTTGAGCATTGGCTTGGTTTCCTCGCTGTATCCATACCCTTTTTCAGGGTCCACTGAGAATACAGGGATCACACGCAGCAACCTGCCACTTGGCAATCCGTACACGCTCATCTGGCCACTGAAGCCGCCCGACAGGAAGTTGTAGAATTCGTCATATTTGCCCGGGGCCACGTAGGCTTTTGAAGCCGCATCTCCGGTCACAGCGTTACCTGCATTTTTGGGCTTGCAGGCATTGACACCCACTACAAGCGCCACTGCGCCGGCAAGGGTAAGATACTTTGAGTGTTTCATATTATTTTATTTATGTGTAAAAGGTGTGTTCTTCTTATTTTACCCCGTCGTTTTCGCGCATAAACTCATACAGAGATCGTGCGTCATCATCGCTCAGGTTCTGGTTCGGCATACGCACAAGGCATATTTCCAACTGCGCCTGGGCTTTGGGGTCTTTGTCCAGCATTTCGTCGGGGTTGGTCACGAAGTTCATGATCCACTCCGCTTTGTGACGAGATGTTACACCCGCCCAACCCGGACCCACAAGTTTTTCGTCAGTCAGTTTGTGGCAGCTGCTGCATTTTACTTCGTATGCCTTCTTGCCATTTCCTGCCATAGCCTTGTCAAGTGTAGCCGGTACATCCACCTTCGTGAACTTACCTACGCCCCTTTCTGGGTCATAAGACGGGTTGGCAGCAGCTTCAGCTTCCTTGGTTGCTCCTTCCATCTGATAAGGGTTTTTTTCTTCTTCTTTGTTGCCGCCGCCACCGCAGGCAGCCACTGAGATACCGATGATCCCTAACAAAAGCAATTTTTTCATATCCTTGTTTTGGTTGGTTAACAATTACAGTGCAAGATTACCCACAGTTGTTTCCCTGCTTTATGCGTCCAGTCATAAAGTCTCTTTTTTTGAAGATTTCCTTGTGGGTTTATTAAAAATTCGATATATTGTATTGCTGTACTGACGTGTGTTTCAGGCTGTTTTTGCTCCTTGTTGCCCGAATGACATGATCTTCATCATGTTTTTGAATGTCTGGAATCATGAATGTGATTTTCCGATATCTCTATTTTGCAGGCAAGTACAAATACTAGTTTATGATGATCGATATCAACCTGTTACTGGCTTTAGGGGGCGTTTATAAGAATGTGGCGGCCGGTGAAATGATATTCATGGAAGGCAGCCGATGCAATTTTTACTACCAGTTGGTAAGCGGTAAGGTAAACTGGATAAATATAAACGAAGACGGTAAGGAGTACCTGCAGTCTGTCATAGAGCCGGGCGAGTGTTTCGGTGAGCTGCCATTGTTCGATGGGGAACCTTATGCCGCAACTGCCCTTGCTCAGGAAGATTCACTCATCATTAAGCTGCACCAGGCTACCTTTCATCAGATGTTGATCGATCATCCTGACATTCACGGGCAGTTCTCCAAATTGCTTGCTCAGCGCCTGCGGTTTAAGTTCTTCATGCTGCGTGAGTTACTCAACAGCCACCCCGAAGATAGGATATCCTCACTCATCCGATACCTGCAGGAAACGAATCACAACATATGTACAACCTGTGGCAAGATCAAGCTTACCCGTCAGCAGATAGCCAACATGACCTGCCTGAGAGTTGAAACCGTTATCAGAGCTATGCGACAGATGCATGAACGAGGCGAGATCCGCATCCTGAAAGGGAAAGTATATTGTGGTAATATGACCCCAATCATACCCGCCAAGTGCGCCGGTTAGTTCTTTTGCAGTGTTAACTGCTGCAAAATGGATCAAAGGAAGTGGCTACGTCTTTCTCTTTTTAATTTATTGATTGTTTCCGTTCTCGGTGTTGTACTCAGGTACAAGATCGCTTTTTCTCTCTCATTTCTCGATCAGAAGAAGCTGCTGCACGGGCACTCTCACTTCGCTTTTAGCGGATGGATCACACAGGCGCTCATGGCCATTATTGTGGCACGGTTGATGTCGTCATCCGATCGGGTCAGTTTCCGCAGGTATAATCCGGTTCTGTGTGCAAATGCGTTCTGTGCCTATGGAATGTTATTCAGTTTTCCGGTACAGGGCTACGGCCTGTTCTCCATTTTCTTCTCAACTGCCGCCCTTATAGTTGCCTATATTTTTATGGTCATGGTGTGGAAGGATACAAAGGCGGCCACTACCGATGATGTACACTTTCCATGGGTGAGGGCAGCAGTGGTGTTCAATTCCATATCATCAATCGGGGCTTTCGCGCTCGCCTATATGATGGCTACCCGCAACATGCATCAGCATTGGTATCTGGGTTCGGTGTACTTCTTTTTGCATTTCCAGTACAATGGTTGGTTTTCATTCACAATTCTTGGATTGCTTGCCAGAAAACTGTCACAGGTCGGTGTGTCCCGTGCAGCGTTGCGCAAGGTGTTTTTGATGATGGTAGTGTCTTGCGGACCTGCCTACTTTTTGTCGGCCCTGTGGATGGAGATACCGATGATCGTTTATATCGCCGTGGTAATTTCGTCCATATTGCAAGCGGTTGGCTGGGGTGCGTTGTTGCAGTTGTTCAGGAAAAATCAGGCTCGCCTGAAGGAGGCGCTGGGGCATATTCCATTCACTATTATTACCCTGTCCGTACTCGCATTCACTATCAAGTTTGCGTTACAACTTGGCTCTACTATACCTGCGCTCAGCACGCTTGCCTTCGGGTTTCGGCCTATTGTCATTGGCTACCTTCACCTTGTTCTGTTGGGTGCTATCAGTTTGTTTATCATAGGTTACATTCTGCATATAGAGGCGGTAACGATCACGCCGGTCTGCAAGACGGGGCTTGTTGTGTTTATCTCAGGCATCATTCTCAATGAACTGGTGCTGATGATACAGGGTATTACGGCTATGCAGTATATAGCTGTGCCCTATGTAAATGAAGCATTATTCGCCATATCGCTCATCATGTTCACCGGTTTGGTACTCATTAATCTGAGGCCGGGTACAAGTGAAAGCCCGCGCGAAGTGGCGTTGCCTACATTCTCAAAATCATAGACCGTGCGAAAGATATACTTCATCGTTTGCCTGTTGGCCGCCTACATCGCCTATAGCGCTTGGGTATATACCGCAGGTACAGTATCGGTAGTGGAAATGGATCACGCAGCGCAGAACGGTAAGCACATCTGGCAGCGATCCAACTGTCAGAACTGTCATCAGTTGTTTGGACTGGGTGGCTATATGGGACCCGATCTTACCGGTATCACTACCGATAAGCGTCGGGGATCAAGTTATGCACGGGCCATCATCCTTTCAGGTGGCAACAATATGCCCAACTATCATTTCACCGAATCAGAGGTAGATGACATTATTGCTTATCTGGATCACGTAAATAAGGCTGCAACCGCTAACATCAGGTAATATGGATCAGAAAAATATCGGGCGTCATTTCATCTTGCTTGGGTTTGGCTGCCTGTTGGTCAGCATCACATTCGGGCTCGTGGCCAGTCTTCAATATGTGATACCGCATCTTTTCGGCAATGTGCTTTCTTTTCGCACTACACGGCCACTTCACGTGTTCCTTGCCATCAACTGGATATTTGCCTGCGTAACGGGTGTTGCCTACAATGCATGGCCTCAGGTGGCCGCCCGTCCGTTGCATTCATACAGGCTCGCGCAGATCCATTTCTTCATGCATCTGGCAACCGTTGTCATGGTCATCCTTGGTTTCTTTTCAGGCACGTTTTCCGGTCGCGAATACCTTGAATTCCCTGTGTGGGTTTCAGGGCTCATTGTTGGCTACTGGCTCTTGTTTGTTTACAACTACTTCAAGACTGTTCATCCCGACCTGCGTAGCGCACCGGTGTATATCTGGAGCTGGACCGCCGGGCTTGTCTTTTTCCTCATTACCATGACCGAGGCACACCTTTGGTTGCTGCCATGGTTCAATAATAACATCATTCGCGACGTGACCATTCAATGGAAGGCCAACGGAAGTATGGTGGGCGCCTGGAACATGCTTATATACGGTAGTTCTATGTTCATCATGGAACGTGTATCCGGCAACACTGCCGCCACCCGCGGACGCACCGCTTTTCTGTTCTTCTTCCTTGGCTTTACCAATCTGATGTTCAACTGGGGGCACCATACTTATGTGGTGCCGGCTCACCCTGTCGTGAAGCAGGTGGCATATATCATCTCGATGACCGAGCTGATCCTGTTTGCCAACATCATTATGAAATGGCGGAAGAACATGGGTAGCCAACCGCCACCCAACGCGGCACTTACGGTCAGGTTTTTTACCATTGCCGACAGGTGGATACTCATGAACCTTGCGCTGGCGATCGCCATATCGGTTCCCTACATCAATCAGTTCACCCATGGCACACAAATTACCGTAGCACACGCCATGGGCACTACTATCGGTATCAACACCACGCTGCTGCTGGGCTGTGTGTCGTGGATCGTTGAAGGGTCAGTTTCAAAGGCATCGCGCAAGCATATTATTCTCGCATCGCGCTGGCTGCATTGGTCGCTGCTGGTATTCTGGTGTTCTTTGCTGGTCACCGGTGTCATTCGTAGTGCGGGTACTATCAGCAGCTTGCCTTTTGTGAAGATAACTGAGCAGATGCTGCCATGGCTCAGGGTGTTTTCTCTGGCCGGTGTCGCATTGGTTGCTGCATTGGCTGCCATCATCATCTCGCTCGTCAGGCCGCTACTGGTTCGTTCGCATACCGAATAGTTTTCTTGTCGTTGTCGGAAAAGACACTGCCATCCGAATATGATTTCCGTCATGATGTTTGCCACCAACAACGGGGAACTTTGTCAATTGAGTAATACTAAAACGACTACAATGCATACTTTCCATATTCCCGTTCTGGGGCTCAGTTATTCTGTCGATACACCACTTAAAGTAGCCCGCTACGGCATCTCATCCGTGGTGTCTATTATTGAAGATGAAATGGTAGAGAAGATGCGTGGCTTCCATGCTACGCGCAACGGTATTCCTTATACCTACATCTCAGACAAAGAGCCCGACTACAGGGCCAGGCGCATAACGGGATACCTGAATCTGATGAAGCAACTGATAGATGCACAGATGATCGAGATGCGGTCTTACGATATAGACAGTCTCAATCCGCTGACAACATATTTTGAAATGCTTCCTCAGGACAGTACGCTTCGCGAAGCATATGAAAGGGTAAAGAAAATGCCCGAAGGTGAGCAGAGACAAAAGCTGATAGCCGAACTGAAGGAGTGTGTGGTACCCGGTTCTATTGACGTTAATATCATGGCTAAGGTTGACAACCTGACCTATGCCGCTGACGGTACGCCATTGCCGGCCGAGTTCTCCGACGCGTCTGCCGCCCTGCGGGGGTTTGCGCTCAGCGAGCTCAACTCTGCCTTGGTTCTTTCCGCCGGATACAATCCGAGGTTGTATAATTACCTCGAAGCCTTCCCCGATTTCTTTCCCGATGAATATGGCAACCTGAAAAAGAAGATCATTCTTAAGGTCAGCGATTTCAGGTCGGCAACCATACAGGGCAAATTGCTGGCGAAGAAAGGAGTATGGGTATCTGAATTCCGCATCGAGTCCGGGCTCAATTGCGGAGGACACGCATTCGCAACCGATGGATTTTTGCTCGGTCCGATACTGGAAGATTTTAAGCAGAAGCGCGACGACCTACGTGCGGAATTGCTGGAGATATGCAATGCGGCCAATGCACGAAAGGAACGCCACATGCTGCCGGCCACACTTGTGCAGCGTATCACCGTTCAGGGTGGTATCGGTACGGCTAACGAGGATGAGTTCCTCAGGGCTTATTATCAGCTGGATGGCACGGGCTGGGGTAGTCCGTTCCTGCTGGTGCCGGAAGCTACCAATGTAGATAACGAAACGCTGCATGCAATGGCTACCGCGTCTCCGTCCGATTACTTCCTCAGTAACGCGTCTCCGTTGGGTGTTCCGTTTCACAATTTCAGACGCACTACCGCAACACAGCAGATAAAAGACCGTTTGCAGAAAGGCCGGCCGGGTAGCCCATGCTACAAGAAATATCTGTCGTCAGATACTGAATTTACTACTGCGCCTATTTGCACTGCATCGCGCGAGTACCAGCACAAGAAGATAGCGCAACTCGAGAGTATGGACCTGCCCCCGGAGGAGTATGCCACTGCGCTTGCCCGCATTACCGAGAAGGATTGTCTTTGCGAGGGGTTGACAAGCTCGGTGTTCCTGAAGGAGGATATCAGTCTGTCCCACGGGTTAAGTGCGGTCACTATTTGCCCGGGTCCTAACCTGCAGTTCTTTTCAGGTGTGTTCACCCTTCGGGAAATGGTGGACCATATTTATGGACGCACCAACCTGCTCAACAATCTTTACCGGCCAAACATGTTCATCAATGAGTTGGGGCTCTATGTCGATCATTTGAAGAAGGAAGTTGCCAAGGGTGCGCGTGACTTCAATAAAAAGCACCTCGATTTTGTGACCAACTTCCGCAATAATCTGCTCGATGGCATCAACTATTATAAAGACCTTGTGCCTGAACTGAAGAAGGAGACCACAACATACATTCAGCGTATGAAGGATGAATTGGCTCATTATCAGGAGTTGCTCACGTCTTTGCCGCTGGTACCAGTGCAGGCAGTGGCCGTGCCTCAGCCGGTTTAGGTATGAGATATTGCTCATTGGCCGGTAGTAGTAGAAAAAACGACTGATCTTTGTATTTTGTGGTCATAGAACAGTGCATGTGCCAAACAGGCGATAGATGAAGCGTTTTTTATACAAGTTGTTTATTGGCGATCCGGCGTATAACACGCCGGTAAAGGCGACACCATACAGCACGTTTCTGCGGGATATTTACAATACCTGGAACAATAAACGCCATCATGATACCGGCCTCGAGAAATTGCTCCGATTATTTCTTGTTGGTGTTCAGGTCATTTTTCCGGGTATGCACCTTATGCAGTTACTTGGAAAGCCGGGCATTATCGTGAGGAATATTGTCAAAGAGTTATATGTAGTTTCCAAGACTGTACTTCCGTTCGTTTTCCTGTCTCAAGGCTATTACCATAACATTTGGGCGGTGGGTATTTCCGTGTATCTCATGGCTGAGACCGTTTTGTACGTTATTTCAATGATCTTCGTGTCAGACATATTTGTGGAACCACGGTCATACAGGCGAAATCTGCTGATGCTGCTGCTCAACTATATAGAGATATGCATGAGTTACGCGGTTGTATATGGCGGTCTCAATATGCTGGGTGGCAGAGTATTGAATTACGTCGACTACATCTATTTCAGCATAGTTACTTCAACAACCATTGGTTACGGTGATGTGTACCCCGTAACCAACCTCGGGAAGTGGGTAGTGGGTAGTGAGGCTATTCTGTCTATAGCGTTTGTAGGTCTGTTCCTCAATTTCTTTGGTTCCAAAATGGAGCGAACCTACCGAAATGACGATGAATAGTTGAGCAATACGTGGTGTCAATCGGATCGCTCTCCGGCGCCCTTATTTGGTAGTTGTCGCGCCCATTTTCTGTCCCATCTCCTCATACTTGTCGTCGTAAGGCTCCCACAGTTCCACCTTGTTGCCCTCTACATCAAGTATATGTACAAACTTGCCGTAGTCGTAGGTTTCAATGGTGTCCAGTATGGTCACTCCGTTTTTCCGCAGGTCGGCGACAAGGGCGTCCATATTGGCTACACGGTAGTTGATCATAAAGTCGCGGGTGCCGGGCTCAAAATACTTAGTCGTCTCCTTGAACGGGCTCCATTGTGTGAAGCCTTTCTTATTGGTGTCCGCACCCTGTCGCCATTCAAAAACAGCGCCATAGGCATTGGTTTGCAGTCCCAGGTGTGTCTGGTACCACTCGCGGACCTTTTTGGGGTCCTTACACTTGAAGAAGATACCGCCGATGCCTGTGGCCCGCTTCATTCCTGCGGTAGGGTTGGGCTTCCATGCAGCACGGAAGGCGTATCCTGAAAAGAACGATACTGCAATTACGACCAACATCAGGGCTATCTTTTTCATAAAGTAGTGTATTTGTGCAGGTGCAAATTAGTGAAATGGAGGTATTGAGGGTATTCCCGCTTGTATTTGCAACCAAAACACGCAAAACGCCTAACTTCGAGTATGTCTTCCTGGACGTATACTTCTATAGCGTTGCCGGGTGTGAAAACCAAAACACTTATTATCATGCGAAAGATCATATCATTTGCACACATATCGCTGGACGGCTTTGTGGCCGGACCCAATGGCGAGATGGATTGGATCAACATCAACGACGAGATATTTGCACATGTTGAGCAGCGAATAGGCCGGACGGATACCGCAATGTACGGGCGCAAGACATACGACATGATGGAGTCTTACTGGCCCACAGCCGCCGACCAGCCCAGTGCCACCCGGCACGATAAGGTTCACTCGGAATGGTACAGCAGAGCGAACAAGATCGTGTTGTCGCGGACGGTGAAGGACGTGTTGCGCCCGAATACAACCATCGTCAGCGATAATATAGCCGAACAAATTGGCGCCATCAGGCAGCAGCAAGGCACGGAAATACTGGTGTTCGGCAGCCCTTCTGCAACGCATGCGCTGATGCAGCACGGCCTCATAGATGGTTACTGGCTGTTTGTCAACCCGGTTGTTCTCGGGAAGGGAATCCCCTTGTTCAGCGGCAATCAATCCAGGGCCACACTTGAATTGCTGTCAACCCGCCAGTTTGCGTGCGGAGTGACGGAGTTGAGTTATGTGGCCGGGAGGCAGTAAGTGGCTTCATTGAATTTAAATGGTTTTGTAATGAGAAACTGAGTTTGTTGGTAGAAAGCTGAACCGGTTCAATTGGGTGAGGCATTTCACCTTGACGGGAGTGCCCTTGATGTCCCATAAATGAACTGCATCGGTGCGCGTCAGGTAACCCTCCCTGGTATACGCAACGCCTTCCCGGCTGTCGATTGTTTCCTAAATTGCGTTGACAATGCAAGATGTCTTATTTAAGGAAGAGCAATACGTTTTCGGTGGGGTACTTCCGGTGTTCTTCATGGCTGTGTTTATTATGATCGCCATTGCCCGCTTCCGGCTCGCAAAAAGCAGCGCGCGCGTTGCCGGCAGGTACAATAAGCTGACGTTTGGCATTATAGCGCTGGTTTCTTTGGTGGTGGTGCCTACGCTGGCGACACTTCATTTGGAAACGAGATATTATCCCCGCAAGGTGGAGTATCGTTTTGCGTCGGTATTAAGCCCTGTTTTTGGTGGCCGATATGAAGTGATATCGTTGGATTCAGTTGTGAAAGTAAGCGTCATTACCTACGATCCGTCAGACTATGGCGGCTGGGGCATGAAGGGTAATGAACACGCGAGGGCATATACCGCTGCCGGTAACAATGGTGTGATGTTCACATTCAGGCGCGGCAAGCAGTTTTTGTTAGGTACCGCCACTCCCGATTCATTAAGACACTACCTGCCTGCTCATTATCCTTTTAAAAGGCAGCACCAACCGACCGGAGGGTCTTTGTAAATGAAAAGATGATCCGGTTTTGCATGGCCAGTGGTATTTTAAGCATGTCAGATATTACGATCAGCTGAGGATCCCGGCGGGGGCGGTGTGATCTTGAGTTCCCGCCAGCTTTTTACGGGTTGTGATACATCGGGTTCGCCGGGTTGCGCAGGAAATTTTATTTGTGTGTTTTCGGGTGATGACCGTTGATTATCAATAGCAATGTGAGAAGTTGGCTGCATTTTGCTTCTCAAAAACTGCGCACTACTTCCCACCGGTGTGTCGGGGTGGGAAGGTAGTGGTGGTGTGTTGCCGGGTTCGGCGAGTGGTTCGTCGCCGGTGTTTTCTTCATTAATAATTTGCTGTGTAGATTGTTCGGGTGACGGTTGTTCGTCGTATGGGTGCGGGATACCGAATCGTTTGTATGCTTCGATAACATCGGGGTCGTTAAAATATTCCTCCTGACGGTCGAGCTGCTTTTCGGTGATGTCTTCTTCGGGGAATGGGATCCTTCCCATGGAATTGAATGTGTCGGGCTGGATGTGTTGGGTGTAGACTGAAGCGCGCGCTGAGATAAATTCATCGATATAGGGGTGTATGGTGCGGGCGAGTTCGGGGTTGCGCTGCGAGACCATTTCCAAGAAGTAACCGAAGAGTTCCATGTTCTCGTTGATGGTGCAACGGTTCTGCAGCTTTTTTGCGGTGAGTGTGAGTCTGTGTAGACCCTCTATTTCTTTGTAGGTAACGGGATTGGTGAGGCGGCTCTCGGAAAGATAACTTTCGGTAAGGTGCCCAATGATATGATAACAGTTCTCGGCCAGCATGGACGGCAGGTATTTTGCTGATTGTTTGAGCCGGTTCCAGTCGCCCTCTTTGACCCATGTGGAGATGCTGCGACGGCTGACGTTGAGCAGGGAGGCGATCTGTGTATTGTTAAGGCCTGATTGGAAGAAGAGGGTCTTTGCCTGATGTTTCTTTTCGTTTATCATGATGGTGGTTTTATAGGTTCGGGCACAAAGGTCTGTTGGGTTTTTGAAATGGGAGGGGGCGAGTTTTTATGATATGGCGTTTTCTGTAGTGTCATAGATTTTTGTCTGAACTAAGATTGCTATGTAGAAAAGCAATACAGTGTTAGATGTGATGTGGGTCACATAAAGATATAGTTTTATGTTCACTTGTTCAAAAAATCTCCGACTGCTATGTGCGATCATGCCGCAAGTAATTGTA
>JAEUVY010000016.1 GCA_016786565.1 Flavipsychrobacter sp.
GAGCTCAAGCAATCTGGCGGTAGGTACAGTTGGTTCAGCAACCGGTATTGTTCGTGGTATCTCCACGGGAACCACAACAATCACTTATCACCAGAGCGGTGGTTGCTTTGTTACAACTGAAGCTACTGTGAATACTTCTATCACGGCTAACACAGGCGATAATAATTTGTGCGTGGCTGGCGCTACTTCTCTCGCGAATGTGACAGGTGGTGGTACATGGTCTAGTGGTACAATCACGAAAGCTACTGTAGGGTCACTCACAGGTATCGTTACCGGTGTGGCAAGCGGAACGGCGGTGATCTCTTATAAGGTAACACCGTCTTGTTACGCAACATCGGTTGTCACTGTTGCCGCTTCACCGGCAGCAATTGGTGGATCTGGTTACGTGTGTATCGATGCCGATGTCACACTCACTCATGCTGTACCAGGTGGTACATGGAGCAGTAGTAACCCTGCAAAAGGTACGATTGATGTGAATACGGGAGTGTTGCGTGGTATAGCGTCAGGTTCAACAGTTGTTACTTATGTGCCAAGCAATGGTTGTTTCGTTACAAAAACGATGAATATCGCCAACAATCCCCCTGCTATCAGCGGAACGATGGGTATATGTGTTGGAGGGTCATCTGCGCTCACATGTGTTATCGGTGGCAGCGCTACCTGGAGCAGCAGTAACCCGGCAGTAGGTACTATCGGTCTCACGTCCGGTATGCTTACCGGTCTTAGTTCCGGAACAACTACAATTACCTACCGTCTTAATACTACAGGATGTTATTCAGTACGTGAAGCTACGGTCAATCCGCTGCCGGCAGCTATTTCAGGTAGTAATACAATTTGTGTAGGCAGCAGTGCTACATACACTAATGCAACCGGTGGAGGAACATGGTCTACCAGCAATTCTGCAATTGCCAATATTGGTTCGGCATCAGGTATTGCTGCTGCGGGTACAGCCGGTGTGACAACTGTGTCATACACGTTGTCTACCGGTTGTCGTGCGGTTAAGGTCATTACTGTAAATACATTGCCTGCTGCTATCACCGGAACTACCAACTTCTGTGTAGGGGGTGTGGGTGTGTTGGCGTCGTCTACCGGTGGTGGCGTATGGACCAGCGACAACGTGGCAGCATCTGTTGCCGGGTCAGGAACAGTGACAGCAACCGGTTCAGGTTCGTCTGTGATCAGCTATACATTGGCTACTGGATGTGCACGTACTGCAACAGTGAACGTATCTCCTGCATTGGCGGCCAACACAGGTAATGATGTGATATGTGTGGGTGGTACAACAACACTTGCAAACGTAACACCGGGTGGAACATGGACCAGCAGTGTAACAGCGAAGGCAACAGTAGGAGGCACTACCGGAATTGTTACCGGTGTATCTACAGGAACATCAAACATCACTTATAAAGCGAGTGGTGTAGGGTGTACTGCTATCACACAGGTAACGGTGAATGCCGCACTTGCTGCCATCACCGGAACAACTAATGTGTGTGTGGGAGATGTAACTTCGCTGGCGCACGCAGTACCGGGTGGTACATGGTCTTCTTCAAATACAGGCTTGGCAACCGTTGACAACATGACAGGTGCTGTAACCGGTGTTGCAGCTGGTATCCCTACGATAACTTATACTGCGTTGCCGGGATGTTTCAAAACCGCAGCCGTTACCGTTAAAGCGCTACCGTCTGTGATCGGAGGCACGTTGTCTGTATGTGCCGGATCGTCAACTACTCTTTCTGCATCACCATCAGGCGGTACTTGGACGAGCAGTAACACAGGCGTTGCTTTGGCGAACCTGACGACTGGTGCAATGGTAGGTGTAGCCGCAGGAACTGCTACAATCACCTATAAAGGCAGTAACCTATGTATCAGAACTGCTGTAGGAACAGTGAACGCACTTCCGGCTACTATTGGTGGCACGCTTACAGCTTCGGTGACAGGTACAAGCACACTTACCAACGCGACTCCGGGAGGTGCATGGACAAGCAGCAACATTACAAAGGCAACTGTTGATAACATGACAGGTGAGGTGACTGGTGTAGCGGTGGGTACCTCTGTTATCACTTATACACTGCCTACAGGTTGCTTCAGGACTGCAACATTCTCTGTAACAGCGTCTAAGCCGGGTGGTACTGTGTACTTCACTAATAACGACAACAAGGTTATCTTCTCTGTATTCCCGAATCCGACCAAGGGCGCGTTTACAATAGAAGCTCCTGCTGCAGGTACATTCTCGGTATACACTGTTGATGGCAAACTTGTAAGCGAGTATATAGTGAATTCACAGACCACTAATGTGAATCTGCCTGCTGATCTGGCATATGGCGTGTACATGTGTCGCTTCGATCAGGAAGATGGCGAGAGCACAATTGTGAGACTTTGGTACCAGCCATAGTCATCCGATAAAGTGACAATAAAAGAATTGGGGCCGTCTGTACAGATGGCCCCAATTTCTTTTAATATCGGATCAGAAAATTGAGGGTCAGGTGGTTACATATTCTCCAGCTTCTCTTCCAGTTCCATCAGGCTTTCGAAAACACGGTCGTATTCTGCGTTCTTTTCTGCTACACGGGCCGACTGCTTGCGGTACTCTTCGTCTACTTTCAGGAACTCGGTTTTGTTGGAGTAGAAGGAAGGGTCGGCAAGTTTGGTTTCGAGGGTGGCTACTTCATTCTTCATCTTCGTCAGTTCGTCCTCTATTTTCTGCAACTGCTTTTGCTGCTTCTGGATCTCTTTTTTCAGGTTGTTCAGCTGTTCGTTACTGACATTCTGTTTAGGTGCAGGCTTCTCCTCTTTCTTCTCGGGCTGGGCTGCTTTGGCGGCTGAGCCTTGCTGCTGTTCGCGCTTCAGCTTGTCTTTGTGCCAGGTGTCCCACTCGTCGTAGTTGCCGTTGAATTCGTTGATCTTGCCGTCTTCAATATTCCAGATCTTATTGGCTGTTTTGCTTATGAAGTAACGGTCGTGCGAAACGATGATGAGGGTGCCCTTGTACTTGTTGAGCGCCTCTATCAGCATCTCTACAGATTGCATATCAAGGTGGTTGGTAGGTTCGTCCAACAGCAGGAAGTTGCCTTTGGCGGCAATAACTTTTGCCAGTGCTACACGCGCTTTCTCGCCACCAGACAGTACTTTGATACGTTTGAACACATCATCTCCGCTGAAGAGGAAGCAACCCAGCAACTGGCGTAGTTCCAGTTCGGTCTTGCCGCTGCCGCAGCGTTTCATTTCTTCAAGCACTTCCAGTTCCACGTTCAGGGCCTCCAACTGGTGCTGGGCGTAGAAGCTCTCTTCCACATTGTGGCCCCACTTGCGTTCGCCCTCTATGGGCTCCTGACCGGTGATGATGCGGAGGAGGGTAGACTTACCCTTTCCGTTGGCACCGATGAGGGCTATCTTGTCGCCACGGTTAATCTCGGCATTGGCATGGTCCAGAATGGTGAGGTTGCCATAGCGTTTGGAGACACCGTTGAGTGTACAGATGATCTTGCCCGGCTGCACTGCCACATCAAAGTTGATGTTCATGACAGGAATAGATGTGTCCGGGGCTTCTATGACGTCCAGTTTGTCCAGACGTTTGATGGCACTTTGTGCTGCAGCGGCCTTGGTAGCCTTTGCACGGAAGCGTTCGATAAAGCGTTCCTGCTGGCGGATATACTCCTGCTGGTTCTCGAAGGCGCGTTGTTGTATCTCCATACGCTCCACCTTCTCGTGCTGGAAGAAGGTGTAATTGCCGGAGTACTGCACGAGGTCGCGCTGCCACACCTCTACTATCTTGGTGACCATGCGGTCCAGGAAGTAACGGTCGTGCGAAACGATGACCACACTACCCGGATAGCTGGTAAGGTAGCGCTCCAGCCATTCGATGGATGGAAGGTCGAGGTGGTTGGTAGGTTCGTCCAACAGCAGCAGCTCGGGTTGCTGCAACATCATCTTTGCGAGCAACACGCGCATACGCCATCCTCCGCTGAACTGATCGTAGGGGCGCTGAAGGTCGGCTGTAGAGAAACCAAGTCCTTCCAGCACTTCCGCGCTGCGGTGTTCCATTTCGTAGCCCCCGGCCACTTCAAAGTCGTGAAGGGCGTGGCTATAGTCGTCAAGCAGCTTGGGGTCGTCGGGTTTGGTTTCCAGTTCCTTAATCAGGCGTTCCATTTCCTGCTCCACTTTGTGGGCCTTTTCAAACGCCTGCATACCCACCTTCAGAATAGAATCGTTGGTAGAGAATGAAAGGAGGTCCTGGTTGAAGAAGCCGATAGAAACGTCTTTTGGTTTGTTGATCGAACCTTTTTCGGGGGTGTATGCACCGGTCATGAGACGGAGCAGGGTACTTTTGCCGGCTCCGTTGTGGCCTACAAGGCCAATTCGTTCGCCGGTACCTATTTGCCAGTTGGCGTCCTCCAATATGGCGCGGGCACCGAAAGAAAATGTAATATTCTGTAATGAGATCAACATAAGGGTGCAAAATTACAGGTGTAGAACGGATAATGGTAACTATGTCTGCAAATTGTCTATGATTCACGGTTGTTAGTTTCTATATTTGACCGAACCCAGCACTAAAAGCTGTTAACGCCACCAGTTATGAAGTATATCCTTACCCTCTTCATTAGCCTTGTTATTGCCGCAACAATGCAGGCACAACCTGTAACCAATTTGCCGTTAGGCCGGGCCTTTAAGCCTGAAAAACCATTCATCCAGCTGAAGGACCAACCCAAGATCTATGCTGATACTGTGAGGTTTCTGGCTGATATGCGACATGATATAATGGTAGCAGGAGGAAAGCAATATGACACAAAGGATGTTCTCAGATACAGCGATGGTAAGGGTACCTATCTGTGGCATAAAGATGAGTTTATTAAGTGTACATACGATGGAAAGATAAGGGCGTATAGGGCGTATTATGAATATGTTAGTTCGAGCACATCTGGTGGTTTTACATATTACACTCCACATACCGCGATGAAATACATTCTGGAGGACAGCGCCACGGGCAGGTTGTCGGAGGTGGAATATAAGACACTTCGTAATTGGATACCTGCCAATGCACCGGGGAGTCGTTTTCTTGATATGTATAAACGTGGGAAGAGAAGAAACACTTTGATCTTCTTGGGGGGCGCGGCTACGATGCTGGGAGGGTTTATTTTGGTGGGCAAGTCTATAAATATGGATGGTGCTCCTGCCGACCGTATGGCGACAAGTGGTGCTGTTCTGATAGGCGGCGGAGTTGTAGGTACTCTTTGGGGATTTTTCGGGGGTGGTGTTAATAAGTTCAAACTGCCGAGAGCTGTTGCTGAATATAATGGTATGGATCCATATGGCATTGATGCAGACTATCGGCCGGGTGGTTATTAGGGGGGT
The DNA here is from genome assembly GCA_016786565.1 of Flavipsychrobacter sp. Taxonomy (GTDB): domain Bacteria; phylum Bacteroidota; class Bacteroidia; order Chitinophagales; family Chitinophagaceae; genus Nemorincola. Next base: position 5,347 of record JAEUVY010000016.1, read on the forward strand.
AAAGCCCTCCTTCGCTGAAAAAGCTTCGGCGGGTGAGAGGTTAAAAAAGGGAAAGGGTTTATAGGTAAATGGTAAATAGAGTTTTTGGTCTTTAAACGGGTGGTGCGGGTAGGCACCACCCGTTTTTATTTTATGGCTGCTTTCCGGTGGCGGGTTGCGGGCGGTATATTATAGCAAGCACCAGGGCGATAGAGAAGAAGATGCTTTCAATGGTGAGCCATTGGGTGCCGAAGGCGCCAAGGCTACCCTCGGTGAAGATGGTCATGATGCGGGAGACGGCATAGAAGCCCCACAGCATGCACAGGAACATGAGGCCGTGACGCACATCGCGAACAAGCATATATACTATGCTGATGAACAGGGTGAGCCCCACACCACCATATACTCCTCTTATGGAACTGAAGGCATCGGTGTTGCCGAGATGCACGTGCACGAGGTCCATAACGGCCTGAGGGTTGGAGAATGCCATGAGGCTTACTGATAACATGCTGAGGGCGGAGAGGCCCATGAATATCCGGGCGATGAGCCGGATGGTTTTTTGTTGTTTCATGATCGTTTGTTTTTGATGATGCAAAGATGATATGGGCAGGAGAACTGATTCTTGGTAAAAACCATGATTTTCATATTAGTTGGCGGGGCGGGTTGGTAGTGTTGTTGCGGAATGGGTTTACAGAGATGCGCGGTAATACGGGGTCTGGTTTACAGTGAGTGGGAAGTGATTTTTTTTAGCGAAAGGTCTGTTTTTTATAATTGATTGATCTTGAGGTGTTTGTGTTTTATAGGCTAGTTTTTGTTGCGGGAAAACTGCGCAAAACCTGCGCACCTGCTTCTCAAAACCTGCGCAGTTGCTTCCCAAAATCTTCTCACCTGCTTCTCACCGGTTCTCAATTAAGCAGTAGGATGTTTTCTAATTTGTTCCATTCACGGGGAAATTTTTCTGTATTCTATTGAAGTTACTTACCAGTTGGCGGACGTGCAAATCGGGGTTTTATGATAGTGCGTTTTTTGTAGTGTCATAGAAATCTGTCGCCAGCCCTCTCCTTCGGAGAGGGTGAGGTCGAATGAGCGCATTCTTTGTCTGAATCACGGAAAGAAACGGATTAAGAGATTTCACGGAAATTTTTCTGAACTATGATTTTGGGATACATGGTTGATAGGATGTTCAGAGAACCGGGGGGCATTGCCTGCCCCGGATGCGCTTGCTTACTTTCTGCCAGACGTTCGTTCGAGTGATTTTCGCGGTGATTGCCTACTTTAGCAGTGTGTTATACATACTAATGTAGCACGCATTAAGCCACATGCATTTGCTTTCTGACCGATATTTCCCTGAATACAAGACCTTGCTTAATGTCGATATTGTGTCGGCACTTGAGGGGTTGCAAGCGGGGGAACTAACTCCATCGTCTTTTACTTTTTATACATCTGTGGCAGTAATGTCATCGTCAAGGATAGAGGGGGAGTCGCTGGAGGTGGATAGCTATGTGAAGCACAAGATGCAGCAGGTAGATTATATACCGGAGTTGCTGGAGAAACCCAACGACCTTTATAGTGCCTATGTTTATGCAAATGAACACACACTGACGCGCGATCATTTTCTTCAGAGTCATAGCCTTATCACCCGGCACTTATTGCCTGAACGCAGCAGGGGCGTGTACCGCAAAACAAATATGGTGGTGATGGAGCACAATACAGGCAGGGTGCAGTTTGAGGCCGCTCCTTTTGATATTGTGCCCGCAGAAATGGACAAGTTGTGGCATGATATTGATGCGCTGACAGCAAGAAACCTTAGTGAGGATGAGGTGTTTTATTATTCTTCCTATATCCACTTAATGTTTGTGTGTATCCATCCATTTAATGACGGGAATGGCCGTGCTGCACGCCTGCTGGAGAAGTGGTTTCTGGCCACCTGCCTGGGGCCAGGTGCGTGGCGCATACCATCGGAGCAGTATTATTACAGCCATGTGAATGAATACTATCTGAACCTGAACAAGGCAGGTGTTTTTTACGAGCAATTGGATATCTCTAAGGCTCTTCCGTTTTTGCTGATGTTGCCGCAGGCTGTTAAGTAAGATTGGGTTTGGGTTTGGCTGAACGAGGAAAAACATCGGGCGCTATCAAGATGAAGACGTTCAGAGAACGGATTGTCTGAACTATGATTTTTAGGATTCGTAGATGAGAGGATGTGAGATTTGTGCGGTGACATACGCCCAAACTGGGGAGGGGCATTCCCTGTCCCGGATGCGCTGCGCTAACATCCGGAACAACCTTGGACAACCTTGGGTCACGAGGGGTCACAAGGGGCACAAGCGAGTTTGTCAGAACTATGATTTTTAGGATGGGTAGATGATAGGATGCGAGAGTTTTCGTTTGGTACGGAGGTGTGTGCCCAGATAAGGGAGAGCCAGTTAGAATAGCAGAGGGAAAACATCGGGTGTTATCAAGATGAAGCCGTTCAGAGAACGGGTCTCATTTGAAGTTCCGGATGCGCTACGCTAACATCCAGGACAACCTTTGAACAACCTTGGCCTAAATGGAGTTGAAATACTATCTTGTATTCAAAGAATTGAATTCTAACAACGGACCAATGAATAAGGTTTCAACGAGTGTTTATCTATTTATGTTCCTATCTCATGCAGTTTGGACACAGTGTTGTTTTGGGCAACATAATACAAGTGATTCATTGTTCTACAGATTCCGAAAGGACATACAAACCGAACAGGCAGAAAATCACGGTAAAATAGTGCTGGATGTTGACACACGCGAAAGTTATTATTTGTTACTTCAAAACTGTGCCACGGATTTTCTTTTGAAATATGTGGACGACTCCAGTCCGGTTGTACGGGTAGAGATATTCGCCGGATTAGTTCTTAAAGGTGCGGAGGAGAATCTAATTAGTAGAATTCTGAACAAGCATTCAAACGATACTGCTAAATTCACAATTTCCTCGGGGGATGTTGCAATAAACTGGTCGGGTAGAGATTATATGCAGATGATTGTTAACAGAAAGGATGATATCAAATTGACAGAAAAAGAAATTAACGCTCGCGTAGAGAAAATAAGAGATGAAAAGAATAAGGTACTTGCCGGGATAAGGCATGGCATTGTAGCAAAAGGTACCTTGTTGTTGGCTGATAGCTTGAATTGTCCCATAAAACACGCAAAAATCAGATCATTTACTATTACAGTAAGAGAAAAGACTTTTGCGTCATCCAATGTTTTTACAAAAGAAATAAAAAGGCAATTAGGAAGGTTGAGATCTGGTGATCGCTTCCTGATAGACAACATTATTGTCGAGGGAGAGGACAAAACTACCAGGCTATTGGTACCAGTTTTATTGAAAATCGAATAGTGATTTCAGTTTCAATTGTGTCTGTGGGACAGACCTTTAGGCGCTATCGGAGCGAGGCTGGACGTTAATTGTATGCAAGTGGAAAACACTTGCAAGACATTTAGACACAAGTCGAAAAGACTTGCGCCAAACTTGTGCGGGGACATACGCTTTAAGGGTGAGAGTGAGAATTGGCTTTAATTTTATGCAAGTGAAAAACACTTGCAAGACATCTAGACACAAGTCGAAAAGACTTACGCAAAAACGGGGAATGTCGAAGACCTCTGTAGCCGCTATTGTTTTATTATCTGCTTAATCGCCAGTATATCGCCTTTTTTGTTTTCAACTTTGACAGTATAAACTCCTTGAGGGATATTGGATATATCCGCATGGATGCCACCGCTTGTCGCCATAGATTCAATTCTTGTTACAAGGCTTCCTGTAATATTATAAATATTCACCGCGTTTAAATCAGATGCACTATTTGAGGTAATATTCAGTTCATTGTTTGTGGGGTTAGGGGATAACATAATGTCATTTGCGGCATATACAGGTTGGATAGCGCTTGCAGCAGGTCTCGACACTATAAACGTTACAAGGGCTGAATCCTTGTTCCATCCGGGTCCAGGCCAAGAAGACCACGAGGACATTTTTATTGTAACGAAATGAGTGCCATATGAAGACAGCATGGAGAAGTCCATCGCCATGTAAAATGTATTATTCCCCGGGACAATTTCAGGTGTATGACTAAAGCCAGGAAGCAACATATCTGGAACAGTAAAGCACATATATGGGTCGCAAAACTTCGTGGCATTTATCCAATCCGTAGGGAAATCCGTCATATCAACTTCGAATCCCCAGAGCAGTAGATACGGAGTGAGATTGTTTACGCTGTCGTCAAAAATTCCTATTCCAGTAGCAGCGGCACTAATCGTTACCGTATCATGAGCGACACTGAACTCCTGAGCCTTTGAGGAGACTATGTTGAAAAAACACGACAACGTTACAATTAAGGCAAATAGTTTATTCATGTGTGTTTGATTATATGCATGTAAAATAGCAATAATTATGCCAGAAATGTACTGTGAATCTCAACGCTTAAGGACGTTCACAATATAATCTCCCTCTACAGAATCTGCCAAAGATATTTCTACATTTACAACGGTTCTGATGCAGAAGAATTTAAAAACTGCTGAATGGGAAAGCGATGTCGAACGGGTTACAAAAACCATCCAAGGTAATGGCTAAAGCACTAAATGTTGTACCCAAGTTGTACCATTGATGACGTCCTATTCTCAAAAAACACTCTGAAATACAGTGCTGTATTATGTTTCACTACATATGGATGCAATAATTAAAATAAGTGAAAAACACTTGCAAGACATTTAGACACAAGTCAACAAGACTTACGCCAAAATGGGAGAGAGTGAGAACGGGCTCTAATTTTACGCAAGTGAAAAACACTTGCAAGACATTTAGACACAAGTCGAAAAGGCTTGCGCCAAAATAGGGGAAGACGTTCAGAGAACGGATCTCATTAGCAGTTCCGGATGCGCTGCGCTAACATCCGGAACCTCGTATTTTCAGAACATAATCTTACGTCTTCTCTACTGAATATTTGATGTCTTCGTTCTCGGCGAGGAAGTTGATGAGTTCGTCGCTGATGAGGATCTTGCGGCTTTGCGTTTTGAGGCGGATGGCCATATCGTTCTCCATGTCTTTTACACTGATGACGAGCTCGGTGCTGCCGGGATTTTTGCGTGCATTCTCTTGCATGAATGTGGCAAAATCTTCGGTGACACGGTCGAGCGTGAGTGCCAGGTGTATACGCTTGGTGAGTGCTTTGCGCACCTCTTCGAGCAGCATGATGCTCTGTATGCGGAACTCCATGGTGCCGGGCCGGTACTTGTGTTCGTCGTACACGCCTGTTATCATCAGCTTCTGGCCATTGAGCAGGAAGTTACCGTAGGTCACATAGTCGTTCTGCCAGAGTGCTATTTCCAGGTTGCCCGTATAGTCGTTGAGCATCATCTTGCCAAACTTGGCACCCTTCTTGGTGGTGGCATGCACTACATCGGTAACAAAGCCTGCGATGCGGATGGTGCGGCCGCGCAGTTTTTCGATATCGGCAATGTTGGCCATGCCGTAGTGGGTCATTTCAAATTTATAGCCGTCCAGCGGGTGCGCGCTCAGGTAGATGCCTACCACTTCTTTCTCGCGGTCCAGCAGTTCGGCCAGTCCCCATTTATCGCACTCGGGTATGACGGGTGGTTTTATCTCGGGCATGGACGAGGCACCAAACAGACTGTTTGACGCCATAGACGAGCTGGCCTGCACCTGGTTGCCGAAGCGCATGAGCCGTTCGAGGCCGGAGATGGGATCGGTGGGCGGTGCAAAGAAATACTGCGCGCGGTGCATCTGCGGGAAGCAGTCTAACGCACCGGCCAGTGCCAGGCTTTCCATTGATTTTTTGTTGACCGTGCGCTGGTTCACGCGGCGCATGAAGTCGAATATGGATTGGTAGGGTCCGCTTTTTTCGCGCTCGGCTATCACATCTTCCACGGCAGATTCGCCCACGCCCTTGATGGCATTGAGTCCGAAGCGTACCACGTTCTCCTTGGCCACGGCAAAGCCTTTCAGACTTTCATTCACATCTGGTCCCAATACCTGGAGACCCATGCGCTGGCACTCCTCCATGTAGAACTTGATCTTTTCGATGTTGCCCTGGTTATTGAGTACGGCCGCCATGTATTCGGCAGGGTAGTGTGCCTTGAGGTAGGCCGTTTGGTAGGCCACAAGGGCATAGCAGGTAGAGTGCGACTTGTTGAATGCGTACTGGGCAAATGCTTCCCAGTCGGTCCATATTTTCTGCAGCTTGTCTTCGGGATGTCCTTTTGCCTTGGCCCCCTCCACAAACTGTCCCTTCATCTTGTCCAGTACCGCCTTCTGCTTTTTACCCATTGCCTTACGCAGTACGTCGGCATCGCCCTTAGTGAAACCGGCAAGGCTCTGCGACAGCAACATCACCTGTTCCTGATAGACGGTGATACCGTAGGTGTCGCCAAGGTATTGTTCCATCTCGGGAAGGTCGTAGGCAATGGGTTCGAGGCCCTGCTTACGTTTGATGTAAGATGGAATGTATTCCAATGGCCCCGGACGGTACAGGGCGTTCATGGCAATGAGGTCATCAAATTTATCGGGCTTCAGGTTGATGAGGTGTTTCTGCATGCCCGGACTTTCGAACTGGAACGTACCGTTGGTCTCGCCCTTCTGGTATAGCTCGTAGGTCTTCACGTCATCGAGCGGCAGTGTGTCTATGTCGATATCTATGCCATAGTTGCGTTTTATGAGCGTGAGCGCATCTTTGATGATGGTGAGGGTCTTGAGACCCAAAAAGTCCATCTTGATAACGCCGGCGTTCTCAATGACGTTTCCTTCGTACTGGGTAATGAGCGAGTCCACGTCCTTGACCATGAATACGGGCAGGAGGTCGGTAAGGTCGCTTGGGGCAATGATGATGCCCGCGGCATGGATGCCGGTATTACGCACCGATCCCTCGAGGATCTCGGCATAACGCAGTACCTCGCCATGCAGTGTCTGTTGGCCATAGGTCTCACGTAGTTTGCCCACGAGCTCCATTTCTTCCGCGGCCAGGCCTTCCTTGCTTTCCAAGCTGCCTTCGCCCTTGAGTTCGGCATGCAGCAGTCGTTTGAGTGAGATGCCCGGTTTTTCCGGCACCAGTTTTGCCAGCGCGTTGCTCTCGGGCAGGGGTAGGTCCATAACACGGGCCACATCTTTGATGGAGCTCTTTGCCGCCATGGTACCATAGGTGACTATCTGTGCCACCTGGTTCTTGCCATATTTCTGCACCACGTAGTCGATGACCTTCTGCCGACCGACGTCGTCGAAGTCGGTATCGATATCGGGCATGCTCTTACGATCGGGGTTTAGGAAACGTTCGAACAGGAGCTTGTACTTGATGGGGTCGATATTGGTTATGCCGATACAGTAGGCCACCGCCGAACCCGCGGCCGAACCACGGCCCGGACCGATGAATACCCCCATGTTGCGTCCCTCGCGAATGAAGTCGGACACGATGAGGAAGTAACCGGCAAACCCCATGGTGCGGATAGTGAACAGCTCGAAGTTGAGTCGTTCTTCCACCTCGGGTGTAATTTCTTTGTAGCGCTCCTTGGCTCCCATCCAGGTGAGGTGCTCGAGGTAGGCGATCTGATCATCGTGAAACTCGGGCGGCACCTTGTAGTGGGGCAGCAGGATGTCGCGCTCCAGCTTAAGCGGCTTTATCTTTTCAATGACCTGGTTGGTATTGTCGATGGCCTGAGGAATGTCGGCGAAGACATTGGTCATCTGTTCGGTGGTCTTGAAGAAGAACTGGTCGTTGTAGAAAGCGAAGCGGGCATTTTTTGCCTGCACCTCGTCGTCGCCCACATCGCGGTATTTTTCATCGCTCTGCTTGGCACCGGTGTTGATGCACAGCAGGATGTCGTGCGCGTTGGCATCGGACTGGTCTACATAGTGACTGTCGTTGCTGGCGATGATGGGTACATTATATTTTTTGGCGAAGCGCATAAGCACTTCGTTCACCTTTATTTGATCGGGTATGTCGTGGCGCTGCATCTCTACATAGTAGTCGTCGCCAAACAGGTCGAGCCACCATTTGAAAACGCGTTCGCCCTCTTCCTCGCCCTTGCGCAGAATGGTGCGCGGCACCTCGGCGGCCAGGCAGCAGGTAGTGGCTATGAGCCCCTCGTGGTACTGCAGAATAAGTTCTTTGTCTATGCGGGGATACTTGCCATACAGCCCCTCCATGTAGCCCAGCGAACACATCTTTACGAGGTTCTTGTAGCCGATCTCGTTCTTGGCCAGCAGCAACTGGTGGCAGCGCTGGTCTTTATCGTCTTTTGAGAACTGACGTTTGTGGCGGTTCTCTACGAGGTAGAATTCGCAACCCACAATAGGTTTCACCACAGGTTCTTCAATGTCCTTGCCCTCGGGTGTTTTTCCCACCACTTTCTTTTTCTTCCATGCCTCGGCTACGAAGTCGAACGCGCCGAACATGTTGCCGTGGTCGGTGATGGCCATGGCGGGCATTTCGTCTTTTCGGGCTTTTTCAAACAGCCTGGATATATTGGAAGCCCCGTCGAGCAGGGAGAATTGCGTGTGGTTATGAAGATGCGAGAATTTCACTTTGTCTGAAGCAGGGATTAAAAAAACTGAACGAATGGAAGGAGCGGAAATACTGTTCCGCGAACTGTACAAAGTAAAGAAATTCTGCAGGGAGGGGCGAGCGGAATTTATCCACATTGGTTGGCGATTTAGTTATATATTACGGTGCTGTTACGAAACTTGCTGTATATGGATTTCGGCATAATTGTTGCGGCAGGAAGTTTTAAAAATATACCCCCGAATGAAAAAAATATTACCTGCACTGGTCCTGATGTGCACAATGGGATCGTGCGTTACGATGTTCAATGGTCCATCGACCAGGTTGAATGTGCATATACCCGACAATGCGAGGGTGGTTTATACCAACGAGTGCGGCAGCACAGACAGTGTGGCACCCGGCTACCGCAACATGGCTCAACTGATAGTGCGCCGAAGCAATAAGAAACTACCCCTTACCGTGGTGAGCGATACCGGCAGTTTTAGTTTTTTGGTGAAGCCAACCCTGTCGTGGCTGTTTTGGGCAAATGTTTACCCGTTATACGGATTAGGTTTTCTGGTTGACTATAATAATAATGACCGCTTCACGTACCCTCATTTTGTATATCCGGACCCGAGGCCAAAGAACAAGAGTGGTTATCAGACCAGGGCGCCGCTGATGCAGTCGGACTGGGAGATCTCATTCACTCCACCTTTTGTGAATGGTTTTGTGTTCAATCCGGCGCAGATGGACCTAAGGGGTGGGGTATTGGGCATAGGAGGAGGCGTCATTTTTCATCATAGTGACAGGGGCTTTTGGTGGGCCGAGGTGGGTACTGCCGTGGCCGGACTTCCGGTCGGGCACCGTCGTGTGCCGGATTCCCTACCCAATTACACGAATGTACGGTTGACCTGGTGGTACCTGAATATGCGGCACCACCATCAGTTTGGACGGCTGGACGTGGGCTATGGTCTGTCGACCGGTGAAAGAAAAGGTCGTGAATACTATGATTCCTATTACGGTGCTACCTACAAGGACGACTCTCTGTCAAAACAATTTTCGCACGTGAGCGCGGGGCTATCATTCTCGGCCAACTATCGCTTATCCAATTCTATTTATGCCGGTTTGAGTTATCAGCCGCAACTGTTTGAGATCAGCAACGCGAGCACAGGATTCAGCTATTCACATATGACCATATTCGGCCTGTATTGGCGGTGGGGACTAAACCCGAAATGGTAGGTAACGGAATATGTCTGTGATTTGACAAATACACAGGTGGCGGCACGGCAAATGGAGTAATTTTGCAGCCGGTAATAAGAAATGATTTTATGAGCAAGAGCAAGCAGCTATTTGAAAGGGCACAATTATCTATTCCGGGTGGGGTGAACTCACCTGTGAGGGCGTTCAGGAGTGTGGGCGGTACGCCTGTGTTTATGGAGCGGGCCAAGGGTGCGTATATGTATGATGCCGATGGAAAGCGCTATATAGACTACATTAACTCGTGGGGGCCTATGATACTGGGTCATGCCTATGAGGCTGTGGTGCGTGCCATACAGGAAAAGGCTGTGTTCTCTACCTCTTTTGGTGCGCCAACTGAGCTGGAAATAGAGATGGCAGAGCTGATCATAAGCATGGTGCCCAATGTGGACCTGGTGCGTATGGTGAGCAGCGGCACTGAGGCGTGTATGAGTGCCCTGCGCCTGGCGCGTGGCTATACCGGCCGCAACAAGTTCATAAAATTTGAGGGTTGCTACCATGGTCATGCCGACGCTTTTCTGGTGAAGGCGGGCAGTGGGCTGGCTACATTTAATATACAGACGGTGCCGGGCGTGACTGCAGGCGCGTCTATGGATACGCTTACCGCACCTTATAATGATCTGGAGGCGGTGGCGCAACTGGTGAAGGACAATCCGAACGAGATAGCAGCCATCATCATAGAGCCTGTAGCAGGCAATATGGGGTGCATCATTCCTCAGCCCGGCTTTATGGAAGGGCTGCGCGCACTGTGCGACAAAGAAGGTATTCTGTTGATATTTGATGAAGTAATGACCGGCTTCAGGCTGGCACCGGGCGGGGCGCAGGAACGCCTGGGCATAAGGGCCGACCTGGTGACGTATGGTAAGGTGATAGGTGGCGGCATGCCGGTAGGCGCGTTTGGTGGTCGCAAGGACATTATGGAGCGCATCGCTCCGCTGGGTAATGTGTATCAGGCGGGGACGCTGAGCGGTAACCCGATCGCGATGATCGCTGGGTACACTATGCTGAAGACCCTTAAAAACAATCCGGCCATCTATACAGACCTCGACAAGACAACCGAAAAACTGCATCATGGTCTGGACCGAATTCTGAAAGACAGTGCGCACGACTATGTGATCAATCGATTCGGTTCCATGATCAGCGTACACTTCAGCAATAAGCCGGTGCAGAACTTCGCTGATGCCGCTTCGGCAGACAATGCGACGTTCAACCGGTTCTTCCATCTGATGCTGGACAGAGGTGTTTATCTGCCACCATCGGCATTCGAAACATGGTTCCTGAGTCACGCATTGACAGATGCAGATATTGAAGAAACACTGAATGCGGCAAAAGAAAGTGTGGCATTATTGTGATCGTTGTAATAAATGTGTGTAATTTGGTAACCTAAGCCCTTTTAAAAACATAATTTTATTACTACTTTTGTCGATAATCCATGAAATATGCACGCTGGATATAAATTAAATAAAATGCTCTTCCTGTGTTTGTCGGTACTGGCTGCCGGCAAGGCCACAGCACAGGTCTCCAGCTTCGATGAGGAGCGTCGTGGATCGGTGTATGTAGCGATAGGGTCTAATACACCAACATTCAAAGCATCTACCATCAACGTAGAACAGGGTAATGCCGGAGTGGTAAGCAGCTACTCGTGGGACAAGGTTGCCGCTGACAACCAGACCACTTCAAAAGCCACCGGACTGGCATTTAATCTGAAAGTCGGTTACTTCTTTGACTACAACCAGACATGGGCAGTAGAATTGAGTTACGAGCCGGTGAAGTATCATGTTACTGACGGGCAGAAGGTGAAGATGTCAGGTACCTGGGAGAACAACCCGATAGACACCACGATCACGTTCTCTTCGGCCAATGGTTACTTCTACAATCTGGACGGGTCTAATCTCCTTTCGCTGAATGTGGTGAAACGCTTTCAGTTGTTGCAGGATAAGAAACATTTGGTTCGCCTTGATGCCCTTGCCAAGGGCGGTGGCGGACCGGTGATGCCGCATACTTTTAACAGCATTGTCAACAAAGTTGCAGAACATCCTTCGTTTCAGTTTGGTGGATGGAATGCCGGTCTTGAGGCCGCACTCAGGCTCACACTGATGCGCTATGTGTTTGTAGAGGGTGGTTATAAATACTCATGGGCATCTTACAGCGATGTGAGCGTGTACAATGGTACGGCTTCCCAGAAGCTTACTATCTCTCAGGTGATCATCAGCGCGGGTATACACTTCCCAACTACAAAACGCAATCCGCTGTTCACCAAGCCGGATAACAAGAAGCCACCGTTGACGATCAAGCCGATCTATCCGGAGCCATTGGATAATGGCATGTAAGAGGAATAGTACTCATTAAGATATTGAAGAGGCGGGTGTCAATCACCTGCCTCTTCCGGTTTATAGCCGGTGTCTTCCAGCAGATTGCCACTGTCGGCGGCAGATGTGGCCAGCTCGTCGCAGCGGTTGTTCCAGCGGTTGCTGGCGTGGCCTTTAACCCATACAAACTTTATGTTGTGCTTCTTGTATTCCTGCAGAAACTGGCGCCACAGGTCTTCGTTCTTTTTGCCGGCAAACCCTTTCTTTACCCAGCCGAAGAGCCATTTCTTTTCTACTGAATTGACGATGTAGGCGGAGTCGGTGTAGATGGTGATATCGAGGCCGGTGCGGGTGAGCATCTTCAGAGCGGCTATCACCCCCATCAGTTCCATGCGGTTGTTGGTGGTGTGGCGGTAGCCCTGAGATATCTCTTTCATGGTATTGCCCCACTGCAGTACGGCACCGTATCCACCGTTGCCGGGGTTTCCACGGGCAGCACCATCAGTATATATAACGAGTTGTGACATGTTGTGTGTTTTGTTTGTTTCAGGTTGTGGGGGGGGGGCTATCTATTCCGTCGCCCGGTTGTGTTGCCGCGTTATGCTTCTTTCACAAACTCATGGAGGTGAGTCGCGGCGTAATCGAGCAATTTGTGGGTAGTGGCCGGGTGCAGTGTCTGGAAACGGGCGTCTATTTCTTCAAATTCCCTGAATTCGTCATACAGTCGGGCAAATTCCTCTACGGTGGTCTGTCGCTCCAGTTGTTCGCGGTTCAGCACATATACTTTCAGTACGTCGTCCAGCACCTGAGCCATTTCCGGCGCACCCAACATGTATAATTGTTCTATAACTGAGGGGAGCAGACTTATATATCCGTTCTGGATAAACTGAATGAAGCCACCCTGGCCCACCTGCATGTGAACATAGTCGTAAGCGAGCAGCAACTGCTGTGCCCATGAGAGGTCGTCAAGGAATTCGAAGGATTGCCGACGGTACAGTTCTTCGTGCAGCGGCTGCACCAGCAGGTCATAGAACTGTTCAAGATCTCCATCACTAATTGCCTTTTTAAGGGTTGTTGCATTAACTGATGGTAAAAAATTGCTGCTCATATGCTTATCTTTGGCACCTCGGTAGTTTCTTGGGGATTACCAAAATTTTCCTGAATGGCAACATTACTAAACTTGCCCAATACAGCCAAGAAGGTTGTATTTATTTTATGCCTTGCGGCATTTGCTCTTTTAAGTGCGCCACCACCACTGGCATTGGTTACCGGTATCTTCATAGCGCTGGTAGTTGGGCACCCGTTCATTCATCTAAATAAAAAGGCCACCACCATGCTGTTGCAGGTGTCGGTGGTGTGTCTGGGTTTTGGTATGAACCTGGAACATGCCATGAAGGCCGGTCGAGATGGGTTTCTTTTTACGGTAGTGACCATTGCGGTTACGCTCATTGCAGGTTACTTTATAGGTAAGAAGCTTAAAATAGATAGTAACACATCGTTGCTGATATCTAATGGTACTGCTATTTGTGGCGGTAGCGCGATAGCGGCCATTGCGCCGATAGTGAAGGCGAACGACAACCAGATGAGTGTGGCGCTGGGTACTGTGTTCATTCTTAATTCCGTTGCCTTGCTCATATTTCCGCCGATAGGGCATTATCTGGGCATGACGGCCGAGCAGTTCGGTACGTGGTGCGCGATAGCTATACACGATACCAGTTCGGTAGTAGGGGCGGCCACGGGTTATGTAGATAGCCAGGGGCATGATGCATTGGGTATCGCCACCACCATCAAGCTGGAACGCGCGTTGTGGATCATCCCGATAGCGCTGGGTACCGCCTATTTCCAGAAAAGCACCGGCAAGGTGAAGATCCCTTATTTTATATTCTGGTTCATTGTGGCGATCATTGTTTCTACGTATCTGCCGCAGTACCTGCCCGATATCAGTCAGCCACTTGGTGGAAAGACCATTTTTCAACATCTGTATGGTCTGGGTCGTCGTGGACTGGTCATCACTTTGTTCCTTATCGGTTCGGGACTGTCGTTAAAGACCATAAAGCAGGTAGGGTGGAGGCCCATATTGCAGGGCGTATTGCTTTGGGTGATCATAGGGGGCATGTCTCTCGCTGTGATAAGGGGTGTTTTGTAGGTCTATTTCTTCAAAACAGGTTTTTTGTAAAGTGTGTGAGAGGGGATAATATTCCCGTTTAGTAAAAAATCATTCGTTCAAAACGAACTTTCCCGTATTTTGCCAATGCGTTCGGCATGCCTGTGGTATTTTCCACCGGTGCGTAGTGCATGATTCAATTTTGTGTTGTCAATGAGATCGTTGCTTCTAATAATACCCTTGTTGGGCATCTGCGGTAGTTTGCTGGCGCAGGATGCAAAAGATAAAAAGAATGACTGGGAGGCCGAAGATCTTCACGGAAAGGTGAAGAGTATGACCATCCGGGGTTTCAAAGCATCGGCGGGTTTGCAGGGGTCTGTGCTGAAAGGAAGTCTGATACATACCACCGTAAAGAAGTATAACGACAACGGCTACCTGCTGGAGAGTACATCGAGCATAGGTGGTAACAAGATAGGCACCTACACCATGCCGTTCCGATCGGCCAAGATAGTTTACAAGTATGACAAGTATAATAACCTGCTGAGCAGTTGCAGTTACAATACGCAAGGCCAGTTGGAGGATTCATCGGTGCATGAGGTGGACAAGCTGGGTAACCGTATCATCTGGAAGATATATAAGGGGAACGGCGTGCAGGAGTGGGAGTATGTTTCGGAATATGACAATGCCGGCAATCTGCTGGAGGTGAATGACTACCATTGGAGCAAGCTCATCAGCCGTCATACTTACCGTTACAACGACCGAGGACAATGTACTATGGAGAGTGAATACGAACCGGATGGCCGCTTGAAGATGAAGAAGGTGAACCGCTTTGATGAGAACGGGCGTAAGGTTGAGGCTACTGACTTTAACGGAAGCGGCAACTTCAATGCGCGTCATACTTATGGATATAACGACTGGGGCAATGTGATAGATGAAAGGGAATATAAAGAAGATGGTTCTGACAGGCACACCAAGGTGCTGAAAGAATACGACAACCAGGACCATATGATAGAACTGCGCCAATTTGATGAGGACGGCAAACTCATATACATGGGTAAGTTTGATAAGTACAATAACCACCTTGCAGACATTACCTACACACCTGACGGCAAGGTGAGGGAAAAGGTTACCGCAGAGTACAAGTACGACTCGTATGGCAATGAGGTTGAAGAGTTGCTGCGACTGGCTGAGCGCGTGCCTCCCATCAAAAGTGTGTACAAGTATGATTATGACTACATGGGCAACTGGATCAAAAAGACTGTTTTTGAAGACGGCGAGCCTGTGCGCACTACCGAACGCGAACTGCAGTATTACGATTGATCATTTCCTTTTCTGAACCATATTCAAGACTGTAGTTATGTTGCCTGCCAAGTGGGAGCTGCTTGCCAAAGAACACCAGAAAGCCTATAAGCGGTTGCTGGAAAAAGGCAATCGTAATAAGATGCTGAAGGAGTTGCCACGCTTGCACGATGAGGCCTTTGCAAAGATAGATTGCCTGGAGTGCGCAAGATGCTGCAAGAACCATTCGCCCCGCTTTAAGCAACCCGACATAAAACGTATAGCCAAGGTGCTGCACATGAAGGAGGGCGACCTGGTGGCTAATTATCTGAAACTGGATAGTGACGGCGACTACGTGACGCGGACCTCTCCTTGTCCCTTCCTTGCCGACGACAATACCTGCAATATATATGACGACAGACCAAGCGACTGCAGGCGATATCCATATACTGATGAAGATGTGCTGCTGAAACGCGTGCAGCTTACTTTGAAGAATGCCACTGTTTGCCCGGCAACGTTTACCGTGCTGGAGAGATTGCTGGAACTGGAAAAGTAGTTGTTATTCCTCGCCGATAAGATCGCGGATCACCACTGATGACAATACCGCGCCGAATGTAGCCGGCAGGTACGATATAGTTCCGTATGCCGATTTTTTGAAATTGGAGCCGTCGGTCAGCATCAATGATTCTTTTATGGGTTCCTCGGGCGAGAAGGCGACTTTGATGCCTTTGCGGATGCCGCTGTCTTTCAGTTGTTTGCGGATCTGCTGCGCAAACGGACAGTTATAGGTTTTAGAGATGTCTACTACCTGTAGTTTGGTAGGGTCCAGTTTGGCACCTGCACCCATAGAACTTACTATCTTCAGTCCTTTGGCGTATGCGGCTCGGATGAAAGTGAGCTTGGGTGTGATACTGTCTATGGCATCAACCACATAATCGAAGTGACCTTCGAGCATGGCATCGACCCGTTCGGGGCGAACAAACTCTTTGATGACATGCAACTTCAGTTCGGGGTTGATCTGCATGAGGCGGTCGCCCATCAGCTCGGCCTTGCTCATGCCGTGGGTGGTGGCCAGTGCCGGCAACTGCCGGTTGCGGTTGGTGGGGTCTACCACGTCGCCGTCAATAATGGTCATCTCACCAACGCCCGAACGACAAATGAACTCGGCGGCAAAAGAGCCTACCCCTCCCATGCCTACCACCAGTACATGCGAGTTGATGAGTTTGTCGAGTTTTTCTTTGCCGATCAGCAGTTCGGTGCGCGAGAGCCATTTGGTATCCTTCATCGGTTGAAGACAGTTTTGAAGTTTTGACGTAGCTGCAAAATAACATCATCCTGTTCAGTTTGCCGAAGGGTTGTTGCCGCCGCATAAATATCTGTAATGGATATATCTGAGTCGTCGGTCTCTAAAAAGTACCTGTCTGCAGGAGCCGTCGTGATCGCTGCCGCCGCCGGTGAGCCGGGGGAGAGTAGTGCCTTTCCGAATGACAGGTAATAACCGTTATCGATGATCCGGGAAGCTATGTTGCTTTTATTGAATCCGTGAAAGATGACCGGTACTGAAACCTTATGGTGTTTCAGTATTGTCATTACTTCTTCCCAGGCGCGAACGCAATGTATGATGAGCGGCATGCCTATGTTGTTTGCCAGTTCGATCTGTTGTGTAAAGGCCCGGAGCTGGAGGTCCCAGTCTGTGGTGCATACCTTGTCCAGTCCGCACTCGCCTATGGCAAGGACGTTTGGCTGCACGGCCACTTCACGTAATGGGTTCATGTCTATCGGCTGGGGCAAGTACCACGGGTGCAGTCCTGCGCTGAACCAACCGGTTTCGGGAATGTTATCGAAGTGGTCATACACGTTCACTACCCGCAGTGCATTGTCAGTGGGCCGGGTGTCATGTGTGTGTATGTCTATGTAGTGGTGCAATAATTGAAGTTACGTAGTCGATCTGAATAACAGGTGGTTGACTATCAGAACTTTGCCGACAAGGTTATGTAGTAGTTCCTGATGTCGGCAGGTATGATGCCCGGGCCAGGGTAGCCATCGGCACGGCGGGTAAAGTACTTGCTGTCGGTAAGATTGTTGATGCCGGTGTAGATGGCATACTTGCGCCAGTTGTAGCTGATACTGAGGTCCATAACCGTGAATGCCGGAATTGCTCCGTCAATTGCAGTAGGGGTGATCTCGGTATTGGTGGCATCGGAATACTGCTTCGACTGATAAGACAACTGCCATGACACGTTCCATCGGGGTGTGCCGGTTGATATGCCCGTGCGGAACAGGACAGGCGGTACGTTCTCTACCAGCTTGTTGGCAATGGCCGTGTTGGTAGTGTTCACATACCTGGCGTCAATGAGTGAGAGGTTGGTATAAACACCCAGTTTGTATTTTGATCTGCCTTCGGTGATGGCTTTAAGGATGTCGCCTTCCAGTAAAAATTCAAGTCCCCTGTTCCTGCTGTCTGATACATTAGTGCGCAGTCGGTAGGTCATGAAGTTTGAGTCGCGTGCGAATACCGAGCCTATGCGGTCGTTGTACTTGAGGTAGAACACACTTACATCGGCATACAGCCAGCCCTTATGGTTGCCGCGAAACCCGAGGTCGGTATTGTAGCCGGTCTCATCTTTTAGATTGGGGTCTACACGGGCGTTGGTGTTCAC
Organism: Flavipsychrobacter sp.; assembly: GCA_016786565.1. Classification (GTDB taxonomy): domain Bacteria; phylum Bacteroidota; class Bacteroidia; order Chitinophagales; family Chitinophagaceae; genus Nemorincola. The sequence goes on from JAEUVY010000016.1 coordinate 23,447, forward strand.
CACCCGCATATCGTTGAAGTTAATGGAGCGGTAGTTCTGAGATATGTTGCCGTATATCTCCATGCCGTTGGCGAACTTCCAGGACGAACCAATACCCAGCAATACAAACGAGCGCGGGTTGGAACGGCTCTCTGCTATCTTGTCGGGCGCTATAAATACGTTCTGTTTGTAGTAGTAGCCATGTGCCTTAGTATCAATGAATTCGAAGCGGGCACCGGGAGTAATGTTCCAATGACGATTGATCTGAAAGATGTTCTCGACAAAGGCGGCATAGTTGAGGCCCGGAAAGCGGAAATCGGACTTGTCGGGTTCTGTGCCGTTGAAATTGAAGTCGGCACCGGTGCCATTGCTTGCCGATCCCTGACTGCGCAAGGTGAGCCCGCGGTAGTACCTGCCACCCACGAGGAATGTACTGCGTTGATCGCCAATAAGTTTGTACTGATGTATGAAGCGAAGCTCCGAACCAAAGTTGTTGTATCGGTCAGCCAGCAGGTCACGGTTGCCTCCGTTATCGGGCCGGTTTATATAGTCCAGTATGCCCAATGCTTCACGGCCGCCCTGCAGGGTATAGTTGCGCCAGTTGATGCGGGTGTACTCGTTGATGTGGTAGTCGGCAGACAGGCTGATGAGGTTCCAGTCGACCTTGAACCAGTTGCGGGCGCGGTTCGACTGAGAAGGGTCGGCATCAAACTGAGCATCGGTGAGGCCGCCCGGCTGCTGGGCCAGGTATTTCATTAATGTGTATTGTGCGGTGATCTTTAATCGGTTAGTGGGGCTATATGCAATATGTGCATAAGCATTGTGCTGGTCGTAGTGGCTGTTGGGGCGCCAACTGTTGCCTGTTTTGAATTGGTAAAACGTATAATAGTTGATCTTGCCCACTGTGCCACCCAAACTATTGAACGAGTTGAAGAATCCCCACGAACCAGCTGTCTGTCTGGTGGTGAATTCGGCTTTTTTGTCCTTGGGGCCTTCCTTCATAATGAAGTTGACCAGTCCGCCGAATTGAGGGCCGTATTGTAAACTGGCTGCGCCGCGGATGATCTCTATACGTTCCACTGCCTCGGAAGATGGGTTGTAGTAACTTTCGGGGTAGCCCAGCGCATCGGCGCTGATATCGTATCCGTTCTGACGCACATTGAAGTTGGACGAGCGATTGGGGCTGAGTCCGCGACCGCCTATGCCTAACTGCAGGCCGGCCCTGTCGTATTCCCAAATGTTCAGTCCGGGTATGCGTGCGTAGATCTGGCGGGTGTTGTTGGTGGCCAGGTTCGCATTGATGTTTTTTAGATAGATGATCTCGGTTTTTTTGCCCGCATTGATGGCGGTGCCGGTCACATCTTTCATTCTGCCCGAAACCGCATCAGACTTTTTAGCTGTTACCGTAACACTTTTTAATTCTTTCTGTTTTGGTTGTAATAAGTTGATATCCAGAGATACGTTTTTGTTACCTATAGTAATTGAAGTGGATTTTTCGGTGTTTTCGCCATAGGTAGCAGTAATGGTGTAGTTGCCGGCTGCGACAGCTGTAAAACGGAAAAAGCCATTCTCGTCTGTCAGTCCTTTTTTTCCACCAGGTTCAATAGTGACTGTGGCGCCTGTAATCACCTCGCTCCCTACACGCACATGACCCGACACATCTGCCTGAGCCTGAGCAGATGTAAATGACAGTAGTGCCAATATCAGTTGAACTATGGATCGGGTAGTAAGGGTCATTTCTTTTCGTAAGGTTTTATCCAGTTATAATGTTTCCAGCCAAGGTTCTGCGCAGCCAGGTTTACGGTGGTGTCGGTAAATAGTTTTGAACGGTCGCCGTTCAACGATACATATACTTCGGCGTAAACCTCAGGGTCTTTCAGGCCCTTTTGCCGGTAATCGGCTGCAAGGTAGTGCGCATATCGCAGAATGAGGTCGGGTTGGGTGCTCATCATTTTTTCCTGAAAGGGGGTGAGGTATTGTGCGTTGTTTACTTCAGAGCGTTTGCCGGTTGCAGGGTCTTTAATGGTAAAGTATGCCTGCCCGGACTTTTCCATGAGCATCACCCGCCACGAGAAGCGGAACCCCTCCTCGTGCCAGAACAGGTGGCCGGGGTAGAGCAGGTAGCGGAAGGGGAGTAGCGCTTGTAGTGCTACGAAAATGCCGACCGCAACGCCTGTTATCTTTTGATAGGGGAAAATGTAGTTGATGCTGCGAATAGCTGCTTTTTGTTTGCTGTAAAAAGGTAAATAGAATAATATAAAACTATGAAAATCAGATGAAAAGAAAATTAAGCTACATACCATCATTACGTAGGGGAATACGCCGATCATGGGGAAGAAAATGGCGGTGGCGACGTGAAATATGATGACAAATGCATAGGCGTATGGTCGGGTTTTGCGGGTGGCAAGCAGGAAGGGAATGGAGAGGTCGTACACTGCACCGAACCACGAGAACAAATATGCGACCCATGTCTCATACATCAACGGACCCACCAGCGGAAGGTGCGATTTTGCCGGTAACCAGATGCGCATTGGGATGGCCTCAATGAGCCAATCGGGGTTGAGTTTGGCAACCCCTGCAAAAAAATAAACGATTCCCATCTGGAATCTTAAAATATTGATTGTAAATGAGTTTACGTGTGTTACCGATATTTTAGGATTTAAAAATGCATCGACCGAATAGTGCCTGTTGGCGGGTAGCCATATCATGAGGAACGCCATCAGGCTGATGAAGTAATAGTGGTTGAGGTAGACGGTTACATCAAGTAATTCCACATAAGTGAAGCCGATAAAAAAGAAGATGATGGCAATGCGGTAAAAGAGTCCGAGGGTGATGAGCAGGGTGGAGACAGCAAGCGCAATGAACAACACCCACATACCGGTGTGTCCCATGGGGTGAACCCAGTCGAACCCCATGTAGGTGAAATGGAACTTAGGTTGAACGTAAACCGCGTCGACCCATCCGCGCCACATAAAGCGCAGGGTGCTCAGCAACATCAGTAGCCCGAAGGCGATGCGGAAGGTGATAAGTGGGGTAATAGAGACCAGCTCGCCGGGAAAGAGGGCAGAAAGCCCCTTGGGTGATCTGCCCTGCCCGATAACTGTGTTAGTCTCCGTCATTGTCGGTAAAAGTGATCTGAACCGCAGTTGCCGATGCTACGTCTGTCTTTATGAGTGTCAGCAGTTTCTGCACTTCTTTGTAGGCGGCATCGACTGTTGCCGGTTGGCCTGAAAACGAAGAAGACATAGGGTCGCTTATCTGCTGCAGTGCGGAAATTGTAATGTCGAACTGGGCCAGTACATCGGCATTCAGTGTTTCCTTTTTCAGTGCTTTAAGGTAGTCGGCCAGTCCGCGGCCGCTGGTGTTGCCGGTGTACACTTTCTTCAGCGATGTGATGTTTTCCTTTGCCAATGCGGCTGATATCCCTGCATAGTATCCCTCGCATTTATCGGGGAAAGTGGTGCCGTTTGAAGCCTTTCCCATTGGCCATCCTATGCGAGGGCCTTTTGTCATATCTAATTGATAAGCAAGCTGATTGACAATGTTACCTATAGGGCTACCTACGTTGGTTTTGGTGTTGGCAATGAATTCTGCCCGGTAGGTTGGCCATGCTGCCACAACGCCATCGACGAGTGTAGTGAGGCGGCTCAATACATCGTTTACATACTTAATGCGTGCGGCGGTGTTGGTGCTGAATTTGCCTGCTGCTCCCGTTGCGAAGTAGAGGTAGCCCAGGGCCGGGAAGCCCTGTGAGTAGAGAACGCTGCGGCTGTTGGTAGCAAGGTTGTAGGTGCCGGATGATATATTATTTTCTATGGTAGTGGTGTCAACAGAGAAGCCTGTCAGTTGTCCGGCGGTAGCGAAACTGTAATCGATACCACCTGCGTAATTCGCATATATGTCGAGCAGGGCAGTCTCGGCAGGACCGAACTGAAAGGCAACCACACGTTGATATTGCAGGTAGGCATTTTTGAACGCGTCCTTCAATGGTGCCTGTGTGGCATCGGATGGGGAATTGACAAATGCGTCGGAAGCTGTTTTGAGTTTAGCCAGTTCCGATTGCAATGACTTATAACCGGGAACGATCATATTATCGGCATAGTCGGCCAGCATTGCCGCCTTGTCGAAAGTGTCGCTGTTTTGGGTGGTGTTGTCGTTTGGTTTGTTGCAGGCGTAGAATGCCCCCGTCAGCACGGTAAATGCGATAAATATGGCAATTATTCTTCTATTCACAGGGCAAAATTAAACATTGTGTACGGAATGACCGTCAAATTCCCGTCAGTGATTCAGGCCGACGGGAATTTGATAGTAAAAGATATTATAAACCGTAAGTGTTTTTGAGTATGTTCTGAGCTGTCACGAGGTCGGTGAACCCGGCCTGGTTGATGAGGTCATAATAGTCTTTTGATATTATGTTTTTGAGGGTGGTGAGGTCTGACGCTGAAAGTTTGCTACCGGCAGAGCGATATTGCAGTGCCAATATGAAGCCAAAACCTTCGGACAGGGCGTGGAACTGTGTGCCCAGATTGCCGACTGCCGAAGATGCTGTAGGCGATGTTACATAGTACAATGCAGCGGCAGCAGCCAGTTGTTCCCATTTTGCCATAATGGTGTCGGCCTGTGCATTGCGCACGGTTTTGTCGTAGGCACCTATAGCGGCACGGCCTTTCAGGAACGCGGCGAACAGCGTGCCGCCGGCTTTAATAGATTTGCCACGCTCGGCCAGGTAGCCACCCCACAGAAGCGGTCGGTCGGCCATTGTGCTTGTATACGTTTTAGATGTGTCATAGTCTTTCGGCACGGCCAGGTAGCCGAATGCCTCATCCCACGCTGCCTGGGCTGTAGCGGTGTCTTTCGGGTCCATTGCCTTAACCGATGCCAGCAGGCGCATAGCTTCTTTGAAGAAGAGGCTACCCATTACGCCTTTTGTATATGCCTGACTGTATTCGAGTCCGCGTGGGCCTACAATGATCTTGTTGGTGCCACGGGGAACGAAGCCACCGGTGCCTTGTGTGGCCGTGGTGCCGTTGTTATAAATAATAGAGCTGTCAACATACGATTTATAAAGGGCTGCATCTGACATGGGGGTAGTAATGTTGATGCCTGATGTGTTCAATGACGCATCAGTATAGGGGCTGTTCGTATTGTTCCAGAGGTTGTTCGCCTTGGTCTGGTCCAGCGCAACAAGGGTAGTGCCGTTGTTGGCTGTTTTCAGGTAGGTGTCCAGTTCCACCGCCATTTTCACGCGCTGTGTAGAAGAAGTATAGTTGGCGTTGCCGAAATTGTAGGTAGTGGGTGTAGTGTATGCTTTTACGTCGGGGTCTGTATTCTTGTCTTTTTTACAGGATGTGACGGATGCCGCCAGGGTCATTAATGCGGCTGCGGGAAGGTAGTATGATCTCATTTGTTTCTGATTTTGACACAAATGTAGATGGGCCGCCCCGGCCAGGCTTTTACAATCGGGAAAATGCAATTTTACAATCGGGAAAAACTAACCGGCACTATTTCGACGCTCTTTTTCTGTTTATATAACGGGTGATCAGGTAGAGACCGGAAATGTATAATATTCCTGCAGCAACGGCTGTGCCAAGGTTGTAAACAACAGTCCTCTCCCTGAAAAAAGCGAAATGATTAACGAGGAACAGGATCACCGTATAGGTAACGAACTGGATAACGTAGGAATTCTTCATGTATATATTATCCGGGTGAAATGTGATTGCGCTCCATTTGGTGTTCCCGGCCGTCGGTGAGTGTGTATTTAATAATACCGGCGGCAGCCTGGGTCAGCACGAAGATCGCAAACGTGAAAAGTACCATTTTTTGCCTGGACCTCAGCAGAAAGAAAACGGCCATCAATAATAACAGCCCGTCTGCAATGCTGCAACACGTATAAAATACTTTGGCCTCCTGCGGGCTGAGGATGCTACCCGCGCTGCCGTCCCACCCGGTGCGCATTACCAATAGGGTGGTCTGTATGTCTGAAACGCAAATGAGCGCGATGACCAATACCAATCCGATCGCCGAAACACGTATGAAGCGGTTCTCGCTATCCGGGCTTATATCGTTATCATCGTGGTACATAGATTCTATTGTACATTTTGTCTTAAAAAACGTAGTATCCGGTCAATTTACTGCAATAATTGCCGATTATTGTGTGTGGCACAAGTATTGCCCATACTCATTTCCCGTAATTTAGCTAATAAATACGGATAACTTTGTCATAATGTCTGATAAACAATCAATGCTGGATATGCTGGTGAACCAGAGCGAACAGGAAATGGAGTTCATGCCCATCGTTCCCCTCGGCGAGGACGAGATGGATGAGGCTGAACGTGCATCGCTGCCGCAGGATCTCCCCATTATAGCACTTCGCAATACGGTACTTTTCCCCAACGTGGTTTTACCCATCACGGTTGCCAGAGAAAAATCGGTCAAGGCAATTGCCGAGGCACAAAAGACCAACAAGTGGTTGGGCGTTATCGCTCAGCGCGACAGTAACAACGATGATCCGCAGCCGGATGATATATATGAGGTAGGTACACTGGCCAAGGTGGTGAAGCAGATAAAAATGCCTGATGGAAACATCACGCTATTTATCATGGGCAGGATGCGCTTCAAGATAGAGAAGTACACCCAGACCGATCCCTTCTACGTAGCCAAAGTAAACTACCTGGAAGACGACTACCCAAAAAAGGATCCGAAATTCGACGCGCTCATTTCTTCTATTAAAGATTATGGCGAGCGCATAGCGCAGCAGTCGAGCAACGTACCTAATGAGGCGGGTATCGTACTGCGCAACATAGAGCAGCAGTCGTTCCTGATGCACTTTATTGCTTCAAACATATCGTCGAAGTTGCAGGAGAAGCAGGCGATGCTGGAGGAGAACGACATTACCCTGCGTGCGGAAAAGCTGCTGCAACTGCTGCAGGCCGAACTGCAGCTGGTGGAGCTGAAGAACGAGATAACGAATAAGACCCGGGCCGACATAGACCGTCAGCAGCGCGAGTACTTCCTGCAGCAGCAGATGAAGTCCATAAAAGAAGAACTTGGTGCCGATCCCAATGACAGGGAGATAAAAGACCTGCAGAAGCGGGCCGAGGATATGAAGTGGACCGATTCGGCAAAAGAACTTTTCAAGAAAAACATAGAGAAGCTGGAGCGTATGCACCCCAGCACGCCCGACTATTCGGTAATATATAACCACCTCGATCTGATGCTGGACCTGCCCTGGGAAACCTATACGCAGGACAGCTACGACCTGAAGAAAGCCAAGAAGGTGCTTGATGCCGACCATTATGGTATGGAAAAGATCAAGGACCGTATACTGGAATACCTGGCGGTACTGAAGCTGAAGGGGGACATGAAGTCGCCCATCTTGTGTTTTGTGGGCCCTCCGGGTATCGGTAAGACGTCGCTGGGTCGTAGCATCGCATCGGCAATTTCGCGCAAGTATGTGCGCTTGAGCCTTGGCGGCCTGCACGACGAAAGTGAATTGCGCGGTCACCGCAAGACCTATATAGGTGCCATGCCGGGCCGCATCATACAGTCGCTCAGAAAGGTGAAATCATCCAATCCGGTGTTCATTCTCGATGAGGTGGACAAGATAGGTAAGGATTTCCGTGGCGACCCAAGCTCGGCGTTGCTGGAGATACTGGACCCCGAGCAGAACAATTCATTCTACGATAACTACCTGGAGTTGGAATACGACCTGTCGAAGGTGTTGTTCATAGCTACCGCCAATAGCCTTGCCGACATTCAGCCGGCACTGCGCGACAGGTTGGAGATCATTCAGCTTTCCGGCTATTCGCCCGAGGAGAAAGTGGAGATAGCCAAACGCCACCTGATACCCAAGCAGAAAGAAATGCACGGACTGCTTAAGGTGCCATTGAAGTTCCCTGACAAAGTGATCCTCAAGATCATTCAGGAGTATACCCGTGAAAGCGGTGTGCGCGAACTGGACAGGCTGATGGCGGGTATGATGCGATCGGTTGCCAAGCAGGTAGCCATGGAAGAAGAAGTGGCACCACAGGTCACCGATGGAAAAGTAGAAGAGGTGTTGGGTAAACCAAGGTTCACCAACGATATATATATAAAGGGGCATCCGGCGGGTGTGGTTGTAGGACTGGCATGGACAGCGGTAGGTGGAGATATCCTGTTTATTGAAACATCTTTGTCAAAGGGTAAGGGTGTAGTGACGCTGACCGGTAACCTGGGTACGGTAATGAAGGAAAGCGCCACTGCGGCATTGTCGTATCTGCGTGCGCATGCAGCCGACTTCAACATCGATCCTATGCGTTTTGACGAGACCAATATTCACCTCCATGTGCCCGAAGGGGCCGTGCCTAAGGACGGACCGAGTGCGGGTATCACGATGCTAACGTCACTGGCATCAGCATTTACGGGTCGCAGGGTGAAGCCGTTCCTTGCTATGACAGGAGAGATCACGTTGCGTGGTCAGGTATTGCCGGTCGGTGGCATAAAGGAAAAGATACTTGCCGCCAAGCGCGCAGGTATCAAGGACATCATTATGTGCCGTCAGAACGAAAAAGACGTAGAAGAGGTGAGCGAACACTACATTAAAGGGCTTCGGTTCCACTATGTGGACCAGGCCAATGAAGTGCTGGACCTCGCTTTGCTGAAGAAATAGTATTTCGGGTCGATCCCGATATCAGGGCCGGATATTCTCACAGAGTATCCGGCTTTTTTGCGTTTACAGCATTTTACGTTTCGCCCATGCACGGAAGCGTTCCCATGCTAATCCGTCGGGTTCTGTGAGCGGACCGGTGAACGGTGTGCCGCGGCGGATATAATATTTATTGAAGGTAGACTGGTTGATGCCCCATTTCATGAGGAATTGCTTGCGGCCATCGTTCTTCTTGATGCGCAGCGTGGATTTCGACTGGAAGTGATACACCCTGCTTTTGCCTATTCCCTTAAACAGTCTGCATCCTGCCTGCCACATCTTCATAGAGAAGTCGTCATCGCTGCTCACGCCGGGGCTTAGTTCAATGCTGTACCCCCCGGTTATCAGCCAGTATTTGCGGTGCACAATGGTTGGTGGCCATGTCGATCCGGTCCAGTCGTGCATCTCAATGTTGTTGCATTCCTTTAGCAGATCGGCCTCGCGGAAGGTCTCAATGGTCTGTCCGTAATCGTGGTGTATGACGCAGGGGTTGTGGTAGTTGATAGGCTCTATCATGGTGCTGGAGAACATAAAGGCATCGGTTCCTGCGGCCTTTATTTCGTTGGCTATATGCACATCCCACCGGGGGCACACATACATGTCATCGTTCATGTACACAATATAGTCGTGTTTTGCCAGCCCTCCGGCCTCATTTACGGCCTTGCAGATGCCCGCATTTTCGGGTGTCCAGGAGTGGTCTATCTGTTGTTCTTTTGCCCACTGAAGGGTGCCGTCGCTGCCGTCGTTGATATGGAGGATGACCTGGTGGTTGAATGCAGAGTTTTTTCTGATGCTGTCCACACACAATCGGGCAAATGCCAGATTATTCCAGGTAGGTATGATAATTGAGAGCTGCAAGCGGAAGTATCGGTTTGAAGTGTCAAAAGTAGAAATAGCAGTGGAAAAACGGCAATAATTTGTGTTGTACCTCTGGTTCGGGAGCTTTTAGGGCTATCGCGCCCCGCGGAGTAGCCGCCAAATGGACAATATCTGACATCTGTCGGGCTAAGTATTTTTTACTTTTCAGTATTGAAGTTTTACTTTTGAAGTTTGATATTTATTAAACATCCGGCAATGCCGGAAAAATGATCACTAACATGATAGATGTTTTGCTGGGTTTGCAGTGGGGCGATGAAGGGAAAGGTAAGATAGTAGATTTTCTTGCCGGTCAGTATGATATTATCGCGAGGTTTCAGGGTGGGCCGAATGCAGGTCATACGCTGTACCTGAACGGCGAGAAAGTGGTGCTTCACACCATTCCTTCGGGGGTGTTTCAGACCAACTGTCTCAACCTGATAGGTAATGGTGTCGTTATCGATCCGGTGACGCTTGGTAAAGAGATAGACAAGATATTGCCGTTGTGTCCCGATCTGTTGAAGCGTTTGTTCGTTTCTCAGAAAGCGCACCTCATTCTGCCTACCCATCGTGCGCTTGATGCAGCGTCAGAAGCGGCTAAGGGTGCTGACAAGATAGGATCTACACTAAAAGGAATAGGACCTGCATACATGGACAAGACCGGAAGGAATGGTCTGCGTGTGGGGGATATTCTGACCCATAATTTCAAAGAGAAGTACGACAAGCTTACCCAGAAACACAAGCAGATGCTGCGCCAGTATGGTGGCACACCTATTGAGTGGGAACAGTGGGAGCAGCCATTCTTTGAGGCAGTGGAGCGTATGCGCTTCCTGCAGATAGTGAATGCCGAGTATTGGCTCGACAATCACCTGAAGGCAGGCAAGAAGATTTTGGCTGAGGGTGCACAGGGCAGCATGCTGGATATAGATTTCGGTACCTATCCTTTCGTAACCTCGTCCAATACTATTGCGGCGGGTGTGTGCAGTGGTCTGGGTGTTCCGCCTTCGGCTGTGGGCGATGTGTATGGTATCACCAAGGCATATTGTACCCGTGTAGGTGGCGGACCATTCCCTACCGAATTGGAAGATGAGACAGGCGAATCACTACGTGCAGCAGGTCATGAGTTCGGTGCCACAACAGGCAGGCCGCGCAGGTGTGGCTGGATAGATCTGGTGGCACTCAGGTATGCCATTATGCTCAGCGGTGTCAACAAGCTTATCATTACAAAAACCGATGTGCTCGATGGCTTCAGTCCGCTGAAGGCAGCTACCGCGTATTCAATATTGGGTAACGAAACACAGGAGGTTCCGTTCGATATTTGTGACGCAGATATCACACCTGTGTATACCACCTTCAGCGGTTGGGAAAAACCTATAAGCACCTGCAGCAGTTATGACGAATTGCCGCAGTCATTCAAAGATTACTGCGACTTCATTGAAAAGTACCTCGGAACTAAGATCAGCCACATTTCCAACGGTACCGGACGCGATCAATTAATTGTCATTTCGTAAAAAAAAATTTATATAACCTCCGGCAAAAAAAATTTGGCAAATTCATCAAACTATTAAAATTTTACGGCATCAAGATTAAGAGCTATGAAATCAAATACTGATAAAAAGACTCCGGCGAAAAAAAGTGCGAAACCAAGCGCGGCTCCTTCATCTAAAAAGACGTCTGCTAAAGCAAAAAAGGAAGAGCTTGATGATGAGGAAGACGATGAACTAGATGAGGCTCCGGCGAAGCCTGCGAAGAAGTCTGCAACAGCTTCCAAGAAGAAGTCTGATGACGACGACGACGATGATGAGGACGATGCGCCAAAGTCTAAAAAGGCACCGAAGAAAGCAGCTAAGAAGAAATCGGACGACGACGATGACGATGACGACGATGATGTGGATGATGACGACATGGACGATGATGATGATTTCAATAGTGACGAAGAAGATTTCGATATAGAAAAGGAATTTGAAGAGTTTGATCTGCCGAAGTCGAAAAGCAAATCACCAAAGAAAAAATCTGCTAAGGACGACGACTTTGATGTGGATGATGATTTCAAAGATCTTGGATTCTTCTCTGATGCCGGCGGCGGATTTGATGATGATGATGACGACTTCTGATCAAAAAGGAGCAATTGCACAGAAATAAAAAAAGTTACGAAATAGGTTCCGCTGATGCGGGCAGTATAAAGGCAGGGATGCTGAATTGGTCAAAACAGTTCAGCATCCTTGTTTTTTTAGATAGCAATTCATACCGGTCAGTCTATGATGGGTATGAGTGTCTGTTGGCAGCGGGGTGCCGTTACCTGGTCCCGTCTTCGGGTGCCGACCCGCTGACAACGCTGCAAGCGGCTCACAATGAACAGAGAGACTGGATGTTCGGTCACATTTGTTACGACCTGAAGAATGTTCTGGAGCCGGCGCTTGAGTCGCGCCACCCGGCCCGGCACCATTTTCCGCTTCTTCAGTTCTTTGTACCTGAGTCTGTTTGCTACATAGATAGGAATTGCAGCACGTTTACAATTGAGACTTACGGTGATCCCGATGAGATAAAAAAAGCAATTGACGAGGCATCGTCAATGTCATTGCCTCCTCTTGACCTTTCGCTTTCCTTCACCCCCTACATTCAAAAGGATAAATACATCGACATCGTTGGCCGGCTTCGCGAACATATTCGTGAAGGCGACTGCTACGAGATCAATTTCTGCGGTGGTGGTCATGCCACCGCTAAACTTGAAGAACCATTGGCCGTATTTGCAGCGCTCAACCGGTTGTCTCCGGCGCCATTCGCTGCCTATTACCGCGATGGCGACCGATACCTGATGTGTGCCAGCCCCGAGCGTTATTTGCGAAAGAGTGGGCGTCAGGTGCTGTCGCAGCCCATAAAGGGTACAGCCCGACGCGGCATGGATACTGCTGCTGATGCTGCAATGAAAACGGCGTTACGAGGCGACATAAAGGAGCGGGCCGAGAATGTGATGATCGTTGATCTGGTGCGCAACGACCTTGCACGCTGTTGCGAGGTGGGTTCAGTAACGGTCGATGAGTTGTTCGGTATATACACTTTCCCGCAGGTGCACCAGATGATCTCCACCGTAAGCGGCACACTTCGTCCGGATATGTCGTTTGCAGATGCCATAAGAACCTCGTTCCCCATGGGTAGTATGACCGGTGCGCCCAAGTTCAAAGTAATGCAACTGATAGACAGATATGAGGAAGCGCGGCGCGAGTTGTTTTCGGGCACTATCGGTTATATCACTCCGGCGGGAGACATGGACCTTAATGTCATCATTCGCAGTCTCTACTACAATGCAGGCACCGAATATTTGTCTTACTCAACAGGCGGGGCCATTACCTGGGACAGCATACCTGAAAAAGAATGGGAGGAGATGCGCCTGAAGGCCTGGGCGGTGGAACGGTTGTTTCAGCCGGCATAGTACTCGGTATGCCATACTGCCTGTATTATTTTGTACCTTTATACAAAGGACATTATGCTGCTCAATATCCATCCTGTAGATCCGCAACCGCGGCACATAAAAACGGTAGTTGATTGCCTCAGGAAGGGTGGTGTCATCATCTATCCGACCGATACGATCTATGGTATTGGTTGCGACATATCAAATGCTGATGCGGTGGCACGTATCGCCCGCATTAAACGGATCGATCCGAAGAAAGCGCAGTTCTCTTTTATCTGCTCCGATCTCAGTCACCTCAGCGACTATGCCAAAAGTGTTCCTACTCCCGTTTTCAGGCTGTTGAAGGCCGCGCTGCCCGGTCCATACACTTTCATTCTGGAGGCAAGCAAGCAGGTGCCGAAAATGCTGAAGACAAAAAAGGACACGGTAGGTATACGTGTGCCGGAAAACCGCATCTGCATGGATATTGTACGCGAACTGGGACACCCCATTATGAGCGCGTCGCTGCCCATGGATATGGATGTGGAGTATTTCACCGACCCCGAGGTGATGTATGAGCATTTTGGGTCATTGGTGGACATTGTGATAGATGGTGGTCCGGGGCATATCCTTTCTTCAACTGTTATTGATTGCACATCCGGCACGCCCGAGCTCATTCGTGAGGGTGCAGGCGAATGGCAATCTCTGCTGTAGTGCGGTGTCACTGCAGTGCTATTTGCCTTAGCTTTGCGCCCGTAAAATAATCTTCTCGAAATTATGGTAGCATACTTGGGTACCGGCTTGCTCGGTTCAGGATTTGTAAAGGCTTTATTGCGCAATGGTCATAAAGTGAATGTGTGGAACAGGACAGCGGCCAAGGCGCAGGCATTGGAAATGGATGGTGCAATAGCGTTTGCCAATGCCGCTGATGCGGTACGTGGTGCAGAACGTATCCACCTGACCTTGAAAGATGATGCCAGTGTTGATGAAGTGCTGAGCGCGGCCTCGGTTGCCTTTGAGCCGGGTACTATTATCATAGACCACACGACAACCTCTGTTGATGGCGCGCGCAAACGCACTGCCTATTGGAAGGAGCAAGGGCATATATATGTACACGCACCTGTTTTTATGGGGCCTGTAAACGCGCTCGACGGATCGGGTTACATGTTGGTTTCGGGCGACATAGCAGATGTTGCAACGATAATGCCCTACATCTCACCTATGACCGGAAAGGTCATCAATTTCGGCACAGAGGTGGGGCGTGCTGCCGGCATGAAACTGGCAGGTAATCACTTCCTCATAGGGTTCACCGCAGCCATATCTGATACGTTGGCCCTTACCAAGGCTATAGGTATGCCTGCAGATGATGTGACTGCGTTGTTCAACGAATGGAACCCCGGGGCAATGTTGCCCGGCAGGCTCAAACGCATCCGCATGGGCGATTTCGGAAATCCGTCGTGGGAGCTGAACATGGCAAGGAAGGACGCCGGACTGATGCTGGCCGAGGCCAAGAAAGCAGGTGTGCCGCTGGTGGTGGTGTCTGCTGTGGCAGCCGAGATGGACCGGTGGATAGAGGCCGGTCACGGAAGCGATGACTGGACAGTTATCGCAAAGAATAATCTCTGATAATTTACAATACCGGTAACGGTGCAGGGGCTCAGGAACAATGTTTACAGATCCCCTGCACCAATATTTGTATACCCGATACTTTGAAGCCGGTCGGTAGCCTCAGGTCGGGGTTGTGGGTGTGTTCCAGGCAAAAAACTTTGTGGCAATTGGTGCAATTAAAATGCACGTGGTCTTCGGTATGTGTTTCGTCGGGGCAGTTGTGACGACACACGGCAAACCTTGTAACGCCGTCGGGGCCAATGATCTTGTGCACAATGCCCGCCTCTTCAAAATCTTTCAGCACCCGGTAAAGGGTGATCCTGTCTACTTTGCTGAATGTGGCTTCCAGTTCAGTATGCGACAGTGCCTGACCGGTGCCGGTCAGTTCTTCCAGCACTTTCATTCTTGCCGGGGTTGCTTTTAGTCCCTTCTCTCTTATATGTTCCGAAGCGTTCACTCTGCGAAATTAGTACTTTAAATGCAACCTTGTTGCATTTAAAGTTATTCCGTACATTTGCAACTCAGTTGCATTTATAGTTTGTCTCATTCAGAAAAATATACTTCCGGTGCCGACAGGGTAGGCATCATCAGTGCTATCATTTGTGGTGTGCATTGTTTGGTGATACCTGCTGTATTCCTTTTGAAGTATTCAGTCACCGATGGTGTTGAGGCCGCAGGGTGGGGCGTGGGGCTGCCACACTGGTGGGAGTGGCTCGACTATATTTTTCTGGCAGTAGGTTTTTACGCGGTTTTTCATGCAGGTAAGCATGCGTCAAGTAAACTTATCAGCATCGCTTTGTGGATCTTCTGGTTATTTTTAGCCATAGCAGTGTTGTTTGAAGATACGCTACACTGGATGGCATATTTCGCCTCAGCCGGTCTGGTTATTACACATTTTCTCAACATAAGAAAGCACGCCGGCAGGCATCGCAAGCACACCTGAATTCGTGTTGGTACACGAATATTTTGTTAATCGATAGTTAACTGAAACATGATTTTAGTCATGATAATGTCTTAAATTGAGTGATTTTGGTCATTTTTTTATCAAAAATGCCCCAAAAACAACCCTTTTTAACATTATGTAAAAATATGGTTTAAAATCAGTAGTAAAATAACTGGGGAATAACACTACATTTGATTTCGATTTTTATCCAATTCTTTTTTCTACATGCAAAATATTCTTGTAGCCGGGGCAGGGAAATCTTCAACCTATCTGATAGAGTACCTGCTGACAAATGCATCAAAAAATAAATGGAATGTCATTGTAGCCGACGGAGACTCAGCCGCAATTGCCAGAAAGCTGAACAGGCATCCCAGTGGCGAGGCTGCGGTATTTGACATTAATAATAAAGCGCAACGTGAAGCGCTGGTGAAGCGTGCCGACATTGTGCTTTCGCTGATGCCACCGCACTTGCATATTTTGCTGGCGCAGGATTGCCTGAAATATAAAAAGAATCTTATCACATCTTCCTACATCTCTGACGAGATGAAAGCTATGGACGCGGCAGTGCGTGAGGCGGGATTGATGTTTATGTGCGAGATGGGTCTCGACCCCGGTATAGACCATATGACGGCAAGCAAGATCATCAATAGCATACACAAGGTTGCCGGTCGCATCACTTCATTCAAATCATACTGCGGTGGTCTGATAGCTCCCGAGAGCGATGATAATCCCTGGCACTACAAGTTTAGCTGGAACCCTAAGAATATTATTACAGCGGGTATGGGCGGTGCCAAATACCTTCATAACGGCAAGCAGGTAGATGTGCCTTATGAAAAGATGTTTGAACAGAACAAGAAGATAAAGATACCCGGACTGAACGCGCTGGCATTCTATCCCAATCGCGATTCATTGAAGTATCTGGACCTCTATGATGTGGCTTCAATAAAAACATTCGTTCGTGCCACCCTCAGGTATCCTTCTTTTTGCAGGGGGTGGGATGCTTTGGTGAAATTGGGCCTTACCGATCAGACCGATTTAGTTGACACCAAGGGGGCGACAAACCTATCGTGGCTGCGTAGCAAGACCGCTTGTGATGCAAAACAAGATATCCGCGACCATATATCGGCTAAGCTGGATCTGCCGAAAGACGATAAAGTAATAGGACTGCTGGAGTCTATCGATCTGTTTGAAGAGAAGACACTGCCCGCCGGCACAATGTGTTCGGGCGACATCCTGCTTACACTTTTGCAGGAGAAATGGCGCATGGCCGATGATGATAAGGACATGGTGGTGATGCATCACGAAATAGAGTATGAACACAAAGGCCGCATGATAAACCTGAACAGCTCTATGGTGCTGAAGGGAGAAGGCGGAGAACATAGTGCTATGGCGCGTACCGTGGGTATGCCTATGGCAATTCTGGCATCACTGGTACTCACCAAAAAGCTGAAACCACCTGTTGGTGTGTTGCTGCCCGTAATGCAGTCGGTATACAGGCCTGTACTGCGCGAGCTGGAATACAACGGCATACTTTTTACCGACGAGGTAGAGTAGGTGACATTCAGTTCTGGACAGATAATTCTTATTTAAGGTAACGCTTCATTTCGCGCTCTACGTCGCGTGTCTTAATGCTTTCGCGTTTGTCGTAGGTCTTTTTGCCTTTTCCGAGGCCCAGTTCCACTTTGGCATAACCGTTCTCGTTGATGAATACGCTGAGCGGAACGATGGTGTATCCCTTTTCTTTTACTTTATTGAGCCACTTGCGCAGTTCCTTTTTGGTGAGCAGCAGTTTACGCTCGCGTGTAGCGATATGGCCCGCATAACCCGCGTTGACATATTCGGCGATGTGCAGATTTTTTACCCATAGTTCGCCATCGTCAAAGTAGCAGTAACTATCATTAAAGCTCACACGGCCCACACGTATAGATTTGATCTCGGAACCGGTGAGCATGATGCCCGCAGTTACCCGGTCTTCGATCGCGTATTCAAACGTGGCCGATCTGTTCTTTATGTTGATGTTCTCTGCCAATGCTGCGTTTATGGATAAACGGGGTTAGCAGTGCTAACCCCGTCAGGTTGGATACAAAGTTCGTAAAAAAATGAGTGGCGTCCGCTTATTTCATGAACCATTCAGCGGCCAGGCTGAGTTTGTTCTTCAGCGTGCGGCGCTCGGCAATAAAATCAAGGAAGCCGTGTTCTAGCAGGAATTCAGAACGCTGGAAGCCGGCCGGAAGGTCTTTCTTAATAGTTTCTTTGATAACACGCGGACCGGCAAAGCAGATCAGCGCGTTAGGCTCGGCAATGTTGATGTCGCCCAGCATAGCATAAGACGCGGTAACACCACCTGTGGTAGGGTCGGTCATCAACGAAATATACGGCAGTTTTGCCTTTGCCAGTTGGGTGAGTTTTGCAGATGTTTTGGCCATTTGCATCAGAGAGAACGCGCTTTCCATCATCCTGGCTCCTCCCGATTTGGAGATAACCAGCAGCGGAAGCTTGTTAGCCACGCAATAATCTATCGCCCTGCTGATCTTTTCTCCTACCACCGAACCCATGGAGCCACCAATGAAGTTGAAATTCATACAAGCCACCACGAATTTCACACCGTTCATCGTTCCGGTACCCACAGTCATAGCGTCCTTAAGTCCGGTAGACTGCTGCGCTTCTATGATACGTGAGCTATATGGTTTCATATCTACGAAGCCGAGGCGGTCCTTAGGGCCAATGTTCTCAAACAACAGTTCGTAACGGTTGTTGTCGAACAGGATCTCAAAATATTCTGATGAATTGATGCGGTTGTGGTAGTTGCACTTGGGGCATACATACAGGTTTGCCTGTATTTCTTTTACCGTTGCGGTGGTTTTACACTCCGGGCATTTGTGCCAAAGGCCATCAGGGGTCTCTTTCTTTTCCTCGGTAGAGGTAAGAATGCCTTTCTTATTGCGACGAAACCAGGTAGATGACATAATCAGTTTTTATTAAACAGAGGGCAAAGATAAGGGTATGACCGATAAAACAGAATATTTCAACCTTTCAGGGTTGCGTTATTATACACCGGATATTTACAGTTCTGTTTAGAATACGTGCTGCCGTAGCATGCAAAATGTATTATATTTGCCGCAATTTCTGCCGAAGTTGCTATCCAGGGCCCGACATATCATTATTGGTATCATCGATTTTTTTCATAAACCCTTTGCAAGGTATATACCTACTCAAACTTTCAGGTACCTGGCATGCGGTGGCTCCAATACTGTTCTTAACTGGGTCGTTTATTCTGTTTCCTTCAACATAGTTCTGGCACGTCAGAGTTTTCATGTGATGGAGAACGTAGACATTACGGCTCCAGTGGGCGCACAGATCATCTCATTCTGCATCACCTTTCCGCTTGGGTTCATTCTGTCGCGCTACATTGTTTTCCCGGAGTCTAATCTGCATGGCAGAAAGCAGTTCTTCAGGTATGCGCTCACAACCGCAACGTTCATTCTGCTTACCTATGTGCTCATCAAGGTCTTCGCGCTGATGCTGCCCATGGTGCGGGCCGATATCTCTTACATATTCATCATGGTCATCACCGCCATACTCAGCTACATATCGCAGCGCTTCTTTACGTTCAAAGTGGAGCCTGACGACGATCCGGTAGGAGAGTGATTTTTGGGGGTAACTCCGGTTTGCATCGGGTTACTGAACACTATTTGTTTATTTTTACTGCATTACAAATCCCGATAGCTTTAATGAGAAATATATTTCTGCTGGTGGCAGGACTACTTGTCGCTGAAAAATGTGCGGCACAGTCGGCGGATACGGCACAGTTCGTAGACCTCGATACGCTGACTATTTCGGCTACAGCCGGCAAACCCGTTTACCGCGAATCCGCCCCCAAACATTGGGACATCACCCACACCCGTGTAGCACTGTCGTTCGACAGGATGAACAAGACTGCCGCCGCGCGCGAATGGGTGACACTACACCCATATTGTTACCCGTTAGACTCTGTGGTGCTGGACGCCAAGGGCATGAAGATAGACAGTGTGCTGCAGGTAACCGGCAGGGGCAATGCTGCTGTCCGTTATTCTTATGCGGGCGATAAGCTTACCGTTCGTTTGGGGCGCAGGTATACCTCCCGCGACAGCATTGTTCTGTATTTCCGCTATACCGCCATGCCTTACGGACAAAAGACCGGTGGCAGCGCTGCCATATCAGACGATAGGGGACTGTACTTCATTAATACCGATGGCCAGTCGCCCACCAAGCCGGCCCACATCTGGACACAGGGCGAAACAGAATCAAATTCCCGCTGGCTCATAACCATCGACAAACCCAATACGCGCTTCACTACTCGTGTAGAACTTTTGGTGCCCGACAGCCTGGTAACACTGAGCAACGGTGCATTGGTAAAGCAGATAAAGGAACCTAAGGGCATGCGCACCGACATCTGGCAGAGCGATCTGTCCATACAGGCATACGCTGTCATGTTTGCAATAGGTAAGTATAGTGTGGTGAAAGACAAATGGATGGGCAAGGACGTGAACTACTATGTAGAGCCGGAATATGCCCGCTATGCATCGGGCATGTTTGCACACACCACCGATATGCTTTCTTTCTTTTCGCGCCGCACAGGTGTTACCTATCCATGGGCTAAGTATAGCCAGGTGGTGGTGCGCGATTATGTGTCGGGGGCTATGGAAAATACGTCGGCCTCTCTGTTCGGAGAGTTCATGAACATGACCGACCGCGAGTTGGCCGATAAGGACAACGAAGACATTGTAGCACACGAATTGTTTCACCAGTGGTTCGGCGACTACGTGACCTGCGAGTCGTGGAGCAACCTCACGGTAAACGAGTCTTTTGCTAACTATGGCGAACAGTTATGGCGCAGGTTCCGCTATGGCGATGCATCAGCCGATGAGCTGGCATGGAAAGACCTGCAGATATACATCGCCATTTCCCGCGGCAGCGATCCCGCCCTTGTTCGTTATTACTACGACGACAAAGAGCAGATGTTCGACGGCATATCTTACAACAAGGGTGGGGCCATACTCCACTACCTCAACACTCTTATCGGCGACGAAGCGTTCGACAAGGCAATGAAACTATACCTTACCCGCAACGCGCTCTCATCGGCCGAGGCGCACCACTGGCGTCAGGCAGTAGAGGCTGCCACCGGCACCGATTGGAGCAAATTCTTCGATCAATGGTACTACCGTGGCGGTCACCCCGTGCTAAAGGTGAACTACAATTACAACGATACCTTGCAGCAACTTGCTGTAGAGGTAGTGCAGGCTCAGGAAGACTCCACCTTTATGTACGACCTCCTGCTGGAGACAGGTGTCATTTACGGAGATGCATACTCGGTAGAGCCCTGGCGCATTACCAACAAGACCACCCGATTTACCTTTCCCTACCGCAACGGTGTCCGTCCGGTGCTTATTCCCGACGTCAGGCACGTACTGCCCGGCGAGATCAAGGAAAACAAGAAGCCTGCACAATGGCTCGCCCAATATCTGGGCAGCAAAGACTACATAAGCAAGCGCCTGGCAATTGCTGCCGCTGCAAAACAAATGTCCGATTCCTCATCTCAGGTCCTTATAGACAAGGCCCTCGCCGATACTATGGTTACTGTGCGCCGGTTCGCCTTCGAGCAGGTGGGCCGCGCTTCCAGCGACAGATACCGCAAGCGCTGGACATCAATAGTAATGGTAGCCGCTGCCAACGATAAAGACCGCCATGTGCGTGCCGCTGCCTGCGAGGTGCTGGGCGATTGG
The DNA here is from genome assembly GCA_016786565.1 of Flavipsychrobacter sp. Lineage (GTDB taxonomy): Bacteria > Bacteroidota > Bacteroidia > Chitinophagales > Chitinophagaceae > Nemorincola. Next base: position 44,665 of record JAEUVY010000016.1, read on the forward strand.
AAGTTGCCTGCAGCACGTGCCACGCTCGTAAAATGTATCTCCGATAGTTCCTACAAAGTAGCCGGCAACGCACTGGATGCATTGTCAAACCTGGATGCCGATACCGCTTTCTCCATCGCGCGTTCGTTGGTAAAGACCAGTCCGGGTGGCGAACTATCTTCGACTGTGTGGAGTATCATAGGTCGCCACGGTGCCGATGAAGATCTTGCCTTGCTCAAAGAAAAGGTGCCCTACACATGGGGCGGCAAGGGTATGTCCATGGCATCGGTGCTCAACAACTACCTGAAGAAGGTAGCGTCACCCACGGCATTCTCGGGTGCCGCAAGGCTCTATTCCAACCTCGTTATACAAGAGACTGCCCGTTCTTACAGGTCGGGTGCGGCAGGGTTTTTCTTCCAGGCGGCCTCGGCTGCGCGCGCCGATCTGAAGCAGGCCGAACAGGCTGCTGACAAAGACAAGGTGGCCCGTGCCACAGAACGCCTTGCCGTGCTGAAAACAGAAGCACAGCGCATAGTAGATGCGGAAAAAGAGGAGGAACTGAAAACGAAGTTCCAGAAGATGCTGAACGATAACTTCAACAAGGAGTAGGGTATACTAACGACCTAATCTCTGAAACGCGACCGCCTTCTCGGCGCAAGCGTTTTGTAGTACATGTGGCGTCCTTCGCTGAAGAACTGTAAACCCAGTTGCAGACCACAGTCCACCAGCGATCCCGGCCCCAGGGTATAGAAAAGATTGGTGTTGATGCCACTCTTCTTTTCCAGTATCTGCGTGTACTTTAGCCCCACATTCACCTCTATAAAGAACGGACCAAAGTTGTAACGCTTGCCAAGTCCGGCTCCCAGTGCGCCATAAGTGCCCGGGTCGTTGTAGGTGGCGTCCCCCACGTTATAGTAGGATTTGGGCGAGTAGGTTGAGTTGCCATAGAGGAACTTACCATAGAAGAACGCTTCGGACCGGTCCCACGTGCGGTAGTAATGATGGTATTCAACCGAAGTCTGAGAGCCGGGAAAGAACCCGTAGTACATGCGGTACCCCGCCACTACCGAATGGTGCTCGTTCAGTCGGTACTGCAGTTTCGCGCCCGCCTTCGACATAAGGCTCAGCGGATTAGAAACATGGATGGATATTCTGGGCGGCAGGTATTGTGCCGCGGCGTTTGCACCCTGCATCAGGCATAGCACTGCCGGCAAAACAACGAGACTGATAGACTTCCTGGCCCTGGTGCTGCAAAACATCTTTTCGATAGATCGGTTACTGTTGTTACAAATATCGGTTTTGTCATGCAACAATACTATAGCCCCGCCCTATTTCCTGCATTTTTTTGTCCATGCGGCAGTAAATTGCAGCAAAAATCACCATCCATGCCATTTCTCGGAGATATTGTCGCCTATACCATTACCACTCCCGACCTTGAAAGGTCGCTGCGTTTTTATGAGTCTGTTGGTTTCTCTGAGGTGATGCGCGCGGACTGGCCCTTCCCATGGATACAGGTGTCTGATGGCGTGGTATTGATCATGCTACGCAAGGATCCTGTGCCCTACATGGCGCTGACCTATTACGTAAAGGACATCAACAAGGTCGTTAAGGCATTGGAGAAAGACGGAATAAAGTTCCTGCAGAAACCCGGCCCCAAAGACCAATTGAAGCGATATGTGCTGCAATCGCCCGATGGGGCACTGGTAAGTCTGGTGAATGTGATCGACGGATTCCGTCAGCCGGGCGGGCGTGGTATGATGCAGTTGGCGCAGCACGAGTACAACGATCCTGCCAATTATCACAACCGCACCATGGGCATGTTTGGCGAGTATGCGCAACCCGTTGCAGACCTTGGCGCATCAGTGGCGTTTTGGAAGAAGCTGGGATTTGAGGTGGTATCTGAATTTGCCTCGCCATACCCATGGGCCATCCTTTCCGATGGTGTTTGTGTGATAGGGTTGCATCAGACCGATCATTTCTCCAAACCTGCGCTCACTTACTTTGCCGCAGATATGGCCGATAGGGTAGCGGCACTTGTAGCCCATGGTCTTGTGCCGCTTTCGGGCGAAGGCACCGGCAATGCGGTGTTCAGCACGCCCGAGGGGCAGTTGCTGTTCCTGTACTCACTGGGCGGTGGCACAGGCACTGAAAAGCCAAAAGAAACGGAGCGTTTGGTCATCGAGACCGAACGCCTGTTGCTCAAGGCAGTTACCCCCGCGCTCATGCGTTCTGTGCTTTCCACCATGTCCGATGATGATGCCATTGCATTTCTTGGGCTCTCCGGTCCCGACGAATTGAACAGCGAACGCAAGAAGCTTGCCGGCGGGTTGGAAACACACCGCAATACCTTTCTCCAGTTTGTGCTGGAAGTGAAGGCGACGGGCAAGAATATTGGCCGGGGTGGATTTCACAATTGGGCGGTGCAGCATGCCCGTGCAGAGGTTGGTTACCTCATTTCCGACATCTCTCAGCGCAATATGGGATATATGAAGGAGGCAATAGCCGCCATAATTAATTACGGATTCACAGAGTTGATGTTAAATAGGGTAGAGGCGTTGATCGGTCCCGATAACGAACCATCGTTGAGGCTGGCAAAAGGACTGGGTTTTGTGGAGGAAGGCAGGCTGCGTTCGCACTATTTTGTGGATGGTGTGTACCACGATTCTCTGGTATTCGGTTTGCTGCGCTCCGAGTATCTTGCCGGCAAATAGGCTACTGCGGCACTTCGCCTTTTTCTACACTTACCGATCCCTTCGGGTTCAGTATGCGGTACCACGTAAAGTCGCGGTTGGCCTCCATGCCTGTGCCATACAGTATCTGGGTGGGGGTGGTGATGCGCACATCTTTTTCAGTAAAGAACTTCTGGGCGCTTTCGTTCCATATCAGTTCATCGGTGTTCAGCTGTTCTCCCTTCCTGCTCACTATCTTCACGCTATCCCATACAATGAAGTCACGCTGTGTTTCATAGTAGCGCGATGAGTCTGCCGTAAGTACATCAGATATGCGGCCACTGTCGTCGAAGAATTCCATCTTCAGGCCGTTGTTCATATCTATGTAGGGTCTCCGTGCCGATGAGTTGCGCACAAAATCACGGGCGTACACACGCATTTTCATGTCGCCGTCCTGGCTATACAAAAACGTTACTCCCTTGGCATGGTCTTCCTGTTTGTTGTTGCGGGCGGTGAGGGCGCGTATCTCGGCGGGGTCGTTGTTGCAGGACATAAACGCGAACACTGCCACCGGAAGTAAACCCAATAAGCGTGTCCGAAATGTCTGCTGCATATAAACGTATTTGAGGCGGGAATGAAAATGCCTCATTGCAATTACTCGTATTTGCGTTTCACAAACCACAGGTCGTTCAGCGTCACACCCAGTGTCACCCTCAGGTAGCTTTGCTTCATCAGTCCGTTATCGGTAGTACCCATCATGCCGCCGTCTATAGCACCATGAAGCTGTGAGGCCGAGCGTTTGAACGGCATACTGAAACCGGCTGTGAAACCGTAATAGAGTAGTTGTGTGCCCTGCAATTTCAGGTAGTCATTTCCGTAGTAAGCCCCCAGACGGTAGGTGGCTCGCGAAAAATAGCGCCTGGTGTTGTCGGCATCCGGTGTGTATTCTCCTCCCAGTCCCAGTTTGTAAGACGATGCCGCAATGCCGGTATTCAGGTTGGCGTTGAGGCTGCTCGAGAACTGGCTCCATTGTGTGGCTGAGTAGTCCACTCCAACGCTCCATTTACCCGGGCGCGAAAACACGATACCGGCACTATAGGTGAACGGCAGGGTGATCTTTCCTTCCTGTTCAGGTATTGAGTAGGTAGTGTCCCTTATCACCGTGTCGTCGAAGTTGTAGGCGGCCAGGTGTGTTTCGTAGAAATGTTCACGTATTTTCTGGCTCAATTGCACGGTGCCACCCACGCGCAGTACATGGAAAGAATCGAGCTTGGCTTCATATTGCAGACCGCCCTTCCACATGATACCACCTACACGCGAGTTGGTGACAAACTGAGAATAGTAAGCATTATTGTAGGTCAGCTTGTCTGAAGGCACCAACACTGTAGACTTGTTGATGTTCCCGAAAAGGAAGCCGAAATTCGCGCCTACGCTCAGTCCTTTATACTTGGCACTACCGCCCACAAAAGCAAAGTTCATGGCCCCCTCGCCTCTGTAGCTTTTTATCGCGTCGCCCAGTGGAGATGGAGTGGTAGAGATGGATCGAATGGTGTCTGTAAGGTAATAATATGTCGCTGAGTAGGGACGGAAACCGAAACACATACCGGCGTTCTTGCCCACCGGCACCGCCAGGTTCATGTATGCTACCGATGCTGTGCCCGATTTATATTTCTCGCTTGTTCCGTTGTCCGTTCCTTCCACGGTCCTTGTCGTCATGTTTGCACCCACTTCAAATGTGGTGCGCTTAATGTACGAATAGGATGCAGGGTTGTCGGTATTGGCCATCGTTGCGCTGGAGTAGGCGCTGGTAATATTGCCCATTCCCCTCAGCGAGGTGTTGTTGCCGTTGCGCAACTCTCCGAGTCCGTATTTGGAATAGGGATTGTTCTCCCATCCATTCCTCGGATTACTTACGCTGCTTGTCTGTCCCGTCGCGTTAAAGCTAATTACTGATAACAGTAAAACAGGTACCGACTTAGCGAGGCGATGATACATTATGATTCAGAATTAGGTTTAGCCCCTTCAATAACATATTGGGGTCGGCAAATATCTTACTTTTCAATTTGGTGGCAAAGTAAGGGGCATCACCGCCCGTTAAGATGGCGTTAAAATCGGGGTAGCGCTCTTCATATGCCTTTATCATTCCATCTATTTCAGCCGCCATGCCATTTACCGCACCGCTTTGCAGGCAGGTTTCTGTGTCGTAGCCCAGCAGCAGTGGTTCGTCATCTACAGCGGTTATTTCCGGCAAGCGGTCTGTAAAAGTACTCATGGCTTTCAGGCGCATGTGCATACCCGGAGATATAGCGCCTCCGCGGAATGTCTTGTTTTTCTGCACCAGATTGTACGTGATGCACGTACCCACGCTGATCACCAGATTGTTTTTGTCCGGAAACTCGAAGTGGGCCGCATTCACCAGTGCCAGGCGATCAGGTCCCAGCGTATCTGCCGAAAGGTATGCATTGTTGATCGGTACATTGGTGTGTCCTGTCATCAGCAGGGTGTGGGGCAGCTTCGAGCGCAGCAGTGCCGCCACCTCGTCGCTGTTGCTCACCACCGAGCAAAGAACGGCCTTTACAGGCTGGTACGTTTCCAGCAACTGGGTCACCTGCTCCAGGGCAGCGTCTTCAGAAAAGACGATCTGTTTTTCAATTCGGTCGCCGGCAAAAAGTGCTGCCTTTACGTTGGTATTACCCCAGTCGATGCAAAGATTCAAGGACATTGTTATTGTGTTGATGTTTGTAAGACTGGCAAAATAGCAAAAAATGCAGCCAATTCCAGCATATCAGAAAATTAATTTGTGTCCCGGTACGCACTGCCTATCGGATTCTTACCGCTATCCCGAGCCATGTTCTCATGCGATAGTAAGTGTCAGTTTTTTTGTCGTGATACCACTTGTGCAGCTTCTTTTTAGGTTTGTCAACGTGAACTATTTTCCACTCACCCCAAAAGCCTTGTTTTATCTAAACATAGTCTGGCGCATCGGCTGCACAGTTTGTATGGCAAAGTAAAATGAGAACGGATCCTAACAATATCTGTTTCATAATAGGTTGGTTTTATTTAGATAAAGTTAGGGTAAAAACTCATGTGTTTGAGTGGCACACTGTGGAAAATATCACAGGCAATTCATCAATGTCGCACACGCATGGCGTATCTCTTCTTCCGTAATGGTGAGCGGCGGCGCAATTCGGATGCAATGCGGCGCAAACAGGAACCAGTCAGAAAACAGACCCTTGCCCAGGCACGCCTGCAGGGTACTCATTACTTTTTCGGCACTCGAAAGTTCCACAGCTATCAGTAACCCCTTGCTGCGCACCGCCACTATTTCGGGGTGCACCAGCACTTCATGGAATAGTTGTTCTTTACTCGCTACACCGGCTATCATCTGCTCGGCCAGCAGTGCCCGCATACCTGCCATTCCCGCGGCACAGCACACAGGGTGTCCGCCAAAGGTGGTAATGTGTCCCAGCACCGGGTTGTCGGTCAGCGTCTGCATCAGGTGGTGCGATGCTATAAATGCACCCAACGGCATGCCCCCACCCAGTGCCTTACCCAATAACAATATATCAGGCGTCACACCGAAGTGTTCAAAGCCCCACAGTTTACCCGTGCGGCCAAAGCCACACTGTATCTCGTCAAATATCAGCAGCGTACCGGTTGCCGTGCACTTGCTGCGCAGTGCCTCCAGCCACCATTGCTCCGGCACTTTTATGCCGGCTTCGGCCTGTATGGTTTCTATGATCACACAGGCAGTGTGTGCGTCTATGGCGTCTATCAGTCCCTGACTGTTGTACTGAAAATGCCCCACGCCCGGCAGCAGCGGCCGGTAGGCATTGCGCCAGTATTCATCGCCCATCACACTCAGTGCGCCCAGGGTGCTACCATGGTAGCTATGTTGGCAACACACCACATTGGGGCGTCCTGTCACCCGTCGGGCCAGCTTCAGCGCGCCCTCTGTAGCCTCAGTACCCGAATTGGTAAAGTACACACAGTCGAGGGTGGGGGGCAGGTGGGCCGCCAGCAGGGATGCATACTGCACCTGTGGGCTCTGCATCAGCTCGCCATATACCATCACATGCAGGTAGGCGTCGGCCTGTTCTTTTATCGCGGCAACCACTGCAGGGTGCCTGTGCCCTATGTTACATACACTGATGCCACCTATCAGATCCAGATACTTCTTTCCCTCGCTGTCATACAGGTAGTTACCTTCTGCCCGCACTATGTCCAGACCCACCGGGGCCGGAGATGTCTGAGCTACATGTTGCAGGAATAACTGGCGGGTATTCATCAGTTCTGTTTTTGGGTCAATTATTGTTGTTTGTATTGCTGCACACCTTCTTTGGAGGCATACAGGTTGTAATTCTCATCGTCAAAGCACACAAATATCACTTCGTCCAGCGCGGTTGGCCGTTCAACCACAAATTCTCTCACGGTGTTGTAAGCGATGTCTGCCGCCCGGTCTTTCGGAAAGTGGTACACACCTGTGCTGATGTTGGGGAACGCTACCGTGCGTAGTCCGTTCTGCGCCGCTACCTTCAGACTGTTGCGGTAGGCATTGGCAAGCAGTTGTTCCTCATTTTTTCCGCCTCCATGCCACACAGGCCCCACGGTATGTATTACATGCCGGGCTTTCAGCCGGTACCCACCCGTTATCTTCGCTTCGCCTGTCGGGCATCCGTTCAGGGTGCGGCATTCGGCCAATAGCTCCGGTCCTGCCGCCCTGTGGATGGCACCGTCCACACCGCCACCTCCCAGCAACGATGTGTTGGCGGCGTTGACTATGGCGTCCACATCCATAGCAGTAATATCTCCTTTATGCAGGCTTATTTTTGTCATGGTTCACAGGCGACAATTTTAGTTCACTTGCTTTCTCCAGCAGCAGGTCATAGGCGGCGTCACGTTCGTTGGGTATCACGCCATCCAGAATTGCTTCCCTTATCGTGGTCTTTAGGATACCTACCTCCCTCGATGGGGCCAGCCCGAAGATGTGCATGATGTCGTCTCCCGTTATTGGTGGCTGCCAGTTCCTTACCTTGTCCTTTTCCTCCACTACCTTCAGCCTTATCTTCACCAGTTCAAAGTTCTCCAGGTAGCGTTTCACCTTCGCTTTGTTCTTTGACGTGATATCGCTTTCGCACAGTATCATCAGGTCTTCCAGGTCGTCGCCGGCATCAAACAGCAGGCGGCGCATGGCCGAATCGGTAATGTCCTCCTTCGTCAGGCTGATGGGGCGCAGGTGCAGTGCCACCAGCTTCGCCACATACTTCATCTTCTCGTTCTGCGGCAGTTTCAGTTGTCTGAAGATCTTCGGTGTCATCCGTTCACCCACCACTTCATGTCCGTGAAACGTCCATCCGTGTCCTTCCTCATATTTTTTGGTGGCCGGTTTTCCTATGTCGTGCAGCAGTGCCGCCCAGCGCAGCCACAGGTCGTCGCTTTTTTCTGCGGTATTATCTATTACCTGTAGTGTGTGGTAAAAATTGTCTTTATGTCCCTTGCCTTCCACTATTTCCACGCCAGACAGTGCTGTCATTTGGGGGAAGAACTCATGCAGCAACCTGCTGCGGAACAGGAGGTCCAGCCCCACCGATGGTTTGGCTGCCGCCATTATCTTGTTCAGTTCGTCCGTTATGCGCTCCTGCGAAACGATCTTTATTCGTTCGCGGTTGCGTTCTATCGATTCAAAAACCTCGGGTACTATCTCAAACTTTAGCTGCGTAGCAAACCGTATGGCGCGCATCATCCGCAGCGGGTCGTCAGAAAAAGTCGTATCGGGATCAAGTGGTGTTTTGATGATCTTTCGTTCCAGATCGGCCACACCACCAAAAGGATCCACCAGTTTACCATAGTCGCCTTCATTCAGACTGATGGCAAGGGCATTGATGGTAAAATCCCTGCGGCGTTGGTCGTCTTCTATCGTGCCGGCCTCAACTTGTGGCTTGCGCGATGTGAGGGTGTACGATTCCTTCCGGGCACCTACAAACTCCA
>JAEUVY010000029.1 GCA_016786565.1 Flavipsychrobacter sp.
AATTAGTCTGTCTGACTCTAATGCATTGATGAAGTCAAGTCCTGTGGTATTACCAATTGACCGAATTACAGGAGAAAGATTACTTGGCATTATCCCTTTAAAGTGCAAGCCTAAATGCTCCTGATCGATGTTATAATGAATACTTTGAATTTCACCCGTTGGTTTCCCTTCCAAGTGAAATACTTGATATGGTGATGCGCTTCTAATAAGTGACTCATTGTGGGTTGATATGAATATCTGAGCATTATTGGAATACTTCACGAAAGTGTCTATAAGCCTCCGTTGTATATCGCGATGTATATGGCTGTCCGGTTCATCCAATAAAATCAATCGCATATCGACCTTGCTGTCAGTTGTAGAAAACAAACTCAAAAGAATCTCGAGTATTTGTAGAGTGCCACTACCAAGCAAAGCAATGTCTTTTTCGGTGTCTTTGTTTCCTATTTTGTATAATATGACTGTTTTAGGGTCTACCTGTATTTGAGTAGTAGATCTAAACTCAATTTTCTTTTCGTTATTATATAATATATAATTCAAGTCGCTGAGAAAGTTACTTGCAGCGATGGGGTCAATACCGTTAATTACCCTGTATAATCGATTTCGTAACACAGAATACGATTGTCTCAATAATAGCCTTTCTTTGATTTTAGGATCAGTTGCAAAATCTTCGGATTCTGGAATTTGGGCAAGAGGAGTGCTGTATATTAAAGAAATTGGTTCAGGCAAATTTGCAAAATAATCATTGAATGCCCTATGGTCATAGCCGTTATAGCCGTCGAGTTCAATAATGTAATTATTGCCTGAACTTGATATTTTAAAGCAGATATCTAGTTCAAGCCTATGGTCATCTATCAGCGTAATAGAAAGTAGTATCTTCCCTTTTCGATTTCTTTGATGAAATATGTCTTCAAAATTTGGGCTTTTGACACTATTGATTTCATTAAATGGGAAATAACGATTGTAAGATGGTCCAAGAATATAGTCGCCTCGTTTATACCCCTTTTCACCTCTTTTTGCTTCACTTATTAATTTGGAAAAACACTCATGCCACAACGACAAAGCTTCCAATACGGTGGTTTTTCCGGAGTTGTTTACTCCAGTTAGTATGTTTATATCCTTATTAAACGAAAAGGTTACATCCTTCAACGATTTGAAATTCTGAACCCGAAATTTATGAATATGCATAAAGTGACTTTGTGTTGTCAAATATTCTTTTTTAAAAATTTTCTCCCATCAGTAACACTTCTAATCCATGGTCGCCTGTATTGATATTCTCAATATTGATCTACCCTACCTCATAAATGCAGATAAATTCAGTATCCATTGGATTGTCGCGAATTCTTCCGAGGTAATCATTTAGCTAATCTTAACTATCCTATTTAATGTCATGCCAAACTACTAATATTTTTTCACCATTGGAAGTGCCCACCAGCCTTTTGCTTTGCGGATTCTTGTTGGGCTAATCAAATTGCGATCCAATCATAGCCTCTTTGACTCTATTTTGCCCTCAAGGAAAGGTTAATAAAAAAAACAGGTTACCATGGAAATGAAAAAAATACCCAACAAAGATTGTGTCTTTGTTGGGTATAATCCCGTTTTGTCGGGTGGTCCTCCTTCGCTCTAGGGAGCTACGGCGGACGAGGGCGGAGAGAGAGGGATTCGAACCCCCGGACCTATTACAGTCAACAGTTTTCAAGACTGCCGCATCACTGCTGCGTTTCAATGTGTCCGGGTGTCTTTTGTAACCTTGCATTTTATTATTGTTGCCTTGTTGTTGCCCTCAATGATCTTGGTTAAAGAATAATTTTATTTTCTGACCAGGGAAAAGTCAGCGTTGAATCACTATGTTGGTATTTTGTGAGACATATTACATAGATCAAATTGCATCTCCGTATTCCTTCATAGAGATTTCTGCAGATATTCTATGCTTCTACCTGACATTTCAATAAAGATAGATGTGATTGCAAATTCAGCTAATCCTAGTGATACAATCTGAACTTACCGGTAGCAGGGTACTTTGTTCCGGATCGGAACAGGTTTAGCGCCATTGTGCCAGAAACCCAGTGAGAGTCGGATTGGGTAATGTTCACTATAGAAGTGTCACCGATAGTGTAAATAATATTTCCAGCAGTCATGTCTGTAAATGTGTATGCTGTTGATCCGGATATAGAAGTATCAGGTCCTAAAGGAGTTGTTCTGCCTCGTGCTATTACTTGTAATTGAAAAGAGAATTCATTTAACACTGTCGCATTTATCACACATAATGTTCCTGTGCTCGTTACACTCCTCGTCGCTGTTAGGAGTACTCCACTCGGGGAAAGATATGAGGTAGCCATGCCGCTACTATTTAGTACCAAGCCCTGTGCTCCATGAAAGGTCTTTCCGTTGACATTTAGAGTGAACGTGCTACTATCATTTGCAACAGTTGGAGTAGTTGGAGTGGATGGTGTAGTAGACGTTGAAGAGCTACCGGAACCGGATGAACAAGAGTAAAGCGTTGCTAACGCAATTGCCGTTAATAGTTTAATGCGTATCATAATTTGGTGGTTTGATTTAGCAATAATATTTGTTAAAAATACAATTAATTTAATATCATAGGCATACATGCCACAAATATAATTTTCAGTATGCATTCCCTTTGCTTATGTGGGTAACCAAGTTAGAAACGAAGAGCTTCTAAAAGTATTCGGGAAACGACTAAAGCAGCTAAGGGAAAGTAAAGGTCTGTCACAACAGGAGTTGGCAAACCTGTGTGATATAGAACACAGCCAGATCAGCCGAATTGAACTTGGTAAGATCAATACCACCATATCAACTTTGTTCCTTATTGCATCAAAACTTGAGATAGAAGCAACAGAGCTAATTAAAGTGAAATTTAAATAGTGTAATTGGTTAAGGGTCGTTTGCGTGGAAATAATAAGCAGACTGCCAACAATGACAGTCTGCTTAATTTGGCAAAATCGGTTACTTTTTTCTTCTAACCTTGCCTGCAACTTTGGGGGCGCTTTTCTGGACAAACTTTGGGTTCATCTGTTTGCCCCGGTTACCCTGGGCTTTGTCATACTGCCGGTTGGTCCCCGGTGTGCCGTGATTAGCATTCTGCTGGTTGGCACTGTTCTGATCTGGTGTCATACTACAAAAATTTGATGAGCAACAAATCTATGAGGGATCTGGTTGAGGTTTGTGATTGTCGTAATAACTGGCCATTTTTTGTAAAGAATTCAGGTAACCGCGTCTATCTTCATTACATCTTATCATTTGCTGGTGGACATCTTTGTTCGCAGTTGTGCTTTTAGATAACGGAATTATTTTGAATTTTTCAGGGATCTGATTGGAATTGACATTGAGCAAGAGCTCCGTCTCATGAAAGTCATAAAATACTTCATTTATCAATGCGCTTCTTGTAATAATAAGGTTATGAGCATATGGGTCCAGGTATTCCCTTAGGTTTTGAAAGTTGTTGCTCTTCCTGTTTGGGAGTTTTTGAGTATCCAACATATAGGTTTTGTACTCAAAGCTATTGTCCGGGTACTGTTTCCTTTCAAGTATGGTGCGCTTCCTGTCTTTGGTATCAGAAAGTACACAAACGACGTCTTTTGGATTCAATCTAACTTCATCAATATACTCATTCTCAGTGCCATAATCGAACTTCACTTGGAGCTCCTTTTGAAGATTATAGTGGTTCTCATGATAGTGGGAAATACCTTCTAGGTCGGTCGTTAATCGCAGTGGGCTAATGAGTTGAAACTTGAGGTGTTTTATCCATTCCCTCTGTTCTGCAATGTAATAGATAGTAGCAGCTGCGGTGTTTCCGTTCCTAGATACACCCGGAATCTGAAGTGCTTCTACTTTTTTCTTGATGCTATCAATGAAGTTTGTCTTCTCTGTGGTAGTGTGATAAATGAAATTACCATTGCACATAACGTGATCCTGAATCCACCAAGCACATTCGACAATCATCCTTTTTAGTAAAAAATGTTGAAGGTTTTCGGCTGTCATTATTAGCTAAATTTCAATGTTTCTTAGCCTGCCTTATTAAGCTCAGCGTACAATTTCTTTAGGTAAAATTCACGTACAACACTGCCAAACTCTTTGTCATTGAAAAGTTTGCTAAATATGTCCTGATTCTGTTCCATGCGGTCAATTGCCTTCTCGTCAAATAACTCGTTGAACTTGTACCGTAAATTCTCTATTGTGTTATTCTGAGCCTGGAACACAAATTTCTGATCGTCTCGAAGTTCCTGCTCAATCTGCTCGAAGAAGAGTCTGTCTGCTTCGGTAAAGTCAGCATTGAACCTGTCGTTAAGCAGCGTGATGATCTCAGAGAGTGCAGCACGTTCTTCTTTGACTCTTTTCATTCCGGTTTCTGTGATCCCATGAAGTCCAAACTCACCACCCGGTTCCAATACAATACTGCCTTCGGTCGTCTTTTGCAATCGGTAATACTCCATTGCTACTTCATCGGTCAGCTTCAGCCTTTCTGAGATGTCTTTTTTAGGGAGTTTCAATTCTAGATACTTGCTAAATACAAAGAACTTCTCCAATTCTGCATCCTGAAATGGTATTATCTGAGTTAGAAACGAGTACAACCTAAGCCACTGTGTAAGCTGTTTTTTGAATTCATCTTGTGTATCGTCGTCCAAATCTTGAAATCTCTCCGCAGCAGGCCCCACAAATGCATACAGTTTGCCCTGGTCTTTTACAGCATTCTTGGATCCGTAAAAAACCTTTGCAAAGCCATCAATTTCCGTTTGCCAATATACCTGTCGTTGGTCAAGTCTGTTTTTTAGATCATAAAGTAGGTTGGGATCTGTGTCCTGCTCAACGGTAGTTAGCTCGTAATACGGCTGGAATGAAGACAATATAACATCGCGATCGTTGACGAAATCTAGAACAAAGGTGTCGTCCTTGCCCGGGCATGTGCGGTTAAGCCTGGAAAGCGTCTGTACTGCCATAACGCCACTTAGTTTCTTGTCCACGTACATCGTATGCAGCAAAGGCTGATCAAACCCAGTCTGATATTTGTTAGCAACTAACAAGATCTTGAATTCATCCGTTCCGAATTGTTCCGGCAGTTCTTTCTCCTTGATGCCGTTCAATTCCACTTCAGTTACTCCCTCGATATAACCGCTGTCCACATCAACAACTTTGCCTGAGAATGCTACCAAAGGTCTTATGTTTTGATAGCCTTTATCTTTGATGTATTGCTTGAATGCCAGGTAGTATCTGAGCGCATGTAACCTTGAGCCGGTTACCACCATTGCTTTCGCTTTTCCACCTATCTTGAGCATCACTACTTTGCGGAAGTGCTCAATGATAATCTCGGTCTTCTGTGCAATGTTATGAGGATGCAGGGATACGAACCGCCCAATTGCAATTGCGGCTTTTTTCTTATTAAGTTGGGGGTCGTCTTCTATCTTCTTCGATAGTCGGAAGTAAAGTTCATATGATGTGTAGTTCTTTAGAACGTCGAGAATGAACCTTTCTTCTATAGCCTGACGCATCGAGTATAAGTGAAATGGTCTAGGCTTTCCATCAGGCCCTATTTCTCCGAATACAGCAAGTGTTTTTGTCTTGGGGGTGGCAGTGAATGCAAAGAAGCTCATGTTGGGCTGCTTTCCCCGAGATTCCATAGTTTGCCTTATATAGTCCTCTGCATCATCCGCATCACCCACGTCCTGATCTGCAGCTTCTTCCAAACTTGAAGTAGACAACACCTCCTTCATCTTTCTGGAAGCTTCGCCACCTTGTGAGCTGTGTGCTTCATCAACAATAAGGGCAAATCTGCTTCCTGATAGTTTCACACCTTCCGTGCCTTTTTCCTTCTGCAACTCCCTAATCTTCTCTAAAACAATAGGGAACTTCTGCAGTGTGGTGATGATGATGTTGGTGCCATTTTCAAGGGCTGTTACCAGTTGGTTACTGTCTTTATCGATCTTCTGCACCACGCCTGTTTTGTGCTCGAACTGGTATATTGTGTTTTGCAGTTGCTGATCCAGAACTTTTCGATCTGTAACAACAATCACACTGTCAAATACTCGTTCATCTTTATTGTTGTGCAAACTGCTTAATCTGTATGCCAACCACGCAATTGAGTTGCTTTTTCCGGATCCCGCTGAGTGCTGTATGAGGTAGTTGTGTCCTGTGCCGTGTTCCTTAGCATGGCCAACTATCTTTCTGACAGCATCGAGCTGGTGATATCGCGGAAAAATAATGCTCTCTTTCTTGAACTTGGTGCCGGTGGCCTTATCCTCGATCTCCTTTACTTCAAGGTGAACATACCGGCCTATAATATCCATCCAGCTATCTTTTGACCATGTTTCTTCCCAAAGATAGGCCGTCTTGTAGCCTTTAGGGTTAAGGGGGTTACCTGCTCCGTTTGCAACTCCCTTGTTGAAGGGTAGGTACTTTGTCTTGGGACCTTCCAGCCGGGTGGTCATAAACACTTGTTCATCATCTATGGCGAAGTGTACCAGGGTACGGGACTTGAACCTGAATATCAGTTCTGACGGGTTACGGTCGTATGCGAATTGCTTCTTGGCGTTATCAACACTCTGTCCGGTAAACTGGTTCTTCAGTTCTGCAGTAGCAACGGGCAAACCATTGACAACAAGTACCAGATCGAGGGAGTTGTTATTGTCATTAGAGTAATGCACCTGCCTGACTATATGGAGTTGGTTCTTTTTGTACTGCTCTATGGTTTCGTAGTTAAGAGAACTCTCCGGCCTGAAGTACGCCATCTTGAACCGTACCCCGTAGTCGGTAAAGCCGTTACGCAGCACATCAAGGGTTCCCCGTTGCTCCAGCTCTTTACTTATGCGCTGTATCACCTTCTCATCAACAGCCGTACCATGTATCTTACTGAGCTTCTCCCACTGCATAGCTTGTGTATCCTGCAGGAAGGACAAGGTATGTGACTGAAACAGTGCTGAGTCTTTATCAAAGTCTTTGTCATACCCCTGTAGCCATCCTCCGTGTGTCGTGAGATGCTCTACAATTGCTGATTCAAAAGTATGTTCTGAAGTGATCGGCATATCCCCGTTTAATCATTTTTCTTAATATTTATGCTTGCAACCGCTTTAGGGACAATCGGCAGCGGCGCATTTTCTAACATAATTTCCTCCCTGTCAAAATTGTAATATAGGTCTCGAATGCCAAACAAACACTCCAGGAATCTTTGAACCAGGAATGCACAAATATTCCTTTCTTGATTTTCCCAATTCTTATCGTTCAGATAAATTCTGCCGGGAACTGCCATAAAACGATCCTCATCATATGTCAACAATAGACCACCATTGGGTACATGCCGTTCTATGTTTTCTAATTGCTCTTCCAACCTTCTCTTATCACTATTGCCTTGTTTTTTGCTTTGATAAAGAAAGCCTTTTCTAAAAATCACCCTGCCACGTTCATCTCTTATCTCTATTTGAAAGATACCATCAGCACCAAGATGTGGTTCAATTTTATGGTTACTTAAATTGCTATATTCAAGATTCCACGACCAATCCTCCCATGATCTTTCTGCGACGGCAATACCTTGAAAGAAAGCGCCTGAAATCGAATCTTCCTTAGCTTTATTACGTCGCCAACTGCTTTTGGCATTAGCTCTACAAATGTTGTTCAGATGTTGCTCGATTTGGCTAAACAAATCTGCAGGTATTCGGTCTCTCAAGGCCATAAAACAGAAAAATAGTTGTCAACATACAAAAATAAATAACATACTTCAGTTTCCCTAACTACCTCACCCTCATAATTACCTATTTACCTTATTCGCTCTGGCACCATTTTACCTTTGATGTAGTCCACGTTCATTTGTAGTACTGCAGCATTGGGATACCGTCGTCGAGCAAGGTCAATGATTGCAGCTCTGTCCTCACTCACAATCCTTGGCCCCAGAACAATTTCCTTTACAGTATCAGGAGCATAATTGTGCTTTCTTCTTGTTTCATCAAAGACTGCTCTCACATATCGGAACTCAGATTCGAACCCCCAGCATTGGTTTTTGTCAAACCAGGCATCTTGCATTTCCTTGCGGGACTTATTTATAAGCTTGGTAACTGGTACAGTGTCAGTATAATTCACATAGTTGCAATAAGAAAACAACTCCTCTGATAGTTTCATTGGGTCAAATCCTACTGCATATCCTCTCAATGCACCACCATAGTATCCCCAAAGTTGCTCATCGTCAATCTTTGTTGACAGAGAGAGTACACCTATCGAATTATTGTACTGAGGATCATTTATAAGGTTATGGAAGTTACTCAAAAGTTCCTCTTGAGGATTAGACAAAAGTCTTTCCTGTTGGGCCCTTGCAGCTTGTTCGGCCTCGTGCCCTGGCTTTACACCTAATACTTCCGGTGCTGTTTCTACTAACCTTTTGTAAAATGCTTGACTTTTAATCTCATCAATATGAATATTCAAAGGTCTATTGATGTCGAATGGGTCGTTTAGTTCATTAGGCTTAGAAAAATAGATTTCGCCGTCCCGGAGAAACTCAGGATGGTATCGCTCTCTCCAGTATCTCAGTTTATAAAGCGTGTCAACGCCTCTGCTGGCAAATAGAGCTTGCGTGTACTCGCGTACATCCTCAAAACTATTCACCTGAAAATATCCGGGCTCGATTTCTACCATTCCTTTAGTTTGTTATTTTCATTTTACCTGTTACCACCTCATTAATAAGTGCAGTTTTATATTCTTGCAACAACTCAATCTCCTTTTCAATGCGTGAGACCGTGTGGGTAATTTTATAAAGTTCCTTTTTAACAAAGGATAGTATGTCAGTTTGCTCAGAAACAGACGGTAGTGCAACAGCAAAATCTTCGAAAAAGTCAGTAGGTACTCTCTTTTGCCCTGCTGCTCCAGTCATAGATGCTTCTCCAGTATTCATAAATCGGTCCGACTTGGTGATAAGAAACAAGTAGCCCGGTAAGAGGTTATTCACTGCTCTCAATACATGAAACTCAGTAGAACCAAAAGCGATTTTTGTTTCCACACTGCTAAGTAATGCACCCTTCCCATTTTCGAAACAGGGCGTAATTTTTGCAACTATGACATCATTTTCCTCGAAATAAGTGAATCCATTCCAGAGTTCACTTATCGGCTTCCGCATAGATGAATCATATGTCCCATCTTCACTTACCTTCTCCATTGGCAAGAAAATCACTTGCGCTGAGTTATTCTTATCAAATCCTGATTGCCCTTTTTGAGGATTTATTTTTGCTATATACTTCAGCTTCTTTACCTCCCAGTGTGCGGGAACATCACCCAGCCAATCAATGCCACTGTGCTTCAGTTTTACAGAGGGGTTAATACCCTTGGTTACGGCCTGATTGATTACTGCGACCTTCTCCTCCTGCAGGATCTCTATCAGCTTTTGTTTCTTAGTGATGGCAGTATCTATCAGGGCGGTCTTCTCATCCAAGTAATCTGATATAACGGCCTGCACCTGCACTGGAGGCAGCACAATCTTAACATTGCTCACACTCTCTGAACCTAATCCATACCTGGTGATCCCATTTGCGGCTATTTCAAAGTTTGTGTTGAATTGCTTTGACTGGAATAAACGGAAGAGATACCCTCCAACGAGCACGCTGGGATTTGGCTTTATTTGCGCCAGATGGTATCCACAGATTAGATTTTCCTTCTCCGTCTTAACCAGCGCAGGCACTGCTATGTCTTGGGGAGTTTCAGAGTCTTTAGTAATGAGCACATCACCAATAGACAACTGAAACTTCTCTATCTGGCTCTCTGAAGCAGTGGCCTTCATGAAGTCAATATCATCTGTAATAAAGTCGTTCTTATATACATCCACATAGTTGCACAGTAGAACCTTCGTCTCTCCTTCAACAGACTTCTTATCCACATTGCTTGGCTGCACAACAGCAACATGCTTTAGTGGTGATACGCTCCAGTCAGCAGGAATACTATCTACCCACTGCACACCGGATGGTTTATATTTTGGGTATGGTATCATGCGTTTTTTAGGCTTATCAGTATTTCCTTTAGGATTGGTTCAAAATCAGTTTGAATGTTTTTTACGACGAAATCTGATAAATGCTGAATGTCATCTTCAGTAAGATCGTAATACCGCCAGGCAATGTTTACCCACTGTGGCGTCGGTGGGTCTGTTTGCATTGTTGCAAAATGTGGATTTGCATCAAGTGCTTGTTTCACTTGATCATAGTTACCTCTACCATTCTTGTTCATCTGAATAATGAACTTCAGTTTACGTTGCCCATTCAGGAGTCTTTCGAATCCTATTACGTAATACGCATTGGCCTTTCCATCCCACAGGTAGCCCCATTTTTCGCCATTTGCTTTATACGGCAACCCAAGTTTTTCACCCGCAACCCTAAGCTGCTGTACGACATATTCATATGCCTTATCGTAAGTGCTTATTGCAGTAAGTACCTTGTCTGTATGCTTGAAAAAGAAATTCGCTTGTTCATCCATTGCTGCGGATTGTGTTAGATTAGAGATATTGGTGAAGAGATCGTTTAAGTATACATATTGTTGTGCTGGTAAACCGGCAGGTAGCCCCCTGCGCTTAATAAAATCCATCCATTCCTGGTGAGTAATGTTGATGAACTGCTCACGATACGATGTCGGAATGGTCATGGGGAAAAGGGTCAGCACAATACCTATCTTGTTATCTGCAGGAAGCTTAACGCTATTAAAATAGTCGTGCAAGTCATTATTTAGTAAATGATATACTTTGTTCTCTATAATAATCGCTTTACCATCCGTTTTTGATTCAAGCAGTAGATCAATTCTGTTCCCCTTATCCGTCATTCGTTCAGTAGACACAACCGAATCAGTGAGATTGAAATCCCTATTGGTATGCACTGCAATCAGGTCGGCAAGTGCAGTAATAAAAACTTCATGGAGTATTTCATTCTTCCTGCGGTTAAGGTAATAAGCATACACTCTTGATAAAACAACCTCCCTGTGTCCCTGCCCAGTTATGTCAAAGAAGGTAGCATCTCGTCGAGGAGCAACCGGTATTTCCAAGGTCAGCAAATCTATAAGGTCTTGTGAGTACATGCTATTTTATTATTTCTTTGATTAGTCCATCAGTTTCCTTCTCCAATGCCAGTATATCTTTCCTTATGTCTGTAAGTGCTCGCAATGGCTTGTACTTATAGAAGTACCGGGTGAAATTTATCTCATATCCTATCTTGGTCTTTGTGTGGTCAATCCACGCATCAGGCACATGAGGCAATACCTCTCGTTTGAAGTAATTATCTATGTTGTCCTGCAGCGGCACATTCTCAAAATCTCGCAATTTTGCATCGGCTTTCTTGTTGCCCTTCTTGTCCGTCATCGGCTTGCCCTTTTTATCCAGCTCAGGCCGCTCTACAGTGATCCGGCTGTAACCGAAGAACTCATTGGGAAGAATCTTCACATACTCGCTCTCTTTGAACGCACCATATAAGTTAGTAATTTCAATAATTTGCGTTTTTGATATTTCATTACGCTTACTGCCCAGGCTGCGAGTCATTTTTTCAAAGAACGCCTGTGATGTTGCATTGATGAGCTGCACCTTGCCTTTTCTGGCTGCGATCTTATGGTTGGTCAGTATCCAAATATAGGTACTAATGCCCGTGTTATAGAATAGCTGATCCGGTAAAGCCACGATTGCCTCCAGCATGTCATTCTCTATTATCCATTTACGTATTTCACTCTCACCGCTTCCTGCTCCGCCAGTGAACAGTGGTGAGCCATTGAGAACAATTCCTATCCTGCTACCCCCATTGTCAACAGTGTGCATCTTAGAGATCATGTGCAGCAGGAATAACAACGAGCCATCATTAATACGGGGCAATCCGGGACCAAACCGTCCAGCATACCCTTTTTTCTCATGTTCGTTTTTTACTACCTTCTCTGCTTTCTTCCAGTCCACACCAAACGGAGGGTTGGCAAGCATGTAGTTGAAACGTTCTGCCTGGTGTTGGTCATCTCGTAAAGTATCACCGAACTTAATGTTGGATGGCTCCTGTCCCTTAATCAACATGTCCGACTTGCAGATAGCATAGGACTCGGGGTTTATTTCCTGTCCGAATACCTTTAGCTCTGCGTCGGGGTTGTGGTTCTTTATGTACGCCTCTGCGACAGATAGCATACCACCAGTGCCGGCTGTGGGGTCGTACAGCGTCCTAATGACACCTTTCTTGTAAATATCTTTCTCATCAATAAACAGCAGGTTCACCATGAGCTCAATTACCTCACGAGGAGTGAAGTGTTCCCCGGCAGTCTCATTACTTATTTCTGCAAATTTGCGGATCAGCTCTTCAAATATATAGCCCATCGTGAGACCATCAACGTCTGCCAGATCGATCTCGCTGAACTTCTTAACTACCATGTAAAGAAGGTCTGCCTTATCCATTCGTTCCACATGGTCATCAAAACTGAATTGTTCAAGGATGTCCCGCACACCTGCAGAGAAACCACTGATGTATGTTCTCAAGTTGGCAGCAATGTGGTCAGGGTCAGCAGCAAGTCGTTTGAAGTCGTAGTTGCTCCTGTTATTGAACTTATAGGTCGTGATCCGGTTCAAGGCAAGGTCTATTACTTCGTCCGTCTTATCCGTCACCTTCGGCCATTGCTTCAACACATCGGCCTTAGTAGGTTCCAGCAGGCAATCAAGCCTTCTTAGGATTGTAAGTGGTAATATTACCTTACCATAGTCTGCCTGCTTATAGTCGCCCCGAAGTAAGTCTGCTACCGACCAGATGAAGTTTGCTTTTTCTTTAAAATTGAACATTGTTTGCTGCCCTTAAAGGCGTACCTAAGGTATACATTTGCACTGATTTATTCTAATGTAACTGTTGCACATACATGTTGAGCATACTTGCATTTTTTAGCACTCGCTTCATTTTCATTAACCTTTTCCCTATATTTGATGCCAACCTATAATAAAATCATTAATTTGCCATACGATATTGACGCAGAGCTGGATTTAAGTCCCCGGATTGAGGAGGTGTATTTTATTTCCTCTGCACACAGAAGGAGGCAGGCAAACAAGTCTTTCTGGACCGTGTCAGCTGACCAGGAAGTTGATTGCTTTATTACTTCGCAGACAAACTCATGGGTGGAAATTTCTAAAGCGTGGGGGCTACTCCAGAACGGAAATAGCCTGCTGATACTTGGTCAGAATTACCATAACGAGCCGTTGAAGATCGCAAAATTTGTTGTAAAAAATGAACAACGGGTTTGGCATGGATATCCTGCAGATTTCTGTAGAAATAATCAAGATAGACCGGGAACCGGGATACTAAAGGATTGGAGAACAAGAGGGTACATTGAAAAGCATCACATAGTTAAGATCAGACAAGGTAAAGAATGCAACCTGTAAAAATTTCCATATCGGGTGATTATATCGATTGTCAAATCTACAGGGGACGGCTATACCTGTGGACATTTGATGGCACAGTAAAAGTCTACAACTGGGATGAGATGATCAACTCCTTATCGGATAACATTAGTGATGCAGTTACATTGAAATTCTGCTTTTTGGATGGGAATGCCCTATATAGAACTGATCTCAAAGGACTATTCAAAGACCCTGATTATAAAAATATACTTATCCAAAAAATTGAATCTACAGCTGAGCAGGTCTACACGTTGACTGAAGAGGCTGCCGATGAATTTTTATACGGTCAGCAGGGAACACCTGGCAATGAACTGCCTACCGATACTGAGATTTACAGTAACACACTCTATTATATCAATGATAACGGCTTATTTTATTCTACTGCTCACAGAGACAACACCAAGTACCCAATTAGTTCTAAGCCTGTTAAGCTGTGGGATTGTAATCTATTGTCCATAAAAGCCAACAAATACCCTCAGCTCGCTCTCTCTGGAGGCAGTGAAGGATTATTTGAGTACAACTTGTCAAGTGAATCAATGAATAGATGGCGACCTAAGGAACCGAATCTTATCAGTCATAAACATTCATCTTTCGCAAACTACACCTTCTGGAGTATATACAACACGTCTCTGGTTGACGGATCTTACATGGCTCTGTTTGATTTGCATGAAATTGACGATAATGCAGAAGGCGATTTGATGATTCAATCGACGTTTTCGAGCAGCCGACGCAATAGGAAATCCCGGTTTAAAAGAGAGTTCCGAAGGGAAATAAATGAAAATGCAATTTTTAATAACAATGACAGAAGTCAACATTTGAGCTGGGGTGTTGATGATAAGATATACAGAGCTGTGGATAATGGTTTTGAGATTGTGAAATTCAAGAATAGCCCGGACACTGATCAAGGAGAGAGCTATTTTACAAGGCTCAGACAAGTTGATTTACACCCCTGGAAAGGCAAGGTTATTGGCGGTGGAACGTCATATTATGGGACTATAGTTGAGTGCGAAAATGCACTGGTAGTCTTACTCAGTAATGGTGCGTCTGTTACTATTGAGGGGCCAATCACCAGATGGCGAATATATCCGCGATCACTAAACTATCAGAATCACTTGCATGTAATAAAAGACGACAGAATAGAAATATATTCGTTTAATCAGGATTATTTTTTGCAGCAGAATCAGAAGGTAATAGGATTAGAGTATAAACCGCCGTCTGATTGGAGTAGGAGATTTTCAGATTCCCGTTAACCCAAGTTGCCGCGTTGTTCAGCACATTCGTAATACTTCCCGTTAACTAAGATCGCGGTAACGTTCATCTCTCTGCATATTGCACATACTTCTGTGGTAGTAAGTTTATCGGCATCTACAACCGTGAATATGTGATTCGTCTTTTCTATTTGGTGTTGGATAGTTATCTCCATAGTTCTTGTATTTTATGTTCATCTGAGCTAGGTAAGAATGTACTACACAGCTACTGTAAGTACATCCCTACCCCCCAGATATTTGCTATTTGTTACTTTTCGTTTTCAGTGGTCTTTGAGATTTAAGAGAGGTAGACCGTCTCAAAAGAACCGGCATAGGTATAGCATGTGTGCACTCACGATAGACCCTGATTTGCCGGAAACAAAATACAGCACAACTCTCTTGCCACATAACCCCTCACGTGCCCGGTACGCCTTATCCGATACCATGCCTTGTAGGTGGGTAAGTTATCGGGGTTAGAAATTGGCGGTAATTCTGAAATTCCTGTGATAATATGCTCCTTCGCCTATGTGGTATATTAACTCGTCTTTATCTCCTGTATCTACTTCCTCAACATATACAATAGATCCTGTCTTGTACCTGCCGACATCCACTATACACTGTACCTTGAAGGGCGTATGTAGCTGTCTGATCACACCTCTGCTGTTAATGATGAGTATGCTGTTCTTATCACAGAACTTTACTTCGTATCCCTTCTTCATAAATAAAAAATGTCCTGATATTCAGGACAGCGTTAAGAGGGTGAGCAATCTTAGTTGAGATACCAGCATTCGCCTTTTTTATCCAATGCCTCTTTAAGAACAGTGGTGATCTGCAGAGCGTTTACATTTCTGTCGAGGAACGCGTCTATATAACTGCTCTTATTTGAACCTGTGAATAGATTATACAGCCTCCATAAGTTTATACTGCCATCGGGGTTACTACAAAAACTATTATCTGAATAATAGTCCCGGCACACGCTGTTTATCTGTGAATCACCGAACATAATATCAGGTATAGTTTGCCTCATGTGATCTGGTATATGCCGGTACAGTCTTGCTCTCCCCACAAGGTGGGCAAACTGCTTCTCTGTAAGTTCATAGTTCGGCAACTGCTTCAACTGGTTTGCAAACTGTACAGCATTGAACTCTCGGAACAGGAACTGGATACCATTGTATAAAGCTTCAATGTTCTTGACTTTGAGCTCTCTCATGAGGCCATCTGTAGAGATGCACAGATTCGTACATGCTTTCACTTCAAACCCGATGAATACCTTGAAGTGCTGCTCATAGTTCTTGCTCATGAGGTTCTCAAGGGAGTAACACTTCACGCCACCTACAGTTAGATTCAGCCGGTTACCTGCAACGTCGGTAGAGATACTTGGTATCTCAATGAGGAATGCCAGCCGGTCATAGAACTTAGTCTTTTCATGCTCCTGCAGCTCACTGGTCGGTTTGTTCTTTGCCTCCGGGATTCGGCCTAATACAGGATGTGATAGCCTTATGCTTGGGCTTAGTATTCGTTCCCCTGTAAACACCTGGCTTGCGGCTTGCAGGGTGGTGTCAATGAACTCTCCCTGGCTTATAAGCGGTACATTTTCACGGAGGAAAACTGGAATTAGGTGCGAATTGTTTATCTCATAGAGCGAACCCTCTACTGTGTTGCTTTCTATGAAGGCCCTACCGGAAGTGTTTACTTCCATCCGGTTAATGACATCAGGTAGTAGTTCTCCCACCTGCTTTACTTCATTATTGATTGACTGCTGTTCCATTTGCTGGTATGTTGTTTTGGTTTGGAATGTTGTGTCCTAATAGTTGTTGTTTGCGCTGCCCAAATTCATGGTTAAGAGACTGCTGTAATAGCGGATGTGCATTGTACAGGGCTAATAGCTCGTCATTGGTGGTACATGCGTGTATTGCCTGTATGATGTCCTCTGGAGTAACGACAGGATATGGTTCTGCGCCCTGACAGCACCATTTCAGGATCATAGCACCAGTATCAACAGTAGGAACAAATTCAGGCTTACCGGTGAACAATCCAGTCCTATCCTTGCCTACCTTGGCCCTGTGCATCATATCCATTTCAAAGGCGAGGGTAAATTCATATTCAAGATTCTCGCGTTGTACTCCTTTCATGCCCACTTTCTCCGGCACTTGGCGGCCATTTTTCTCAGATAAAATGTACTCTGTCTTACTTCTGATCGTACAAATGACATGTGCGTTTGCCTGAAGCATCTTGTTTACAAAGGCATCGTGACGAGGACTTACCTTGCTCCAGGAGTTGAATGAGGACCCTGGCAATGATGCATGATAGTCTAAAAGGAAATCCCATTCTCTTGAGGAAGTATCAATAATAATTACTTCCATCCCCGCGCTCAGGCAAACGTCTATTGCCTCTATATAACGCTCAGGGCTAAAGGGAGGATCAAGAGGCAAAGTATTGTAGTTACCGATATTGCTATATAGGTCAGCCGATCTGTTCTCTGTATCTAGCACAGCAATCTTATTATAGTCACCACAAAGACCGTATGCTATGAGTAATGCTGAGTATGTCTTACCGGCTCCTGACGGACCTTGTAATCCTAATTTGATACGTGCTTTTCTTCGATTTGCTTGTTGAAGTTGCATTGTTTTTGATTTTATTGGTTAAAAAAAGAGCTAATAAATTCAAAAGGGAAAGCAGGGAAATCCCCGCCTCCCCCTCTGGTTCACAGTAGACAGAGCCTATTTGGTCGTCAACTTCTTTCTCTGGTTCTGTGCTGCGGCCTTTATGCCATCAACAGGTTTCTCCGGTGCCTTCTGTTCGTCTATCTCAACAGAGCCATGACCAACAAGCTCTTTAGAGCCTGCTGGTTGATAAGCATAAGAGTAAGCAAGGGATATAGTTTCCCCTGTACGTTTTACCGTATACTCATACGGATCACAGGAGACACGAACAATATCTCCCTCTATCTTGGATCCAACCATCAGCTTCGCCACCTCTTCATCAAAGGTGGATGGGATGCTACACCTTCTTGCAGTAGCATAGAACTTCCCGGTGTTCTGGGATTGAACCAACTCAAGGGAGCCAATCAGTTCCAAGACAATAAATTCTTCTTTGTCCTTGTTGACGCGGACTTTGTAACCAGTTACTTGTACCATAAATACACTGTTTAATATGAGAAAGCTCACCTATTCTGAAGCCCGGTGATTTATGGGCTGCGTCGTTGAGGAACCGATGTAGCCAAGGTCAAACACACGCGTGGGGAGTTCACGGGGGGGGGCTGATCTGTTACGTACTGCCGAATGTGACTTGACAGATTTTCCTTTATCGGTTTAGTTTTTGGGTATTGTGTGTCGGGCGAGTTAGAGAGACTCAGCTCAAGAATGATCTCACGATATAGTGAGATTTGTAGCGTTCAGTATCGGGTATTTGTTTGTGGGAAAACGGTGGACAGTATTTCCGGAACTAGTAAACAAGAAATGTTTACAGTCGAATGGCGGGGGGGGGGAACCACGATCTGGAAGGGGATATTGCTGACGCCAAGGTAGCCCCTGGCGTACTTGACTTCAGAACATTAATGCTAAGGCGGGGGTAGTTTCAATTGTGAAGGAAAATGTAGGCGACAGATTTTATTGAAAATTTGACACAATTGCTATAATGTAATGCAAGTATGAAAATCACTTAACTTTAAAAATCTGCATCTAACAAGTGTAATTCTAATTTGCGCCATACTTTCGCACAAATAGCTACATTGAATCATGATACAACGTATAAAACATGAAAGGTGTAATCCTACTTAGGGGCACCTGTATGAGATCTTGTTGGTTTGCTTCGAGTGTATATCGGGTAGCTGCATTCTGCCACGTCTTTCTTCTTTTTTAGTAGATATGATCCGTATTTTGTAATTAGTTCCTTTCTGGTACCTGGTGAAATGCCACCATAAAGCAAGGGGTTTAACATGTAGGTGCCCCTGGCAGTACTTATAGCTACATTCCTCCTTGATAGCTGTCCTATTGCCTTCCTGATAACCTTGTCTGAATACGCAGAGCCAAACATATTGCAATATTCATTAAAATTATAGATCACCTTGGCATTGAAAGCGAACAGACATGATTCAATATCAACCTCGAAAAATATGATGTATGTAAGCAGTTTCCTTGCGCATCCATCAATATGAAAAAGAAAAGCAGCAGCTTCTGGGTGCAAGGAAATTGGTTTTTGCAGTAAGCGGTCAGACTTAAATTCCGGGATCACGACATTATCAATTTCTACTTTATGCTTCATTACTTTGGTTGTCTGATAACAACTGAACCGATTATTCGTACAACAGTATCTAACATAATCGCCGTGGGGCGTTACTCTCTTTGCTTTCATTTTTTGTTTTTTTATGTTAATTCAATTCTAATAATATCTCATGCAGATTTATACATACTTGGAATCCGGTTTTGTTTCTGCATCTTGAGAACTACAAAAGGTGCAGATTTTGGTGGTTATATTTTTTTCAGTTTGCTATTGGGAATGCCCTGCATTGATGCATACGTTTTTTACGATAGTGAAAAGGGACGGAACAATCCCTGTATCTTCAAAAATTGTCCCATTTTTTTAGTAAAATTAATACTTTTACCCACCAAAATTACACCCAATAGGTATGCCACAATTGTAAATTATAAATGAAAAAGGAAGATTACATTACAGTCGACATCGACACTGCAAAAAAGGATGGTACCAGAATAAAACGAAAGGTCCGATTTAAGAGCATGGGCACCACCTTGTTTTTTAATAATCTGCACCATTTGGTTGATCTTACTCCCAAAGCATTTTCCTTCTACATTTATATTTGTCAGGGAATGGATAAAAAAAACGTGGTATTAATCGATGGAAAATTCAAAGAAAACTATGTTGAATTCATCACTAAGGTTACTAGTAAGCAAGGCGTCTGTACTGTTTCTTCACTTGACAAATATTTAAGCCAGCTGAAGGATATCGGTCTTCTTTTGCTAATCGGGTCATCACATAGTGCCTTGTATCTTGTTAATCCGAAGTTTGTTTTTAATGGTACAGAACCGGCGAGGAAGAGACTTTTAAAGGACATTTTAGAGAGCCGGATAAACAAAGGCCTTTCAATAAAACACCTCATAGGAGTGTCTGAGGATGATTTTTTCAATGGCCTTTGATAGAAGAAGTGATAGGGTTTACAGTATTACTATTTCTTCATCAATTGTTGTTCTAACTGCTTCATGTCTGCTCCGATCTTTGTATCAAGTATCTTTCCATATATCTGTGTAGTTTTTATGTTTGTATGCCCCAGCATTCTAGAGAGAGTCTCTATCGGAACACCATTTGATAAAGCCAAGGTGGTACTGAAGCTGTGGCGTGCAATATGAAAAAATAGTCGCTTCTTGACTCCGCAAATGTCTGCAATCTCCTTAAGGTAAGCATTTACTTTTTGGTTTGAGGGCACTGGGAATACACGGTCGGCACCAGTATAGCTGCCTGTCTTATACTTGTCTATCAAAGCTAGTGCTGGCGGTAGCAAAGGGACCGGAACTCTTATGTTTGTTTTTGCCCTAACTGTTTGTATCCACATGCCCCCGTCATTACCCTTCACGATCTCAGAGTATTTCAACTTTTTAACATCAGCATAGGCCAGACCGGTATAGCAACTGAACACGAATATGTCTCGTACGTGTGCAAGTCTCTGTATTGATATCTCTTTAGTATGTATTCGGTCAATCTCGTCCTGAGTGAGACACTCCCGGATCACAGGCTGAAATGTGCACTTGAATGCGCTGAATGGGTTATGCAGTATATACTCATTGGCGATTGCGAAGTTGATAATGCGTTTGAGGAACTGCACATATTTGATGGTGGTATTGTGCGCTATTTTCTCTTCTAATTTTAGGAACAGTTCGAATCCAATTACAAACCGCTGGTTGAGTTCCTTGAGAAAGATATCAGTCCTGCTATGCTCCTTCCTAAGATAGGCCTCAAGCTTCTTTCTTAGTGTCTCATACTTGGTATGAGTTGCTTTACATACCTCAACATCAACTCGCTTACTTACGTATGCATTGTGCAGAGCAACGACCTCCATCAGCGAAGTGGTCTTGTCCTCAGTGCCCAGCAGCTTGTTCTTGATGAAAGTGGACGACACAGGCATCCCTGAATTGAGCAGATCTGAATAGATTGACGTGGCCCTGCTTTTCCATGTACTAAGTAAATTGTTCTGACTGTTTGCTGTTGGTGATTTACCCTTGATCCGACTCTTGTTATTGTCCCATACTTCTGGAGAAACGCTAACTCCAGTGGTTATAACTTCACGCTGACCGTGGATGGTTATACGCATACTTACCTTACATTCCCCTCTTTTATTGATGCGATGTCTATTGAGGTAAAATGCAATGTACAATTGGTGGTTTTCCATAAATTGATGGCTTTAAGACCACCGAAGACGACCTCAATTGACAAAAATAGATATGCATATTAGTAGTCAACTTGTTATGACATGAAACTGTAACCTTGAGAAAATCGCATGTTGCCTTGTTGCTGCCTTGAGCTGTGCGTGATCTGGTTAATTAATCTGTCAATAAAAAGTTTGGACTATATCACAAAAGACGTTTGAAACTCGCCTCCGACAATGCAATCCAAAGACTGCCGTAAATAATAATAGCCCACATCGTGAGCTATTACTTCAATTCCCAGCGGAGAGAGAGGGATTCGAACCCCCGGACCTATTACAGTCAACAGTTTTCAAGACTGCCGCAATCGACCGCTCTGCCATCTCTCCGAGGTCAAAATTATATAAGCGCGTTGATTTTCAAAAAAGAATTTTCAATTGCGCCACATATTTTTTTGTAGAAAGTCTGAAAGTGGCTACTGGAGCGGGTTTCGGCTATCTATAACGTATGAAATAATGTGTAGCGATTGCCTGAAAGGTGCTATAACAGGGCATAATTGGCAAAATACTGCACTGCAAGCGCGTATCCGTCGAGACCCAGACCGCTGATGCTGCCCTTGCAACGGGCGGCAATAAATGACGTTTTTCGGTAGTCTTCGCGGGCCAATACGTTGGAGACGTGTACTTCTATGGTGGGGATGCCGACGGCAGCTACCGCATCGGCCAGGGCTATGCTGGTGTGGGTGTAGCCGCCGGCATTGAGCACTATGGCATCGACACCACGGTCTATGCAGGAATGGAGGTAATTGATCAGTTCGCCCTCTACATTGCTCTGGTAATAGAGCATATCGATGCCCGGGAAGCGGGCATGGAGGGTGGCCAGGTAGTCATCGAACCGCTCGGTGCCATATATGCCCGGCTCGCGGGTACCGAGGAGGTTGAGGTTGGGTCCGTTGACGATGGCTATGGTGTACATATGGCTGTTTTATTGCGTTATTGGTTGGCAAATACCTGTATCTCGTTGTAGAGGGTATCGCGCTCCACGGGGATGCGGCCGGCATCTTCTATGAGGTGGCACAGCTCTTCGGTGGTGAGCGATGGCGACTGCTCCTCAGATCCTGCCATAGAGTAGATCTTGGTGGTATCGTCGATGGTGCCGTCGAGGTCGTTGACGCCGAATGCAAGGGTGAGCTGGGCTGTCTGCCTGCCCAGCATAGGCCAGTAGGCTTTCAGGTTGCGGAAGTTGTCCATGAAGATGCGGGAGATGGCATACAGGCGAAGGTCTTCGATTATGCTTACTTCCTTTATGTGGGACATGTCGTTGTTCTGGTTGCGGAACTTGAGCGGAATGAAGCAGTTGAAGCCTCCGGTCTTGTCTTGCAGTGCGCGCAGGCGGCTCATGTGGTCTATGCGGTGGGCATAGTTCTCTATGTGTCCGTAGAGCATGGTAGCGTTGGAGTGCATACCGAGGTTGTGGGCTGTTTCGTGAATGCTGAGCCAGCCATCGCCATCCACCTTGTCGGCGCAGATAATGTTGCGGACATCGGGGTGGAAGATCTCGGCACCACCGCCGGGCAATGATTGCAAGCCTGCCTGCTGCATGCGGCGCAGTCCTTCTTCGGTAGACACCTTTGCCTTGCGGAACATGTAGTCGAGCTCGACAGCGGTGAAGCCTTTGAGGTGCAGGTCGGGACGGTGGGCGTGTATGCGCGACAGCAGTTCGCAGAAGAACTCGAGGTTCATCTTGGGGTGAACGCCGCCTACTATGTGCACCTCGGTCACGGGCTGGCCATCGTACTTGCGCACTATGTCCATCATTTGTTCCAGGCTCAGTTCCCAGCCGTCATCGCGGTGTTTGTACTGGCGCGAATAGGAGCAGAAGTTGCACGTGAATACACACACATTGGTGGGCTCTATGTGGAAGTTGCGGTTGAAGTAGACCTTGCCGTTGTGGAGGCGGTGGGCTATGAAGTTGGCCAGTGCGCCTACGAAGGCGAGTTCTCCTTTTTCGAAGAGCAGCAACCCCTCTTCGTCGGAGATGCGCTGGTTGTTCTGTACTTTTTCTGCAATTGCCAGCAGACGGTTGTCGGTGCCGGCTGTCCTGAATACTTCCGATAGATTCATTGTCATGCCCTGTGTTGTCTTCGCTTTGTCGTGAAGGAGGTGCAAAGGTACGGGTATTAGGCTAATGTGAAAATGAGCAGTTAGGGGGTAAGAGCGATCGATTTTTGCGATGGTGGTATCGGAAAAGGGGTGGGTGGGGGCGAAAACGGGCAAAGAATACCATGAAAATGGTACTAAATTTTGCCGCTATGGTATTGTTAATACATGGCATAACTGCTATCTTTATGTGTCTTTATATTATCCACACGTTATGAAAATAAGGCAATACTCCATTTTATCTTTCGCACTGGTTGCGGCCCTGCAGGCCACTACGGTGCAGGCACAATACATATCACGGTTTGCGGGCAATGGCAGCGGTGCAGGCACAGCCATTGGCGGCTATGCAGGCGATGGTGGCCTGGCTGCCGATGCGAAGCTGAATGGCTGCACGGGTGTGGCCATAGACGGTGCGGGCAATGTGTATATAGCCGACAAGGGTAATAATGTGGTGCGCAAGGTGGACAGGGCAGGTATCATCACTACGTTTGCCGGCACCGGCGCCCTGGGTTATGGGGGCAATGGTGGACAGGCAACGCTGGCGCGGCTGAACGCGCCGACGGCATTGGCTACTGATGCGGCGGGTAATGTGTACATATCGGACGCGGGCAACCATGTGGTGCGCCGGGTGACGCCAGCGGGTATCATATCGAACTATGCAGGTAGTGCCATAGCGGGTTATGCCGGTAATGGCGATACTGCTTACAAAGCAAAACTGAACAGCCCTGAGGCATTGGCGGTTGACGTGTTCGGTAATCTGTATATTGCTGACGGCGGTAACAACGCGATACGCAGGGTGGATGCTGCGACGCATATCATCACCACTATAGCGGGCATGGGATTGCCGGGCATGGTGGGCGATGGCGGACCTGCAACGGCTGCACGGCTGAACGGGCCTGCGGGTGTGGCGGTGAACGCGAGCGGCGAGGTGTTTATAGCAGATGTGCTGAACCACACAGTAAGGAAGGTGAATGCTTCGGGCATCATCAGTTCGTTTGCGGGCACAGGCACAGCGGGCAGCACAGGCGATGGCGGTGCAGCAACGGCGGCGGCGCTGAGTTATCCATCAGGCCTGTCCATAGATATTTATGGCAATGTGTTTATTGCCGATCAGGGAAATAACAATATCCGTGTGGTGAACACGGCAGGAAAGATAGACCGTGTTGCGGGCACAACTGTGGGTGGGTTTGACGGTGATGGTGGTATGGCCACGAACGCGCGCCTGGGTGCACCAAAGGGTGTGACCGTGGACGGCTGGGGACGTATCTACATTGCTGACCACAATAACCATGTGGTGCGCATCATTACCAATACCGCTGCGGCAACCAATGTAGGTGGATCAGTTGAATTGAAGCTGTATCCGAATCCTGCGAGTGGGTCGTTCAGGTTCAATCTGCCTACGCTGAAAGAAACTGCTACGCTATATGTAACGGATGTGACCGGCAGGGTAGTGATGACGCAGGTGCTGAACGCAACTAACCAGAACAATGCCATGCCTTGCAGCGAACTTGCTGCAGGAACCTATGTGGTGAGTGTGGCGACGCGCGAGCGTTTGTACACGGCACAAATGGTGGTGAATCACTAATGAATTTGTGGTGAAGTAAACTACTTCTTTGCGCCGGTGATGCCGAGCGCCAGCATGATCCATGCGGCAATAAAGAACAGACCACCTATGGGTGTGATGACCCCCAGCGGGCCAAGGCTGCCTCCGCTGATGCTGACAAATACCATCGCATATAACGAACCACTAAAGAGGGCGATGCCTGTGAGGAACAGTCCGGTTGCGAGGCGCAGTTGTTTTGCGGGGAAGTGGCTATAGATGATGCCCGTTGCCAGCAGTGCCAGGCTATGATAGAAGTGGTAGCGCACGCCGGTTTCAAATACCAACAGTTTTTCGGGGGTGACGAGGGCTTTGAGAGCGTGGGCGCCGAATGCACCCAATATAACTGCCAATGCTGCCAACAACGAACCCGATACTAATGCCTGCCTATACATGACTGAGAATTTTGTCAAAGGTAGTGAGCGAAATGTCTTCGACTTGTAAAATGTGATGCGCGCGGCTGTAATACTCTTTCCGGTTGCTTAGAAGTTGTTCGAGGCGTGCTGCGGGGTCTTCGTTTGTTGCTATGAGCGGACGAACGGTGGTGGTGGTAGATGCATTTTTTAGCAGGTAGGGTATAGACGCGTTCAGCCACACTACTGTGCCGTGTTGTTTCATGATGTCCATGTTGTTGAAGAAGCATGGTGTGCCGCCACCGCAGGCTACTACGAGCAGTCCGGTTGCGGTCGCCAGCAGGTCTTTGAGGCATTGGTGTTCGAGTGCGCGAAAAGTGTCTTCGCCCGACTGTGAGAATATGTCGCTAATGGTGCGACCTGAAGTGTGCTCGATGAGGGTGTCGAGATCGGTAAAGGGCACTCCGTAATGACCGGCGAGTAGTTTGCCCCAGTGGCTCTTGCCTGCATACGGCATACCTATGAGGAAAAGACTACGCTTCATGTTGCTTGAAGATGTTAGACAGTTCCGTTACCGACAGGACTAAGTACCACAGTGTGATGAACGGTGTGAGGTAGAACAGCACCAATAGCAAGAGCAGGGTGCTTTTCATAATGGTAGCAATGATGGCCATAGCTGCCAGCATGAGCATGAGTGTCTCGTACCAGCTGCGGCTTTTAGAGCGGTAGGTGGCCGGGAGCATCCGCCAATTGATAATGGTGCTCATCAGTTGCGTAAGCCCTGTAGCCAGATACAGCGATATGAGATTCTCTACATGCCAGATGCGCTGATGCCCCGGGAAAACGGAGAATAGCACCCACGGCAACCCTAGTGCCAGCAACTGCACTACCAGATCGGTGATCTTCCAGGCTTTAAGATTCTTCACCGGCGGTTATTACTTTGATGTGGTATCGGCATCGGGGAGCCTCCACTTTGATTTTTTCTCCTGGTACTTCTTCAGGCGTTTTTCTGATGGACCGTTTGGTTTTGGCTCGCCATATTCGTGGCCGTTCTTGTAGTTTTTCTGACGGTAAGAGATGTCGTCTTTCTGGTCGCGCTTGCTTTGGGCGTTTGTGGTGTTTGAAAGTAGGAACAGACCGGCAGCCAAAAGCAGTGATGAACGAAAGTGTGTCATGTATGGAATGTTGTTTGAGATCGTGATTGAATAACAAGAGCCCATATGCGGTAATGGCTAACGCACATGGGCCTTAATGAAATATATAAGCTGCAATGTTATTTGCTCATGCGGGCAGACTGCACTTCAGAGTAGCGGCTCCACTTTTCTTTGTGGGCATGCTTTTTCATTTGGCGCTTGCGAGAACGCTCTGACTTGCGGTAGTCTCCGTTATCTACAGACTCGCCTTCATCGCCTGATTCCTGCTCGTCATATTTTTTGGTCTCTTTACCTTTTGAAGACTCAGACTGCTCGGTGATGGCCTCGCTGCCTTTGTAGTGTTTCTTTTTGTAGGTCTTGCCCTTGTTGCCACGGTCGGTCTGAGCAAAGGCTGAAGATGCACCTGCGGTCATGAACGCCGCGCACATAAACGCGAATATGTATATCCTTGTTTTCATGCTTATAAAATTAAGGGAAATGAGTGAAATAACAGAATAGGGACAGGAAAATGTCTTTTAAAGGGAAATGTGATGAAAAATGGGGACGGAATAGGGGTAAAAGGTTCATCAGGCGTTATATGTGAAAAGAACTTCCATGAAAGGGCTGGCTTTGCTGATATTATCTCTTGGTTTTACCTGTTCAACGGTGTTGGGGCAGGCAGGTTATCATCTTAAAGTAAGTACCGAAGTATATGCTCCTCTCACATCGGGCACGGTTGTGTCGGGTGGTACGGGATGGGTAGAACCTAATTATTCTATACCGCTCGGGTTCGATTTTCCGATAGGTGATACGGTTGTGAATACATTCAACCTAGCATCGAATGTGGTGGGGACAGGTACCGTAAACTCTGCTGTGACGACGGGTTTTGTGCTCACGGGTGCGCAATTGTGCGACAGGGGGCTATCAAAACTGAAAAGTGAATCACCGCTCAGGTACGAGGTATCGGGCGTGGAGGGGCACAGGGTGTTCAAATTTGAATATGCGAATGCCGGATTTGCAGAAGAGTATTTTCAGTACCATACAAATGCTGATCATCTGAACCTTCAGGTGTGGCTGTATGAGGAGTCGGGGGCGGTTGAGTACCACTTTGGTGCATCGAGGGTGGCACATCAGGCCGATTATTTCCCGGCGAATTCGGGCATTAGCATAGGTTTTGTGCGCAACTACGGCGTAAATACCCGCGAGGCTGAGAGCATGTATCTGCTGACAGGCTCGGCTATGCAACCATTGGTAGGGAGTGTCGGGCAAACGCAATCAGCAAACGGTTTGAGTGGTTTGCCTCCTGCAGGTACCGTTTACAGGTTCGTTCCCGTGGCTAAACAACCTGCGGCCTTGCATACCATATCCCAGGAAAAGCGGATGACAGTGTTCCCGGTCAATTGTAGGGATTTCATTCAGGTCGTGAATCCACTTCACGAGGAAACACGCTTTGAATTGCTGTCGGCGGGTGGCGGATGTGTGCAGCGCGGCGACCTACAGCATGGTGGTAACCGCATAAGTACCGGAGGGCTAACGGAAGGAATGTACATACTTGTTGTAAATGCACCATCAGGAACCGAGTTGCACCGCATCATAAAGTCCTGATATCTTTTGAGTGATGTATTAATTGAAGAATAATTTGAATAATATTTTAGATGTTTTGTTCTTTTGCACCTGTAAACCCTACTCATCATAGTAGCGAGAAGAAATGAAAATCACCAAAAATGCACCACGAAAAAACGACGGAAGTACTATATAAAGAATTGTTCGAGCGGGAATATGCGAATGCATGCCGCTTCGCGCTCTCGTTCCTTACCGATACGCACATGGCGGAAGATGCTGTGCAGGATGTGTTTATCAAGTTGTGGGAACAGAAGCCGGAGATGCTATCATCACCTGGTATCAAGTATTACCTCATTACGTCGGTAAGGAATAAGTGTATCTCTATATTGAGGGAGCAGAAAAGTAAGGGGGTATTCTATCCTGAAAACGCGCCTGAAAGTCATGAAGAGCACCTGACACCGCTGCACCACAAGGAAAATCTGAGCCAGCAGGAGCGCAAAATTGCTGATGCGCTGGGGCAGTTGCCACCTGTGTGCCGGGAAGTGTTTCTGATGGTGAAGTTGCATGGCCTCAGCTATAAACAAGCGGCAGAGCAGTTGGAAGTGTCGGTAAAGACGATAGAAAACCACATGGGTAAGGCGCTGCGTATTTTCCGTGATTATACACAGAAGGTAGCCGTTGTAACCTATTTAATATCATTTTTTAAACCCGTATTTTAATATGATGAACGAGATGAATGTGCAGATAGACGAACTGATCGCGAAGAAGCTTTGCGGGGAAAATACGCCCGA
The DNA here is from genome assembly GCA_016786565.1 of Flavipsychrobacter sp. Classification (GTDB taxonomy): domain Bacteria; phylum Bacteroidota; class Bacteroidia; order Chitinophagales; family Chitinophagaceae; genus Nemorincola. The sequence continues at coordinate 28,593 of JAEUVY010000029.1, forward strand.
AGATGATGCCGTGTTGCAGGAGTGGCTTGATGCTGCGCCGGACAACCAACAGATATATAATGCCCATGCCAAACAGTGGATGGAGGTGGAGGCGCTGATAAAGGGTGTTGAATTTGACACAGCAGCCGCGTGGGAAAAGGTAGCTGCCAAAACGGTAGCAGCCAAGACGGTGGCCGCAAAACCGGCACCGGTGCGCCGTACCATTTCGCTCAAGAGTGTATCGTGGGCTGCGGCTGCGATACTGGTGGTCGGCGTGGTGCTTTACCGTGTTGCCATTCCGGGATATTCGGAGGAGGTTTTCGCAGAGAACGGGAATTTGGAAGTAGTGCTGCCTGACGATACACATGTGACCCTGCACAAGGGGGCGAAGCTGGCGTACAATAAAACGTTTACCGGCAAAGAGCGCAAGGTGTCTCTTGAGGGAGAAGCATTCTTTAAGGTGCACCGCGACGAACAACATCCATTTGTGATTGATGCTCAGGCAGCCAGGGTGCAGGTACTTGGTACCGCATTTGACCTGAAATGCAGTAAAGACGCCGCCAGCGTGGCCGTGGTAGAGGGCAAGGTTAAGTTCTCAGCAGGAGACGACAAGAATACTTTTGTTGTGCTTACGAAGGGACAACAAGCGCAACTGAACAATGACAAAATGGTGAGTAGCGCCATTGAAGACGAGAATTTCCTGTATTGGAAGACGGGTATCATCAGCTATCATGAACGCGAACTGCAGGCGGTATTTGCGCAACTCTCTGAGATTTTTGAGAAGGATATAGTTCTTAACGGCACAATGCCGGCCGATCAGAGCAAACAACTGATAACCGTTTCTTTTAACGGGCAGGGATTGGAGTCGATTCTTTCCGAAATTTGCCTAGTAGCCCGTTGCCGATGGGAAAAAGGACCCGGTGACCAATACAACATTTCGCCCCAGTAGCCAATGAGACTTGTTTTAAGTGTGATAATAAATATGGTTGTTATGATGGTTGCTGTGCCTGCTCTGGCACAGCAACCATTGTCGTATCCGTACAATCCGCCAAAACGCACTGCAGATGTAGGCTTTTATCTGGAAGACATCAGCAAACAGACGGGTGTCATTTTTTCTTACAGTTCGCAATACGTTGATGTGGCCCGGCAGGCAAAGATTTCCTCCACGTCGGACAAGGTGGGCCTGGTACTTGCTGATATCTTCTCGGGTGAACCGGTCAGTTTTCGTGAGCAGGGCAACAAGGTGCTGATCGTTTATGAAGGAAAAAGCGCAGACACGATCAGGTCTTATGTGGTGAACGGTTTTGTGAAGGAGGAGGGGTCGGGAGAGGCGATAATCGGCGCGGCGGTTTATGTGCCGGGGACACCATGGGGAACGATCACCAATATGTATGGTTATTACACCTTGGTGCTTCCATCAAAGAACACCAAACTGATAAGCTCTTACCTGGGTTTTACTGCCGATACGGCAAACCTCACACTGGTAGGTGATACACGACACGATGTGTTTCTAAAGGCAGGCACTGACCTGAAAGAGGTTAAGGTGATCTCTGCCAAAGCGATGAACCAGGCAGCGAGTTTTCATCACATAGTACACAACGACATTAAAACAAGGGCGGTGCTATTGGGTGAGAACGATGTGATAAAAACAGTACAGAACCTTCCCGGTGTGCAGACGGGGTCGGGGGCGGGTAGTCTGGTGCTGGTGCGTGGGGGAGACCCAGGGCAGAATCTGCACCTGTTGGACGGAGTGCCGTTGTACAATGTTGACCATTTTTTCGGGCTTACTTCTATATACAACCCGGATGCCATCAGGTCGGTAGATTTTTATAAGGGTGCATTCCCCGCCCGATATGGCGGCAGGACGGCATCGGTTATAGATGTTACCACCAAGGACGGAGATATGCAGAAGTGGGGCGGGCAGTTCAGTATGGGATTGCTGAAAGGAGGACTGACAGTGGAGGGGCCAATAAAGAAAGATAAAGCATCGGTAGTGCTTTCCGCACGGCGTACCTGGATAGACGCGTTGTGGCGACCGTTCACCAATGACCTGGAACTGAATTTCAGGGACCTGAACCTGAAGGCAAACTACATTGTGAACAATAATAACCGACTGTACCTGAGTGCATATAGCGGCCGGGATCGCTTTAGTGCATTTACTTCCAATATTGGCGGCTCCACTATCTGGGGTAACAGCGCCCTGAGCCTCAGGTGGAACAGTGTGCTTCACCCCAAGCTTTTTATGAACACGATGGTGACCTACAGTACTTTTAATTATGTGCTGAATGACAAACGTGAGATGATTGAAAATGGTGAGAAGACATTGACAGAAGGGTACAAGGGGGTATCAGGAGTAAAGGATATAGCATTCCGGTCGGTGTTCTATTGGAAGCCGGGTTCCAAACATAATTTTGAGACAGGGGTACAGGTATCGGCAGGTAATTTCAATCCGGCACAGGTGGAGTATTTTTCGCAGAACACGGGTGCGGGCACATTGCCGGAAAAAGTGAAGTCGAACGAGGTCATTTTCTTTGTTGAAGATCAGATAAAATTGAGCAGCAAGTTTAGTCTTATACCGGGAGTGCATTTCGCCAACTGGTTCAGCAGGCAATTCGACTATTCGAGCATCCAGCCGAGACTGCGTTCGGAACTGGCTTTGTCGAAAAGACACTTGTTGTATGCGTCTTATGCCGAGATGGCGCAGTTCCTGCATCTTATAACTTCCAACACCTACGGTCTTCCGCAGGATTTCTGGGTGCCCAGCTCATCACGAATTGAGCCCGAGGAGTCTTATATTTCTACCGTCGGGTACCGGTACACAGCCGGTTCAAAACTCTATGTAAATGTAGAGGCCTACCATAAAGACATCAGAAATACTACCACTTATGATGTGGGTAAGAACCTGTTTGACAATTACATAAAGTGGGACGATAAGATCATACAGGGCAGGGGAGAAAGTTATGGTGCGGAGGCCAGTGTGCGGACGCAACTGGGACGTTTCAACATAACATCGGCCTACACGTGGTCAAAGACATGGCGTCAGTTTGCCGTTGTGAATAATGGTGAACGTTTTCCATACCGTTACGATCGACGCCACAACTTCAGGATAGCCGCGCTGTATCAGCCGTCGCAGAAGTTTGATCTTACGCTGAACTGGCTGTATATGAGTGGTGAGGCAATAACTATGCCCGATCAGATCTATCCGGATTTTGATAATAATCTTATCATTAACGGTGCCAACACAACTATTAATAGTGCCAATTATACCTATAGTTCTACTAAGTGGAACGATTACAGGTTGCCGGCCATCCATAGGTTGGATGCAGGTATGAACTTTACGAAGATGCTGCGGCGGGGAAAAATGGAGCGGACGTGGTCGATAGGTGTATTCAATGCGTATGCGAGGAGGAACGTGATGTTTGTTGATATTTCCTACTCGGGAGGGTCAGTGGGTGAGGAAGAATTTAAATTGAAGGGTACAAGCGTGCTGCAGTTCATTCCATATGTTGGTTACAGACTGAAAATATGAGGGTAATAAAGAAAATATTGTCGGGTTGTTTTTGCGCTCTGCTTCTGCTTGTTGCCGGCGGATGCTCCAAGACATTAGATCTGCCTGCCGGTAAGGCCGAGCGGAAGATCGTGTTATTTGCCGAGCTGGTAGCCGGTGATAGCCTGTATATGCGCGCCGGGCTTAGTGTGGCCGTGACAAGTGGTTCGGACATGAAATTCACTGTTCCGGATGGGCTTAGTGTTGTGCTATCAGACGGCAGTTCCTCTAAAGTTTTGCCCGGCGGCGTTGATTCGCTCACTTCCTCGGCCCACACATATGTGTACACCGATCCGCGTATATTGGCTGTTGGCGACTCATTTGCTGTAAGTGCCACTTATCCCGGAATGGAGACAGCTACGGCAACGGTGGTGATTCCGAAACCTGTATCTGTCAGTTTGGTTGATACTGTGACTGTACAATACAATTCCGATTCAACAATAAAGTTCCGATTAAAGATCGATGACGATCCGTCTGCAGACAATTACTATGTGGTTGAATGTCTGAAACAGCACATGGACGTGGTACACAGTTTTTTCTATAATGATAAATGGTTGCCGGTGTCTTTAAACCGCGCATTGTATGCCCGTCTGAAAGCCGAGGGGCCTCTGTCGGAAAGAATGGACACTGCTTATTATCGCAGATATTCCCGCATTCAGCTCTATACAAATGACAATAATACTGAGAATGCGTATGATGAGGGGTTGACCATGCTTCAGGATAGGGTATTGCTGAAGGATAGGCTCTTCAATGGCAGCACGTACTACACCGATGTTTATGTGCGAAAGGCGCCGACGGTCGATTCTGTGAAGGGAGTAACTATCTTTTATGTGAAAAATGTGACCCGTGAGTATTTCGAGTTCCTTAAGTCATACGAACAATACTCAGGCAGTAGCAGCAGTTTTAATTCGCTGGACCAGCCGCGGAATCTGAAGTCGAATGTGAAGAACGGAGGCGGTGTTGTGGGCGGTGTGTCTCAAACTACGTTCAGGTTTTTGATGGATAACTGGTCTTTATAGGGTAGAAGTAGGGGTAGCAGATGGTTGTTGCGTTATATGGCAAATAACTGTTTGAAATGAACCTCAGGAGTAAAATTGCCATTGTAGCCTCATTGCTTGCACTACAAGCTACTGCCCAGAGCCGGAAGGTGACCATAAGCGGGTATGTTACAGAAAGAAAAAGCGGCGAGAGCCTTCCGGGCATCATGGCTTACAGCCAGCGGTCTAATGCCGGCGCAGCTACCAATACCTTTGGTTTCTATTCACTCACCGTTCCCGCAGACACGGTAGATCTGGTTGTGTCCGGTATAGGATATGCTCCCGTTGTGTTTCCCTTGGTACTGAAAAACGATACAGTCATCAATGTTCAGTTGGAGACCGCTACAGAGCTGAAAGAGGTAGTAGTGGCCGGTAAGAAAGAAGCGGTGCAGCATCGCACGCTCATGAGTTCTATTGACCTGCCCATTCAGACCATCAAGTCGCTCCCGGCATTTCTGGGTGAGGTGGATATTATGAAGGCCATTCAGTTGCTGCCTGGTGTGCAGGCGGGCAGCGAGGGCTCATCGGGTATTTACGTAAGGGGCGGTAGCCCTGATCAGAACCTTGTGTTGCTGGACGGTGTTCCGGTTTATAACTCCAGTCACCTCTTCGGTTTTTTCAGCGTGTTTAATGCCGATGCCATTAAAAGCGTAGAAGTGATAAAGGGGGGCTTCTCCGCTCGCTATGGTGGTCGCCTGTCGTCGGTGATAGACATCAATATGAAGGAGGGCAATAAGGAGAAATTTCACGGAGAGGGCGGCATAGGGCTCATTGCTTCCAGGCTCACGCTCGAGGGGCCGATAAAAAAGGGAAAGTCTTCGTTCATGATCTCGGGCCGCAGAACATACTACGATATTCTTGCGCAGCCATTTATGCGCGGACCGGTGAAGGCGGGGTACTTTTTCTATGACATGAACAGTAAGGTCAATTTTAAACTTGGTAAGAAAGACCGGCTGTACGTGAGCGGTTACTTTGGTAACGACAAGTTTTACGCAAAGCAGAACAATAGCAGCGCTTCTGGTGTGGATCTGTCCAGCACCATGAATACCAGTCTGAAGTGGGGGAATATTACAGCTGTGAGCCGCTGGAACCATGAATTCAACAATAAACTATTCGGCAACCTTACGGCCTATTACAGTCAATACAATTTTTCGGTCTTTTCACGCATGCAGAACCGCTTCGCGAATGTTAACGAAGACTATCTGCTGAAGTACGTTTCGGGGGTAAACGATAAAGCAATAAAGTATGACATAGACTATATCCCTAACCCCAGCCATACCATCAAAACCGGGGTAGGATATACCTATCACACCTATAAACCAGGTGCCATGCAGACCCGCACTACATCCAACAGCAAGGTGGAAGACACGACAATTGGCACCGATCCGCTGAATGCCTCAGAGATAGACGCCTATGTTGAAGATGATATAAGGATAACGGATGCACTGAAAGCAAACGTAGGAGTGCATCTGACCGGTTTCGCGGTGCGCAATGAGTTTTATCCGTCTGTTCAGCCGCGTATAGGCATGCGCTATCTGCTGAGCGATAAAGTGAGTCTGAAAGGATCATTTGTGCAGATGAACCAGTTCATTCACCTTCTGTCCAATTCGTCCATTGGATTGCCTACAGACCTGTGGGTGCCTGTGACAGACAAAGTTCCGGCACAGCGTTCTTACCAGGGGGCAGCCGGTGTGGCTTGGACCATAAAAGACGGGCTGGAGTTGACTGTGGAGGGGTACTATAAAACGGTAAAGAATGTGATAGAGTACAAGGAGGGGGCCAGCTTTTTCAGCACAACAACGGGCTGGGAGGATAAAGTGGAAGTTGGCAATGGCAAAAGTTATGGCTCTGAGTTCTTCCTGCAAAAGAGAAAGGGCAAGTTCACAGGAATGCTTGGATATACGCTTTCGTGGACCACGAGGAAATTTGCCAACCTCAATAACGGAAAGGAGTTCCCTTATCGCTTCGATCGACGCCACGACCTGAAGATGGCAGCGGTATATGCACCCAACAAGAATTTTGAAGTGAGTGCCGATTGGGTATACGGAACCGGTAACGCCATAACACTACCCATTGGGTATTACACAGGAGAAGAAAATACGCTGCAGCAGGTTTATGGTGAGCGCAACGGTTTCAGGATGCCGCCCTATCACCGCGCAGATGTGAGCTTCAAATTCATAAAACAAAAAGAACGTGGCGAACGTGCCTGGGTGATAAGCGCTTACAACGTCTATAACAGAAGGAATCCTTTTTACGTGTACAGCACTACCAATACGGCCGGCAATGTGGTCTTCAAACAAATGAGCCTGTTCCCTATCATACCATCTATCAGTTATCAATTCAAATTCTGATCCGTCAATTAAACGTTATGAAAAGCAGTAAATATATTTTTATCTTTTTGGCAGCACTGTCACTTTCATCGTGCGAAAAGGAAATAGAGGTGAAGGTGCCGCCATACACTTCAAAGCTGGTTGTGAATAGTATCAATCAGGTGGGAGAGCCTGCATCGTTTCAGGTGAGCCGCTCGGTGGGCATGACAGAATATAACTACAACAAGAATCTTAACCTGACCAACGCGAAGGTGTTGTTGTATGGAGATGGTGTTCTGGTGGACAGCGTGGCCTACGATCAGGTATCCGGTACCTATAAGGGCAACCACGCTATCGTTGCAGGGGTTACGTACAAGACTGTGGTAGCCGCACCGGGCTACAATGAAATCTCGGCAATGTCTGTAGCACCGTCTATGGTGGAGATGAAAAATGTGACCCGCATCAAACAAGCGAGGCTGAATGGTGACGGTGAAATGCAGGACGAGATCAGGATCACGTTTGATGATCCGGCTGCAGCAGGCGACTACTACATACTCAGTTTTAATATGGTGAATACTGCCACCGATACGCCTGTGTCTCTGGGCTGCATCAATACTACTGAGGCTGCCATCGAGAGTATATACGACGAGAACATTGATAATACCACCTGTCTGTCGGAGGGCGATATCTTCTTCAGAGATGAACTGTTTAACGGAAAGACCCGTGAGATGCGCTTCTTCATTTTGAGCAGTTATCTGGAGAAAATGAGCCCCGATATCAATATGTTCATTGTATTACAGCATGTGCCTGAAAGTTACTTCCGTCACCGAAAGACATATCTCTATGCTTCTGAAAACTCAGGCAATCCGTTTGCTGAACCAAGCAGGGTATATACCAATGTTCAGGGTGGTTATGGTGTATTCGGTGTGCTGAACGCTGATGTGAAAGTGCTGCAATAGTGCCGGGAGTCGCAACCTAATCTTCTTTGGTGCCCGATTTCTTCCGAACTACTACCCATTCGCCAATGTCTACAGTGAACGGCATTTTGCCTATCATGACAATGGCTTTTTTATCGCGTAGTTCCTGCAGGGTACCCACCTGGTGATTGTCCCGGTTTCGGACCAGATCTCCCGGCTTTGGTTTGCCGCCCACGGTATCGTAGTTTTTGTCGGCTTTTTTGGCTGCTGAAGCGTTGGATGCGATCTGCTTTTTGCGGAACAGCACATTTTCGGCGGCCTTGATCACCTCTTGTTTGTTCTCTGTCTTTTTCCAGTCTTGAATGATCTGCTTGAACTTGCGCTCCATGTCGCGCAGGTAGTCCAGCTCTTCCTTCTTAACCTTGTTCTGGAGTTTCAGGGTCTCGACAAGGTGTTTCTGCTTTTCTTTATTGGTAACGTCCTCGTAGTGTTTTCTGAGGCGTTCGTTCTCCTTTATCAGTTTTTCCAGTTCCTTTTCCTTATCGCCCAGCTTAACGGTTTGTTGTTCGGCCTGGTGCAGCATCTTGTCCAGTTTGAAGTGCTCGCGCTGTGTAAGCTGGCGCGCTCTTTCAATCACCTCTTTTGGCAGGCCGCTGCGTTGGGCAATGGCAAAGGTGTAAGAGCTGCCCGGCTTGCCTGTCGTGAGGCGGTACAGTGGTTCCAGCTTTTCCTCGTCAAACGCCATGGCACCGTTCATGATACCGCGCACTTTTCCAGCCATCACCTTCAGGTTCAGGTAGTGGGTGGTAATGATGCCGAGGGCGTGTTTTGCGGCAAGGGTCTCCACAATTGCTTCGGCAAATGCGCCGCCAAGGTTGGGGTCCGATCCGCTTCCCAGCTCATCAATGAAGAACAGCGTTTTACCATCCGCATTTTCCATGAAATGTTTCATGTGCTGCAGGTGTGCACTGTAGGTACTCAGTTCGTGCTCTATCGATTGGGTGTCGCCGATCTGCACCATCAGGTTTCTGAAGATGCCCATCTCTGAATGTTCGCTCACAGGTATCAATAGTCCGGCCTGTACCATTAGCTGCAACAGACCTATGGTCTTCATTGCTACGGTCTTACCGCCGGCATTGGGTCCGCTGATGATGAGTATCCTTTGTTGCCGGTCCAGCACCAGATTGAGCGGAATTGTTGTTTTCCCGTTCTGTTTGTTGTGCAGGAACAGCAGCGGATGGTAGGCTTTCTCGAGATGGATGCCCGGGTGCTGCGTGATGCGCGGCATTGTGGCATTCATGTCGTCGGCAAGAAGGGCCTTTGCCCTTATGAAGTCGAATACCCCACAGAGGTTATAATAGGTATCCAGTTGTGGGGCAAAGGCGGCAAGGTCACGTGTCAACTGCACCAGTATGCGGTGGATCTCCCGACTTTCGGCGCGTTCCAGTGAAAAGATCTCATTGTTGAGCTCGGTAGTTTCCTCTGGCTCAATGAACACCGTTTTCTGTGTGTCACTTTCGCCGTGCAGTATGCCTTTTACTATTCTTTTGTACTCGGCCAGAACTGCAGCGGTCCTTCTTCCGTTCAGGAAACTCTCTGATATATCGGCAAGGTAACCCTGTTTGTTCAGGCGTCTGAGAACACCCTCGAACACCCTTCTCGATTCGTTGCGCACGCGCGAAAGATCTGCGCGAATACTCATCAACTCGCGCGAAGCATTGTCGCGTACCAGTCCTCCTTCGTCAATGACGGCTGAGATGAGTTCAGGAATTTTCTTCTCATAAGCTATGTGGTCGCACAGCGAATAAAGGGTAGGGAAGAGATCGTTATTTTTCTTGAACCAAAGCAATATGTCGCGAATGGTGAGTGCCAATTGCTGCACCGAGAGGAACTGTTCGCCGCTGAGCACGCCACCCGGTATGGCCAGCAACCTCAGCTCTTTGTGCATGTTGCGGGTAAAGTCGTTGGGGAAGTAGTCGCCGCTGTTCAGAATGTTCTTGTACTCATATGCCTGCAGCAATTCGCGGCCGGCATGATCCTTGTGGGTGTGAAACCTGATATTGTTCACACGTTCACGTGCGGCATCTGTGCGGCATTTAAGCAGCAGCAGTTCGCGTACTTTATTGAACTCAAGGGCATCTACGGCATTCGCCGGGTACAGTTGCATCATCTGAACAGAAATTCCGATCTGAATTATTTACTCCAAGCTGCAAAATTAGGGACTTGGAGGGATACCCGTCACATTCAGGTGCCGGTATTCACGACAATTGGCAGAATTGTTTCAAATGGTATCGCTTTCAACACTTGATATATCTGTCAGGCTGTACCTATTATGGTTCAAATATCAACCTAATGACATTTCTATCTCCGTTATTTCCGGCGAAATCAGATATATATACACCAGGGGCGATGTCTTCCGGCATATTCACAACCGTTGTACCCGAAGTCATTTGTTGACTCATTATCAGCTTTCCGTCCATTGATAGCAACCTGAAAACACCATTTGTTGATGTTATTACAGAAAATGATCTTGTGGTTGGATTGGGAAACAATGAGAAGCTACTGAGCTGTGGTTCTGCAACAGCCGGACGCCCACCGGTAGCAACGACCTCTAAACTGCGTATCGCGGAGCATCCTGTTGCGGTAACCCGGTACGTAATAGTAGCAGAACCTATACTAATTCCAGTAGCTATACCGGTCGTGTTCCCGACACTCGCAATAGACGGTGCTGAAGAAGTCCAGGTGCCACCACCTGTTGTGCATGACAGTGTTGCAGTTGACGCTACAGCTATTGATGTAGTACCGGTGATGTCTGCAGGTTGTGGTTTAACCGTAAAAGAAGCTGTTTTGAAACATCCTGCACTCAAGATATAGGACACAAGCGTTGTTCCCTGCGCCAAGCCGGTGATCGTTCCGGTTGATCCGTCGATCATCGCCAGAGTTGTGTTTGCTACAGACCACGTTCCGCCGGTTGCTGAATGGCTGAGTGTAGTACTTGAACCGGCACAAACGTTCGTTGAGCCTGAAATGGCCGCTACCGACGGGTTTACGGTTACCTGGACAATGCTCATGCAACCCGTGCCTATGCTGTACGTTATGTTCGCGGTACCGATACTCACTCCTGTTACCACACCGGATGCTGACCCGACTGAGGCTTTAGCTGAGGAACTACTTGTCCAGGATCCACCACCGGTTGAGTTAGAGAGACTTACAGACTGACCCTGGCACACAGTTGAGGGGCCTGCTGTTGCCGGTAGCGCTCCATTAACAGTGACAACAATAGTTCGGGCGCATCCGGCAGCATTGGTGTAACTGATCGTTGCCGTGCCTGCACCAATCCCGGTTAACGTACCGGTTGTAGATGATAGTGAACCGACCGTTGCAATAGAACTATTTGAACTGCTCCAGCTTTGTCCGGACGTGCCTGATGTCAATACTGTCGTATTGCCTACACACAATATTGTAGTTCCCGATACTGTGGCCGGAGTGGAGTTAACCGTGATATTATTAACGCGTTTACAGCCTGTTGGTAAAGAATAAGTGATGTTAGTATTGCCCGCTGAGATACCCGAAACTATTCCGGTAGAGGATCCTATTGTGGCAACAGAACCCGAGCTGCTGGTCCATTTGCCACCGGTAGTAGCACTCTGCAATGTGTCGGCACTGCCACTGCACAATGACGAGAATCCTGTTATTGGTTCCGGAAGGCTATTTACTGTGACTACCCTTGTACTATAGCATCCGGTTGAAGTCACCCTGTATGTGATTGTTGCGGTTCCTGCATCAGTACCGCTCACTACACCTGATGATACGTTGACAGCAGCTACGTCAGGATCGCTGCTGGTCCACGTCCCACCGCCAACCGGATTGCCCTGGGTAGTGATTGCTCCCATACATACCGTGTCAGCACCCGTTATTGCACCCGGCACCGCATAGACGTAGAACCCGCGTGTTTTGAAACATCCGGCCGAAATAGCGTATGTAATGGTCGTTGACCCGGTTGTTATGCCGGTAACCATGCCCGACGTGCCATTTATTGTAGCTACAGCAATATTGCTACTACTCCATGTGCCTCCTGCAATCGGGTGGCTGACATAAGTGCTCTGGCCCATGCAACCGTTTCCTGAGCCTGCAATAGCGGCTGGTGCCGCAGTGACGGTTACATTAGTACTTGTGTAACATGCCGGAGCGGTTTTGTATGTGATTGTAGCTGTTCCGGTTGATACTCCGGTGACAACGCCGGAAGAAGAAACTGAGGCAATCGTGCCCGAGCTACCGGACCAGGTGCCGCCTGTGGTAGCTGAACTGAGGGTTGAAGTGCTTCCGGAACAAATCGTGGTTGCACCCGTTATTGCGTCCGGTGCGGGGTTAACTGTGATCACCGATGTTCTCACACATCCTGTTGTCGTGTATGTAATTGTACTTGTTCCCGTTGCGATGCCTGTGATTATCGTAGTTGACGAAACATTTGTACCGGTACTTGCTATTGAAGTATTTGAGCTGCTCCAACTACCCCCAGTTGTGGTGGAAGCAAGAGAGGTGGTGTTGCCGACGCACAATGACGATAGTCCCGTAATGACTGCAGGCAATACGCCAACACTTACCGTTGCTGTGATTCTGCATCCCGTCGTTAATGTGTAAGAAATGACGGATGTTCCTGAGGCAACTCCTGTGACAACTCCCGTAGTTGAACCGATAGTCGCTTTTGACGTGTTGCTACTTGACCATGTGCCGCCCGATGTAGAGTTGGATAGTGTAGTTGTATTGCCCGTACACACGGCTAGCGATCCTGAAATGTTAGCCGGAATAGGGTTCACAGTTACTGCTGTTGTATTTGAACAGCCACCTATAGTATAGGTTATGTTTGTGGTGCCGGCTGATACACCCGAATAAGTTCCAGTTGAAGCATTAATAGTGGCCACACTTGTATTGCCGCTGGTCCAGGAGCCGCCGGTGGTAGAAGTCAGTGTTGCATTAGCCCCAACGCAAACCAGAGACGGGCCCGAGATCGAAATTGGAATATTCTGAATTGTTACTGACCTGGTCTGGAAGCAGCCGGTCGAAGTTGTGTATGTCACTTGTACGGTACCAATTGCCAATCCGGTAAGTGAGCCCGAGGTAGTACCGATATTTGCGAGCGATGTGTTGCTGACGGTCCATGTTCCACCTGTTGCGGGGTGCGATAATGTGATACCGGATCCGACGCACACGTGTGACGGTCCTGAAATTGCCGGCAAGCCAACTGTCACCACAATGGTGCGGTAGCAGCCGGTGCCGGTGCTGTAGGTAATGTTAGTGGTCCCGTTGGCTATGCCCGTAACAATTCCTGTCGTTCCGACACTTGCGATTGAAGAATTGCTGCTTGACCATGTGCCGCCACTCACGGGATGAGACAGCGTCGCAGTTCCGCCAACGCATATTGCCGTACTACCCGAAATTGCCGGACTGAGGACATTTACACTCATCACAATAGTGGCTGACCCGGTCCCGCAACCTGTGGTTAGTGCGTAGGTCATTCTTGTTGTGCCGCTTGCAACGCCGGTCACCATTCCTGATGCACTACCGATACTTGCTATTCCAACATCATTTGACGCCCATGTTCCACCGGCAATTGAGCCGGTGAGTGATGTTGTGGCTCCGACACAAACAGTTGGTCCGCCGGAGATCGTTACCGACGAGGGTAATGGCTGAACCGTGACAACAATCATGTTCGAAGTAGAACCACATGCATTTGTTCTTGTGTAGCTAATGTGCGCTGTGCCCGCGGATACTCCGGAAACGATGCCGGCTGTGCCCACATTGGCAATCGAACTGTTGCTTGTGCTCCAGGAGCCACCGGTCATAGTAGCAGATATTGTCGTGCTTCCTCCCTGACATAGTGATGTAGTTCCTGTCAAAGTACTTGCAGCAGGTGTAGAATTCACAGTGGTTGTAAACGTGCTGTAGTTTATTCCGCAACTATTCGTCGTGCCGTATGAAATTGTTACGACCCCGGCTGCTAAACCGGTCAATACTCCTGCTGTATTTATTGAACCTGTTGCAGGTGCCGATGAACTCCATGTTCCGCCGGTTACCGTGTTCGAATAAGACGCGGTCGCACCGGCGCACAATGACGATACTCCGGTAATTGAGCCGGCATCGGCAGGGGTTTCAGTTGTGAATACGTGTGTTGCATATGAAGTTCCGCAACCGGTCGGTACGTTGTAAGAGATCGTGACAACTCCGGCAGAAACACCGGTAACCAGCCCGCCGGTCCCTACAGTAGCTATGCCACTGTTTGACGAGCTCCACGTGCCACCGCTGATGGATGCCGAAAGTGATGCGGAACTGCCGGAGCAAGTTGTTGTTGGTCCCGAGATCGATACGCTTTCGGACGTGGTAGTTACGGTTACGATTTTTGTTGCCGATCCGCCTGCGGTTGTGTAGCTGATGACGGCAGTGCCTGCAGCAACGCCAAAGACGACGCCGGATGAAGAACCTACGGTTGCAATACCGGAATTCGACGAGCTCCATGTTCCACCGGAGGTTGCATTACTAAGTGATATTGATGACGATACGCAAACGCTTGACGGTCCCGATATCTGATTTAACGGCGCGTTTATAAAAATCGAAATTGAGCTGCTGTATGGATTGCAAGTGGCAATGTCTTGCTTGCCGTCATTGTTCAGGTCAGCGATCGCAATTCCCCATACCGATGTGTCTGCATCAAACATCTTCTGGCCGGAAAAAGGTGTAGTCGAGGTAGTTCCTGTATTCAATCGCACACTTAGTTTTCCTTCTCCATATCTATTTGATACTATTTCAGTCTTTCCGTCTCCGGACAGATCGGCAAGTTCAACGTCAGCACATATTCCTGCCTGAAAACCAAGGTGTACGGAAAGGCTAATATCTGAAGAACCGCTGGAATTAGAATAAAGAGTGAGGTTTTCGGCATAATTGTTTGCTATAACAAGATCCTGAGCATTATTATTGTTGAAGTTTCCCAAAGTGATTGCTATCGGGTCGCCGCTGGCGGCAGCCTCGAAGTCAACTTTCGAAGCAAAAGATATCGTTCCGCCGCTAAAGGTGTTTCGCAGGACGGAAACACTGTCTGAGTAACATGCCACTGCTATGTCGGGCATCCCATCATACGAAATCGTTCCGATCGCAATGTCACTCGGATTGGTTCCGGTAGCGAAATTGACACCAGAGGCAAAACTAATGGTGGAGACTGTGCTGGTATTTTTAAAGATCGATACTGAATTCTGGGTGAAATTAGTCACGGCTACATCAGGCCTTCCATCCATGTCCAGATCACCAACAGCCAGTTTGTGGTCTTCTGTGCCACTACCGTAGTCAATTCGTGTTGCAAATGAAGTATTGCCGGGCGTGCTTGTATTAGTGAATAATGAAAATACTCCACCTGATTCATTGCTGGTGAGAACATCGGGCTTTCCGTCTCCATTAATATCTGCAATGGCCAACCCGGAAGGGTTGTTTGCGGTTAGTAATAATGGGGAAGAGAATGCAACCGTTCCGGCTGTGCCTGTATTCCGCCATATAATAAGTTTGTTGGCACTTTGATCAATGAAAACAAGATCAGATTTAGTGTCTCCGTCTATGTCCGTTGATCTGATCTGCGATGGAAACCCGGAGCCTGTAGAGAAGTCAAGCCTGGATGCAAAATTGACAGTTCCGGGGGCAAAAGTGCTATTGTTGAAAGTAGGTGTAAAGTGGTACAGAGACGTAGTGGACAGATTACAGCCACCGACACTCAGGGATAAAGGCGAGTAGCTGGCACCCGACGGCACGTTCATGGTCAGACTGGTTGCCGATGCCGATGTTACTGTTGCCTGTGTCGCTCCGAAGAAGACGCGGTTGACGGTTGGGTCTGAACTGAAATTAGTGCCGGTGATGGTAACAGATGTGCCAACGTTACCCGACGAAGGGCTGACCGAGGAGATAGTTGGTGCTACCGTATTTGAAATGGTTACAGCCGTTGTAGATGTCACTGTACATGTTGATGCTGTAACTACAACCGAATATGTTCCTGCGTTGCTTAAAGTCGCACCACTAAGCACCGGTGTGTTTACCGTTGAGGTAAAACCCGATGGTCCTGTCCAGTTAAACGTGGCATTTCCCGGGTCGCTTGCAGACAAATTTATCGGATTCCCCACGCAAAAGGGACCAGAATTACTTGCTGTGATCGTGTACACTCCCGGTCCCCTTATTTCATAGCCATTGCCATATCCCTCGTGGGTAACAGGGTTTGACGCACTGACATATATGTTCTTAATAAACGACGAGGAGCTTGTAACTGAAGGGGCCCAAAATCGATAGTAGATCTTTTTTACCATGTAAAATGGCGTAGGGGAGGTTGTGTCGAAATTCAGGGAGGTATGCCATGTTATTTTGTCCTTTGAGATTTCTATTCCGGCGTCACCGCAGTTTGATGACACATTAAACCCCGGCTCCCAGGATGTGGCAAAAACAAAACTGTCAAATCTGTACTCGCATTGGAACGGCCTTCCTGCGGAATAAGTATGGTTCGCCGGAGTAACGGTGAAATATCCGGCTTGACATTCGGTTTTTTGCAGGAATACTGTGACAAACAGAGTAATGCAAAACAGTAAGCGGGAAAACATATGCAACTTTTGGTTGGCAGAAGTATTTTCCGATAAGGCAGTTGAGGTACTTGTATTCATCGGTAATAGAAGATTTTACAGATATCCTCAAATATACCGACCGTGTATGTGGAATGGTGTTAATGTGTTGCTATTGATAATTTATTGTCAATGCAACTTAATCGGAACGGCTTTCAAACAATACTAGACCGTACTGTACCGGTTTTTCAGGTATAAAGGTCCTTGGTTGCCTATCGGACAAACTGAACTTACTCTTTTTCCTTGCCTTTTACCTCAAACAGCTTTTCCTTGTCCACCACGTTCACCCTGTTTTTGTCTTTCAGGGTGCGGGCAATGGCGCCATATGGTGCTGCAACCACCTCTTCATTCTCCTTTAGGCCAGAGAGGATCTCAAGGTATTTATTGTCCTGCAGGCCGGTCTTTACATCGCGCAGTTCCACGATCTTGCGGGCGGCGTCATATACAAACACCACTTCGCGTATCTCGTTGGTTATAGCACCGGTCTCGTCTTTTTTCTTCACGCTATCGGGCCAGTCGCGGGTGGTTACGGCGTTCACAGGCACCGAAAGGATGTTCTCCTGACGATTGGTTTGTATCTCTACAGATGCCGACATGCCCGGTTTGAACGGGAACTTGCCGTGGGTCATCTTAGCAGTAAGGTCTTCGTAGCTTGACGGGAGGATGAGGATGTGTACCGTATAGTTGGTCACCTGATCGGTGCTGCTACCGGCGGCCGCTCCAAGTGCCGACTTTGCGCTGCTTACGGCCACTTTCGATACTATGCCTTTGAATTTCCTGTTGCGGTAGGCATCAGCATCTATGATGGTGGTGTCGCCGATCTTAACTTTAGATATGTCGGTTTCGCTTACATCCACGCGCACTTCAATGCGGCTCATATCGGCAATGGTCAGCATTTCAGTACCGGCCATCTGAGCAGTTCCCACAACACGTTCACCTTTTTTTACATTCAGCTGCGAAATGATGCCCGATGTGGGCGCTACTATTGTAGTGCGTTGCAGGTTCTCGCGTGCCTGAGACAAGCCGGCCATAGCGCCCTGAACGGTGAATTTTCCGCCCATGGCTGTAGCCTTTGAACCTTCGTAGGTTGCTTTTGCCGACTTATAGGTGGCCTCGCCCTGTTCAAATTCCAGTTGCGAGATCACTTTTTGTTCATATAGTTTTTTGTTGCGGTTGTAGGTGGCCAGTGCCAATTGGTATTGCGATTCTGCCTGTGCCATCATCTCCCTGGTGTTCTGCACACTGGCTTTCGACTGTTCTACCGAGGCGGTCGCCTGATTTACCAGAGAACTGTATATGGCTGCATTGATGCGCACCAGCACATCACCTTTTTTTACACTATCACCTTCCTCTATATTCAGCATTATGATCTCACCACTCACCTCGGGTGCTATCTTCACTTCAGTTTCGGGGTATATTTTGCCGCTGGCGGTCACGGTCTCGGTGATTGTGTGGCGGGCCACTTTTTCTACAGATACCTTTACTCCATCGTCGTTGCGGGTTTTCATATAGGCAACAACGGCAGCGATTATCAGCACCAATCCCCCAACGATCAACCAGACTTTTTTTGACTTCATACTTCTATACGGAATGACGGTGTAAATATAAGGGAAAGGTGTGACGTGTATTTTATTAGTGCCCTGTTCTTTCACATTTATGGGCATATTTGTACCTTAGTTGACTCAAAAAATGAGATTATATAATGGCTCAACTGATCAGGAAGGAAGATGCATTGGAATATCACGCCAAAGGAAGGCCCGGAAAGATAGAAGTAGTACCCACTAAAGAAACCAAAACACAGCGCGACCTTGCGTTGGCTTATTCGCCCGGTGTGGCTGAGCCTTGCATGGATATTCATGCCAATCCGGACGACGTTTATAAATACACAGCAAAGGGGAATCTGGTAGCTGTTATCAGCAACGGTACAGCGGTACTGGGGCTGGGCGATATTGGTCCGGAGGCATCAAAGCCGGTAATGGAAGGTAAGGGACTGCTATTCAAAATATATGCCGACATCGATGTGTTCGACATAGAATTGAACTCCCGCACTGTCGATGAGTTTGTGAGTGTGGTAAAGGCACTGGAGCCCACATTCGGTGGTATCAATCTGGAGGATATAAAAGCACCTGAGTGCTTTGAGATAGAACGCAGACTGAAAGAGGAACTCAGCATCCCCATTATGCACGACGACCAGCATGGCACCGCTATCATATCGGGTGCGGCCCTGCTGAACGCGCTGGAGCTGGTGGGTAAGAAGATATCGGAAGTGAAGATCGTGGTAAGCGGCGCGGGTGCTTCGGCTATTTCGTGCTGCAAAATATATATGAGCCTCGGTGCAAGGGTAGAGAACATGTATATGTTCGACACCAAGGGACTCATAGTAAAGTCGCGTACAGACCTGGACGAGAACAAACGCATATTCGCGCAAGACGCTGAACCCGTGGACCTCGCTACCGCCATGAAGGGTGCAGACGTGTTCATTGGTCTGTCAAAGGGCAATATAGTTTCTCAGGATATGGTGAAGGGCATGGGTAGCAACCCGATTGTGTTTGCGCTTGCCAACCCCAACCCCGAGATCACTTATGATGATGCGCTTGCCGCCCGCCCAGATGTGATAATGGCTACCGGTCGCAGCGACTATCCTAATCAGGTGAACAATGTGCTTGGTTTTCCCTACATCTTCCGTGGCGCGCTGGATGTGAGGGCAAGCGGCATAAACGAGGCCATGAAGCTGGCGGCGGTGCATGCATTGGCGGCACTGGCCAAACAGCCTGTGCCCGATATTGTGAACGTAGCGTATAATAATGATCTTCTCCGCTTCGGGCCTACCTACATCATACCTAAGCCAATGGACCCACGTCTGTTGGTGACAGTGTCTACCGCTGTGGCCAGGGCGGCCATGGAAAGCGGGGTGGCAAGGAAGCCGATAACCGACTGGACAGCGTATGAGAATGAACTGTATCGTCGCTCCGGCTCTTACGATAACCTGCTGAAGTACATCAACAATAAAGCCAAGCAGAATCCGAAGAGGGTGGTGTTTGCAGAAGCCGAGAATATCAAGATCCTGAGGGCAGCCCAGATAGCTGCAGACGAGGGAATAGCGATACCTATTCTGTTGGGCAATGAGACTAAGATCCGCTCGATGATTGAAGAATATGATCTGCACCTGGATGGTATACAGATCATAGACCCTAAAAACGAAAGCAGTGAAGCGGTGCGCAACAAATATGGCGATATGTTCTTCGAGATGCGCCAGCGCCGTGGAGTGAATTTCTATGAAGCGCGCAAACTGATGCGTGAGCGCAACTACTTTGGTTGTATGATGGTGCATAACGGCGAGGCCGACGCAATGCTGTCCGGTCTCACCCGCAAGTACCCTGATACGATAAAGCCCGCACTGGAGATAATAGGTATGGAAGAAGGAGTGAGGCGTGTTGCGGGCATGTACATCATGCTCACTAAGCGCGGACCATTGTTCTTCGCAGATACCACACTCAATTTCAATCCTACAGAAGAAGAGCTGGTTGATATAACAATGCTTACCGCTGACATGGTAAGCAGTTTCAACATCAAGCCGCGCATAGCGATGCTGTCGTATTCCAATTTCGGCAGCAGCCCTTCTCACGAGGCGACAACAGTGCGCAACGCTGTAGCCCGCATCAAGAGCATGAATCCTGATCTGGTTATTGACGGCGAGGTGCAGGCAGGTGTGGCCTTCAACAAAGATCTGCTGAAAGAAAACTATCCGTTCTCTGACCTTGTGAACGAGGCGCCCAATGTGTTGATCTTCCCTAATCTTGCCGCCGGTAACATAGCGTACCATTTGCTGCAGGAGGTTGGCGGTGCCGAGGCTGTAGGACCGATCTTGCTGGGTCTGCGCAAGCCGGTATATGTGTTGCAACTGGGTAGCACTGTTCGCCAGATAGTGAACATGGTGGCACTTTCGGTAGTGGAAGCGCAGGTGAAGGGTACGTTTGAATAACAGACCAAATATGACATAATTAGAATGGGCCGGATATCCGGCCCATTCTAATTATGTCATACGATCTATTTCTTCATTTCGGGGTAAACGTATGGCAGCATCTCTTCAATGTACGTTCGTTCGTTACTCAGGCGCGGCACTTTGTGTTGTCCGCCCAGTTTTCCTTTGTCTTTTAGCCAATGTTGAAAGCCATCCTTAGGCATACGATGTACTATAGGCATCCTTAGCGCCATGTCCTTATATCGTTTGGCTTCGTAGTCGGAGTTGATCGCCTGCAGCGACTTATCGAGCAGGTTGGTGAACTGTTCCAATGGAACCGGCAGGTAGTCAAATTCAATGATCCACTCATGCGCGCCATTGTCTTCGCCTGTCATGTACACCGGTGCGGCAGAGTAGTCCGCAACAACGGCGCCTGTCTCGGCACATGCTATCGCTATCGCATTATCTGCATTGTCTACTATCAGCTCTTCACCAAACGCATTAATGAAGTGTTTCAAGCGACCGGTAACCTTTATTCTGAACGGAGACAGCGAAGTGAACTGAATAGTGTCGCCCACCAGGTAACGCCACAGGCCACCGTTGGTAGTAACTACTATAGCGTAGTTCTTATACAGTTCCACTTCCTTCAGCGTAAGCGTTCTTGGGTTTTCCTTGCCGTATTCCTCCATTGGCATGAACTCGTAGAAGATGCCATGATTCAGGAACAGCAACATGCCTTCCTCATCTTCGCGGTCCTGCGCTGCAAAAAAGCCTTCAGATGCATTGTAGGTTTCCCTGTAGTGCATGTTGGGTGAAGGGATGAGTTGTTCGAACTGCCTGCGGTAGGGGGTGAAGTTCACGCCGCCATGTATGTACAATTCAAGATTGGGCCAGATGTCCAGCAAGCTGTTCTTGCCCGTTATCTCAAATATGCGTTTAATGAGCACTATCGTCCATGTCGGGACGCCCGCTATATACGTAACGTTCTCGTTGATGGTGCTGTGGGCCATTCTGTCTATCTTCTCTTCCCACTCAGTCATGAGGGCAATAGATAGTTCAGGCAGGCGGAACAGTTGACCCGCGAACGGCATGTTCTGCAGCGTCACGGCAGACAGGTCACCAAAGAAGGAGGCGGCATTGAGTTGGTTCACCTGATGGCTACCACCCAGTATCAGACATTTTCCGTTGGTGAGGTTCGATTGCGGATTCTCGCGCAGGTACAGGGCCAGTACATCCTTACCGGCACGGAAGTGTGTATTGTCCAGCGATTCTTTACTCACCGGAATGAACTTGCTTTTGTCGCTGGTCGTTCCGCTCGATTTAGCAAACCACTTTATAGGCGACGGCCACAGCACATTTTGTGTGCCTTCCAGTATGCGTTGAATGTAGGGTTTCAGCGTTTCGTAGTCGTTGATAGGTACGTTCTTCTGAAACTCCGCAATGTTGTTTATTTCTTCGAACCGGTATTTCTTGCCATATTCCGTAAACTGCGCCGAGCCTATCAGGTCATTAAAAACCTGCTGCTGCGTATCTATCGGGTTGTGCATGAAGTTATCGATCGCGCTCTGGCGCAATTTGATGTAACCTCTGAATGCCGGACTTATTATAATGCTCATAAAATAGTATCAGGAGATCACCACCTCGTAGCCATTATCTGGGCGTATTGGCAGTGAGGTAGTCTTTTCTGCGTAATTCAAAATTCTGTCCCAGGTACACTTTCCTCACTATCGGGTCCGCGGCAAGATCTTCGGCCGATCCGGCTTTTAGTATCTTTCCTTCAAACAGTAGATAGGCCCTGTCGGTAATAGATAAGGTTTCCTGTACGTTGTGGTCGGTGATAAGGATGCCGATGTTCTTGTACTTCAGTGTGGCTACAATGTGCTGTATGTCCTCAACGGCTATCGGGTCAATACCCGCAAACGGTTCGTCCAGCAATATGAACTTCGGACTTACAGCCAGTGCCCTCGCTATCTCGGTCCTTCTTTTTTCACCACCGCTCAGTACATCTCCCGGGCTTTTGCGCACATGCTGCAGGCGGAACTCGTCCAGCAGTTCTTCGAGTTTCTTCTGTTGTTCGCCCTTGGTCAGCTTAGTCATTTCCAGCACCGCGGCTATGTTGTCGGCTACCGAAAGTTTTCTGAAGATAGATGTTTCCTGCGGCAGGTAACCGATGCCCATCTGGGCACGCTTGTACATGGGCAGCTTGGTTATTTCTTCATTGTCAAGAAAAACGCTTCCGGTGTCTGGCTTCACCAAACCTACCACCATGTAAAACGAAGTGGTTTTCCCTGCACCGTTCGGGCCAAGTAGCCCCACAATTTCGCCCTGGCTCACCTCAAACGAAACATTATTTACAACCGTGCGTTTGCCGTATTGTTTTACCAGGTCTTGTGTATAGATCTTCAATTGAGGTTATTTGACTGCAAAAATAAATAAGGGCACCCGTTTTTTGTAGTGCTGTTGCAATACTTTAACACTTATGATAATGCGATTGGCGGCAATGAAACCGCTCTGCAATTACTGATCCGTGTATGTCCTCGGTACTTTAGGGTCGGTAATGATAATGTAGTCACCATACTGCTTGTAGTCGGCCCAGTTCACTTTAGGGAAAGCCTCATCACTTGCAGTAGAGATGATCAGCGGCTTGATCTTTGAGTTGTAGTTATAAAGTTGCGTTACAACGGCAAATCCTTCATCACTGTGGAATTTACCATTTACGTGCATGATCTTCTTGTCCTTATTTTTCTTCTGGTATTTCACTATTGAATTTGCCATGGTTGCATCCCACAATGACTGAGCAGTTACCATGTTGAAGTTGCCCATACTCATGGCTGGTGGCGCAGCGGCTTTTTTGGCGGTGTCGCCGGGTGCGGGCGCCGGTGTGTGGCTAAGGCCCATCAGTTTAACAAAATACGGACCACTGGCGGTGTCGTAGGGGAGTGGTGCAAAATACTCTTTAGATTCGTCCGGCAGCAAAGCCAATGCACGCTGACCCTTACGTCCGGCCAGGTTGGTATAGCGCGATGGGGCATTGGCACAAATAACGTCCAGCTGTTTCTGACGTGCAAATTCTACCATTGGTCGGTAGTCGCGGTAGTTGTTCCAAACCCTCGCATCTTTCTTAAAGTTCTTTTCCCTTATGAATCCCTGAAGGTATTCGTCCATCACAGTCTGAACATCCCTGTCGAACATTTCCATAGATAGCGCCAGGTCCGATCCGAATTTCAGGTGCAGCAGCTCGAATACAGAAGCCTCGAGAAAGTGGGTCACGCTGTCGTTATGTTCTTCGCCAAACATCAGGACATCGTAGTTGTCCATGTCCGACACTATGTCTTTCAGAGAAACTTCCTTACCCAGGCGCACCGAGTAAACACGGTAGTTAGCATCAGTCAACTTTTCCTGTGCCATACCCATAACAGGCAGCAACAATAACGACAACAGCAGCTTTTTCATATAAAAAAATCTTGATAATTATATTGTGGGGACTAAAAGTACAAATAGTTTCTGCAATCGCAGCCTATTTGAATGGGTCAGGCGTTCAAATAAGTAACTATAGTTCTGATCACATTTTCGTCAGACATGTAGTGACCGTCGTTGGCAACAATGGCCGAGGTGTGATATTCATGCGCACCCGCACCTGCAACCAATGCCACAATATTTGCCGATCGGACACCACCGCCGGCCATAATTCTCAGATCCGGTCCTGCCGCAGCGGTGAGCATTTTTATTACGGCTGCGCCTTCAAGGGCGGTTGGGGCAAGCCCCGATGTGAGTATCCGTTTGCAACCTGCCTTCATAACGGCTTGCAGGGCCTCCTGTGCATCGGGGGCGCGGTCAAAGACTTTGTGACAGGTCACTTCCATAGGTCCGGCCCATTCCACCAATCGTGCCAATGTATCTGTATCTATCTTGTTGTCGGCAAGTTGCACACCGGTTGCAATGCCTTTGCAACCCATTTCCCTGCATTTCAGGATGTCCTTTTTCATTATCGCCAATTCATCGGCGTCGTAAATGAAATTTCCTCCTCTGGGGCGTATCATCGGGAAAACCGGAATAGATATCTGCTCCAGTGCAAACTGAATCAGTCCCCATGACGGGGTCACGCCTCCGGCACCCGGGTCGGCACACAATTCTATTCTGCGTGCGCCAGCAGCTTCGGCAGCACGGCACGACCGAATATTATAGGCACATATTTCCAGCAACATGCATTAAAGATATACAATGGACTTTATACCTGCGATCTTTCCGCTATTGGTTGGTACGGTCGTCCTCAGTAGGAGTGGCGTCCTGTTTGTCAAAATAGTCGCGCACCAGGCGTGCTTTCGATGCGCCTATAACCCGGGTCAGTTCCCTTTCGGTGATAGACCTTATGTTCTTCACTGACCTGAACTCCTTCAATAGTTCTGTGGCT
Organism: Flavipsychrobacter sp.; assembly: GCA_016786565.1. Lineage (GTDB taxonomy): Bacteria > Bacteroidota > Bacteroidia > Chitinophagales > Chitinophagaceae > Nemorincola. The sequence goes on from JAEUVY010000029.1 coordinate 53,396, forward strand.
GTTTGTGCTCCAATGCCCGGAATGGCCTCCAGCTCGTTTTTGAATGTTCCCTTGCTGCGGGTCTGCCGGTGGAAGGTGATACCAAATCGGTGCACTTCGTCCCTTATGCGCCTCACCAAAAGATGCGCGGGGCTGTCAAAAGGCAGCTGAATCGGGTCGGTGTCGCCGGGGAAGAAGATAGATTCTTCGCGTTTTGCCAGTCCCACCAGGGTCATTCTACCCATCAGCCCCAGTTTTTCTATGCTTTCCAGTGCTGCGCCCAGCTGTCCCTTGCCACCATCTATTATTACCAGTTGTGGCAGAGGTTTCTTTTCCTCGGTAAGCCGTTTGTACCGCCGATATACCACCTCGCTCATTGATGCGAAGTCGTTGATGCCCTCTACCGTCTTGATATGGAAATGACGATAGTCTTTGTTGGACGGCTGCCCGTTGCGGAAGCAGACCATGGCCGCCACAGGGTAAGCCCCCTGGAAGTTGGAGTTATCGAAACATTCTATATGAACCGGCAGCTCACGCAGCTGCAGCGAATCCTGCAACTCCTCCAGCACTGCCAGGTATTCTTCATTGGTCTTCTCTTGCAGCATCAGCGAATTTCTGCGCCTGATGTCTTCCTTGAATATGAATGCATTGCGGGTGCTCATATCCAGCAGGTTCTTTTTGTCACCCATTTTAGGTAACGTCACTTTCATGCCCTCGTCAGCTACGTCTATTTCAATGGCGCTGATCACTTCCTTGGCCTTGCTGTGAAAGGTGTTGCGCATCCTGTCCAGCACAATCGATAGTACGTCGCGTTCTGTCTCATCAAGTATTTTTTCTACTACCACGGTCTTCACATGAATGATGCTACCCTTTATTACCATCATGTAGTTTACGTAGAAGTTCTTTTCGTCGTTCAGTATGGATATCACATCCAGGTCGTTCAGGCGTGGGTTCACCACCGTAGACCGGCTGTTGTAGTTCTGCAGCGAATCTATCTTCTGCTTTATAATGTGCGCTTCCTCAAATTCAAGGCGGGCGGCGTGGTCCTGCATCTGTTGCTTCAGGTGTTTCAGTACTTCGCTGATGTTCCCCTTCAGTATCTGCCGCACCTGTTGTAGGTCGGCATAGTATTCATCGGCCGACTGAAACCCCTCGCAGGGTCCCTTGCAGTTGCCCAGGTGATATTCCAGACAAACCTTGTATTTGCCGCGGGCTATGTTGGCGGGTGCAAGGTTCAGGTTGCAGGTGCGCAGTGGCACACTTTGCTTCACCATTTCCAGCAGTTCTTTTACTTGCAGCACACCCGTAAAAGGTCCTATGTACTCCGATCCATCCCTGATAAGCCTGCGGGTAAGGAACACACGGGGGAACGGCTCATTGCGGATCACCACATAAGGGTAGGTCTTGTCGTCCTTCAGCGCTATGTTGAACCGTGGCTGAAAATGTTTGATCAGCGAGTTTTCCAGCAAGAAGGCATCATGCTCGGTCTCGGTTACTGTAAAGTCAAGACTATTGATAAGAGAAACAAGCCGCCTTGTTTTGTTATTGTCGAGTGTCTTGTTGAAGTAGGAACTTACCCTTTTGCGTAGGTCTTTTGCCTTGCCTACATAAAGCAATTCGTTCTCTATGCTGTAATACTTATAGCAACCCGGACTGTGTGGGATGGTTTGCGCCAGTTCACTGAATTCCTCTCTTGTCATACGCCGCGGTTACGCCGTCCTATAGGTTACCTCATGAATTCATACTCGGTCACGGTATGCACCTTTTCGCCGAACATAGGTGTTTCGGTCACTTGTATCTGTATCCGCTTCATGGGCTTGTAATACAGTTTCACGAGGCGGTCGTCAAAAATGCTGTGCTGGCGACCTTCTATATAGATGCCGGTTACTTTTTTGGTGTATCTGTCTATCGCTATCAATAGCTTGCGTGTGTACAGGTCTTCTTCCAGTGCTTCGTAGAAAAAGTTGTGGGTTTCGTCCTGGTCATCGTCAAATTGGGTGAACTTATATTTCCCCAGATAGCTGCGGTCGCTTATTTCGGTAGCGAAGAATTCTCTGAAAATATTGCCCCAGTTCAGCGTGTCTGATGTTGTGTAACTACTGTCGAACTTACCTTTATCTACCCGCACCGTCTTCAATATCAGAAATGGCTCACCATAGTACATGTTCCACTGGTCAAGTGTATACTGACGTATAGAAAAATAATTTCCTTTAATATCAGAAAAGTCGTTTGCCTTGTCTTCTTTACATGCTGAAAACGAGGTTATTATTAACGTTGCCAGGCAAATGGCCAGATATCTGAGTTTTGGTATCACGGTCGTAAAATTAATAAAGTTGCACTGAATGACAGGGATAAGATTCAATCGTGGCTATAATCCATAAAAATTGGCATCCTTTTTGTTAAATAAACTTGAAGTTAAAAGTTTAACTTCCTGATAATTATTCCTTTAACCTGTAATCCTATCTGCTATGTCACGAATCGCGTGGTGGGGCCTTGCTATGCTCATTTTGTATGTGTCATTTGGTTTCTACCCGCGGTGGACCAAGCACGATACTGAGGCAACACTTTCTTACGACGCATCGGGATATTACTGGTATCTGCCCTCATTGTTCATTTACCATGACATTAAGGGACAGCATTTTGCAAAAGACATCCTGGAGAAGTATCGGCCCTCAGGCACCGACTTTCAGCAGGCCATGCTTACCGAAAACGGAAATTATGTGCTCAAATATTCGTCGGGGCTTGCGGTGATGTTTGCCCCGTTTTTCTTTACAGGTCATTTTCTGGCAGGCAAGCTCGGTTATCCTGCCGATGGTTTTTCTCCCCCTTATCAACTCTCCATACAGGTAGGTGCCATACTGGTGGCCCTTATCGGACTCTGGTATTTCAGAAAGCTACTATTGCTCTATTATCCCGATAGTGTCGTTGCCGCTACAATGGTCATTCTTGTTGCCGGTACCACCTACATCAACACCGTAGTTATTGACGTCGGTATGTCTCATGGTTGGTTATTCACGCTCTATGTCCTGCTTATTTACAATACCCATCTTTTCTATCGCAACTTTGAATGGAAGTACGTAATTGTGATAGGGGTGTTGGTTGGGTGGGCAACACTCACACGCCCCACCGACGCGCTTTCAGCTATCATACCCTTGTTCTGGGGTATAGAGCGTATTAATTGGGCTGAGTTTAAGGAACGAATAGCCCTGATACAACAACATGCACGTAAGGTCTTTGCGGCAGTTGTTTGTGCTATAGCGGTGTTATCCATTCAGCTTGTGTACTGGAAATATGCAACCGGCCATTGGCTGTACTACAGCTACAAGGGGCAGGGATTCAGCTTTCTTTCACCCCACTTTTTCGATTATACGTTCAGTTACTCAAGTGGTTGGCTCGTTTATACACCCATGATGTATCTGGCAATTGCCGGAATGGTTGTTTATGCCGCGAAAGGAAAGAACAGGGTACCATTCATTCTATTCTCCCTTATCAATTTCTACATCGTTTGCTCGTGGGATGTGTGGCAATATGGAGGCCGTGCCATGGTGCAGAGTTATCCTGTACTGATGTTGCCGGTGGCCGCGTTGGTAGATCATTGCAGCTCAAGAAAGTTTGCCGGCACGTTGCTGTCAATTTTTGTGGTTGTCTTTCTGTACTTCAATGTCTGGATCACCGTACAGTATCACGGTGGCGGGCTTTCTGATGTCGATTTCATGAACCGGCGCTACTTCCGGGCAATATTAGGCAGGTGGCAGGTGCCACCCGAGACCTGTTATCTGTTGGATGGAACCGGTTTGTATGCCGGCAGGATGAAGGATGTAGAAGTGGTGAATATGGTTGATCTGACCAATTCGGCTAATAAGGAACAATCATTATCCGATAGCACCAGCACATTCATACTCGACCGGCCCGATGCGAATGGGCCTGACATCAGGTTTCCGTTCAGGCCTACACGTCAATGGTTGCGGGCGACCATAAATGTGACCTGCATTGACAAGGAATGGACCGGGTGGAAGATGCCCCAATTGATAATTAAGCTTGTCGATTCGCACGACTGGCACACAGTACGCGAAAATATGATCCGCCTCCACAGGGGCATAAATTCAGGCGAGACCAAACAAATGCATGTAGACATCCCGATGGCGGATGCCGATTTTGACGTGGTGGAGATACTATTCTGGAACGCCGGTAGCGCTACAAAAACACGTATCAGCAACCTTAGAGTCACGCAATTCAATGAGGCCAATTAATTACCGAACAGGTCCAGCGCGTTGGCCGTTGTTTTTTCAGCAACCTCCTCAACCGACAGTCCTTTCAGGTCGGCAATGCGTGTGGCAATAACCGGTATGTAACTGCTTTCGTTTCTTTTGCCACGGTAGGGTACGGGTGCCAGGTAGGGCGCATCGGTCTCCAGTACTATGCCCGACAGCGGTACTTCTTTCACTATATCCGGCAGCGATCCTTTTGAATAAGTGACCACGCCTCCTATGCCCAGATAGAACCCGAGGTCCAGTATCTCTTTAGCTTCTTCAAGCGTGCCGCTGTAGCAGTGAAAAACGCCTTTTAAGTGTCCATTCTGCTTTTTGCGCACAATGTCTATACAATCTCTTGTCGATTCACGGCTGTGTATCACTATCGGCAACTGATGTTGTAACGCAAGGTCTATCTGGTATTCAAATGCTTCTATCTGTTGTGCCTTAAAGGTCATATCCCAGTAGTAATCCAGACCTATTTCGCCCACAGCATGATATTTGCGCTGTGTCAGCCGCTCTGATACTATTTGTAGTTCGTTCTTGAAGTCTTCTTTTACATAACAAGGGTGCAATCCCATCATAGGCAGGCAATTGGCAGGCCAGCGGTCGGCCAGTTGCAGCATACCTGCAATTGT
>JAEUVY010000065.1 GCA_016786565.1 Flavipsychrobacter sp.
CTTTTGTAGTGTAAATAGAAATCAGCATCAAAAGAAGCCAACTGTAAACAAATTACAGGACTAACAAAATGGCAGTAAACAAAAAACAGGATTATCTAACGAAGGTGTAAACCTATATTAGGAAGATACAGCCTGCCTGCCGACTAGGCAGGTGAGAAGTTTTTGGGAAGCAGGTGCGCAGGTTTTGGGAAGTAAGTGGGAAGTAAATGAGAAGCAAGTGCGCAGTTTTTGGGAAGCAAGTGCGCAGTTTTCCCGCCAAATATTTACCCGTTTTGTCGTAGATCATTGATAATCAATAGCAAGACTCCCTGAGAAGCAAAAGACCAAAAAAATAAAGGGAAATCGTTAATACCCAACGGCATTAAAGATATCCCTAACTTCTTTTCGACGATCAACTTGAGACAAGAACAACCTACGTTCCCTCCATGGCTATCGGCTTCGAGAATGGTTCCATCTCGGTGAGTGGTTTGCCGAAGGCTATTTTGGGGTACGTATTGGTATGCGGATCTATCATTACCTGCAACAGTTGCGGACGGTTTGCGTTCTCGTCGGTCCACATCCATTTGGCGGCATCGGCAATCTCATCCTCTCGCTCTATGGTGCGCGCGTCTATGCCATAGGCAAGGGCCACTTTGGCAAAGTCGGGCGCGGTATAGCCCCACCAGGTGCTTTGGTAGCGCGAGCCGAAGTAGGAATCCTGAAACTGGCGGATCATGCCCAGGCTCTGGTTGTTCATTACTACGATCTTGATGGGCAGGTTGTTGCGCACAATGGTCTGCAGTTCCTGTATGTTGAGCTGCATGCTGCCATCGCCTATAATGGCGGTAACGGGCTTGTCGCCCATGGCAAACGATGTACCCACTGCGGCAGGCAGGGCATAGCCCATGGCGCCCATGCCGGCAGATGTGATGAACAACTGATCTTCACCCAGCTCCAGCGACTGCGCCGCCCACATCTGATGCGCGCCCACGTCTATGGTGTATGATGTGGTGGCACCCGAGTGCTGCGACAGGGTATGCATGAAGAAGTTGGGATTGATGCCCTTGGTGGTCACCTCCTTTATATCGGGCCATTCGGCTTTGAGGTTGGCTATCTGCTGCAACCATTCGGCCGGGCGTGCGAACTGCTCGCCCGCGCACAGGGTGTTGAACGCATTGAGGAAGTCTTTCACGTCTGCCACAATAGGAACACAGCCTTTAACACGGTTGTTGATCTCGGCCTCTTCACAATCGACATGGTATATGGTGCGGTTCTCGAAGAACGACACGTCGGCACCGGTCTGGCGGATATCGAGGCGGCTGCCCACTACTACCAGCAGATCGCAGTCGCCCAGGGTAATATTGGCCCAGCGGTTGCCGTAGGCACCAATGAAGCCCACGCGCTGCGGATGTGCAAAAGGTATAGCATCGACGGCAAGCAGTGATGTAACCACAGGCAGGCCGGTCTTTTCAATAAATTCATTGAGCTGCGGAATAGCGAACGCGGCACGAACGCCACGCCCCACCAGCAGCAAGGGCTTTTTAGCCCCCTTGATAGCGGCAGACAACTGCTGCACCGATGCCGCTAATGCGGGCGGCACTGCAGGAGTAGCGGGTGCGGTATACTCCGGTTCGGCCACGTCAATATCGGCACGCTGCACATCCATAGGGATGTCTATGAGTACCGGACCGGGACGACCTTCTACTGCTATCTCGAATGCTTCTTTGAGTATGGCGGGTATGTCCTCGGGCTGCTGCACGAGGTAGCTCTTTTTGGTGATGTGTTGCGCCATAGAGACTATATCGGTCTCCTGAAAGCCCAACTGGCGGATGTTGCGGTCACCTTTCTGCTCGTGGCGGTTCACCTGACCGGTAATGAATACCGCAGGCGACGAGTCGAAATAACAACTGCCTATACCTGTTAGCAGGTTGGTGGCACCGGGACCGCTGGTGGCCATGGCCACACCGGGAATACCCGTAACACGACCGCAGGCATCAGCCGCGAAGGCGGCAGCCTGCTCATGATGTACCGTTATAATGCGGACGTCGGTGTGCTGGAGAAACGAGTCGAGGAGATGCGTGATCATGCCTCCGGTGATCTCAAAAACACACTTAACGCCTCTTTTTTCTATATATTTAGCTATATAATCGGATACCTTCATGTATTCGTCGGGGTTTGCCTGTGGTAAAGATAAATAAAAAACAATAGGTTGCTTGCGCCGGCGGCTGTTTTGAAGACAGCCGCCCGAGGGGGTAACCGTTGCATTTTATGAGTACTTTCGCCCTATTGCCCCGGGCAAGCAAACAACACCAAACTGATAACCATTGATAGCGGAAAAAGACCTGCAACATATAGCGGCACATTGCCGACCGGTTTGGGAAGAACTGAGGGGCAAGACCATTCTGGTAACGGGAGGCACCGGCTTCTTCGGCAAATGGATGCTGGAGAGCTTTGCCTATGCCAACGAGACGATGGCGCTGAATGCCACCATGCTGGTGCTGAGCCGTGACCCGGACAAATTTGTAGCGGCGCATCCGCAGTTCAGGAACGCGAGTTTCAGGTATGTGCAGGGCGATATCACTTCTTTCGTAGTGCCGGATGGTCCTGTGGACCTCATCATCCATGCGGCCACCGACATGAGCGGCTACGGACAGATGCAACAGGCCACACGGCTATATGACAGCATAGTGGACGGCACGCGCCGGGTGCTGGAGCTGGCGAAGGAACGAGGCACGACATCGGTACTGCACACGGGATCGGGTGCGGTATATGGCGTGCAGCCACCGGAGGTAACCCACATACACGAAGACTACAAGGGCGCACCGGATATTTATGGCGCAGGTGCCGCCTATGGCGAGGGCAAGCGCGTTGCTGAAATGCTGGCCAACGTATACTACCACAACCATGGGGTGCCGTCTAAAATAGCGAGGTGTTTCGCCTTCATCGGTCCCTACATACCTATGGACGGCAGCTTTGCAGCGGGCAACTTCATAAAAGCAGCGGTGGAGGGTAAAGACATAGTGATAGCCGGCGACGGCACACCGTACCGGTCTTACCTGTATGCCGCCGACCTGACGATATGGCTATGGCACATACTGCTGCGCGGCGAGAATATGCGGCCGTACAATGTGGGATCGGACGAAGAGGTTACGATAGAAGAACTGGCACGCCTGATAGCCGCACAGTCGGCTACGGGCAAAACACAGGTGCAGGTACTGACACCCCGCGGCAACCAACCCGCACAACGCTATGTACCCTCTGTAAGAAGATCGAAGGAAGAATTAAATTTGACCATTCACACGAACCTCGCTGATGCGGTGAAACGCACGATGGAGTTCTATACCAGATAAATTGCGACTGTGACAAAGAAACACATATCTGTAGTGACCCCTTGCTACAACGAAGAAGGAAACGTAGCCAACCTGGCAAAGGTGGTGGCCGGCATTTTCGCGGGACTGCCCCAATATACCTACGAGCACGTTTTCATAGACAACTACTCTACCGACAACACAGTGAAGATACTGCGTGAGCTGGCCGCTGCCGACCCCAATGTGAAGGTGATACTGAACGCGCGCAACTTTGGGCATATCAGGTCTCCATTCTACGGCATGCTGACGGTGAAGGGCGATGCGGTCATCTCGATCGTGTCAGACTTTCAGGATCCGCCGGAGATGATCACACAGTTTCTGCAGAAATGGGAGGAGGGCTACAAGATAGTGATAGGTGTGAAAAAACGCAGCCGCGAGAACCCGCTGATGTTTGCCGTGCGGAAGGTATTTTACAACCTGCTTGCCAAGATGTCGGACAGCGGCGAAAGCCCTGTGAAGAACTTCACCGGATTCGGGTTGTACGATCAGAAATTCATGTCGGTATTGCGCACGCTCGATGATCCGTATCCCTACTTCAGGGGCATGATCACTGAGCTGGGCTTTGAACGCTGCGAGATAGAATATACACAGCCGCAACGGGCAGCCGGCAAAACCAAGAACAACTTCTTTACGCTGTATGACATGGCCATGCTTGGCTTCACCAATCACTCAAAGCTACCGCTGCGTCTGGCCGCATTCTTCGGGTTCTTCTCAGCCATTCTGAGTCTGATGGTGGCCATTGCCTACTTTATTTACAAGCTTGTGTACTGGGACTGGTTCCAGGTGGGACAGGCGCCGCTGGTGATAGGGGTGTTCTTCTTCGCATCGGTGCAACTGTTCTTCATAGGCATCATAGGCGAGTATATAGGGGCCATACACACGCAGGTGCGCAAGCGTCCGCTGGTGATAGAGCGTGAGCGCATCAATTTTGATAAAGAATAGTCGCAGGGCAGACCACAAACACACAATATGGGCGCACCCTGCACAACGGGGCGAGCCATACCAAACTATTGCACTAATTTTGCATCATGTCGGAAAGCTATAAATCGGGCTTTGTCAATATTTTCGGTGCCCCCAATGCGGGCAAGTCTACCCTGCTGAACCTGATGCTGGGAGAGCGCCTTGTGGCCATATCGCCCAAGGTGCAGACCACACGCCACCGCATACTGGGTATCCTTTCGGAGCCGGGCTACCAGATCGTTTTCTCTGATACGCCGGGCATCATAGAACCCAAGTATAAGCTGCACCAGAAAATGATGATGCAGGTAAAGAGCGCGCTGGAAGATGCCGATGTGGCTATTCTGATGCACGACATATCGAGGCCGATAGATGAATTTGACACTATTGCCGCACCGCTGAAACTGAAAGTACCGGCCATAATACTGCTGAACAAAACCGATACGGTGAAGGACAAAAGCACCATTCCGGCTATCGTGAAGCAGTATGAAGAGAAGTATAAGGGATGGACCGTACTGCCGGTATCGGCAAAGAAGCAGACCAATACCGACAAGATATTGCCACTGGTACTGCAATTGCTTCCTGAGGGAATGCCTTTTTATCCCGACGACAGCATATCGGACAGGAACGAGCGCTTCTTTGTGGCAGAGATGGTGCGTGAGCAGATCTATGCCCTGTATGACGAAGAGATCCCTTACCACTCTGCTGTGCTGATACAGGCATTTGAAGAGAAGACCACACTCACCGTCATCAAGGCCGACATCATTGTGAGCCGCGAGACGCAGAAAATGATATTACTGGGCAAGGGCGGCAGCATGATCAAACAACTGGGCATCAACGCGCGCAAAGCCATTGAAGAATTCCTGCAACGCAAGGTGCATCTGGAACTGTTTGTGAAAGTGCGGCCGAAGTGGCGCGACAATGAAAACTACCTGCGCGAATATGGGTACAATTGATGAACGGCTGGCAGTCATCCAACCACTGAACAAAGTATGGTATCAGAGCAAGGTAGCGGCATTGGATATGCTACGGCTGGACCTGCTGCACCCGGTAGTATCGGGCAATAAATGGTACAAGCTGCGACTGAACCTGTCTTATGCTGCCGACCATGGTTTTAAGACCATTGTCACTTTTGGCGGTGGCTATTCCAATCATCTTGTAGCCACAGCATTTGCCGCACGGCAGTTCGGGCTGCGTTCGGTGGGTATAGTGCGCGGGCATCATGATGTGCTCACCCCTACCCTGCAAGACTGTAAGGACTATGGCATGGAGCTGTTGTTTGTGTCGCAGGAGGATTACCGCAACCGGCATCAACCACTGTGGGCCGAACAACTGGTGGCTCATTTCGACGAGATACTGATAGTGCCCGAGGGCGGCGCGAATGAACGGGGCCGTAAGGGCGCAGGGCTGATAGACAGGTTTGTGAACAGGAGTTATACGCATATTGCCATGTGTGTAGGCACGGGCACAACCCTGGCGGGTCTGCGCAATCAACTACCCGAAGAACAGCACATACTGGGCTTTGTGCCTATGAAACAAACCGATGAGCAACGCCACTACATCAACGAACATGTGCCGGGTATCAGTCAGTATTCGTGGTCGCTGGTGCCCGACCTGCGCTTTGGTGGTTTTGGAAAATGGAAGGATGAACTACTCGTTTTCATGAACGAGTTCTACCGCGATCACAAGATACCGCTGGATATAGTGTATACCGGCAAGATGATGTATAACCTGAAAGAAATGCTGGACGATAATTTCTTCTCTTCGTCCGACCGCATACTGTGCATACACAGCGGCGGGCTGCAAGGAAATGTATCGGTGAAGGAACAACTGATCTACTGATAAACGGACTATCGTTTATCTTTCTTCTTTTTGGTGGGGTAGCGACCCTGTGGTTTGTCGTCAACAAACTCGCCTTCAAAGATCATTTTCCCTTTTCTGTTGTAGCAACGTCCGAAGCCGTTCTTATAACCGTCTTTCCACTTACCCATATACTTTTTGCAGCGCGGACAGTAGCGGATGGTGACACTTGCCTTGGGCGATGAAATGAAGTAGTTGCCGTAACCGTTCTTCACATCATTGTCGAACTGTCCATCGTAGCGGTCGCCATTATTCCAGGTAAAGATGCCGTTGCCCTGCTTCTTATCGTTTTTCCAGCCACCTTCGTAGCGGGCACCGTTCTCGTAATAGTAAGTTCCCTTTCCGGTGCGCATGTTATCCTGGAAATGCCCTACATATTTATCGCCGTTGGCCCAGGTGTACGTTCCCTCGCCGGAACGGTTGTTCTTCACGTACTGCCCCTCATACTTTTCGCCATTCGTCCACATGCAAGTACCTTGTCCATGCATTTTATTATCCTGAAACGCGCCCTCATACACATCGCCATTCTGCCAGAAAAATTTCCCCTGCCCGTGCTGCACACCATTTTTCCACTCACCCTCGTAGCGGTTGCTGTCGGCATAGTACATGGTACCTGTGCCCGACATAGTATCATCGGCAAATGTGCCTACGTACTTGTCGCCGTTGGGCCATATGCATGTTCCCTGCCCTTGTTTTTTGCCGTTCGCCCGTTCGCCCTCGTAGCTGTAAGTGCCTTTGGGCACAGGTTCCTGTGCGAACGCGCTGCCAAATGTGCAAAAAGCAATAGCTGATAAGATAAAGCGAACGGATCTTTGTGTCATCTTCAAGTCGGGGATGGATGATTTATGAGTGTACCAACAGGCACTGCGGGTAAAATTAGCGAAAAAGCGGACATATAGCCCACTTAGTCCCGCATCCTCTATAGAAGCATCATATCGATTTTTAGCCTGTTACATCTCTTTTCGCTACCTTTGCACCACTTAAAAAAAACGCGATGAAAGAAGTATATATCATATCCGCCGTTCGTACCCCGATGGGTAGCTGGGGCGGTGCTCTGAAAGATTTTTCGGCTACGAAGCTTGGTGCTATCGCTATCAAGGGTGCTCTGGAGCGTGCAGGTGTTGCTGCAAGCGAAGTAAATGAGGTATTGATGGGTTGCGTATTGCAGGCTAATCTGGGTCAGGCTCCGGCCCGCCAGGCAGCTCGTTTTGCAGGTGTACCTGACAATGTGCCATGTACTACTATCAATAAAGTGTGCGCCAGCGGCATGAAAGCAGTAATGCAGGGCGCGCAGGCCATTATGCTGGGCGATGCCGATGTGGTGGTAGCCGGCGGCATGGAGAGCATGAGTAATGTGCCTTTCTACAACGAAAATCTGCGTTGGGGCAACAAATATGGTAATGTTACTATCATAGACGGTCTGGCTAAAGATGGTCTTACCGACGTTTACCATAACTATGCAATGGGCAATGCCGCTGATATGTGCGCGAAAGAGTGCAACATCAGCCGCGAAGCGCAGGACGAATTTGCAATTGAAAGCTACAAGCGTAGCCAGGCAGCCTGGGATGCAGGTCGTTTTGACAATGAAATAGTACCGGTAGAAGTTCCTCAGAAAAAGGGCGACCCGATCAAAATATCTAAGGACGAAGATCCTTGGAATGTAAAATTCGACAAGATAGCCGGTCTGCGCCCTGCGTTTTCAAAAGAAGGAACCGTAACTGCAGCAAACGCCAGCACTATGAATGACGGTGCTGCTGCAATAGTGCTGATGAGCAAAGAGAAAGCCGACGCGCTGGGTCTGAAGCCTATAGCAAAACTCAGGGGGTATGCTGATGCTGAGCAGGCTCCTGAGTGGTTCACTACGTCGCCTTCACTGGCTGTGCCTAAAGCTGTTGCTAAAGCCGGTCTGAAAATGGAAGACATCTCTTACTACGAACTGAATGAAGCGTTCAGCGTAGTGGGTATTGTGAACGCACAGAAAATGAACCTGAAGCCTGAACAAGTGAACGTGAACGGCGGTGCTGTGGCACTGGGTCACCCACTGGGTTGCAGCGGTGCACGTATCATTGCTACACTGATAAATGTGCTGGCACAAAACAACGCCAAGTATGGCGC
>JAEUVY010000094.1 GCA_016786565.1 Flavipsychrobacter sp.
TCCCGGATACGTTGGGTACGACGAGGGTGGTCAGCTCACCGAGGCAGTGCGCCGAAAACCATACAGCGTTATCCTGCTCGATGAGATAGAAAAAGCGCACCCCGATGTGTCAAACGTATTGTTGCAGGTGCTCGACGATGGTCGCCTCACCGACAACAAGGGTAGGGTGGTCAACTTCAAGAACACCATCCTCATTATGACCAGCAACATGGGTAGCCACATCATACAAGAAAATTTTGCCGACATAGAAGGCAAGGATATAGATCATGTGGTTGATGCCACCCGCGAGCAGGTAATGGAGCTGTTGCGCCAGACATTAAGGCCAGAGTTCCTTAATAGGATAGATGATATCATCATGTTCCACCCGCTCATGCGCAAAGAGATCAAGGGTATCATACGTATACAGTTGGAGGGTCTGCAGAAACAGCTCCTCACACAGGGCATCGATCTTCGCTTCACAGACTATGCGCTCGATTACATGGTGCAGCGTGGCTTCGATCCTCAGTACGGTGCCCGTCCGCTGAAGCGTGTCATACAAAAGGATATAATCAATTTACTGAGTAAAAAGATAATCGCCGGAGATATAGATAAGAGCAAGCCGGTACTGATAGATGTGTTTGATGGAGTGGTGGCTATAAGGAACGAGGCAGTACCTGCATGATGAGTTGGGTTTAGGGTGATGATAAGAAACGGGGATCAGTTTACTGGTCTCCGTTTTCTTGTTGCACCCACAATTAATCAGAAGTTCATATTCTGCCACAACACACATACTTCAGGCATGATACCCTCTTAATTCACCCCCGTAAAAAGTAGTGCGTGCTAACGAAATGCAAAAGTTGGCACAGATATTGTTATAGTTTGGTCAGACACAGCCCTTATCAAACCCTATCTTAGGTTCACTATCACTATAGTCACCTTGCCCCTTCAGTGTCGTTATTGGAAAAGTGCTTTCAGCGCTTGTGTAGCCCGGCTTTATTTAGTTGCATCCTGTGCGTACTTCTGTTCAGCAGAGGTCACATCGCCTGCTTTAAATAGCAATCCCGCATTCGAAAATGCGGGATTGCAAAAGACACTGTATTATTTCGGTTTTGATTACATCGCCTTCATGAACTCCGCTATCTTATTTGCGGTTGGTTCGCTCACAGGTACCAGTGGCAACCTCAGGTGTTGTTCACAAATACCCATCTGTGCAAGCACGTTCTTTACACCTGCAGGGTTTCCTTCTGCAAACAGCAGGTCTATACCCGGCAGTATTTTATAGAACGTCTTACGTGCTTTGTCAAACTTGCCCACAATAGCCAGATTGATAACGTCGGTCATTTCCTTCGTGAAGCAGTTTGCCGCTACAGAGATAATGCCCTCCATGCCTATCGCCATCTGCGCTACAGCCAGGTTGTCATCGCCAGACAGTACTGTGAAGTTATCCGGCTTGTTCTGTATCAGTTCCATGCATTGCACCAGGTTGCCGCTCGCTTCCTTGATCGCTATGATGTTCTTGAAGTCGTTTGCCAGCCTTATAACAGTAGCAGGGAGAATATTACAACCTGTTCTGCCCGGTACGTTGTACAGAATGATCGGTTTGTTGGTAGCGTTCGCCACCGCTTTATAATGCTGGTAAAGCCCTTCCTGAGATGGTTTGTTGTAATACGGCGTCACGCTCAGTATCGCGTCCACACCATGCAGGTCGAATTCGCGCAGTTGTGCCAGCAATTCTTCTGTGTTGTTACCGCCAAGTCCGCACACTACAGGCAACTTGCCATCACACGCTTTCACTACAGCGGCAAGTACTTCCTGTTTTTCTTTTGTCGATAAGGTCGGTGTTTCGGCCGTCGTGCCGAGTGCCACTACAAAATCTACCCCTCCTTTTATGACGTGGGTTATTAGGTTCTCGAGTGCAGGATAGTCGACTGCCCCGTTTGCTTGGAATGGTGTTACTAACGCTACACCTGTTCCCTTTAAGTGCTGATATGCCATTTTTAGGTATTTAATAATAAAATTTACAACATGACGTGCTGAATACACTATGTATCCGGCGATCCGTTTGCAATAATGAGGGGCATTTGAAAATAGGTTTGTAGGTTTCTCAGCAAGGGGATGATTGTAATAGGTTGCAAAAATACTATAATTCGCAATGGAACACAAAAATGATAAATAAATAAAAAAAAATAATGTCCCCGCAAACTCGTTGCGGGGACATTATTTTTTGTGTCTTTCGGTCTCGGCTGCATGTGGCAGCCTATGCACTATACGGTTTCTTCGTAGAAGCCCATCTTAGAGAACTTGTCTATGCGCTGCTGAATGCGTTCTTCAGCGTCTATTTTATTAAGCTCAGTAACTGTCTTAACGAGATATTTCCTCAGTATTTCCGCCATTTCATCCGGGTTAGCATGTGCCCCACCAAATGGCTCTGGCACCACATCATCCACCAGCCCGAAACCGCTCATGTCTTCAGATGTCAGACGAAGTTGTTCTGCCGCTTTCTCTTTAAAGTTCCAGCTACGCCACAAGATAGAGGAGCAAGACTCCGGCGATATCACGGTGTACCAAGTATTCTCCAGCATCACCACTTTATCACCCATACCTATGCCCAGCGCGCCACCCGATGCACCTTCGCCTATGATCACACAGATCACCGGTACTTTCATGTTCACCATCTCAAACAGGTTGCGGGCAATCGCCTCTGCCTGTCCGCGCTCTTCAGCCTCCAGACCAGGGAATGCTCCCGGCGTATCGATGAATGTGATCACTGGTCGGTTGAACTTCTCAGCCATTTTCATCAGCCTCAGCGCCTTTCGGTAGCCCTCAGGGTTCGCCATGCCAAAGTTGCGCAGCTGTCTTGTTTTTGTATTGGTTCCTTTTTGCTGGCCCATTACCATCACAGGCATGCCGTTCAGTTCGGCCATACCACCCACCATGGCTTTGTCGTCCTTCACCTGCCTGTCACCAAACAGTTCAGTGAAGTTGTCGAATATCTTCTCTATGTAGAACAAGGTATACGGACGCTCAGGGTGGCGGCTCAGTTGCACGCGCTGCCAGGGGGTAAGGTTCTGATATATGCGTCCGCGGGTTGTTTCTATCGCTGCCTCCAACTCCTTTATACTGTTGGTGACATCTACCTTGTTTTTAGCAGATATCTCTTTCAGCTTCGCTATTTGGTTATACAGGTCCTCAAGTGGCTTTTCAAAATCAAGAAACAACATAATATATGCTTTGAACGGACAAAGGTAGCACATTGACCATAAATTGCAACGGATACCTCCCGCCACCCTTCACCAGCCAAATAATATTTGCCTGCAATGCGTTATTCGTTGGGTATGTTCAGGTTCAGGCCCGCATAAAAGCCAAGGTCTTTCTTTTTTAGCAGCTTGGTGTGTAATGCGATCTGTGCGGTGTGGTAAGAGAGATGCTCGGTCACATGCACTACTATTCCCACCCCCGATATGTTGAATCCCTGCACCATCCGCTTGCGCAGCAATTCCGCTTCGGGCAGCTCTTGCATCACGGTTGCGGCACGGTTCACGGTGTCGTCTATCAGGGCCAGCAGTTTGTCGGCAGTGTAGCCACCTGTTGCGGCAAACTCATCATCCCTTTTCCGCTGGTCCGGTTTCCCGCCCAACGACGACAGTACATACTGACCTATGTTGCCGCACAGGTGCAGTATCAGGTTCCCTATAGATGACAGTTGGCTGTTCGGGCGTTGCCATATTTCTTCATAGCTCAGTTCCGCCAGACAAATGCTTATCCGTTTCACATTCTCTTTCATCACCAGCACGCATTCGTGGGTCAGCTCTTTGCTTAGTGTCTCAGACATATCCGTTCTTTACTTCAAAGCTACAACGACTTCCGTTATAGGATACAACCGATATTTTCGCCAACTTTGAAGTCAATTACCCCTCTATGCGTTGGAAGATCATTCTGCTGCTCTCTCTGTCAGGTCTCATCACAGGCTTCCTTACCGTATTTTACGTGCCTGTTCGGTTCGAGGCCGCTATAGGCATGCCGCTCTACATGCTGTGCGGATGGCTCATAGGCCGCAACGTGGAGAAGCGTCACTTCCTGCATGGGTTCATCACCGGGATCATTTCCTCTGCTATCATCACTGCCGTGCGTGCCACCTATGCAACAACCTTCTTTGCTGCCAATCCCAAAGAAGCCGAACTTTTTGCAAAGATGAGCCGCGAATCGGGTGCCACTATGGTGCAGTCCATGGAACTCATGTCGCCCTTTGCCGCTTTGTTTACCGGCCTTATTCTCGGCCTCTTCGCACTCGCCGGTAACATGATTGTCCGGCTTATGGGTGGCGAGCGCCTCTGATCCGATTTCCTTTTGTCAGCTATTTTTATTAATATTACTATTCAAGCCAATACATCAGTTCTTTAAGCCGGGTCATAAGTCCGTTCGATAGTACATAGCCGATTGCAGGTTCAGGATACGATTGCCGATTGATACACTCTAAATAAAGGGCATTATGTCGTTACACAACAGCAAGGTCAATGACTTCGTAGTAAGGTTCGCAAACGTGAATGGTACAGGTTCTGCCAGTGCCAATTTCCTCTTCACCAAGTCCATCTTTCGCATGGGCATTCCTGTCACCCCAAAGAACATCTTTCCGTCAAACATACAAGGCCTCCCTACGTGGTACGAGGTACGCATCAGCGAGAAGGGATACCTTGGTCGCAGAGAGGGTATAGATCTGTTGGTGGCTATGAATCCGCAAAGCCTCGTAAACGATGTGGCCTCTGTGAAGACCGGTGGCTATCTCCTCTACGACAGCACCAAGATGCTGCACAGCCAGTACATAAGAGACGATGTCAACTACCTCGGTATTCCGCTCATGGAGATGTGCAACCGCGAATACACCGATCCCCGCCAGCGTCAGCTCTTCAAGAACATCATCTATGTGGGGGCCTTGTCTGCCCTGCTCGGTATCGAGTTCCCTGTGCTGGAACAACTCATTGCAGAGCAGTTCCCCGGCAAAGAGAAGCTGATTCCACCCAACATCAAGGCATTGAAAATGGGTGTCGAATATGTCCATCAGCACTTCTCTTACCCGCTCGATATCAGGGTCGAACGCAGAGACCTCGTAAAGGATGCCATTCTGGTCGATGGTAACTCCGCCTGCGGGCTTGGTGCCGTGTTTGCCGGTGCTACTGTGGCCGCATGGTATCCCATCACACCGTCCACATCAGCCATAGAGGCATTCATGGACTATGCCGATCAGTACCGCACCGACCCCGAAACCGGTGTGCGCAACGTAGCCATTGTGCAGGCCGAAGACGAACTGGCTGCCATAGGCATGGTCATTGGTGCCAACTGGAACGGTGCCCGTTCCTTCACCGCCACCAGCGGTCCGGGTGTGTCCCTCATGAACGAGTTTCTTGGGTTGGCTTACTTTGCCGAGATACCAGCTGTGCTCATAGATGTGCAGCGCACCGGCCCTTCCACGGGTATGCCCACACGCACGCAACAGAGCGATGTGCTGGAGGCTGCCTACGCGTCACACGGCGATACCAAACATGTGTTGCTGTTCCCCGCAACACCAAAGGAGTGTTTCGATATGACTGCCGATGCCTTTGACCTCGCGGAGCAACTACAGACACCCGTTATCCTCATGACCGATCTCGACCTCGGTATGAACGACCATATGTCTGCGCCCTTCGCCTGGGACGATTCCCGCGCCTACAAACGCGGCAAGGTGCTCTCTGCCGATGATCTCGAAAAGATCCAGCGTTTCGGTCGCTACCTCGATGTGGACGACGATGGTATCACATACCGCACTTATCCGGGCACGCATCCTACCAAGGGTTCCTTCTTCACACGTGGCACCTCCCGCGACGAGTACGCTGTGTACACCGAAGACGGTGGTGCTTACCGCCGCAACATGGATCGCCTCATCAAGAAGTGGCACACAGCCGCTGGTTATGTACCTGCACCACAGCAGTACCAGGCTGCAAACACATGGCCCGCCGGACTGCTTTTCTACGGCACTTCGCAGTATGCTGCCGAAGAGGCACTCGATCTGTTGAGGGCCGATGGTATCGAACTCGATGCCATGCGCATCAAGGCTTTCCCGTTCAATAGCGATGTTGTTGACTTCCTCAACTCACACGACCGTGTGTTTGTAATAGATCAGAACCGCGATGCGCAGATGCGTAGCCTGCTCATGATAGAACTAAACGCCTCGCCCGATAAACTGGTATCAGTACTCAATTACGATGGCATGCCCATCACTGCCGACCATATCGTGAAGCAGATCCGCTCAGGTCTTGCCTGATCAGTTCTCCCTTGCCAGCAGGTCTATCAGTTCATGCACATGATTGGTTGTCACAACCGTCGGGAAGGGTAGGTCCGGTGTGTTCATCGCCTTCACCACCGCGTCAGCTATTGCCGATGGTTTGCTTTGGTCAAACACAAGACTTGGGGTCACCACATCATAGGTAAACGGCAGGTCCGATGCCAGTATCTTCATGCCGCTTTCTGCCGCTTCAATCAGTGGCAGCCCGAAGCTCTCCATCAGCGACGGGAATATCAGATACGGACACGTATAGTACAGTTCCCTCGGGTCTATATAGGTGTGGTTCACAACGTGCATCCCACGCTCATTCATCCGCTTCACTCGTTCTGTAAATGCGGGTGCAGTTTCATCAATCGTCACATGTAGGGTGGGGGTTAGACCGCGTGCATGCAGTTCTTCCCAGGCATCCAGCAGTGTGGGGTAGTTCTTCTGTGGTGTTGGGTTGCTTATAAATACAAACTCGTCCTTGCGCCTTTTCTCAAACGGCACATCCGGTGCCACATACTTGGTGTCGTCATAGAACGGAATGGTAAGACAGTGCTTGCGGTCCTTCAGCCCCACTTCCACCAGCCCGTCCACCATGTGTTGTGTCTGCACTATAAAGTAGTTGGTATTGGCTGCATTCACCTTCACATACAGGTACTTGATGTATTGCGACCAGAACATTTTCTGAAACTTCTTGCCCGGTGCTTCCAGCAACTTCTGATTGTGGAAATACGTATACACTTCCGCCTTCATCTTCACCGGTGGCGGAGTGTTGGCAAAACACAACACCTTGCGGTAGCTATGGTGATGTTTCTTATAAAACTTCTTCCTTTCAGATGTGTTGTTGTGTATCACCAGATAGTTGCCTGTAAGCGATGCCGGTATCCCGAACCGCGGATCCAGCAGGAAGAAGAACTTGTCCTTATCAGGACGTGTCATGATGGTCTCAATGAGGTACCTGAAGAGTACCGCGCCTCCGCCTTTGTTTACAAAAAGTCCGTCTATCAGTGTCATATGCAGGTCTGTTCCCAGGGCAGGCCCGGGCGTGTTTTATCATTGTAAACATTGTCTGTGATGGCAAAGAAATAACGGGCACCTGCCTCAGCGCTTATGCCCGTCTGCGCCCATTGTGCTATGGCCTCTTCTGTGGCAAATCCTTTGTTATCCAGCATAGCCTGTATCGTGTTGGCGCAGCCTGCATTGTCCTGCCAGTCAAACACCAAACCGTTGCGGCCATTGGTTATCACCCGGCTCACACCACATATATTGCTGCATACTGCCTTCAGTCCGTTCAGCAGTCCCTCACTCACTATCACGCCCCATCCGTCCTTGCCGGCGCTGGGCAGTACCACCCAATCATAGCGGCCATACTGTGCCAGCAACTCATCATACTTCAGAAAGGGGTGTATGTTTATTCGGTCTGCAAAACCCGCGGCAGCTATGCTTTCTTTCAGCGCGGCTTCTTCGCTGCCGGTGCCATATATATCAAAGCGGAAACGTCTGTTGCCTGCCGTTGCCATTAGTTGCTGCACAAACCTGCTGATGCCCTTTGGCGCTTCTATACGGCCCGCATAGATAATGCGCACCTCATCGCTGTTGGCCGGTTGTTTGGTTGCTGTTGGCACTGTAATGAAGTAGGCCCACGGAAACAGCCGCTCCTGCGGAAAACCGAGGCGCGTGTATTGCGCTACCCCAAGTTTGCCTATAGCCAGTACAAACTGTATATGCCTGAAGTAGCGCACCCCCAGGTACCGATACTTCATGGTGCGCAGCATACCCTTCCAGCCTTCGTGGTTGTACGGTTCGGTCATCACACCTACACGGCATTTATGACGGATGCACTCATCAAACGCGGCCGATAGCATTGCACCCACCTTTATCCCGCCTATTACGTGTATCGCGTCTTTGTGGGTACGCACCAGTTCCGCTGTGCGTGTCCTGTCGGGGCCCACTACTATGGTCACGCCCTGCATCTGCGGCACTTCCCAGCCCATGTTCTCGCGGTAGGGGGTTATATCCTGTTCCACCACCAGCAGCACCTTGTTGCCCGGGGCATAGGCTGCAACTGCCTCCAGAAATGACTTCTGATGGATGCTGATAATGCCTTGCCAGAATACGTAGGTCATGTTGTGCCGATGGGTGATGAGATGCGATTGCAGGCCCAAAGGTAATGGCTACGGCGGGAATGAGGAAACAAACCACCCTATAATAAGGGAAGCCCCGCATTTGCAGGGCTTCCTTTGTATTGTTTGTTGCAGTTATGCTGCAGGGTACTATTAATAATCCATACCCATGCCACCCGGCATACCACCTGGTGCAGGAGCAGCAGATTTTGGCTCCGGCTTGTCAGCGATAACACACTCAGTGGTCAGGAGCATAGCCGCGATAGACGCTGCGTTCTCCAGTGCTATACGGCTCACCTTTGTAGGGTCTATTACGCCTGCTGCCAGCATGTTCTCATAAGTCTCAGTGCGGGCGTTGAAGCCGAAGTCGGCCTTGCCTTCACGCACTTTCTGAACGATGATAGAACCTTCCAGACCTGCATTCGCAACTATCTGACGCAGCGGCTCTTCCAGCGCGCGGCGCACGATAGCGATACCTGTTTTCTCGTCAGCATTGTCAGTAGCAACATTGGCCAGAGACTCAATAGCGCGGATGTAAGCTACACCACCGCCCGGTACTATACCTTCTTCCACAGCGGCACGTGTTGCGTGCAGCGCGTCGTCTACGCGGTCTTTCTTCTCTTTCATTTCCACTTCGGTAGCAGCACCTATGTACAGTACCGCAACACCGCCGCTCAGCTTAGCCAGACGCTCCTGCAGTTTCTCGCGGTCGTAATCGCTGGTTGTTGTTTCGATCTGAGATTTGATCTGGTTCACACGACCCAGGATCACTTCTTTATCACCCTTACCACCTACAACGGTAGTGTTGTCTTTGTCTATAGTGATGCTTTCTGCCTGACCCAGGTGCGCCAGAGTAGCATTCTCCAGTTTGTAACCCTGATCTTCGCTGATCACAGTACCACCTGTGAGGGCAGCAATGTCCTGCAGCATTTCCTTGCGGCGGTCACCGAAGCCCGGAGCCTTCACTGCAGCGATCTTCAGAGAGCCGCGCAGTTTGTTCACCACCAGGGTAGACAGTGCTTCACCGTCCACATCTTCAGCAATGATCAGCAGCGAACGACCGCTCTGTACCACGCTTTCCAGAATAGGAAGAATGTCTTTCAGTGTGCTTACTTTCTTCTCATAGATCAGAATGTAAGGGTTCTGCATTTCTACGTGCATTTTCTCTGTGTTGGTCACAAAGTATGCGCTCAGGTAACCACGGTCAAACTGCATACCTTCTACTACGTCTACCGTAGTTTCAGTGCCTTTTGCTTCTTCTACAGTGATCACACCTTCGTTACCCACTTTCGCCATAGCCTGTGCTATCAGCGAACCGATATAGTTATCGTTGTTGGCAGAGATAGAGGCAACCTGCTCTATTTTTTTGTTGTCGTTACCTACTTTTTCCGACTGTGAGCGCAGGTTTTCAACCACGGCATGTACCGCCTTGTCTATACCACGCTTCAGGTCCATAGGATTGGCGCCTGCAGCTACGTTCTTCAAACCTTCGCCTATGATAGCCTGTGCCAGCACTGTAGCTGTTGTAGTACCATCACCTGCAATGTCGGCAGTTTTAGAGGCTACTTCTTTCACCATCTGCGCACCCAGATTTTCGATAGCGTCTTCCAGCTCTATTTCTTTAGCTACAGATACACCGTCTTTAGTGATACCCGGCGCACCGAATTTCTTTTCGATCACTACGTTACGTCCTTTAGGACCCAGTGTCACTTTTACTGCATCAGCCAGCACATCAACACCGCGTTTCATCCTGTTGCGGGCATCGATATTGAAGAAAAGTTGTTTTGCCATTTTATTTAGATATTTTTTTGTTTACAATTGTGTTTGTTCCTGAAATAAAAGTTTCCCTCAGTTTAGATCACAGCGAGGATATCGCTTTCGCGCATGATCAGGTAGTCTTCACCTTCGAAGCTCACTTCAGTACCTGCATATTTGCCATACAGAATAGTGTCTCCCGATTTTACGGTCATTGGCTCATCCTTTTTACCCGGGCCGGCAGCTACTACGGTGCCACGTTGTGGTTTCTCCTTAGCAGTATCCGGGATGATGATGCCTCCGGCAGTTTTTTCTTCAGCGGGAGCGGGCTTCACAATTACCCTGTCGTGCAGTGGGGTGATGTTCACATTCTTTGCCATAGTCTGTAAAAGTTTAGTGTTTAGTTATTTGGTTTTCCATTCCACTATCACATTTTGTGCCACTCCCGCAGCCGGTAAATTTTGGCAGATTTTGCTGTCGCCCGTTCAGGTACCCGGTAAAAAATGGCAGACATGCTTGCTTTTTTCTACTAATGTAAGCACTTTTTGACAGACCCATCATTTACCCACCTCCTTTCGGCTGTCTCAGTCTTGTGTTCTGCGATATGGGGCTCTTCCTTATCCTACGGCTGAAAAGCTCCCATTTTCCGGAAAAATTTATTTTAATCGCCCTGACAGGACTTTTCTGTGCTAATTTATTGATCATCAACTATTTAATGCCTGATGGCATGTCCTGAGCCGGATGGAAACTGCGCAGTTACTTCCCATTTACTTCCCACTTGCTTCCCAAAACCTGCGCACTTCTTCTCACCTGCTTCCCGGGTGATAAGTGGAATAAAATTGCCATGTATGCTGTTTTGCGCCATTTTCTTCTACTTCCATTCAATTTACGACGGTGCGTGAAAACAGGCAAATGAAAGTTTTATGATAGTGCGTTTTGTGTAGTATGATAGAAACCTCTCCCTGGCCCTCGTTGAAGGAGATGCCAATTACTTTACAGAATGTAGATATTCACTTTGCGTATGAAATGAACTATTATACCAACCCTCGTATTTAATACTATCACCGTTGTAGAAATAGCTTATATTGTCGATACTTAGCGAGGTCGTATCGCGACCGAATTTCAACCGAGAATATGCGGTATCATCAAAAATGAATGTATAAGCCGATTTGCCACGTATTGAATTACCTGCAAGTATTCTTTTATTACCCAAATATTCAACTGTCCATTCTTCAGAAACATTTGCGGAACTGTCAATTCTCGGATCTTTTATACTAAAATAACCCACCATCTTGTATGTTCCCACCATCTCCAGAATATAATCTTCAGTTGTTTTAGGCGGTGGAGGTATCACTTTCTTATCTTTCCTGCAGGCAGTAACCAGAATCAGAATAGATAAAAAAATTAATAACGGCAGTTTACTAGGTGTACTCATAAAAATAATATTACAAGAATGATGCCATAGCGGGGCCTGTTCTTCCGGATATGGCGTAGCGCATCCGCAAATGCAAATGAGCCCGGTTTTGTGAACGTCTTCATCTTGACGGTGACCGAGATGATATTTCCCTCCGGTATTACGGGTATGTGATTGTGAAGTTATTATTCTTAAGGTCCTCTAGGTCCACTTTCACTTTCTTCAGCAACCCTCTGGTAGTACCACTGATTTGCTTCCACCCGATTGCTTTAACAGTGTCATGACTGAAAATGAAATGGTAATGTGGGTCGCTTTTCAGGTAGTAGTTTTCCCAACACACTGCACGTCCAGGGCTATTAAAACCTATCGATCCCGCCGAAATTAGACCTTTATTTTCGTCAGGAAAGGCACCATTATTAGTCCAAATTGTATCTGGCGAATCCTCTTCCATCCAGTTTATTGCAATAGAAGAATTATTCTGAATTATTATTTTTTCATGGCTCCCTTCGGGACAGTTGCTATTACTCTTGCAGGAAGATGCCTTGCACACAAAGAAAGTAAGAAACAGTATTAGATAAAACGAGGCTCTGTTATTTCTACTCTTTTGAGATCTCATATTTCCTAAACCTGCAATGTTTCCGGTAGAGGTAGAAAGTGGACCCTCCATAGGGTGTGATGTCGTTTGCATAATGGTTTTCTATTGATGGCTGCTTGGCAATGGGTATCACTAAGTATATATTCAAATTTATGCAAATGGACGGATATCAAAGAATCTTTACCCATTATTTTGAATTCGGAGACCTGTTGTTCCGGATATGGCGTAGCGCATCTGGAACTGAAATGATACCTATGCTTGGCGTAGTCTCCGACTCCGTCATCGCGGTGGCCAATCTCCGTATTGGCCCAAAGCAATTTCTGTGCTATACTTACACGCAAACCGTTATGCCAAGCAGGTCGTGTTATAGAAAGTTTTTTTGAGGTAAATTCTATATCAAAGCAGGCCGTCATCGCGAGAAACAAAGCGAGGCCCCCGGGCGGGTTGTGACGAAGCGATCTCGCGATACCCCATATGTTTAAAGGTTGCTGCATTCATTGATTCCAATACTCACGTTGCGAGATTGCTTCGTCGCCGGCCGGCGCACTATTCTGCCGGGCTTCTCGCAAAGACGCGTTATATTTGATTGTACGGTATTCGTCGTGTGATAGGAAAAGGTGGCTGAGGAAAGGTATGTAGCTGAGGCAAAATGAAGACGTTTGAGAGCGTTTTCATCTTGACGGTGCTACTGTGTTGGAAATATTGAATAAGAACTGCCCATGACACTCAGATTTACCATTTGCGATATGCTTTTTTTCGTCATTGCCTGTAGTTCCGCCTTATCCTCCTGCAACTACACAAAAAGCGCCAATTTCACGCGTGATTATTCAGACACCTACCGAAGATATGAATACAGCCCATTGTCGTTACAGGTTGGTGAATTGCGTGGTAGAGATATCGAATTGTTTCGGAATACACAGGCGTGGCAAATAGCGAAAGCTGTATACGAACAAGATACCGATAGAATTTATCAGCGTTGTCAATTGGGCTCTGCGATGGTAAATTTTAAAGAGCCGAAGTACGGATTGACACTACTTTCCTGGGCAATTATCAACAAGAGGTTCTTCGCTGCCCGCACATTGTTAAAATGTGGCGCGAGTCCCAATCTTTCTGACAAAAATGGAATATCACCAATATTCCATGCAGCAACAAACGAA
>JAEUVY010000111.1 GCA_016786565.1 Flavipsychrobacter sp.
ACCGTCTGTCAGTAATGTAGCACGCTTCACTACATTTTTCAACTCACGCAAATTGCCATACCATATATAAGATCTCAGCGCTTGCTCAACCTCGGGCGAGAAGCCTTTGATAGACTTACCCAGTTCAGCATTTGTTTGCCTGAGAAAATAATGAGCAAAGGTCATAATATCCTCCTTACGTTCACGCAAAGGCGGCACTTCTATGCTAAACTCATTGAACCGATGGTAAAGATCTTCTCGGAACTTACCTGCCCTTGCCATATCCCACAATCGCTCATTACTGGCTATTATGATCCTCACATCAATGTCAATATCTGTTGTCCCACCAATGCGCCTGATCTTACGTTCCTGAACTACCCGCAACAACGACACCTGAATATCGTAAGACAGATTACCTATCTCGTCAAGGAAGATCGTACCACCGTTTGCCAATTCCAGACTACCTATCTTACGGTTAGTAGCACCAGTAAAGGCACCCTTCTCATGGCCAAACAACTCACTGCCGGCAAGGTCTTTGGACAAAGCACCACAGTCTATCGCGATGAACGGCTTTGATGCCCGTTTACTTTGCAAATGGATCTGTTTGGATATAACCTCTTTACCGCACCCACTCTCGCCATAAATGATGACGCTGAAATTTGTAGGAGCGACCAAAGTCACCTGCCGCAAAATAGATTGGAACTGAGCACTACTACCGGCAAGGAAGCCGTCACCATTTTCGGTATTCTTCGCCTTATCCGCACCGGTCGATTTCTTTTCAGCGGCATCGGTCTCGCTTGCCGCAGTTAATGCCTCCCTGATAGTAAGCAGAATTTCGTCAGGGAAAAGCGGCTTGGTAACGTAATCAAATGCCCCCAGTTTGGTGACCTCTACTGCGTCCTTCACATCACTGTATCCGGTTATTATTATGACCTGTGTCTTTGGATTCAATTCCTTGATCTTCCTCAACAACTCGGCACCGTTCATATCGTCCAGTCGAAAGTCGCACAGCACGAGATCCGGCTGAGATTCGGTCACCAACTTAAGAGCGGCTGCACCACTATCCGCGTTGAACGTCTCAAAACCATGTTTGGTCAGAAAACGCGTCAACAGCAGGCGCATATCCTTATCATCGTCGACAACCAGAATTTTTCGCATAGTGGCCTAAACAACGGCATCTTTGCCGTAACTCAAATATACCAATTAATCGGAAGTAGCAGAGGTTACCACTCACTGTCCAGTGGATTATTTCTCGACACCGCTACCCCACGCATGTTAATACCCACACGTATGCCGGAATTCCTTCCAGAGTAACTATCCCAACTCTGCACGAAATCTACCCTCAGAAACCGAACCAATTTCCAGCCAATATTGTCAATACCCACAAAAGCCTCTGTATAGTAATGACTGGCATCTGAATAGAAAGCGTTACCACCCACCAGTAAATAGTACCTTGCCTGACGCAATAGCGGTATCTTGTTACTAAGCAACCCATTCATGTGATATTCAATATGGGCCTCCCCATACAAGGGAGCCACATTGCTGAACAGATAATACGGAGCAAATTGAAAACTATTCAAATAGGGCGCGGCATACCCCACCCCTCGCATGCCATTAAGATGTTTCATGTCGGCCAGAGCAACGTACCTGGAATTGAGAAATCCTCCGACCGATACATTGTAACTGATACTTCCCAGCAATTTCAACTTCAGATCATCAGTTATGCTAAAATTCCACTTATCGAAATCTGTAACAGAGCCAACAAACCCCGCAATTCCCTTTTGATATTCCACGCTGAACCGTGGCCATGAACTACCATTCGCTACCTTGTAGTCGGGGTATTGTGTATATGTATACCCCGGCTTGAATGATACCCCGGCTGTAATAATAGTGGCTTTATGGCGTTGCCATGTTTGCGTAGGAACACCGATAGCAGGGATATTTGGAGTATACCCTCCAGTCTCTGCACGAGCAAATGACAAGCTATCAGTGTTAGCGAGCGGATTTCTGTCCTGATGTGACGCACGTAATTTCCAGCTGAATCCATTTCCATAATTACGTCGGGCAACGATGGTCAATTCACTTCGCTCATATATTTTCAGGTCATTCTCTCGTGCAAAAAGTGACCTATATGTATTGAACATAGGAATAACAGGGTTGTCGGGATTGAACTGGAACACGTAACGACCACCTTCTACCCCCAATAGCCACGTACGGTTCAACCACTGCTTATCGCGTGTAGTATAGTACACTCTTCCAATAGCATTAAAACGCTCGTTTGAAAAACCGTAACGGGGAGCAAGGTCTGCTACAAGTGCCTTACCGGTGTCCAGCTTTCTTTTAAAATTGACCTTCGGGGCAATGGTAAAACCCTCAACTGTGTTGTAATTAATTATGTTGTTTCCATCGAGGCCCATAAGAAGGGAATTGAACGAAACAGTGTTCTTGTATTCCTTTCCCGAAAATGAGGTTTCGCCCAGCAATGCCCCCAACGGGCTGAACTTATTCCTTTTTCTCCGAATAGAGTCACGGTAAGCCGGGTCAGCACGTTTCCGTGCAATACTATCCTTAATTACAAAATCTCTCACCTCGTCTTCAGCCAGCGGAACCGGCCGATTCTGCCAGTGTGATGTGTCTACTTTGTTAGCGGTTTTGTCGTAAACGCTCACAAACTTCCCCGATAACACCGAATCATTTACTTCTTCATTTATCTTTTGCC
>JAEUVY010000116.1 GCA_016786565.1 Flavipsychrobacter sp.
AAAGATGACCCAGATGGCGCTAAGTTATGAACAGGAGATGCGCCGCGCCGAAACTGAAATGAGCGAACACATGATGGAGCGTTTCGCGCTGGAGCTGCACGACAATATCGGTCATATCCTCACTTGTATGCGCATTACAATTGAAAACAAGAAAATGGACAGTGAAGAAAACGCGGCTTTGTATGAACCTATCGATGGCTATCTGGATGAGGCGTCTGAACAGATAAAACTCCTGAGCCGATCGTTCAACACTGAGTATATTAAGTCATCGGGGTTGACAGAGGCGATCGGGCTGGAAGTGAACAGAATTAATGCACTGCGCCGGATATCGATCGACATTACGGAAAACTCTTTTCAGTCACCCTTCACTAAAGATACGGAACTGCTTGTTTTTCGTATCTTTCAGGAGATAGTTAACAATGCCATAAAGCACTCAGGCGCCAAAAAGATGTTTGTAGAGGTAAGCGGCGAAAATGGCTTTAGAATGATTGTGAAAGACAATGGTCGTGGATTTGACCGGGACCTGGTTTTCAATTCAAAAAAAGCATCGGGACTACGCAACATTATGAAAAGGGCGGAGATGGCCGGACTGAATTGCGATATTGACACTACTCCCGGCAGCGGATGCAGCTACCTATTCACACTTAAAGCAGCATGATTAATCATTGACTTATAAACTATGAAAAAGATAATTCTTGTAGACGACCATGTGATCATCAGGAATGGCCTGAAAGAACTTATAGAGAAACTGGGACCATATACCGTAATAGCCCAATATGATAACGGACGGGATTTTGTCAACACATTTCCGCTACGCGACCTACCCGACCTGATAATAATGGACATTTCTATGCCCGAAATGGATGGCGACGAGGTAGTGGAAGTGATGAACATACGTGGCATGAAATGCCCGGTGCTGATATTAACACTGAACCATGACGAGAACAAGCTGGTTCGCCTCTTCAGGCAGGGAGTGCGTGGATATCTTCAGAAAAACTGCACGGCAGCAATGATGAAACAGGCGCTGGAAGAGATCTTCATGCGTGGCTATTTTCACAATGAACATATGTCGCTGGCGTTGACAGTGAAAGAGAACACCCAAGGACAAACGGATACGGGTATGATAATGGAGCGACTATCTGAACGTGAAAAAGAATTCATAAAACTGGCCTGTGACGAGCATGAATATACCTATAGGGAAATTGCCGAATTGATGTCTGTGCAACACCGCACGGTAGACGGGTACAGGCAATCGATATTTGAAAAATTCGGAATTAAATCAAAAGCAGGACTAGTTCTATTTGCATTAAAGCACAAACTCATTGAGAACCTTACCTGACAGGTTGTTTCCCATTGTGTGCCAATTATATTATGTTTGTTGATCTGAATGATCAACTATGCGTAATATCCATAAATACATTCTGCTGTCTGCAACTCTACTCACGGCTCAGGTACATGCACAGAAAAAGAACTTCACTATTGCTGAAGCCACAAACGGGATGGCGACAACACTTGCCACCAAGGGCATAAAAAATGCATCTTGGCAACCGGGCACAGCACGCTTGTGGCAGACTGTGAAAGAAGGGAATACTGAAGTATGGAAAGTGACCGACTATGACCGGAACACCCGCAGCTCTTTTAACATCAGCCTTACCGATGGGCAACCTGCAGGCGTAAACGTATCTTCCATGAAATGGATAGATAAAGACCGCGCCTATGTGCAGAAGGGAGGTAAAATTTATGTAGGTACCCTGAGCGACAAGAACTGGAATTGGCAGCTCGTAACCACCCTACCGGAAAATGCCGAGAATATCACCGTGGACAAGAGCCTGAATATTGCCTATACAGTAGAGAACAATCTATTCATCAGGAACCGATACTCCGGACAGAACACAGCCATTTCCTCAGAAAAAGACAAGAATGTTATTTGTGGCAAGGCAGTCCACCGCGATGAATTTGGTATAGACAGGGGAATATTCTTTTCACCCAAAAGTACTTACGTTGCTTATTACAGGATGGACCAGACTATGGTGAATAACTACCCAATCATTAAGTGGGACGCAACACCTGCTGCAGCAAACATCATCAAATACCCGATGGCAGGCGGTAAGTCGCACGAAGTGACCCTGGTGGTACACAACATTGCCAGCGGATCTTCGGCGACGCTTCAGACCGGTGAAACAAACCGAGACCATTATCTGACCTGTGTAACGTGGAGCCCGGACGAGAAGTCGATCTATGTAGCCATTCTGAATCGCGAACAAGACCATCTGTGGCTGAACCAGTATGACGCGGCTACAGGTGAAAAAATAAAGACGTTGTTTGAGGAGACGCACCCAAAGTACGTTCACCCTACCCACCCGCTGACATTTATTGAGGGACGCAACAATGAATTCATTTGGCAGAGCGAACGTGACGGGTTCAACCACTTGTACCTCTACAACACTAATGGAAAGCTTAAAAGGCAATTAACATCGGGCAAATGGGTTGTAAATGAGATTGCCGGCTTTAATGCGGCTGAAGGGAAACTTGTGATCACTACATCGAAGGAATCGCCTATGGAGAAACATATGTACTCTCTGAGTATTGATGATGGGTCCATGAAACGCATAGACAAGGAGCCCGGCATGCACACTGCGATCTGCAACAGCGACGCCCGTTATGTGTTGGACATATATTCCGCAGCAGGAATACCTAAGAACACCTTTGTACATGCAACAGACGGTTCGGGGTCTTACGAGATAATTAAGTCTGAAAACACCCTGGCTGCCTACAACCGCCCCGAAATAAAGGATGTAACAATAACTGCGGCAGACGGCGTGACACCACTATACGGGAAACTGATACTCCCTGTTAACTTCGACAAGAACAAGAAATACCCAACGATAGTATATCTATATAACGGCCCTAACGTTCAGTTGCTGCACAATTCCTTCCCTGAAAGCGGCAATCTCTGGTACGAATACATGGCCCAGCGCGGATATGTTGTATTTACTATGGACGGCCGCGGAAGCTGGAACCGGGGATTGAAATTTGAGCAGGCAACCTTCCGCCATCTGGGAGAAGTGGAAATAGCCGACCAACTACAAGGGGTTAACTATCTGAAATCACTACCCTATGTTGACAGCAAACGGATGGGCGTACACGGATGGAGCTATGGCGGTTTCATGACCACATCGCTGATGCTGAAACACCCGGACGTTTTTAAATGTGGTGTGGCCGGTGGTCCGGTAATGGACTGGAAAATGTATGAGATCATGTATACAGAACGGTACATGGACCTGCCTGCCAACAACCCGAAAGGCTACGATAACGCCAACCTGCTGGATAAAGTGAAGAACCTGAAAGGGAAACTATTGCTGATACACGGCACCAATGATGATGTAGTGGTATGGCAGCATAGCATCAATTTCATCAGGAAATGTGTTGACGAGGGTGTTCAGGCCGACTACTTCGTTTATCCCGGGCACGAGCATAACGTTCGCGGTAAGGATCGTGTGCACCTGATGCAGAAGATCACTGACTATTTCGATTTGTATTTAAAGTAGTCACGTAAAAGTATCACTGCATTTACCGGAAATGATATTTTAAGTTTTCCACATTAGTGTGAGTATCTTTTGCGCCCCTTTGCGTGTGTAATTGACTTACTTTTGCAACTGGTACAGTTTTTGTATCGCCATTAAAAACCACAACTCAATGAAAAAAGCGCTGATCATCTTCGCAGGGGTCGGTCTGATGACCACTACCAACACGTCGTGTATCGTTTCTAAAAAGAAATACGACGCCGAAACCGCCCGTGCCGAAAAAGAGAAAGCTGAGAAGAATGCTCTTGCCAAACAACTGAGCGAGCAGCAGGATATGAACAAAAAGCTGACGGCAGCCAACGCTGAAATGAAAAGCAACATTGCAGCACTCAATGACCGCATCAGCCGCCTGAAGGACAGTATCGCCACTCTGGAGGGTACAGCAAAGGAGCTGAACAACAAGATCAATGTACTGCGCGACGAGAAAGAAAACACTAAGCGCCAACTTAAATCAACTAATGACCAGATAGCGGCACAACGCCAGCGTCTGGAGCAATTGCAGGCATTGCTGGATCAGCAGCAGGAAGCGGCCGAGGCGCTGCGCCGCAAAATTGCAGAGGCACTCAAGGGCTTCAGCAGCAGCGAGTTGACGGTGAAGATGAAAAATGGCAAAGTGTACATCAGTATGCAGGAGAGCTTGCTTTTCCCATCGGGAAGTGCTGTAGTAAACCCGAAGGGTAAGGACGCCCTCTCAAAGGTTGCCGGCGTATTGAACACCAGCTCTGATATCAACATCAACATTGAAGGTCATACCGATAGTATTCCGATACACACTGCAAAATTTGCTGACAACTGGGAACTGAGTACAGCACGTGCCACATCAATAGCGCACGTACTTATAGACGAATACCGCGTAACACCGGCTAAACTGGTAGCCAGCGGACGAAGCGAATATGATCCGATAGCGCCCAACTCTACACCGGAGGGTCGCGGCCAGAACAGGCGTACAGAGATCATTCTGGAACCAAGGCTGGACGAGTTGATGAAACTGATGGAACCGAAATAATCAGAACTGTAAATAACGAAAAACGAGCATTGAATGATCAATGCTCGTTTTCTTTTTAAGGATGTTACACCATCAATTATTTTGCCACTTGACGACTGCCTTAGACCGATCTGTAGTAACCTGAATGATATAAGTACCCGGTGCCAGATACAGGTCGCGAACATGAATCGCCGTAGTCCCTTTATCCCATGTAGCCGTGTGAACCCTTCTGCCGGTAACGTCAAAAATGGCTATTTGTGCAGGACGGGCAAGTGCCTGTGCGGTATGCAACACGCAACTACCGCTACTCTGACCCGATAACCAGAAATTATTGCCGGCGACCTCATCAATATCCTCTACAGCCGAACCTGTACCATAGATGGCAAAGTTCTTGCAACCTGCTGAGTCAACGAGTACAGCATAGGTTCCGGTTACCGTAGTGGTGTACGTTGCATTGGTAGCACCTGTTATCGATATAGGAGGTATTGATACAGTGTACCATTGGTAAGAAGCGTACACGGCGGGTACTGAATAAGTGTTGCCAGACTTAGTAACGGTTGGGTGAGGCGTAGGATTGACAGTGACGCTCGTACTTGCCGAGTCAACTTTGACGCTGCCAACGTACAGATAAAGCTTTACGGTTTTGACACCTGCCGACGGGAAACATATTGTTGCGGGTGAGCTGCTCGTTGTTGTGATAGTGGTACCGGCACAAGACCATCGTGCACTGTCAACAGTCCCTGTGCTTGTATTGGTAACTGTAATGCAGCTATCCTGACATACCGTAATAGCACTTGCCGTCATAGACGCAACCGGCGGCCCTACTGAGACAGGAGTACGCAGGCTGACACTATCTACCGCAAATGAAGGATCAGTACCAACGCCGTCATCGTTATTTACCCAGCGAAAGCCGATCTTAACGGTTGCGTTATTGTTGGCAGAAGCCGGCAATGTGACACCGATTGTATCCCAACGTCCCTGACCACCTGTACATACAGATGTTTTTGGTGGCGTGAGTATTAAAGACCACGTAACGCCATTATCGGGAGAGTAATAAACACTACCATCATCAATGCTACCCTGCCCGTTCAACAGGTAATAGAATTTCAACCTGATGTTTGTCTTACCTGTACAGTTAATTGTAGGAGAGGTGGCTCGTCTATCAGTTTGAGGACAAGCAATAATGCCGCACAATCCGCCGGCATCGTAACTGGCGCCATTGTCGCCTAACCAGGCAGAATTGCTACCGACATGCAATGAGGCACCCAAACCAGGCGAGCCCGAACAGGTATTTCCGCAAGTTCCGGCAGGCTGACCTGCTTCCTGACAACTCACGTACCACATATTGGGATCTGCGCCCTCTGTGCCTGTAACTGCCAGCGACCATGAACCATTGGAACTTGTATAACCTGAAACCTGCAGACCAGTGGCGGCACCGGTCTCGAAATTCTCTGTCCAGAAAATCTGTCCGAATGCGGAACCAGAGATAAGAAGCGAAGTGGAAAGTA
This sequence comes from Flavipsychrobacter sp., assembly GCA_016786565.1. Taxonomy (GTDB): domain Bacteria; phylum Bacteroidota; class Bacteroidia; order Chitinophagales; family Chitinophagaceae; genus Nemorincola. The sequence continues at coordinate 6,078 of JAEUVY010000116.1, forward strand.
GAAGCGTTGAGAATATTTTCATATAGGTTGTTTTTCTAAAAATACAACCTATACATGAAATAAACAAGCAAAGCGTAGACTATGAATAAAATAATATACTATTTACAATACTCCTTACTGAACGCTTCTGCCTGAGGATTTTTCAACTTAAAAGCCATTCGGAAGTCACCACATCCACTGTCCTTCACATTGAGCTTATGATAGAAAACGCCGCGATATATGAATGACTGTGACCACATGGGATCTATCTGAATTGCCTGAGAAAGATCGCTGACGGCTGCACGATAATTCTTCATTTCGCCATATGCAATAGCTCTATTTACAAAGCCCATCAAATGTCCCGGAAACAATTCTATCTCATCACTGAAGTCTTTGACAGCCCCCTCAAAGTCGCCCATCTTAAATTTGCAAGAACCCCTCATGCTGTAGGCGAGATAAAAGTCGGGGCGAAGTTTTATCGCAGAATCGAAATAGGAAACTGCTTCCTTAAAGTTACCACCACCCGATGCTTTTCTGGCGCGCGCCATATATGCCATGAAAAAGTCCTTCTTCAGCGTCAGCACCCTGTCCAGGTCGCGTTTGCTGGCCTTTTCGTCGCCCACCATTTCTTCAAGGTTTGCCTTATTAAAGAAACCAAGCGTGAACTCAGGATTGATCTCAACAGATCTGTTGAAAGAGTACATAGCCGCCCTGAAATCGCCGCGCAACTGATAGAGACCACCCAGCTGATAAAATGCTCTCCAATCGTTGGAGTCTTCCTTGATACAGGCGAGGTATTCTTTCTCGGCTTCCTCCAGCTTATCCATCAACACCAAATCGTTTCCCTTGTTGTAATGTTCAGACACCTTGCCCGGTGCGGACTTGCTTTCACCTTTCTTATCGCCGCAAGCCGACAAACTTAACACAGCAAATATTGCCAGAACAGGAACTAAAATTCGAATTGACATCGAGCTAATTTTCTTGAAAAATACCCCGTTTCAGAGAATTAACCAACTTCCTGATCCCGACAATACGAATATCACCCGCGGTTAAACATATCAATGAATTTACCAACCCAACATGACTCCAACTTGCGAGATATTTTCAAAATGCCTACTTTGTAGCAAACAACATAAAACACCCACTAATGAAAAGAGTACTGCTGACCGCAACAATTTCACTTTTCGCAATGCTGCAGATGGCAAAGGCTCAATGCCCTGCCGGCCGATACCTGACCGATATGTTTGGCGTTTCCGTATCAACTGTGACCTATTCTACCCCATACAATCTGGAAATGGACATCTATCAGCCTGTGGGTGATGTACTGGCTAAACGACCACTGATCATTCTTGCACATGGAGGAAGCTTTGTGGGCGGATCCAAAACAGACGATGTAAGCGTCGATACATTGTGCGTTCGGTTCGCGCGCCGTGGATATGTAACCGCTTCCATCAACTACCGGTTAGGAAACGCGTTATCAATGGCACTTGATTCTATGAACGCCATTACCGTTGTAATGAAAGCTGTTAGTGACGGTAAGGCGGCGATCCGGTATTTCGTAAAGGATGCGGCAACAACCAATACTTATAAGATAGACACCAACAATATCTTTTGCGGCGGCAACTCGGCCGGAGCAGTGCTGTACATGCATGTAGGCTATCTTGATTCGGCTGAAGCACCGGCACATGTAGCCGGAGTGTTGGCTGCCAATGGTGGGTTTGAAGGCAACAGCGGCAACGCCGGATATACGACCAAAACCAAGGCTGTGATCAATCTGGCCGGAGCGCTCAATCTTCCTTCCTTCATTGACGCAACCGATATACCATCTGTAAACGTGCAAGGAGATGCAGATGATGTCGTGCCATACAACTGCAACAAAGCACTGGGAGGACTGATAGATGTTAACCTTTGTGGTCTTGGCCCATTGGAAGGAGCATTGACAGGAAATAGCATTTACCACTGGAGCAAGGTGTATGCCGGAGACGCGCATGTGCCGTGGAATAGCGACCAGACGAAACTGAACACGGTGGACTCATTGGTAAAAGAATTCCTGTACACCCTTGTATGCCCTCCGGGCGCATCGGTAAAGGGTATTGCAGACGCACACACGAGCACCATAAGCCCTAATCCGACTCAAGGAAATTTCAGGGTTACCTCATCCGGCAGAATTGAGGCAATAGTAGTAAGAGATATAACTGGGCGCACAGTGTTTTCCAATGCCAATGTCAGCAATAACGAAGTAGACATCAACGGATCGGACCTTAAGACCGGACTATATTTTGTTACGTTGATGTATTCTGACGGAATGCCTGCAGAAACGATCAAACTCTCGGTTCAGTAGTAGTTATTTTTTCTTGACTTCTTCGGTAGGTAACACGCGTCTGTCCCAACGGATGGCATAGCATAGATACAGATTAAAGTCGAAATTAGCAGACTTATCGCCTTTGCCATATCCGGCGATATGCAATGGCGCAAGATCATCAAACGACCGGCCATTCATCAGGAATTTACCACGCAGGTTCCAGCCGGCCATTAGCCCACGAACAAGTTCCACACGCATACCGGTGGTCACTTCTGCCCAGATAGCTGCAAAACTTTGCCCGGTGGTAACACCGGATACATTCCCCCAAACGCTATCAGTTGTTGAGTAAGATGCACTACTTCTTGTGATTCCCGCACCGGCAGCCCGCAAGCCAATAAACATCATATCCCAATCTTTTGCGCTTTCGCGATAAAGGATACTCTTATTGAAACCAACGCGTGTGAAGTAGTTAGTTGTTGAGTATTTAAGATCGGTATAGTTCACTTCAGAACCTCCCCAGCCGCCATCTGCGATAAGATAATATTCGTTCTTGAGGTAGTAGCTCAACTCTCCCTCATAGGTCCATCTATCAGCGCGAAGATTGTTCATTACCGGATGAAACACATCCACAGCAATGGTTAGCTGATGGCCACCAACATATTTTTTTCTCGGAGGCGGCTCATCGGCATCAGCTTCGGTAGCCGTAGAGTCAACCTGTTGGGCGTATACCGCACCACCGGCAAACACACTAAGGACGAGGACGAATAAATACCTGTACATGATTTGTGTTTACATTATTGGTCACACTGCGATTCAATATTGATGCAGAATCAACAGTATGATGGGTAGAGAAAACGGTATCGAGTTCAAAAAAATGACTATACCCGCAGGCATTAGACACAAAAGTAAGTTGGCGTCTGTATACAAATGTCAGGGTGTCATACAACACGCCTGCCGCAGTATCAGGGGCAAACCTCCACTGGCACGTGTCTGAAAGCGGAGACAAAGACAGCGTGAACCCGGATGCTTTTGCAAAGAAGGTCCCTGTGCTTACAAATGGTGACATAGGAAAGAAAACTGCGGCATTAAATGCCGTGTCCAATACTTTATCATCAGTAGCTTTCCTAACGCTCTTCATCTTCAGGATGGCAGTCTTGGGCGTGAGGCAGGGTTGCCGTTCCTGAGTGCACGAAAAGAACAGGCCGCACAAGATCACAACCGGCATCAGACGGTATTTCCAATTTTTAGTCATTGAGTGTATTCAAAATGCCGTCAATTTCAGAAATGAGCACATCCAATTGCCGGCGCATGTTATCGCGCTCTTCAGCCGACCCGATCGTCTTGTCAAGATTCACGCTTACCATTCCCTGCTCCAGAGACGCTATGCGTTGCTTGAGGTCAGCCTCGGTACTCTGCTGCCTTGCAATAGTCTCGCGCAGTCGCTTGTTCTCCGCTTCAAGAGTGGTATGTCGCTTGATAAGCTTTGTCAGCTTCTTGTTCAATTCGTCAAGTGCCTGCATTACTCGCGGATTTGTGCGTTCAGTTTTGTTTTGTAAGCCTCAGTCAATTTCTTCATCAACTGTTCGGTCTCACCATCTGTTAAAGTACGGTCTTGTAACTGGAAAGTATAATTTAATGCGTAAGATTTTTTACCTGCACCCAGTTTGTCACTCTCAAAAACATCAAACAATCCAAACGACTTCAATTCAGCAATTTTCAACTGACCTGTCACCTCCTGCACCTGCTGGTAGGACACCTGCTTGTCCAGAACAATTGCAAGGTCGCGCTGCACAGCCGGGAATTTCGGCACCTCGGTATATTTTGTTTTCGCTGCGGCTACGGCCTGGCACCAAATAGCCCAGTTAATATCAGCAAAATAAACGTCTTGCTTTATATCGAAGATAGACAGCCTTTTCGCGGGGACTTTTGTAACAGTACACAGTACTTTATTTTTCCACTTCCACACTACCTCATTCGTAGCCGCATCTCCGTAACTTACAGCAACACCAGAAATGCCGCCATATTTTATAAGGTTATCGATCAGCCCTTTCATGTAGTACACATCAGAGCCTTGTTCCTTGTTCTGCCAATGTTGCGCGCGCACGTTACCGGTCACCCATATAGAAAGGCGGGATTCTTCAACATAGGCTGTCTCTGACTTGTGGTAGACGTTACCAAATTCAAACAACTGCAGGTCCGTACTTTTACGGTTACAATTGTAGGCTACTACTTCCAAGCCGCTTTCCAGCATAGACGGGCGCATGGTATCCAGTTCGCTCGTCAGACTATTGATCATGCGCACCAGCGTGGCGTCATCGGGATAGTATTTGCTGTTAACTATAGAATTGGTAATGATCTCCTGAACACCAATGCCACACAAAAGCTGTGCTACCCGCTCACGCTCTGCCCTATCGTTCGGCAAAGACTTGAGCAAGGAAATATTGAGCCTTTCAGGTATCTGAATGTTATCGAGTCCATCTATCCTCAGGATCTCCTCAACAATATCTGCCGGTTGCAGAACATCCGGTTTGTTCGACGGGACTTTTACCGAAATACCTTCTGTAGTTTCGTTAAGCACCGTGAAACCTAAAGCTGAGAGCATTCTCACGATCGCGGCGTTTCCGTAGTCCTTACCACTCAACTGGGTAATGTAATCAAACGAAACATCCACAATTACTTCTTTGAGCGGCGCGGGGTACACATCGACAACTGACGAAGCAACATTTCCGCCTGCAACTTCTATGATCAACGATGCTGCACGAAGCAAAGCCGGCAAGACGTTGTTAATATCTACTCCTTTTTCAAAGTGCGTCGCGGCATCTGTGCGGAGACCATGATGCAACGAAGTGCGCCTTATGGACATAGGCGTGAAGTAAGCACTCTCAAGAAACACAGATGTCGTCTGGTCATTGATGCCACTGTATTTTCCACCAAACACGCCACCAATTGCCAGCGGACCGTTGGCATCGCATATCATCAGATCTTCTGCACGCAATTTGCGCTCCTTATCGTCAAGGGCAAGGAACGTTGCTCCCTCTGCAAGGTGCTTCACAACAATCTTATTTCCCGCAATTTTACTCGCGTCAAAAGCGTGTAGTGGCTGTCCATACTCATGTAACACATAGTTGGTAACATCCACAATATTATTGATACTCCTGATGCCTATGGTCTGCAAGCGCTGTTGCAACCATTCGGGCGAGGGACCTACTTTCACACCTGAAAGGTAGAGACCCGCATATCGAGGACAGGCATCAACCGCCTCTATCTCCACTGAGATCGGAGAAGTTACTTCCACGGCATTGCCGATGCGAGGGAACCTTGTCTCAAATGCACCACCGCGATGATGGGCAAGGTAGGCGCAAACATCACGGGCAACCCCTATATGACTGTTAGCATCAGACCTGTTTGGCGTAAGGCCAATATGTATTGAATAATCGGACGATGGAATATTGAAGTATTCGCGTGCACTCATGCCCACAGGCGCATCGGACGGTAGAATCATAATACCTGCATGGCTGCTACCAAGACCAATTTCATCCTCGGCACAGATCATACCCGAGCTTTCCTCTCCCCTTATTTTAGCTTTTTTTATTAGAAACGGCTCACCCTCAGTAGGATGCACTGTGGCACCAACAGGGGCAACGACTACTTTTTGACCGGCTGCAACGTTTGGAGCTCCGCACACTATTTGCCACACCTCCCCATTTCCCGCACTCACCGTTGTCACGCTCAATTTATCAGCATTGGGGTGCTTGGCACATGTCAGAACTTCCCCTATAATTAAACCCTGCAATCCGCCTTTTACCTTTTCAGATGTCTCCACTGCTTCCACCTCCAGCCCTATGGAAGTGAGTATTTTACTAAGTTCTTCTACAGGGATCTGCCCGACACTTGCCGGAAGGTAATCATGCAACCATTGGTAAGAAATAACCATCTAATATCTCGAATTTCAGCAAAGATAACCCTTCACGATAGCAAAAACTATCCTCGCAAAAAAACGCTTAACAAAATCATTTTTCCACCGTGGTATGTGTACTACCTGTGGATTATTGTTGGTAACTTTGTGAGGATGTGGAATAAGTCTCTGAATAACCCGACTTATGTTGAAAAACATGTGAATGATATGTGCGTGTGATGCTTAAAATTATACCAACCGATTTTTTTTGAGGTTCTGTTTTTGGCAACTACATTCGTTGCCTGTCGTTCCGGACTTACTACTTAATACCGGTCTAACAATTTGGTCATCAGGATTTCACAATCGAGATGAAATGGCACCGGCACCCCTTGAAACATGAAAACACAACAAGATTCGAATATTAACTCATTATAGAATTACTCAGGCTAAATGGCTGTAAACATTAAGAAAGAATTCGGCACCTCACGCTCGGCAAACCGAAAACCTGACCTATCGACACTCGTATATGGAAAAGTGCCACCGCAGGCCCCCGAACTGGAAGAGGCAGTGTTGGGTGCAGCTATGCTGGAGAAGGACACATTTGCGCAGATCCTGGAGATCATTCAAAGTGAAGAGTGTTTTTACGTTGATGCTCACCAGAAGATCTATGCTGCCATGCGTCGCCTTTTCGACAAAGGCACACCGGTTGACCTTCTTACAATAACAGAAGAATTAAGAAAAAGCAATGAACTGGAACTGGTAGGCGGTGCCTACTTCCTCACCAAACTGACCATGAGCGTACTTTCAAGCGCTCACGTGGAGGCGCACGCCCGCCTGGTGATGGAGAAATTCATTCAGCGTGAACTCATTCGCATCAGCGGATCGGTGATAAGCGAGGCTTATGAAGACAGTACAGATGTGTTCGACCTGCTGGACAAAGCCGAATCAGGACTTTACGAAATAACCGACAAACACCTGCGTAAGAACTTCAAAAGCCTGCAGGAAGTACTTGTACACACTATCAAAGAAATAGACGAAAGCCGCAAGAAAACCGATGAGGTGAATGGTGTTCCGTCCAACTTCGCTGCGCTGGACCGAATAACCGGTGGATGGCAAAAGACGGACCTTATCATCCTGGCCGCCCGTCCGGCTGTGGGTAAAACAGCATTCACGCTGAACCTTGCCATGAATGCCGCTATGAACCCGGGCAAACAATTCCCTGTGGCACTATTCTCGTTGGAGATGGGCGCCGGGCAGATCGTTAAAAGGATGCTGGCGGCCGTGACCGAGGTGAGCATGAATGCGATAACGAAGGGCAAGATGGCTGAACATGAGTTCATCCAAATGTCTCAGCGCATGCAGAAACTGGCACAAGCCAAGATCTTCATCGATGACCAGGCTGCTCTTAATATCTTCGAATTACGTGCAAAGGCACGACGCCTGAAGCAAAAACACGACATTCAGATGATCCTGATCGACTACCTGCAGCTCATGCAAGCAAGCGTGGACAAGGGGGGTAACCGCGAACAGGAGATCAGTAAAATATCGCGCGACCTTAAAGCACTGGCAAAAGAACTTGAAGTACCCATCATAGCCCTCTCTCAGTTGAACCGTTCGGTGGAAACCCGTAAAGAATCAAAGGTTCCTCAGTTGAGTGACCTTCGTGAATCGGGTGCGATAGAACAGGATGCCGACATGGTTATGTTCCTTTACCGACCTGAGTATTACGGCATCAACAACAATGAGATGGGCGAGGCAGTGGAAGGCGAAACCCATATACACATTGCCAAACACCGTAATGGTAGTACCGGAGAGGTAAAGGTGCGCTTTATAAAAGAATACCAGAAGTTCGTTGATATGGAAGAAGATCAGTTCGACTCTTTCAAACCAATGGGTGGCGGAGGTGGTAGTGACCCTTCAGGTTTCGGTTCAGGATCGGGATCAGGTGGAGGATTTGCGCCAACGCGCGACAACCCGTCAGCAGGCATCCGCCGCGACACCAGCGGATTTGGAGACTCCAAGCTATTCATCCCCGGAGGAGGCTTCCAGACAAAACAATCTAAAGCGAATGACATGAACTGGGAGGACGATGACCTGTCAGGTGCGGGACCGATCCGCCGTCCACCGCAACCGGATGAGGATGCTCCCTTCTAAAAAAGATCTGAATTCACATAAATAAAGATGCCCTCAGTCGAGGGCATCTTTATTTATGTATAAGGTCGCAAAAACTCTACTTGGTCAAAGTAAGCTGATATACGTGAACGCCAATGTTTAGTTGGGCTGCATTATCACAATCCCCATTACCATAGTTCAACACACGTGTGCCGGTATAACCGTTCACGTTCACAACACCCGACTCAGCAAAATCACAGCTGGTACCGAACTGAAGCGGTGTAGCGATATTGAAATTGAACACATGACCACTCGGGCGGGTAAGCGTAGCAGTTCCTGACACTGAGAAGTAGTCATCAGAACGGTCATTGGTGAGTTTACCACCTATGATCTTACGCATAAGATTACCCGTCCAAACGATGAACTTACTATTCACAGGATCAGAAGGGTTCATGTTCATAGAATCATTGAGTTGCACCCTGTAAAACCAGTCGCCTACAACAGTAGTGTCAACCCTTGTTACCTTCACCCATCCGGTCAACTGGTTACCATCCAGATGATAGTTGTTATAAGTAATGGTGTGCACCTGATTGGTATCGAGATAACGACCGTTGTACTTAATAATTATAGAACCGCGGCGTTTTCTGCCGTCAGCACAGGTAACATCGGTAGAGCCGAAACGAACGATCAATACCCTTGGGGTGCTGAAAGTATCGACACTAACCGTCACACTTTTGTCGCCTGCTTTACGAATATATTCTGCGTTATAAAGTGTACCTGCCTGATCAGCAATGGATATCACGTCATTATTCGCAAACTCGATCCTTGAAGCGTCAGATGCGTACCCGGTGCGGTCATCATCGTCTTTCAGATAGTTGTCGTCGGTGGTTGTTTTCTTACAAGATGCAATTGCAAGTAAAGAAGCAGCCATCAGCAAAGTGAATTTCCTCAACCCGGTGTTGCGATACATAGATAATTTTTTAGTGTTTTGGCACAAAGTGATTGTGAAGTTGTGTAATGAATTCGGATGCTAATATACGAATAGTGCCAAATGTTACACAAAAAACAGCATTTTATCTGCCGGCCGGAAAGAATACCATCAAAAGAACTCCGTTGCATAAGCGCCGTCACCGGCATCATTTTAACGCTGTTCGTTTCATTTTGGCTGTTATTTGTCGTAATTTTCGGCTTCAAATCCTACTTTATGCGGAAGTTGCTGTTATTCATTTCCTTTATTGGTCTTTCACAATTGTCTTCAGCGCAGGATACTGACAGCCTGTTTGCAGTGAAAAAAGACGGGACCTGGGAAATAAAGTACTCAGCAAAAGCAAGGGAAACTGCGAAAATGCTTGCGAAGAGATTTTATGTACCCGAGGGCCAGCTGGAATTTGCGAACGATGAGGCAACCATGGCCAAGCTGACCGAGGGAGCAACAGTGTACATTCCGGTAATAAAAGACAACTTTTTCAATATAAAGCCCGCTCCACTGAAAATGAAGAATATCAGGGAGTTGTATTACCAGGTTGGGACAAGAGATGATATTGGTATCCTGAGCAGCTATTCTGGTGTGACAAAAGTGGAAATGCGTAATTGGAACGAGCTGAAAGGCAATACGCTCAAACCAGGTACCGTACTTTTCATTGGTTGGGTGAAGATGATGGCCAAAGACACCACAGACCCAGCTACGCTGGTTGCCTACCCCGCCCCTAAAAAGAAAGTAGTGATAGACACCTCAGGAAAAGTTCCTGTTCCCGGTGGTCTGGATACCGTATATAACTCGCAGACCAACAACGGCCTCAATGTGCTTACCGAGAAAGGAACTGCGGTGTTTTTTGAAAAGCCCGGCAAAAGCACCATTTTCTACGCGTTTCACAATGAAGCCGCACGCGGAAGTGTGATAAAAGTTTTCAATCCGGGGTCCGGGAAAACGATCTACGTAAAAGTTTTGGGTCCATTACCCGACACAAAACTGTATGCCAATTCAATAATCGGCATCAGCAGCGGGGCAAAAGAAGCCCTCGGCGTAACCGATAACAGAACATGGTGCGAACTATCATACGCCGCCAATTAAACATTTCACTCCAGACCTGACTACGAATTAATACTGCATGAAAGTACTGGTGATCCGTTTTTCGTCTATTGGTGATATTGTACTAACAACACCCGTACTTCGATGCCTGAGAGAACAACGGCCCGATGTGCAGGTACACTACCTGACGAAACTCGCGTTCGCTCCGATTCTTGGCAACAATCCGCACATCCACCAGATACACTATATGGCTGGTGAAGTGGATGAAATGATCCCGGAACTGCAAAAGGAGAAATTCGATCTCATCATAGACCTTCACAACAACCTGCGCACGCTGAGGGTGAAGAAAGCCCTGAAAGTTCCGGCAAGGTCATTCTCCAAACTGAACATTCAGAAGTGGCTGCTCACGAACATCAAACTGAACATGATGCCTGATATCAGCATCGTGGACAGGTATATGGACACCGTGAGTTCGCTTGGCGTAAAGAATGACGGAAAAGGACTTGACCATTTTCTTCCCGCAGGAAAGGGGCTCGGCAACGGTGATATCCCCATGAGCCATTGGGGCGGATATGTGGGTTGTGTGATCGGCGGATCGATGAACACAAAGAAACTGCCGGTGGAACAATGGCGTAAATTCTGCGCGGAAGTACCGTTCCCGGTAATGCTGTTAGGTGGCCCCGAAGACAGGGAAGCAGGCAATGAAATTGCGTCGTTGGATCCGATAAAGATCTACAACTCTTGCGGCAAATTTGACCTTAATGAGTCGGCTGAGCTGGTGAAAATATCACGGGTGATCGTATCGAATGATACCGGACTTATGCATATCGCTGCCGCCTACGGCAAGCCTATCATATCCCTCTGGGGCAACACATCACCCGAAATGGGCATGTTCCCTTATTACGGATACAACAACCTGAAATCGCGCGTGGCACCACAATCAGTGATAATGGAAAAGAAGGAGGTTGGGTGTCACCCGTGCAGCAAGATAGGATACGACAAGTGCCCGCGAAAACACTTCCGGTGCATGAACGAATTAGACATGCATCAGGTTTCGGAAAGTGTAATAAGGATGTGGACCACACCTGCATCCGGAAACAAATTAGCTGACCAAAACAAACCTCAGTAAGCAAGTGAAGATTCTTTTTCTGGCAAACAGGGTCCCCTACCCACCCTACCGTGGCGATAAGCTCAAGATCTTCAACCTGGCAACAAGGCTGAAAGAAAGGCATGAGTTGCACCTCATTACGTTTGCTCAAAACGAGGAGGATCTTTCTTACAAAGCCGAACTGGAGAAACTATTTACTGAGGTGCATTTTGTGTACCTACCCGGCTGGAGATCGAAAGTAAACTGCCTGGCTGCTGCATGGGATCAACGACCCTTGCAGGTGCTGTACTTCAACTCGCAAGAGATGAAAGACCGTCTGTCAGCTCTTCTTGAGAAGCATCGCTATGACGCTGTGCACGTCCAGCATCTGCGCATGTCGCCGTATCTGGCTGAAAGAAAGGATATCCCGCGAATACTCGATCTGCCTGACGCCTTCTCTCTATACTGGGAACGCCGAAAAAAGGTAAAGCGGAACATTCTGGTATCCATGTTTGAAAATCTGGAGCAGAAAAGAGTGTTCAGGTATGAGCGTATCCTTGAGGAATACAACATGTCGCTGGCTTGTTCTGTAGAGGATATCAATTATCTGAAAGAACACCATCGCACGGCCAATCTTTGCCTATTACCTAACGGTGTGGACCTGACGACATTTGCGTTGCGCAACCACGATTATAGCCACAACAAAACACTGCTGTTCACAGGTAACATGGACTATGCACCGAACGTGGATGCAGTAGTACACTTTGCAACCAACATACTGCCCGAGATCAGGAAGGCGCATCCCAATGTGAAATTCATCATCGGAGGGCAACGACCCGTTCAGAAAGTACTGGACCTGGCATGTGACTATATTATAGTGACCGGCTTCATAAAAGACCTTGCAGCAACGTACAACGAAGCTTCGGTGGTGGTTGCCCCGCTGCGATTTGGTGCGGGCACCCAGAACAAAGTACTCGAGGCAATGGCTATGGGTGTGCCTGTGGTTTGCTCAAACATAGGATTTGCCGGTCTTGGAATAACCAGTGGAGAAGGCGCTATCATGCAGACCGACCCAATGATGTTCGCAAACTCAGTTTCAGAACTGCTCGCTTCTGCCACCGAACGAGAACGCGTAGGGAAAGCCGGAGCAAACGTTATCCGCACCCGCTTCGACTGGGACATCATAGCCGCACAACTGGAAAACTACCTGATGCAAGTTGCCGGAAAAGTATAATAAAGAGACCCTGTAAAACGACCTACTTGTTGAAGATCATCCTGTAATCGGTATGGATCTTACCTTTTGATATATCGTCCAGCTTTTTCTTCAGCAGGCGCTTTTTCAGCGGAGAGATATAGTCAATGAACAGTTTGCCCTCAATGTGGTCATATTCGTGCTGAATGACACGCGCTGTTATGCCATGAAAATCACGCTCGTGCTCTACAAAGTTCTCATCGAGATAAGAAATGCGGATGTTGCTATGGCGTTGGATATCTTCCCGCACCTTAGGAATACTCAAACAACCTTCGTTGTAAGGCCACAACTTGCCCGATTCATCGATCATTTGCGCGTTGATAAACACCTGCTTTATCGGCTCCTCACCGGGATATTTGCGCTTATCCTCGTCGTCAAAATCCTCAACTATCTGCACAGTATCAACAAGGAAAAGACGGATCGGTTTATTGATCTGCGGAGCAGCCAAACCTACACCACTACTATTATAAAGCGTCTCCCACATGTCAGTAAGCAGCTTATCAAGCCCGGCATATTCGGGAGTAATATCATCACATACTTTTCGCAAAACCGGACTTCCGTAAGCAACTACAGGTAATATCATCTAAATTAAAATATTAAATAGAACGCAAAGTTAATGCAAATTCGGTCACGATAGGCTTGGCGCAGCACTATCGCTTGATAGGCGTTAACAACAACACCAATAAAGACAAGAGCCCTATGAAGATGCCAACCACAGATACCTGCTCCAGAGAGTAGCCCGACGCCATTACAGTGACGATAAGAAAACCCAGTATGGCAGCAACCCAACCCGACGACGATAGCACAGACTGTGCGTGCTTTTGCTCTTCGATAGGAAATTGATCGTAAAAGATCTTCTGCGAAACACCCCTGCTGCAATAGGTCATGATGCCAATGAGCACAGAAACACCGAGGTAATACCCAAAGCCCTTGGCGGCAGCCAGCAGAAACAATGCACCGGTAACACTCAATAACGTGACCATCAGCAACCACTTTCCGCTGATCTTTTGCGACAGTAGTCCGAAAAGATATGGCAAAGGAAAAACAATGAGCGCGCCAAGGGCAAATAGGTTCGACACCTCGCTGACCTGATACCCGCCCGACCGCATCATCAAAGACAGATTAAACCTGCCGGTGAACGACAACATAATACCCGCATTAAGTGCGATGAGCAAAAACCATACGCGCGCCGATATTTTGAAGTTGCCTGGCATTGAAGCAAACCGCTGATATACTCTATCAAACTCACCCGACATCAGTACGAACCTGATAACAATTGAGACCACCGCGAATGCCGCGAACGACTGAACAGCACCGGCAAACTGCAGCACCGGCCCCATCATAAAGCCGCCCAGCACAGCTCCAAGTAGCGTAGTGTTTGCCAATAAGCCGAAATTACGCCCGCTGTCCTCCTCTGTACTCACATAACTCATCATTATACTGTACACGTTTATCTGCACACCACAAAGAAACCAGTACAACGACGTGCCGAAAAGAAACAAATAGTAACCTGAGCTAATACCCATAACCATAAGAAACACAGCAGTGAGAATGCCGATCAGCAATGACAGGCGGGAGACCGACCTGAAGCGGGACATGATGGCGGGTGTCAGCCACGATCCCAGCGCGATGGCCAGATAGGTTACCGCCATGAACACACTGTTCATGCGGGCATCGGCACCTTTTTCGGCTATCAGCAATGGCAATACAGGGTAAATACCCTGCAAAATGATGCGGTCGATGGTAGCAACCAATAATAGTTTGAGAACCGGACCGCGCATGATCATTGGCGTTGCCGTCTTTTACTTTAGAAATGCATCTTTGAGAAATGCGACAGCCTTATCCGCAGAGTATTTCCTGCTTTTCAAATGTATTGTGCGGTAACCACACTCGTTGCAGGCGCAATCTTTAACCCCACTAATGAGGTACTGATCGATACCATCGGCACGCATAGTCCAGATAATGTAACGGTCCTTTTCGTTCTCCTCAATGATCCGGGTGGGCTGCTCCAGCATGCTATTGTATTTCGATTCAACATCATAATACTTCCTTACGAAGTCGTAACCATCCGTTCCATTTTTCGCAAACGGAAAACTCTTACAGGCGCCTACTGACACGATGAGCGTAGCCGTATCCTTGTGATAGAAATACTGTTGCCTCGTTGCTTTGTTGTACTTGCCTGCCGCCCACTTTTCCGGAATAGAGACAACACCCCAAGGTGTTGTAGCATATACTGTGCGCCCTATATTCTCGTCGAAATGAATATCAGATGGCGACTGCGGCACCATTTTCGAATGACAGCCGGTGACAAGCGGAAACAGTATCACCAACAGCAAAATAGCTTTACAAATAAACTTCATCATTATAATATTTTATCCTGCGACAAGCACAGTACCCGATTCAGGGTTATGTCCCTTGGCCATGGTTTTCTCAAAAACCAAAATACGTTTCGGATTCCCTACAATCCACAAAACGTCTCCCGACTGCAATGTTACTGAAGATTCAGGATTCAACAGACGTTCGCCGCTTCGTTCTATGCCAACTATCAATCCCTTTGTAAGTTCTCTGATCTCCGACTGCTTGATCGTTTTGCCAACTACCTCAGCGCCAAAACCTATCTCTACACGCTGTAGGGTCAACTCATCCTCCGGCATAATTTTCCTGACACGGGTAGGACTGTTCTCATCCAGGTATTGTTTGAACGCGGTAACCTGCTCATCTGTACCAATAACAAACAATGTGTCGTCCGGATATACACGCTCCGTTCTATCGGGTGCCTGTATCGTGAAGTCCCCTCTTTTGATCATCGCTATGTTCACACCATAATCTTCCCTCAGGTGCAACTCCATAAGCATCAGACCCGCGCCTTTAAAATCGGGCGAAACAATAAAATTGGTAATATGGGCGTCCCAGGGTGTAAGATGCGCGCCACTATCCCTCCTGTCCTGTTGTTCCTTTTCATTTAGGTTCGACATAAAACGCCCCTCGACCCATGTGCTCACCATTTGAAGACGTTTGTAATTGATCACCAGCAATGCAAGCGTAACTGCCAACAAACATAGTGCCACTACATAAGAAACAATGTAATGCACCAGAAAACCCATTAGCACCAACGTTATCACAAATCTCACGAGCTGCAATACGATCATAGGCCCCCGATAATACTTGTTAGCCCAAAGTCTGGCAGCGGTTCCCGGCATTATTCGCCTTATAGACAGCGACCATAAAAACGGAGACATGACCAATAATGCCGCACCACCTGTCAATGCACGCATAACTGGCGTGTCCGATTTGTACAATACTGCAGGAAGCACCAGCTTTGAAGTAATAAGCACTCCCCCGATTACTACAACCGAATATATAAATACCTGGATCACATAATTAGTGATGTACTTTGTCCAATCGCTGGTAGGCTTAACAGCCTGTCCTTCGGAACTGTATTTATCTATGGCATCCTTCCACTTAAAAGGCAAACGTCTTTCGAGAAACAAAAAAACGTTGCCGGAAGTTTTCATCATATAAGGTGTAGTGAATGTAGTGACCGCCGACACTAAAACCGCGATCGGATATAGTTGCGGACTGGTCAGTCCCATTGCCAACCCCATCGTAGCTATGATAAAAGAAAACTCACCTATCTGAGAAAGACTCATTCCCGTTTGTACCGATATCTTGAGTGGCTGCCTCGAAAGCAGGGCTCCTATCATGGTGCTCAGTGGCTGCCCAACGAGCACAAGTAAGGTGATACCGATGATCTGTGTCCAGTACTGCGGCACAACCGCAAGGTCAATCATCATGCCTACCGACACAAAAAAAACAGCACCAAACATTTCCTTAATGGCAGTTGTGTGATGTTCAATTTTACTACCGAATGGCGTCTCAGCTAAAATGGAGCCCATTATAAAAGCCCCAAGAGCCGGTGAAAACCCTGCCTGAGTTGCCAGAACTACCATCAAAAAACACAGGGCCAATGCACTGATCAGCAGCATCTCGTTGTTCATGAATTTGCTTGCCTTTCTAAAAATGGTGGGAAGAAAGAAAATGCCCGAAACAAACCACAACACCAGAAAGAAAACTAACTTCCCTACCGGTTTCAACAGCTCAGCGCCTGAGAGCATAGTGCTGGCGCCTATTGTGGGCAAAAGCACAAGCATCAATATCGCAGCAAGGTCCTGCACCACCAAAACGCCAAAAACCACACTCGCAAATTTCTTCTCCTTTACGCCCAGCTCTTCAAATGCCCTGATAATGATGGTAGTTGACGAAATAGAGATCATTGCCCCCAAAAAGATGCTATCGGTGGTGGACCACCCAAGCGCTCTACCGGCCCCTATGCCCAGAAACATCATTACTGCCAGTTCTGTAATTGCAATTACAGACGCTGTACCACCAACCCGCATCAGCTTTTTGAAGCTAAACTCCAGACCAAGACAAAACAAAAGTACTATGACGCCTATCTGGGCCCATACCTCTATACTCTCGGCATCAGCTACGCTGGGAAAAAGAGGGAACTTGGGTCCAACCAATACACCGGCAATTATGTACCCCAGAACCATGGGTTGCTTCAACCATTTAAAAACAAGGGTCACTACCGCTGCAGCTCCCATCACCAACGCCAGATCTGATACTAAAGGTGGCAGGTTACTCATTCAAAAATAATTTCAGGTGAAAAATATTTTGGTTCCTATTTCGTTAAAGATAACCAACGGCCCCCTATTTCGCTGATGGTTCAATAATATTTAACAAGTTCCACCACTTCACATCCATGAAAGAAGTGTATGTGGGCCAAATTCGCGATATTTATAGAGTGATATTTTTCAATTTACCTATGTCGTCCAGAGCAGTATATATTCTTACTTTCCTGATAGCCTTTTTTCAAACTGTAGCTGCACGCGGGCAGGTGACTACTGTATCAAGATCCGTTAGGCTTAAGGACCACGATGTACGTCTGGACGAAAATGTTGACCATTTTTTCGACCAGCATCCGTCTTCACCGGGGTCACGAAAACAGGTCATCCTCCAATTCAGCACCCTTCCATCGGACGTGGAAAAGAAGCAATTATCTGAAAATGGAATTACGTTACTCGAATACATCTCTGATAACACATTTCTTGCATTAGTTGGGGCAAAGGCAAAAACACCCACGCCATTATTGAATAAACTGGTTGGGATCCAATCAGTGAAAGCTGAATGGAAAGCCGATGACTACATGTGGCAAAAAGCTATAGGCACAAAATCTTCACTAAATTGTGTGGTCTCGTTCCTGCCCGGCATCCTCCGCACTGACGTAGAAAAGATCGTTTCCAAATTAGGTGGTCATGTAACACCAGGAAACCTTGAAGACCATAATTACTACAATATCACTATCCCTGCATCAGCGATCAAAGACCTTGCCGCCAATGAAAGCGTCTATTTCATAGGCCCGGCCACCAAAGACCGTCCGCTTGACGCACAATCAGTACCGGCTGTAAAAGGAAATAACGCAGGTGCAAGACCGCTTGCAGGTGGTTTCGGGCTCACAGGTGATGGGGTCACAATTGGCGTAGGCGACAATACATCCGGCATATTCCATACCGATGTGGCCGACCGCATCCTCAATTACAACCCTGCCCCGGTGACCAATCACGGCATTCATATCAATTGTATAGCCGGTGGCGCTGCCATCCTCGACCCTTTGGCTGTTAGCATGACACCCAAGGTCTCTCTCATCAATTTCTTCTTCAGCAATGTCCTCTCGGCCACTGGCGCTATGTACAAAGACCACAATATGACCATCACCAACAACTCCTATACCGTTGTTGAGGGCGACTGTGGCTACTTTGGTGTATACGACCTGTATTCAAGATTTCTGGACACAATGGCTCTGCAGTACCCGGAAGTGCAGCATGTGTTTGCGGCCGGTAATGATGGTAATATATCTTGCCCGCCCTACGCTCCGGGCTACGGCACCGTTGGCGGTGGTTACCAACCTTCCAAAAATACCATAGTAGTTGGCAGCACTACTCACAACTTCCGTCAGGCAGACAACCAGTCGCGTGGTCCTGTTCGCGACGGACGCATACGGCCGGACATTGTCGCCGTTGGCGCAAATGTTTACTCCGGACTCAGGAACAATACTTATGGTTGGGCAGGTGGCACCAGCATGGCGGCACCACAGGTAGCCAGTGGCCTGGCCGTGCTTACAGAAAGATACAAACAGATCAATGGCGGAACTCAACCACGTGCCGACCTGCTGAAAACTATCCTGATGGCCGGCGCTATGGACCTGGGTACACCCGGCCCCGACTTTAGCTATGGCTTCGGCATGATGGATGTAGGCCGATCGCTATCAATATTGAACGAACACAATTACTTCATCGGCGATGTTGGTAATAACGACTCGGCAGTCTTCTCGTTCATAGTAGCACCCGGTAGTAAGCAAATGCGTATATTATTATACTGGAATGATGTGCCCGCCAGCCCCTATTCTGCACGTCAGCTCATAAACGATCTCGACCTCACAGTAACAACACCCAACGGCTCATTGCACCTGCCACTCGTACCCGATGAGAATATCCTGAACATTCTGAACCCTGCCACCGAACGAAGAGACCGGCTGAACAATGTGGAGCAGGTCACTATTTCAACTCCTACACCGGGAACATACACCATAACAGTGCGTGGGCACAATGTCCCTGTTGGCCCGCAGCACTTTGCCGTTGCATATGACCTGGCACCAGATGGGATACAGCTTACCTACCCAAGAGGCGGAGAGTCCATATCAAACAAAGACTCACTCAGGGTAATATGGAATACCGTATCCATCTCAGCCTCATACGCTATAGCCTTCAGCACAGACGGAGGCACAACATGGTCTACGGTAAACCCGAACACACCCGCATCACTGCATTTTTGTGCATTTATTCCGGCGGGAGTTAATTCGTCCAACTGCAGAGTGCGCATCACCGACAACTCAACAGGTATGTCTGTCACCTCGGGGGATTTTGTAGTATCCACACCTCCTGCTGTCGCACTCAATTCGTCGCAGTGTCCCGGATATGTAAACATTCATTGGTCACCTATCCCCGGAGCAAGCGGCTACGAGATGCTCAAAAAAACGGGTGCCCAAATGACTGTTGTTGATACTGTAACGGATACTGCATATTCATTCAGTGCCATGCCCCTGAACGACCATTCATATGTGGCTGTGCAACCACTATTAAACGGAAAGCGTGCCTATCGTAGCCTAGCGCTCACAACTATCGCCAACACAGGCGATTGCAGTCTACCTGTATCGAATGGAGATCTGATGGCTGTTGATATCCCCAACCCTAAAGGAGGTAGATTGTACACTTCATCGGCACCCGGCAACAGTGCCACTGTTGTAGCAAGGATCCGGAATCTTTACAACACTCCATGCAGCACCTACATTATTTCCTACCGGATCAACTCATTGCCATGGCAAGACATCGCTAACCCCGGCACCGTCATCCCTGCAAACAATACCGCTGACGTGATCATCCCCGGTATTTCTTTCGCAGACACAGGGACATATAAAGTAACAATAGCGATAACCAACACTGCCCTCACCGACCCCGAGCGCCGCAATGACACTTTTGCAACAACAATAAAGTGCTTACCGAATGACCCTATAGATCTTTCAGTTCCGTTTACCGACGATTTTGAGAGCATGGCTATCATTTCGGCAACCAAGGACTCGATAGGCATCAGCCCCAATGCTCATTGGGACTACTTCAACGATGACGACTCAGGAAGGATACGTTCTCGCGCTGCTGCAGATTTCGTCATATCAGGAAGCAGATCGATCAGCCTCGACCAAATGAGACCCATGAAACACGGCAGTAACAATCAACTGGTGGGCACTTTTAACCTATCAGATTACGACACTGCAACTGCCGAAATACGGGCCGATTTCCAGTACCTGCTACACGGCACACCCGCAAACCCTGCCGGGAACATGGTAACAGCACGTGGAAATGACCAACAATCATTCAAACCACTTTACAGCTACGATCTCACTGCCTACCCCGGCTACGTGCGCACTGTCAGGTCACTTTCACTTACAGACGTCCTCAGATCTTCTGCAACAAACTTCTCTTCCAGTACACAGATCGCCTTCGGACAAAACGATACCACATTAATAGCAGACCGAAACTATGGCACCGGCATCACCATCGATAACTTCAAATTGTACACGGTTTCAAACGATGCCATTTTAGCCTCTATCATATCGCCGCTTGCAGGAAACTGCGGCCTCGCCGACCAGACACCACTACAAGTATTAGTAAAAAACGGAGTAAATTACCCGTTAACCAATGTAAGGGTCTACTACCGACTGGACGGTGGAGCAATTTATTCGGGCACTATACCATCCATTCGTGCTAAAGACTCAACCCCGTTTACTTTCCCCGATCTATTGAAGATCGGCAACACAACAGACCACAAACTTGACGTTTGGTTGGCCGCATCAGGCGACACCTATCAAGAGAATGATTCGATTCTAAACTTCAATTTCCGCAACAGTCCGGTGATCACGAGTTACCCCTATCTGGAAAACTTCGAAAATGGCGCGGGTGGATTCTTCCCTGGTGGCCAACTATCCTCATGGCAATACGGAACACCGGCAGCGGCATCCATCAACAAGGCAGCCAGCGGAACTAAGGCATGGAAAACAAACCTAACCGGACGACATAATAACCTCGAGACATCATACCTCTACTCTCCTTGCTATGATGTTTCTAACCTATCAGATCCTATGCTAAGCTTCAGTATGGCACAAGACCTTGAGAACTGCGGCACAATATTGTGCGATGGCGCCTACATGGAATATTCATTTGATGGAATACAATGGACAAAACTTGGCGAGGCCGGCTCTGGGTTCAACTGGTATGATTCAACTTTCGTTATCTGGAACACCATCGGGTTCACAAGGTGGCACGTAGCTACGATACAGCTCCCCAAGCCACCCATCGGCAACACACTCCATCTGCGCTTTGTTTTGTTCGCCGATCCTGCTGTGACTTTTGAAGGTCTGGCCGTCGACGACATTCACATATATGACGGCGGTGCCATTATACAACCTACGGCCGATGTAAGTACCGGATCAGATGTTCATTTATCAGAACTGAAGGATGTAATGGCCGGCGACAATTTGCTGATGTCCATCCAACCGGAGAAATACACAGGAGTTATCACTGCAAACCTTTACAAACACGATACATTTTATACCCCCGGGCGCACACAATATATATTACCACGCAGCTACACGATTGATGGAGAATCAAAGGACAATACCTCGGCGAAACTGAAACTTTTCCTGCTTGACAGCGATGTAGTCAAAGTAGCTGAAGATACAGGTTGCACTACCTGCACACCCGTTAACGACGCGTATAGTTTGGGCGTTACCTGCTACGCCAACACCGACAAACGGGCAGTAAATGGCTCCTTGCTTGACGATACCGGTGGGCAAAAAGTATTTATCCCGGCATCGGCCATTCAATGGATCCCTTACAGAAACGGCTACAGAGCAGAATTCACCGCGCCAACGTTTTCAGAATACTGGTTTAATAATGGTGGGCCTGCGG
The DNA here is from genome assembly GCA_016786565.1 of Flavipsychrobacter sp. Taxonomy (GTDB): domain Bacteria; phylum Bacteroidota; class Bacteroidia; order Chitinophagales; family Chitinophagaceae; genus Nemorincola. Next base: position 28,315 of record JAEUVY010000116.1, read on the forward strand.
GAAATATACCGGCAACCGCCGACTATCTGAGCCTTACGGCTTTCTCGGTTTCAAAAGGCGCCGCGGTGATGTGGCAGTCATTGATCAATGACTATGCGGATCATTATTGTTTGGAGCGGTCCGACTCAGGCACCACATTCGCAACTGTATTCGACGTTGCGGCCTCCGGCGGATCAACCGCAAACTATAACTATGTGGACACCGTTTCGTTTGCCAACCTGCCAACACGCTACTATCGTGTGCGCACCACAATGAAAAACGGAACAACTCCGTTCTATTCACCGGTCAGGAAACTAACCCAAGGCGATGCCGAACAAACCCTTATCCATCTAGACGCGGCAATGTTCTCGGGCGGCACAGCACTTATCACCTGGAAATCGGGTATGGATGGTATCACAAAAGAATATTCGCTGAAACGCGCCATCGACAACGGCCCGTTAAAAACTATCTATCGGCAGTCCGCCAACGGATCTCATGACTTCCGTTATTCATATACCGATCATATCACCGGCATCACATCGGGCACGCCGGTGCACTATCAGGTCTCATCAGAACTGGTGACTGAACATGTGGTGCCATCGCAGGTACGCACGATCACATGGATCAACGGCAGTGCCGTTACAGGTATCTTCCCTAATCCCACAAACGATGGCTCCTTCTCTGTGATCTGGAATGCGGATATAGACCAGATCATGGACCTCGAAGTGACAGACATAACCGGTCGGTCGATCTTCAGAACATCTTCACCGTCAACAGGCTGGCACAATGTCACCAAGGTCAATACCTCCATCACTACTTCGGGTGTTTATATCATACGTATGAACATTTCTGGCGAAAGACACACCGCCCGATTGGTCGTTGATTGATGACCCTGATTTTGTTTATACCTTTGTACAGCAGCTATTACTTATGACATTTTATAAATATCACGGCACGGGCAACGATTTCATACTTTTCGACAACAGAGAAAAAAAGTATTCCTTAACCCGTGAACAGATAGCCCACCTCTGCCACAGACGCTTCGGAATAGGAGCAGACGGACTAATGCTGCTTGAAACTGAATTTGATTACGACTTCAGAATGGTGTACTACAACTCCGATGGCGGAGAAAGCACCATGTGCGGCAATGGTGGACGTTGTATGGTTGCATTCGCAAAAAGACTGGGAATCATTGAAAACAATGCCAAGTTCATTGCGATCGATGGTCCTCATTTCGCAACTATCACCTCAGACGGCATAGTTAGCCTCCAAATGCAGGATGTTGCCGCAATGGACATTCATAACGGCTACACATTGCTCAACACCGGATCACCTCACTACGTTAAATGGGTGAAAAACGCTGATGATGTCGATGTCTTTACCGAAGGGAGAACCATTCGCCAGTTGCCTGAGTTCGCGCCAGGTGGCATTAATGTAAATTTCACCCAGGTCATAGGTGAAAGCCTGTCTGTACGTACTTACGAACGTGGCGTTGAAGACGAGACCTTGAGTTGCGGCACCGGCGTTACAGCCGCTGCTATTGCGGCAAGCTGCAGTGTCACAGGGAATTTCAATACAGCCATCCAAACACCGGGAGGCAAATTGTCGGTCTCATTCACCAAAGACTCCGCTCACTCTGCAAAAAACGTCATCCTGACCGGACCGGCTACTTTCGTTTTCGAAGGAACTATTTATGGAATTTGATTACCTCATAGTTGGCCAGGGACTGTGCGGCACTTTGCTGGCGAGGCAACTGATAAACGCCGGCAAGCGGATACTGGTGATTGATGACGGGAAACCTGATGCGTCCAGCCGCGTTGCCGGGGGACTGATCAACCCCGTCACCGGTAAAAGAATGGTGCGCTCATGGCTGATAGAGGAACTATTACCCGCAGCCATCGAAGAATACAGCGCAATCGGCACAGAGATCGGCGAGCAAGTAGTACACGTCACCGATATCATTGACTGCCATACATCGTCAGAAGACAAAATGCAGTTTTACGAGCGAGCCTCGGACGATCGTGAATTCCTCAATTCCGAGGATCAGACCGTTGCTTTCCAGCACCTCTTTCACCTGCCATTTGGAACCGGGCAAATAAAACCGGCACTACACATAAAAATTGGAACTATCTTGAACAATTGGCGCAACCGCCTCGACGCGTCCGGAATGCTCGCCAACGCTACCTTCGACCTTGAGAGTTGCCATATATCACCGGGATCAGTGAGTTGGAACGGTATTAAAGCTTCAGGAATAATTTTCTGCGATGGCGAGGCGGCTAACGCCAACCCCTACTTTCACATGTTACCGTGGTCAAAAGACAAAGGCGAGGTCTTAATAGTTTCCATTCCCGGCATACCCGGAAACCATATTTACAGACATGGCCACATCAGCATTGTACCCTGGAATGATGGACTATTCTGGGTTGGCGCGTCTCACGACTGGAAATACGAGACAACCTCCCCTACCGACACATTTCGCACCAATACGATTTCTATCATCGAGAAATGGTTGAAAGTACCCTACCGTATCATTGACCACCGCTCATCTTTGAGACCCGCCAATTTCGACAGAAAGCCTTTTATTGGCTTTCATCCTAATATGCCAAATGTCGGCATCTTCAATGGTATGGGAGGCAAGGGCTTCTCAATGGCTCCGTACTTTGCAAAACAATTTGCAGCGAATATCACCAATGGAGCGCCAATTTTGGCCGACGTAAGCATTGAACGATATAAAAAGATACTCAGCCGTTAGATCACTTGGGCTGAACGGTCACATAATTTTCTATAGGCAGGCGTTTGGCAATAGAACGCGCCAGGGTCATTTCGTCAGCATATTCAAGTTCGCCTCCAAAAGCAATACCCCTGGCAATCGTAGTAATATTCACATCAGACCCTGCCAGTTGTTTAGCTATATAATAAACCGTGGTATCACCCTCTATCGTGGGACTGAGTGCCATGATCAGCTCCGTTACACCCTCTTCCCTAACGCGTTTTTGTAAAGTGGTAATATTGAGTTGCTCGGGTCCGATACCGTCCAATGGCGATAATATCCCACCCAACACATGATACAACCCGCTATATTGCTGCGTACTCTCGATCGCTATTACATCGCGGATATTCTCCACCACACACACCTGACTCCTATTTCGGCCCGGATTGGCACATATGTCGCACTTGTCCCCGTCTGAAACATTGTGGCAAGTAGAACAGAACTGAATGCCGTGGCGCATTTTTGAGATAGCCCCCGTAAATCCATCCACGTCATTCTTTTCCATCTTTAGTAAATGTAACACCATGCGCAATGCAGTCTTCTTCCCTATTCCGGGCAACCGCGAAAACTCCTGAACCGCATCCTCTATATATTTAGACGAGAAAATCATAACACCTGCAAACTGCTGTGTAAAAATACCCGATTTAGAAGAATTACCCCCTTTAGGTTATCAACACTAAGTGGATGACCGGCATATTCTTCATATTGGCGTAGTTTTATGATTTTGCAGGCAACTCAGGTCCAATTATTTACTAACTTGCGCTCAGTGAAAAAGGTACTTGCCTGCATCTTTCTGATCATTTTCTCAATCCAATGCCTTCCTGTGAAGGCTATCGGGAAGATACTTGCAAAGAGCCAGCTTACCGAAGAAGTGAAACAAGATTGCAACAGCGAAGATCTTGTTGACGATGATGACATTCTCCACGATCTGTATTTTTCTCCCGACACTCAGTATTTCCCTTCTGAGATCAATGATGTAGAAGGTTATCGTAACTACCACTCTCTTGAATGCCATCTTCCCAACTGGCATATAAAAGACATTCATTGCCCGCCTCCCAACCGCTGATCAGTTTTCAGAGACTGTCTTCGTTAACGAAGAACAGTGAAATTTAGTTTCCCGACAACTGATTGTTTCACACTCCGTGCGTTCCCGACGCGCTACAGAGTTTCAATACACATGACACAAAAATCGTATTCTTTCAACCTGTTCAGGAAGGACTTCCTGGCAGGTCTAATAGTATTTCTGATTGCGTTGCCTTTATGCCTCGGAATTGCCCAGGCATCGCACGCACCATTGTTTTCCGGCATTGTAGCAGGTATTGTTGGCGGCATTGTGGTAGGAGCATTTAGTGGCTCGCACCTCTCTGTCACCGGCCCTGCTGCAGGATTAACGGCTATAGTACTTGTAGCTATTACAGGCATCGGAGACTTCAACTCTTTCCTTTGCGCAGTAGTAATTGCCGGTGCCATCCAATTAGCGCTGGGTTTTGCAAAAGCCGGCGGTATTGCCAACTATATTCCGTCGAGTGTCATAGAAGGTATGCTGGCTGGAATAGGCATGACCATCATAATCAAGCAGATACCCGACGCGGTTGGTTATGTAAATAACGCGGCTCCGTTTATTGATGATGCAGACGATGGATTCGTTGCCAACACGATCGATCTTGCCATGCACCACATACAGGAAGGAGCATTGGTCATTTCACTTACCGGTTTATTGGTACTTATCGCCTGGACCACCAAACCGTTCAAAAGAGTGCAACTCATACCCGCCGGCCTGGTAGTAGTTGTTCTCGGCACGCTCATCAATATGCTTTTCGTCAACAGGTTTCCGGTGCTGGGTCTCGACCCTATGCATCTGGTAAAGTTACCGGTTGCAGAATCCGCGGCAGAATTCTTTGGTCAGTTCTCTTTTCCCAACTTAAAAGGTTTCAGTAACCCCTTGGTGTGGCAGACGGGTATCGTCATTGCTATCGTAGCGTCTATCGAAACATTGCTTTGTATTGAAGCTACCGACAAGCTGGACCCAATGAAACGCTACACATCTACCAACAGGGAATTAAAGGCCCAGGGGTTAGGAAACATGATAAGCGGGCTACTGGGCGGGCTTCCTGTCACATCAGTGATAGTGAGGTCTTCTGCCAATGTAAATGCAGGTGCCCAATCCAAGGCATCGGCAATAATCCATGGTGTTCTGTTACTGGTTTGTGCAGCGGCGATCCCCTCGCTGCTCAACCTGATACCAAAGGCTTCATTGGCGGCTATCCTCCTGTACACAGGCTATAAACTGTGCAAGCCTTCGTCTTTCGTACACATGTGGAAAAGCGGCATTAATCAATTTATTCCGTTTGCAACCACGGCGCTTTGTGTTGTGGGATTGGATCTGCTCAAGGGAGTTGGTATCGGACTGCTGATCAGTATTATATATATACTGAGGCAAAATGCCCGGATATCATTTTCGCTCCACCAGGAAGCTGCCGATGAAGGAGAGACAACTAAAATGGTACTTGCCGAAGAGGTTTCCTTCCTGAACAAATCAAGTATTAAAAAGACGTTACATCACCTTCCGGATAACACCCGTCTCATAATTGACGCAGGCAAATCTCAGTACATCGACTTCGACGTACTTGAGGTGATCCGAGATTTTGCAGAGAACGGTGCATACGAAAAGGATATTTCCGTAAGTCTCGTAGGGTTCAAGGATGCCTACGCAGTACCCCAAAAACACTAATGAAAACAAACAGTTTTTTTTTCACCAATTCATTAAATCAAAACAAAATGGAAATTTCATATAAAAAACTTCTGGAAAACAACAAGACATGGGTGGCTGACATGACCAAAGATGACCCAAACTATTTCAAAAAAATGTCGAAAGGACAGTCACCTGAATATCTGTGGATTGGCTGCTCCGATAGCCGTGTTCCGGCCAACGAGGTGACCGGCACAAAACCCGGAGAGTTGTTCGTGCACCGCAACATTGCCAACATGGTCGTACACAACGACCTCAATCTCCTAAGCGTACTATCCTATGCGGTAGAGGTATTGAAAGTGAAACACATTATTGTTTGCGGCCACTATGGTTGCGGCGGTGTTGAGGCCGCGATGAGTAACAAGCAGTATGGCCTCATCGATCACTGGCTGCGAAACATCAAAGAAGTATACAGGATCCACCAGGAAGAACTGGACGAAATTGACAATCACACACAACGTCTGCGTCGGTTTGTGGAACTGAATGTTATTGAACAGGTTCGCGATCTGAGCAAAACCCCAACGATACAAAACGCATGGAGAAAAGGACAACAGCTTTATATCCACGGCTGGGTCTATGACATTCATGACGGACTCATTACCGATCTTGACGTTACCTACAAGAACGCCAATGATCTGCCGGAATTATTTAAACTCGAAGCCAGTCATTAATAAAATAAGGGGGAGCAACTGCTCCCCCCTTATTTATATGTTTAGCTATAATTGACACTTACGCATTGTCACCGAACTCCAGAGTGGCGCTGGGCAACTTAACATCAAAATCCTTCAGCGTCTTTGCGGGGTCACCCTGCATATGCAGTTTGTCCTGTGCCACCAATTCACGCAAACGCCATCCAAGGTACAGGTCGCCGGTAGGTATATTGAATTTAGTGAGCGCCTGATTGACGATCTTAGATGCTTTCTGGAACTGCTGAGAGCAAAAACTGATCAAATGCGCATCATATAGATCATCGCCCTTCTGCCCTATTCTCTTCCCGCTTTCCAATGTTCTCACTCCGGCGTTGCCTTCGGTAAGTTTTCGCCATTCTTCTTCATCCGTCTCCACCTCAGCATAGCTTACGGCACGTGCCAATCGGCGTGCCTTCACCAATTCCTTGGGCTCCAGTTCACTTATATTTTTCGGGTAAAACACCTTTCCATTTGTATCCAGAAAAGGCAAGCCGGCAATATTCACTACAGAGAAACGTCCCGGATATTTCCCCAAATACTTTGTCAGCCACAACCAGGTACATATATCCGCCGGCCACGGTGCCACCCACAACCATGCTTTTATTTCTTCATTGCCGGCCATAGCTGCACTCACCTGCAGTATACGCTCGGTATCGTCCACTTGCACCGGACTCTTATCATTGGGTGCAACCAACTGCCAAAAGGCACTTCTGAGTTCAGAGAATTTCTGACCTTCTTCCGTCTTCTTTAGCGGACCAATGTTCAAAAGGTCGCGTATCACCACTATTTCTCCGGCCATTTCCGGCATTGCTGCTATCGCCTCTGCCAGGGGGGCGGCAGCCATGTCTCCCACAACAATATGATATATCATTATATAATTTCTGTGTGGACAAAAATAGTCAAATAGCCCCGCTACAGTGCCCGCCACCCGCTATTCGATTTGCACATGTGTTAATAAATCGGGCACCACTGTCGCAGCTTTCCTCTTTCACGTCCCAAACGACCGGTTTGACCGTTTTTTCAGTAATTTCACGCCCCGCAATGAACGCTGAGTATAAAAAAATAGTGCAGTCTGTTCGCATGAAACAGTTCGCGCCCGTATATCTGATAGACGGGGAAGAGACTTTCTATCTCGACAAACTCACTGAACTATTTGAAACAGCAATACTCACCGAAGCCGAACGTGATTTTAACCTCACTATCCTCTACGGCAAAGATGCACAGTGGAATGATGTATTAGGTGCCTGCCGTCGCTTCCCGATGTTTGCCGAAAAACAGGTGGTAATTCTTAAAGATGCAGGCAGCCTGCGCGGAAGTGATGAGGAAAAAGGATTGAACTCACTACTCAGCTACGTTGAAAAACCATCACCGGCAACCATCTTTTTGATCGAGCATCCTTTTAAAAAGGCTGACACCAAGACGAAATTTGTCAAGCGTGTAAAGGAGAAAGGCGTGCATTTCACGTCCGAAAAGATAAAAGAAGACAACCTCCCTTCTTGGATAGAAGATTTTGGCCGCGAATCCGGTTTCATTATCGAACGTCCGGAAGCGGAGATCCTCGCCTCTTACCTTGGTGCCGACCTGCAAAAGATCTCCAACGAGATCGAGAAGATCCGGATCAACGTTCCCAACGAGCCAAAACTCACCCGCGACCTCATTCAGAAGTATATCGGGATCAGCAAGGAATATAACATATTCGATTTCCCCAATGCGCTTACCGCACATAATCCGGAGAAGTTGTACAATATGCTTACCTACTTTCTCGCCAACCCCAAGGCGGCACCAATGCCATTGTTGGTAGGAACTTTGTTCACACACTTCAATCGCATGTACATGGCACATTTCGTACAGGGGCGCAGTGATAAGGAAGTTGCTGCCGCTCTCGGAATGTCTCCGTGGTTCGTAAAAGATGTACTTGCGGCAATTCCCCATTGGCCACTTCCACGCGTCGAACGCGCACTTATGCTGCTGGGCATCTATAGCGGCAAGGCGGTGGGCATTAATAACACCGCCAACGACAGAGAACTGTTGAAAGAGATGGTAGGTCGTATTCTTGAGTAGGCATATTTTGCAATATCCCCTATTGCTCGCTACATGACACGTACCGCAAACTCATGTCATAGCTTTAATAACAAACTTTTTGTAGTTTTATAACTGAACCAATATATTATAGAAAACTGTTCATATGGATACCCCGCTCCATTTTGTTATTGTTGACGACGACAAGGTCCATAATCAGATATGCACCTTTGCTATCAGACAGCACAATGCTTCATCAAAGGTTACCAGCTTCAGCGAGCCGGTAAATGCGTTGGAATACATTAGAAACACATTTACAGGAAACGAAGACCATCCTACCATACTGCTGTTAGACCTTAATATGCCCATTATGGACGGTTGGCAGTTTCTGGAGGAACTTAAAAACTGCGAATGTAATATTCGGGCAAAACTCGACGTGTATATTCTAACATCGTCTATCGATGAAAGAGACAGGCAACGCGCCCGACTTGACCCCACAATAAACGGTTTCCTTGAAAAACCGCTGTCACCCTACCAGCTTAGTACCATGAGTCTGGTGCAGAGAATCAAGCATGCTAACAATGATGCTTTAGCCCGCGGTGACCGCCATTTTTCTTACGAGATCGATGACGAGCACCGTTCCCTGCTGGAGCAGATCACTCCTCACTTTGTGCTGAACGAGGTATGTAATGTGCGTAACGTCCTGAGAGACATACGCAGCAAAAAGAAGGGCATGTCCCAGAATTTGCAGGTGAATTTACTTGCTGAACAGATAAGCGCATTCCTGATCGCAAACGGTTTCGCCTATAACCTAAGTGGAGACCCACTGATCAATGCAAGGGGAATGGACCTCAAAGCAGCGGGAACACTCAACAACTTCATGAGGCAGGAACGCGGAACGTAACCTTGCCCGGGACTCCATAGCACTTGCTCCGGGAAAAAACCGGCGTGTACGTTATTTGTAAATGTTTAGTTCTTCTTTTTCTTCTCTGCCTTCAGTAGCTTGTCTATGCCGGGCGAGCTGGTAACAAATCGGAAAGTACCGAAGTGACCTGCAGAGTCCAATGTAAAACTCAGGGTCTTACCTCCGGCCACAGAAAATTTTGTCTTGAACACCGCCAAACCCGGATTCTCGTCTTCTTTATCAATGCCAAGGAACCCGAACGATTGGATCTTGCCGTATTCACTGTAGTATTCCTTTAGCGACTTCTCGCTCCACGACTGATCCAACCACCTTGCCATGTCCTTTTCATACGGCCACATAGCTTTTATGCTATCGCCCTGCATGGCGTTATAATAAGACACAAACCTACCCATCACTTTTTCATATACTTGTTGAGACTGAGAAAACCCGATTATCGGCGCAAAAATCAAAATGACGAGCATCTTTTTCATAGTACGAATATAATATTAATCACTCAATTATATAAACTACACCTCACATCGTCAGTTCTCTGATTTATCCCCCCATTTTTCACCCATATTAAATGTGGATGATCGTCACTACATTTGTAAGCTTAAAATCAATAATTAATGAAAAAACTTTTCCTGCTTTTTGCAGCAGTGTTTACACTGCAGGGAGTAAAAGCCGACGAGGGTATGTGGATACCCATGCTCATTGGTAAGAACTATGATGAGATGCAGCGCCTTGGTCTTCGTCTTACAAAAGACGACCTGTACAACATCAACAACAGCAGCCTGAAAGACGCCATTCTTCAGTTTGGCGGCGGCTGTACTGCCGAAATGGTTTCTGACAAAGGGCTCTTACTCACCAACCACCACTGCGGATACGATGCAATTGCAACGTTGAGCACAGTCGATCGCAACCTGCTCGACAATGGTTTCTGGGCTAAAAGCATGGACGAAGAACTACCTGCAAAAGGAGTTACCGCGCTCTTCCTGCAGCGGATGGAAGACGTTACCGACGAGGTAATGCAGGCTATCGGCGGTGCAACCGGCGAAGAATACAACAAGAAATTTGAGGCGATCGCCAAAAAGATCGAGGAAAAAAACACAAACGGTGGCAAGTTGGTTGCCAACGTTAAGTCATATTTCAACGGCAATCAGTTCTTCCTGTTGATCTACAAACGCTACACCGACGTTCGTTTGGTGGGTACACCTCCGAAATCATTGGGCAAATATGGTGGTGATACCGATAACTGGATGTGGCCACGTCACACTGCGGACTTCTCTATGTTCCGTGTATATGCTGACGAAAACAATCAGCCTCGCGCCTACGATCCGGCAAACGTACCCTTCCGTCCTAAAAAATACCTGACCGTATCAGCAAAAGGTGTTAACGAGGGTGATTATGCGATGATCATGGGCTATCCGGGTCGCACCAACCGTTACGAAGTATCTTATGGTGTTGACCTGGCGGTTAATGTTACCAACCCGTCTATCGTTGATTGCCGCGACCTGCGCCTCGCGATCATGAAGCGCCATATGGACAAAGACAAGAAAGTTTATCTGCAGCTCACTTCATCTTACTCTCGTATCGCAAACTACTGGAAGTACTTCATTGGACAGACAGAACAACTGAAGCGTCTGGATGTTGTAAACCAGAAAAAAGCAAGTGAAGAGAAATTCATGGATTGGCAGCGCAAAAACGGAAAAGATGCAGGCCTCATGAACGAATTCGGCAAGATCTATGCAGACTACACTCCCTACGCGAAACATGCGGTTTATTACAGCGAAGGTTTCCGTGCTCCCGCCCTCACTCGTATGGCTGCCAGCCTGAAGCCACTGTATGACGCTTACGAAAGGCACAATGGCAAACTGGTAGAAGACACACTGAAAAAGTACGTCAATATTGCCAAAAACGCGTATGGTGTTCTGGTTAAGGAATACGAAGCAGGTACAGACAAAGAACTGTTCGCTGAAATGACACGCCTTTATTACATCAACGTACCTAAAAATCAGCACCCTGCTATCTACAGCAGTATCCTCGCCGGTTCCGACGGTAAGAGTAAAGCTCCTTATGTAACCTACACTTCTACAGTGTACAAAAACACTTTCCTTACCGACAGCAATAAATTCAATGCTTTCTGCAAGGCACCTTCTTATTCAAAACTGAAGAATGATGCTGCATTTAAGTATGCATACAGCTTCATTTCGAACTACAGCAAGAACTATCAGGGCAAAGTAGAAGCGTTCAGCAACAAAAAAGCTGATCTGTCACGCGAATACGTAGCACAGCTCATGCAGATGAACAAGGGTAAAAAACTGTATCCTGACGCAAACTCAACAATGCGTATCACTTACGGCACTGTTAAGAGCTACGAAAAAGTGGATGGTGTTCAGTACAACTACTACACTACCCTCGACGGTCTGATGGCTAAGTACAAACCAAACGACGAAGACTTTGATGTTCCTCAGGATCTGGTTAGACTGTACAAAGACAAAGACTATGGCAAATATGCCGACCAAGACGGCACATTGCATACCTGCTTCATTACCAACAACGACATTACTGGTGGTAACTCAGGCAGTCCATGTATGAATGCTAAAGGCGAATTGATCGGTACTGCTTTTGACGGCAACTGGGAAGCAATGAGCGGCGACATCGCATTCGACAAAAACTACAAGCGTACGATCGTATGTGACATCCGCTTCGTTCTTTTCCTCATCGACAAACTCGGTGGTGCTAAGAACGTGATCAAAGAAATGGACATCCGTTACTAATACGGAGATCATTTACTGATTCAAACGAAAGCGGCGGGTTTATCCCGCCGCTTTCGTTTTCAAGACACAGCAAAAACGCCCTTTTGCTGTTCCCTGCCAATACAGTATTTTGCAGCTATGTATTCAGCGCAGGACGAACGTAGCCTTTTTGAAAAGGCCAAATACCTACTCGACAATAACGAATCTGATGAAAGAACTACAGCCGAACAACTTCGGGCTGTTATCGTCTATGCCGACTGGAAATACTACGTTCAGAACCAACCAACCCTTGCCGACAAAGAATATGATACGCTGTTCGCGAAACTGAAACAGATCGAAGCAAAGCACCCCGACCTTATTACGCCCGACTCCCCCACCCATCGAGTGGCAATGGGTCTCAGCGAGCGTTTCCCGGCAGTGAGCCATCTGGTGCCCATGCTCAGCCTCGATAACACGTACAATGCCGACGACCTTACAGATTGGGATCGCCGCTGCCGGGAACTGGCCGGCACCGAAAACATTACCTACTGCATTGAACCCAAATATGACGGGGCAAGCGTATCTATAATTTACGAGAACAACCTGCTAACCCGAGGTGCCACACGTGGTGATGGTGTAATGGGCGAGGATGTAACGGTTAACGTAAAGCAGATCAAATCGATCCCGCTTTCAGCAAAGCTCAAAGAATATGGCATACGCCAGATAGAGATACGGGGTGAGATAGTCATTCACAAGAAGGTGTTTGAAGAATACAACAAGCAACGTATTACCGACGGACTGGCGCCATTGGCCAATCCGAGAAATGCCGCCTCAGGCACACTCCGCATACTGGACCCGGCCGAGGTGCGCAAACGCGGACTGAATGCCATCCTCTACCATATCAGTGACTATACAATGGAACCAGGTGCGTCTCGTCCCGAAGCTCTGGGCACCCATTTCGGATCGTTGAATTGGCTCTACGACCTTGGATTCCCGTCCCCTGCAAAAGAAATGAAGGTGTGCAATTCTATCGCTGAGGTGATAGAATATTGCGCAGATTTCGAAGGCCGTCGCGATGATCTTCCCTTTGAGGTAGATGGCCTCGTGATCAAGGTCAATGACTTTGCCCTGCAGGACCGTATGGGCATGACCTCGCACCACCCTCGTTGGGCGGTAGCCTACAAATTCAAAGCCCGTCAGGCAACAAGCAAGCTCAGGAGAGTGGAGTTCCAGGTGGGTCGCGTAGGCACCATAACCCCTGTAGCCAAGATAGACCCGGTGCATATTGGCGGCGTCACCGTCTCCTCTATTTCCCTGTTCAACGAAGATGTGATACGCGAAAAAGACGTGCGCATTGGCGATACGGTACTTGTGGAGCGGGCAGGCGATGTGATCCCATACATAGTAAAACCATTGTCCGAGCTACGCGATGGCACAGAGGAACCTATCGTTTACCCCACAACCTGCCCGGCTTGCGCCAGCCAACTGGAGAAACTACCGGAGGAAGCAGCGTGGAGGTGCATCAACATCAGTTGCCCGGTACAAGTGGTAGAGAGGATCATCCATTTTGCCAGCAAAGACGCGATGGACATCAGAAGCCTGGGCAACGCCAACGTCCAGAAATTCCATGATATGGGGCTGCTCCCCGATATACCGGGCATTTACCGCATCGACTGGGATAAGGTAAGGACGCTGGAAGGTTTCGGAGAAAAATCGGTTACCAACCTGCAGCAGGCAATAGACAATTCTAAAAAACAACCGCTCTACAGGGTCATTTTCGGGCTCGGCATCCGTCATGTGGGCGAAACAACCGCTAAAACGCTGGCTTCAGCTGTGGGGCATATAACTGACTTTTATGAATGGGATGTCGAAAAACTGACCACCCTTCAGGACATCGGCCCAAAAGTCGCCACCTCTGTTGCCGACTTTTTTGCCCGCACCGAGAATCGAAACATGATCGATATGCTGGCCGAAGCCGGCGTCAATCTAAAAAACGATCACAAGAACCAGGCTCCTGTCGACGGCGCCCTCTCAGGAAAGACCTTCCTGTTCACGGGCACACTCAGCCGCTTCAAACGCAGCGATGCCGAGGCGATGGTGGAAGAAAAGGGAGGCGCGATATTGGGTGGCGTCAGCAGCAAACTCAACTACCTTGTAGTAGGTGCCGACGCCGGCTCCAAGCTGGAAAAAGCCAAAAAACTGGGCACTATCAATATCCTCACAGAGGACGAATTTATGACGCTCATTCAAGGGTGATCACCCATAACTTTACCCTGAACACAAAAGAAGAGCACTTCAGCTCTTCTTTTGTCATTTTCGGGCTATTTATGGTCGCATTATAACAATTGTTTGTGCTATCGTCTTAGTATCTTTGCAACCTTAAATCTCACATTATGCCCGGAACAGAACTTTTCGGATCTGAAGAACGCAAAGAAATAAACGATGTGCTGGAAACAGGCATCCTTTTCCGTTATAACCACGATCAGCAGCGCAACGGTGTCTGGAAGGCACGCGATTTCGAAGCTGAAGTGAAAAAGATAACAGGTGCCAAATTCGCGCACGCAGTAGCAAACGGCACCGCGGGCATAGCTACCGCTCTGGCTGCATCCGGCATTGGTACGGGCGATGAAGTTATCGTTCCGCCATTCACCTATATCGCAACGATAGAAGCTGTGCTCTTTTTGGGTGCTATTCCGGTTTTTGCTGAAATTGATGAGACGCTTTGTCTGAGTGCCGAAGGCATTAAAGCAGCCCTCACACCAAAGACCAAGGCGGTTTGCCTTGTGCACATGTGCGGTGCCCCGGCCGAAATGGACAGCATCATGCAGGTAGTTAAAGACAACAACCTGATACTTGTTGAAGACGCAGGACAGGCGTTTGCGGCATCCTACAAGGGCACAAGCACCGGTCTCTTCGGACAAGCGGGCAGCTATTCATTCGACTTTTTCAAAATTGCTACCGCCGGCGAAGGTGGTGTTCTCGTAACAAACGACGAAGCCACATACAAGCTCGCCGACTCTTATGCCGATCACGGTCACGACCACGTAGGAAACAACCGTGGCATGGAACAGCACCCTATTCTTGGCTTCAACTACCGCATCAGCGAGTTGCACGCCGCAGTAGGTGTTGCCCAGACACGCAAAGTACCGCACATCCGCGAGGTGAACCGCAAATACAAAACAATGCTTACTGAGATACTGTCTCAGACCGAAGGCATCTCATTTGCTACCATCGCCGACCCCGATGGCGACTCAGCAACATTCCTCAACATACTGATGCCCGACACAGAAACTGCTGGTCGCACAGTTGCTGAGTTCAATAAAGCAGGCGTTACCGGTTTCAATTACTGGTTCACCAATATGTACCACTTCATCAACCAGTGGGATCACATTAAAGGCCTCAAAACTGCCTCTAAACTCCCGGCTCAATTGTTGGGTACACCACAAGACTACAACAACCTGAACCTTCCTAAGTCACAAGAGGTTATCGGAAGGCTCATTTCTTTTGGCATCCGTTGCACCTGGACTGAAGACGAGGTAAAAGCACTGGCAAACAAAATTGCCGCTTGCGCTAAAGCAGCAATGCCTGTGAACGCTTAAAAGATCGCGAAACAAGTTTTATCATTTTCGAACAACCAACATGTTCAAGAATTTCAAAAATATTGATAAGGTCGTTTTCGGCAGGGGCAGTTTCTCTATGCTGGAGAGCATCCTCGAGGAAAAACGTCACGAAAACGGGAAGTTCTTCCTATACGTCATCGACAACTTCTTTAAAGGGAAAGACCTAGAACAGCGTATTCCTGCAAAACCGGGCGACATCGTAAGGTTCATCGACGTTGACCCCCACGAACCTACTACCGACCAGATAGATCAACTGCGCGATGAGGTACTTCGCGACCACGGTTTGCCGGCCGGTGTCATTGGCATAGGCGGTGGCAGCATCATGGATATTGCCAAGGCTGTGTCCCTCATGTTCACCAACGAGGGTTCTTCTACCCTGTACCAAGGGCTTAATCTTATTAAGAAACCTGGCATTTACCACCTCGGTATTCCTACCATTTCTGGTACGGGTGCCGAAGTATCTATGACTGCCGTTCTTACAGGCCCCGAAAAGAAACTGGGACTTAAGTGCGAATGGACCATCTTCAATCAGGTAATCCTCGATAGCGAACTAACTGCTACCGTTCCCGTAGACAAATGGTTGTACACGGGCATGGACACATATATTCATTGTATCGAATCTGAAATGGGTACATTGAATAACGCCTACAGCCATGCCTATGCCGAGCAGGCACTGAAATTGTGCAGGGAAATATACCTTGGTGACAAGGCTGGCCAAACTCCTGAAAATGATGATAAGTTAATGGTTGCCAGCATGATGGGTGGACTTAGCTTAACTTATTCTGAAGTTGGAGTATGCCATGCATTATCATACGGACTGTCTAAGATACTGGGCGAAAAGCACTGCTATGCCAACTGTATCGCCTTCCAACACCTTGAGGATTATTATGGCGAAGGGGTTCGCGAACTGAAACAAATGCTGGTTCAGCACAATGTTACTTTGCCTACCGGCCTCAGCAAAAGCTGGTCAAACGAACAGATCACGGCAATGGCACACGTAGCGTACAACCTGCCGCACATGTGGAACCACGCCATCGGGCCTGACTGGAAAGAAAAGGTGACAATAGAGTCAATTGAAGCGCTATATCGCAGAATGTAAATTTGCAACGAACTGAAATTCAATATTTTAAAAACAACAACGAAACAATAAATTCAAATAAATGAGCGCAAAGAAAGTAATGGTCGGAGATATCCAATGTGGTGCAGATGATCTGTTCCTTATCTCTGGTCCGTGTGTGATAGAGGACGAAATGGTGATGATGAAAACAGCCGAGAAGCTGAAAGAAGTGAGCGAGAAAATGAACATCCCTGTCATTTACAAGTCGTCTTTTCTGAAAGACAACAGGAGCAGCCTGAGTTATTATGACGGCCCGGGACTGGATAAAGGCCTTGCTATCCTTGCAAAAGTGAAAGAACAATTTGGCTTTACCCTGCTTACAGATATTCACTACCCCGATCACGCGGCGCCTGTTGCCGAAGTATGCGACGTATTACAGATACCTGCCTACCTGTGTATGCAGTCGGGTCTCATGGTTGCTGCTGCTAAAACCGGCAAGGTGGTCAACATCAAGCATGGTCAGTTCCTTGCTCCTGACAATATGAAGCACCCTGTAGGCAAATGTGTAGCGGCCGGCAACGACCAGATCATCCTCACAGAGCGTGGATATACTATGGGCTATAACGACCTCGTTGTAGATCCCCGCAGCTTCTACCATCTGTCAAATCTGGGCTACCCGGTTGTATTTGATATCACGCACTCCATCAGAAAATATGGCATACCAAGTGCCGATGCCAAGGGTGGTGCCCGTGAGTTCCTTCCTGTCCTCAGCCGCGCAGGTGTTGCTTCGGGTGTGGATGGTATCTTCATTGAGACCCATCCTGACCCTGAAAAAGCGCTTTGTGACGCTGCAAGCCAGCTGAGCGTGTACGCACTCGAGGAATTCCTGAAACCACTCATCGAGATTCATGCAGTAACAAGGAAATACCGCAATGCATAATTTTTTCGGGATTTCAGGATATACCAAACTCAAATTCCCGAAACTCTCGAAAAGAAATTATCTTACATCGAAATTGAAACACAAATAAACAAATGGAATTATATTTAGACTCAGCCAACCTTAAAGAGATCGAAGAAGGATTTAAGCTTGGTTTCCTTACCGGACTTACTACAACCCCCACTTTCATGCAACGTGAGGGCATCACCGACATTGACGGTACGATCGTAAAACTCTCCAAAATTGTTCCTATACTTCAGATCGAGGCATTGGGCAATACTGCCGAAGAAGTAGTTGCAGAAGCAGTTCGTCAACTCGAACTGGGTCTCGACCCTGCAAAAACCGTTTTTAAGATACCTGTATCGTTGGAGGGTCTCCGTGCTTGCCGCATGCTTCGCGATAAAGGTCTTCTGGTGAATGTACACCTGGTGTACACTTTGCAGCAGGCATACATGGCTATGCAGGCCGGCGCAACATACGTTTGCCCGCTTGTAGGTCGCCTGCAGGATCAGGGTCATGACGCTATTGCCTTAGTTGAACAGTGTGTAAAAGCCGTTGAGAAATATGGCTACAACACCAAGATCATGTTCAGCTCTGTGCGCAATTCCGAGCACGTACGCAACGCACTTACAGCCGGTGCACACACCATCACTGTTCCGTTGAAGATCCTCAAATCACTTACTGAGAATAACTTCACTACAGTTGGTACTGAGCAGTTCCTGTCAGATACACGCCTCATGACGGTGCGTGTGAAGGACGCGATCAACAACATCAACCCGATCGTGAACGCAGACAGCAACATGAAAGATGCCATCGTTAAGATGACAGAATACGGATTCGGTTGTATCACGGTAGTAAACAACAGCGGCGATGTAGTTGGTGTATTCACCGATGGCGATCTCCGTCGTTTGTTACAGACAGGCGGCGAATCTATCCTGAGCAAGACTATCGGAAGCCTCGAGTACAAGGCGCCGATCAGCATAGATGTGAACGCGCTGCTGAATGACGCTGCTGCGATATTCAACAAAATGAAAGTTGATACCATCCTGGCTACCGAGAATGGCAAACCTGTGGGAATGCTGGATATTCAGGACCTGAAAGCATATTAATTCAACCGAGAAAGTAATTATTGTTGGCCTGCCCGCAAAACGGGCAGGCACTTCAATTTAAATGGTAATCCTTCATAACCTCATTAAAAACCGGAACGTTGAAGAACACCACTGCAGATAACATCCGAAATACATTTAATGGTACTTTCGTGACCGATGTACCGGACCTGAAACAAAAACTAGACGGGATCAACGCCTATATTTTTGACTGGGACGGTGTCTTCAACGATGGCTCAAAAGGTGGCGACGGCGCCAGCCTCTTTAATGAGGTCGACTCCATGGGCATCAACATGCTGCGCTACAATCACTACATACGCAAGGGCAGCAATCCGCTTACCGGCATTATAACAGGCGAGAAAAACCCGGTTGCTTTTACCTTCTCCATGCGCGAGCACTTCCATGCGGTGTATTACGGCATAAAGAACAAAAAGGACGCGCTGCTGCATTTGTGTGCGGCTCACGACATCCAACCAACAGAAGTAGCCTATTTCTTCGACGACATCACCGATCTGGAAGTAGCATCCATGTGTGGTGTACGCATCATGGTTGGCCGTTCCTGCAACCCAATGCTATTGCAACTGGCCCGCGAAAAAGGCATGGCCGACTACATCACTGCCAACAGCGGTGGACAGAACGCCATTCGCGAAGCAGTGGAACTCTTGAAGTCTGTGAGTGGCAAATATGAAGAGACCATTATGCAGCGTGCCGTCTATGCCGACAATTACCGCGACTACCTTGCCAGCCGCAACATACCCATACCGGCATTCTATACAGTTATTGATTCAAAGATCACAGAACACATTCCCTCATGATAGCAGGAATAATACCGGCACGTTACGCGTCTTCCCGTTTTCCCGGCAAACCACTCGCCGACATTGGCGGAAAGAGCATGATACAGCGGGTTTACGAACAGGTTTCCAATAGCAAAAGCCTGCACACAGTGGTGGTTGCTACCGATGACGACCGCATCAGATCGCACGTAGAAGCATTCGGCGGAAAAGCTATCATGACCGGCGTCCACCATCCAAGTGGAACCGACCGCTGTTATGACGCGTTGCTGCAGTTGGGCTCCGGCTACCGCTACGTCATCAACATTCAGGGCGATGAACCCTTTATTGACCCGGCCCAGATAGACGAACTGGCAGCAGTGCTTGCTGATGGCACTACAGAGATCGCTACTCAGATGATCCCTGTGGCCAATCACGAAGAACTTTTCGACCGTGGCGAGGTTAAGATCGTGCTCAACACACAAATGGAGGCTTTGTACTTCAGTCGCATGGTCATACCATTCATAAAGGGCATAGACGAAAAAGAATGGCATTTACACCACCCCTACTTTCGCCATGTGGGTATGTATGCCTACCGTGCCGACATACTCGAAAAACTTACTGCCCTGTCAGTGTCCTCCCTCGAAAAAGCCGAGTCACTGGAACAACTCCGCTGGCTGGAGAACGGATACAAGATAAAATGTGTACCCACCACCTACGACAGTCATTGTGTCGATTCACCCGAAGACATAGAAAAAGTAATCAAAAGATTCCTGTAACCTCATCCTTGCGCTATATGAGAAAGCCAGTTGTTGCCTGCTTACTGTTGCTATCATTTCACCTCACCGTAGTGGCTCAGAACCACGCCCGCTTCAGCGAAGTAAAGGCCGGTATGCACAGCCAAAGACTGGAGAATGAAGCGCTTTTCCTTGCCAACAAAAAGGCGTCTACCATACGTTGCGGAGAAGTGTACCGCCGCGCGGTCATCGTTTCCGATGGCTGGGAAGTGGAACGCAACACAGAGGGATTCATTACCGGTCGTCACCTGCACATGGAATTATACGGCGAAACGGCCGACGGCAAATGTGGTATGAGTCATTGCGTTTTTCGCCAGCGCCGGATGGGCGACGAGACCTTTGCCCCAAAAATGAAGCTGGAAGAATTGGGTGCGTTTTATACGCTGGAATGCGAATGATCAGGCTACCTGGCCTTGCACTATTTTACTTGCCTTTATCTCGTCAAGCACCATATTGCCCCTGAAGAACAGACCCAGTAACGGAGAGGAATTATCATTGATGAGCGAGAGCAATTCCTGCACCGCGAATATCCCCTTATTGGTCAGCAAATAGAACCTTACAGTTCCGGGTGGCGGATACCCCAGGTCCGAAACAGGCACGCCCCTGTTCAGATAATCCTGCGCAACCTGCACAAACTCCGACGCCTGTTTGGCCACCTCGGGGTCTGCACCCGCCCCTGTCACCGTGGCACCGGTGCTGAGCAACGCGTTAGCGCCACCGTTGATATAAGCTATCAGAGAAAGCACTGTACCGCCCATATCCCAATCCATCACCACACCATATACCTTGGTCACCGCTGCCGGTATCTGCAGACCCAATTGCTGCGCGCTTACATGCAATGCCGCCAAACGGGCCGCCTCATAACTATCAGGTGCTGGCGCATTCACCTCCTGATTAGATGGAGATACTTTTGCGGGCTGTTTCTTTGCATTGAGCGATCGCCTCAGAAAGAAGATCAGAATACCTACCTGAACAATAATGGCAATGATGTAAATAGAATCCATTTGAACGAACGAGTGTGCCCAAAGATAAAAGAATCAGACGGTAGAACAGGCTATTTTATGTTGTTGCGATACATATAGTCGCGCACCTCTTTTATTCCGGCATCTGCAGCCTTGCGCAGCATGACAGCCCCCTTTTCTGTATCCTTGTCTATCCCCTGCCCTTCAAATAGCATAATACCCAGGTTCCCGGCGGCATATACATCTCCCTGAGCCTCCGCAAGTCCATAATAATAGGCGGCGACCTTCAGATTCTTCTCAGTACCGTATCCGTAATAGAACATCCTGCCTGCTCTGAACTGTGCACCTTTGTGGCCTTTTTCTGCCGCTTTCAGATACAGTTCCAGCGCCTCTTTCTGGTCTTGCTCCACAGCATCACCCAGCCCCGTCTCATGCATCTGTCC
>JAEUVY010000124.1 GCA_016786565.1 Flavipsychrobacter sp.
GCCTAACCCGAACAAGGGTACGTTCACAGTGCGTGGCACACTGGGTACAGGCAACGAGGACGTGAACATAGACGTAACAGACATGTTGGGTCAGGTAGTGTACCGTGGTGCAGTGACCACCAAACAGGGACGTCTGGAAACCCAGATCAACCTGGATGGCAGTCTGGCCAATGGTATGTACATCCTCACATTGCGCAACGGAACCGAACAAAAGGTCTTCCACTTCGTGATGGAGCAGTAAACAACAACAAACAAATGTTAAAGTGGCAGGCCGAAACGCCTGCCACTTTTTTTATAACATATCGTTATGTGCCCCATAACAACGACTACGATATTTTTGACCAACACTATGCTCCATTTAAAACAATACAGAAAATCCTACGGCACCACCGAAATAATCTCAGTAAACGAGCTGCAGCTAAAACCCGGCATCTATTGGCTAAAGGGTACCAACGGATCCGGAAAGACCACCTTAATGAGATCGATAGCTGGTATGGTTCCGTTCGAAGGCTCGATCGAGGTAAGCGGGATATCTATCAAACACGACAGAATGAGATACACCACCTCGGTCAATTATGCCGAGGCCGAACCTATGTTCCCCGGCTTCCTCACCGGCAATGATCTGATCAACTTTTACCGCGAAACAAAACCAACGCCCGTAGCATCAATAGAACATCTGACTGAAGTGTTTGGCACTCACCTATTCTCGGGCAACAGAATTGCAACCTACAGCAGTGGCATGACCAAGAAACTGTCGCTGGTGCTTGCGTTTATGGGCACACCAAAACTCATTCTCCTCGACGAGCCATTAATAACCCTCGACACCGCTACTGTCGAGAATCTTCGTGCGATCATTCGGCAAAAACTAAACGAAGGCGTTTCCTTTCTCATCACCTCACATCAGGATATCGGTTTGAACGACGTACAAACTTTGGAAGTTCTGAACAAAACACTGGTGCAGGCATGAGGAACGTTCTCGTCAAGACCATTGTGATGCAATTCTACCGCGTGAACAGTGGATTCTTTCTTACTGCTTTCATCCTTCTGTTCGGGCTCATGAATGGAAAGGCCGTCATAGACATGCACCACCAGATCATGCGTGGCATTAGTAGCTCCTTTTCATTCTTTGCAGGTGCAGCTTTCATCTGGATCGCATATTCCATCAAGTGTTTAAACTTCACCACAAGGACCTTAAAAGACCCGTCTAGTGCCTTTCTGTACACAATGCAGACACTAAGCGACAAACAGCAAAAAACGTTGTTCGTCATGCTTCAATTTATGATGATGGTACCGCTCACTGTCTACGGGCTTATAGCAGTCGCGGTTGGCTATAGTTACAGCAACATACTATACCCCACTCTATTTCTATTATTACAGGCCACACTGTTTGCTTCTGGTATCATACCCCTTCGAACAATTGATAACACCTGGAATGAAAAGCATTTTAGGATAAACCTACCAGACAGGAAATTCAATATCGGACAAAAGTGGTATCTGCTTCTGTATTCGGTTAATGACAGGAAAGCAACCTTTGCCGGCATAAAACTCTTCTCACTGTTGCTACTTCAGGTAATGGTTGCGGCCAACAGAACAGAACCCAACCGCGAGTCATTCTCATTTCTCATCCTCTTCCTTATTGCAGCACATGCCATGCTGTCTGCATACTATGTTCGCTTCACCGAACAACAGATGTCGTTTCTGCGAAACATGCCCATCAGTCGTTCACGCCACCTCGCAAAATACCTCTTCACCTACAGTGTCATCTTCCTCCCGGAAATGTTGTTTCTCACCATCAACGCTCAACACGCACTCACACTGCAAGTAATAGGCTCGTTATACACATCAGCGATAGCAACATCACTGCTTTACACATCGCTGCAGTACTTACCAAAGCTTACAACTCAGCGGTATATAACCTACGTATCTGTCTCGTTCTTTTCTTCTCTACTGTTTGTAGCATCCTTCGGCCTGTGGTGGTACTCCCTACTTACCATTACATTGGCTGTAGCGATATTCTTCACAGGCTATTACAGGTACGAACCAACAATAGAATGATCAGCTATGACCACGTTTCCATATAAAACCATCCAACACATAGTGCGTTGTTTGCGGCAGCGACAACAATGGCACCAACAACGATAAGACCTCCTTCGATGTAAGATGCGGTAATAGTGAGAACATTGGGAAAACCGACACATGTTCTCTCCATACAAGGCCATCCCACAAACCCTCCTCCAGATAGGAGAACAACACGATCACACCAATGAAGATAAACGCGCTTCTGATATAACGGGCAATAGAACCGGACTGTTTAACCGTCGCTCCTTGTTCCTTCTCTCTCAGCAACCAAATCAACGCCATGTAGGGTATACCATGCGCTACCACATTTAGCATCGTGAATGCCATATCTCCGTTAAAGTGTACAATGCCCATGTACCAAGATGCCAGCGTACCAAATAACAATATGTTGCGGGGCAAATTGAATGTGCCATACCTGATAATATCACCAACCTCAAACACACAATACACAGCAACAACAGCAACGTAGATATAGAATGCTATCGATCGTACCACAGGCAGATCAGCTACAATAAAATCACCTTGCACAAACCAACTAAAATTGCGCCCCGGACTACAATGCCAATACACAAGCGGATACATAGTTGCGGCATAGATCGTTATTGCATCAATATACTTCCTGTAAGGCTTCCGTTCTTCCGCCCGCGAATACAACCTCATAAAACCATACTGCTGCCGAACAAAATGAAAGACCGCCAGATACGCCAGCGAACGCCAAAAAGCCAACGCACTCATTGAATACAACAACACACCTGCCACAAGGCACGCGATAGGTATAGCTGTGTACATGACCCTATGCCTCGCAAAACGTTCTTTATCAAAATAGGTTCTGAACAACGTACTGTACACATGGGCCACATCAACCAGCAACACCAGCACAACCCACCCCCAGGTGGGCATCTCATCCGTATACTTGTATGTCGATGGCAGAAAAAGCGTGAACACCAATGCCAGCAATCCCGGCAAAAGAATGAACACACTATCGAATAATGCGCTACGCAACCATGGTTGCCGATATGTCGTTTCACCGGCCATTATCCCGCTAACATTTCTTCAGCTGCTCTTATTCCCTGACTGAATGCTTCTTCAAAAATAGAGATACCACTCAGGTCAGAATGTGCAAAGAATATTCTCCCGTCAATGGCACGCATCGCCTCCGTGCGGTCTGCACCCCACACATATCCCGGCACCGGTTGTATCATTCCATGCCCCCACACCTTCACATCGATGCGCGTCACAAACGCCTCTATCCCCGGATGCGCATATGCAAGGTCTTCCAGCACAAGTTTCTTCCAGTCTTCAATTGTCTTGTTATAAATAGCCTTTCTCGCATCCTTGGGACTGCCCTCCGTAAATGGCAGATACCACGTAAGCACACCCTCATTCTTCCGCACAAGGTTCTGATGATTGGCAAACACATAACCTACCGACTGCCTGCCATACACAACATTGTCCCAGCAAAGCGCTGTACCCTTCCCTTCCGGCACACCATCACAGGTTACATTCGCTACCACCCAGGGCGCATAGTGTACCTTATCATAGATGCTCCGTTCCGCGTTCACTTGCTTCAGTAGATATTTATTTACATGCTGTGGTGTACACAACAATACTTTGTCTGCTACAATACGCACTGTGCTTTTTTTACCGCCATCATAACAATCTACACTTACTCCGGTGTCTGTATTAGCTACGCTGAATGCCGCCAGACCGGTACGAACAGGATACGTATTGTGTTTGCGCAATGCCGACATCAGATAACCATTCCCTTCGGGCCACGTCAACACTGCAGACGAGCTGGCATTAGTAGCCTTACCTCTTCGTGATGCGAAATAATGCATACCTGCCCATGCCGATGTGCTGTCCAGTCCCGAACCATAGTCATCCTTGCAGCAATACTCCAGATACCACAACAATGGCTTTGAAGTATAGCCGTTGTCATTCAAAAACTGGCGGAAAGAAATCCGGTCCAGCTTCCTGTATTCCTCGTCAGCAGAAGACGCATCTAAGGGAATACAGAAAGCGAACTTTCCGTCATTTCCCTTAGCCGATCTGTGATCCTCTGCCTGCTTCATGAACCTTGCTATCTGCGCTTCATCTTCACGCGTAATGCCGAATTTCGGTATCAAACCTTCCTGCCAATATCCATCTATATACAGTCTTTCTTCGGGGTCGTGACACAAATGGTATTCATTGTAAGCAGGCACCCCATCGGTAAAACCCGTTATCACACCGATCTCCGTAAGAAATTCAATTAAAGTAGTATTGGCCACATCTGGTATCGGCAGATAGTGTGCTGCCCATGGATAAGCGGAAACTTTATTCTGTCCGAAAATAGAATTACCCCCGGTCTCGTCCCCCATCTCCACCATGATCACATTCTCCGCACCCTTCTTCTGCAACCATCGTGCTGCCGACAATCCGGAAATACCACCGCCTATTATAAGAATACCGGTCCGTACCTCCTGCGATGGTGGCGGAAAAGCCTTCCCATCCCGTATCATGTGCCCTATCGATGATCCACTTCCTACTATACCTCCCTGAATCGGCCTGTCACGACCTACATCCGCACAGCCCGCTAAATACCTTCCTGCAAACGATACACCCACAAGTGCCAGCACTTGTTTCAAGAACCATCTGCGGTTGTTTTGCCGCGGTGTATCAATGAACGTATGGAGCCCACTCATCTTCAAAATAGTTGACCAATGCCTGATTGTTCAGTTTGTTAACCTCTGTTGTCACCTCGCTCATATCCGGCGGAAACAAGAGCATGCTCTTCATCACATTCCTGTCTATGAACTTCAGCCCCGTGGGAAGATCGGCACCGGGATGCCAGCCATAATTTCTCATAGCCATTATATAACCCCACTCGCCAAACGACGGCACATAGATATGATATGGCACAGTCACAAATCCTGCTGCCTGCATAGTGTGGCCCACACACCAGAAAGATTTGCGTGCTATCAATGGAGATGTAGCCTGCACTACAATAATGCCACTATCGCTGAGCACATGCCTCAGCTCTTCATAAAACTTGCTTGAATACAACTTACCTAACGAATAATTGGAAGGGTCGGGAAAGTCTATAATGATAAAGTCAAAGCGCGTTGTGTCTTGCCGCACCCAATTGAATGCGTCGTCATTCACCACCCTGACCTTTGGCGACAGTAACGATCGCTTGTTCAACTGCAACAACATTTCATTACTCCGGAAAAGCTGCGTCATTGCCGGATCCAGATCTACAAGCGTCACAGAAGCAACATCAGGATAACGTAACACCTCTCTCACGGCCAGTCCGTCTCCTCCACCTAATACCAGCACTTTTTTACTACCCTTCAGCGCATGCAATCCGGGATGTACCAGTGCTTCGTGATAGCGGTATTCATCAAGCGAACTGAACTGCAGATTACCATTCAGAAACAACTTCAGCTCTCTGTTATTTCGCGTAAGCACCATCCTTTGGTAGTGCGTGCTCTTGCTGTAGATCACCTTATCCTGAAATGCCAATGTCTCGCTGTATGACATGATGCGCTCTGCATAAACAAACCCGGCAAGCAACGCAACAACACTCAGCAGAACAGGAACAAGCAACCTGCGCCTGTACCTCATAGTCTCTTCAAAATAATACAGTAGGTAAGCAGCAACAGCAATATTGAAGATCCCGAAAACGAGCGATGTCCGTATCAACCCCAGATAAGGTACCAGCAACAGCGGAAATATCAGCGACGCAAGTAACGCCCCTATATAATCGAAAGTAAATACCCTTGCAACAAGGTCCTTGAATTCTATCCCCGATTTGAGTATGCGCATCAATATCGGTATCTCAAGACCTACAAGTATACCGGTAAGAACAACAAAGGAATAAAGAACAATGCGGAAATAAGTTACATGCTCAAAAAGCAGGAACATAGACGGCGCGCTACAACCACCCACCAATCCTACAAGTATTTCTATACGTATGAACCACTTCAACAGATCGCCTTCTACCTGCCCCGAAAGCCACGACCCTATACCCATCGAAAACAGATACACCCCTATCACAGTAGAGAACTGTGTCACCGAATCGCCCAGCAGATAGCTGGCCATAGTACCTGCAACCAACTCATAAATGAGGCCGCAGGTGGCGATCACAAACACAGAAAAAAGGAGCAGTCCTTGCCCCTGTTTCTTTTCCTGCATCTGTGTCTGTTCATCCGCTCCTTTAACCATGTATTGCCGAACTGATGATCAAAGCAATGGCGATCATAAAAGCCGCAGCCATAATTGCCAGTGCCTTATTCTGCTTCTCCACTATTTCCTTCCACATGTTTTGTGGGGTGATCTTCTCAACCACCACAAAACTGATCACCAGCACGGCAATTCCAAGAAAGGAATACACCACCGATGCCACTACATATTTCATATTGATCATTTCCATACTTACTCGATATTATTATTTATGATAAAAATGATTTCCGGTACGCGCTGCCCTTCCTGAAGGTGCGCTTCTTATATCGTTATCGTCTCCTGTAAGCCTTATTCCTCCCCATGCCAGCCACACGTATACTACGTAACAAGCCATCAGTGGCAATGCCTGCCACTTGATAGACCATATCTGTTTCAAAATACTTGTTATGTTCATCTCTATCCGTTTTGCTATGAAAAACGTTCTGTGTCTATCATGACCTTCCGCTGATACTGGATAAACCAATATCCGCAAACCAACAGCAACAACCACCACATATTCGAGTACAGCGTCGTGTTCGACTCTACATTGATGGCGATAGTATGTTGTTTTTTGTTCTCGCTATAGGGATACGTATTTATGTGGTAGGTACCTGCCGGCACTGCCGAGAAAACAGCCTCTATCTCTCCGCTACCCTCACTCCAGCTTTCACCGTCCTCAAACCCAAAATAAGACTCCGCTACCTTCGTAAACTCATATTCCTTTCCGGTTTTCTCATTCACCATAGACACAGGTATCTCCAGCCATTCGTTCGATACATCGGCTCTCACTGTGACCTGCACCGGCCCCGACTGCTTTATTCTGAATGAACTTGTTTTGATAGGTGCATAGTTGCCTCCCCATGCACCTGTGTCAGCGGTAGTGGTGTAACTTTCATTCAGCACCACGGCCGATGGTCGCGCCATACCAAGCATAAACTGTGTAAGGAAGATCAACCCCACCATCAGTAGCGACAAGGTTCTTATCGCCGGCCATTGGTTGTCCAATGGGTGCACCTGAATAGCACCCAATCCCGAACTTCTGGGGATCTCGTCAATGTTGATATTAAAACCTGCGGCAAGTTCAGCGCGTTCCAGATACCGGCCTTTGTACCAGGTCACATCTGTGTCCCGGTAAGACTCCATTGCTATCATCTCCGGCGGATTGATATACTCCTCAACAAAGAGATGCTCTTGTTCATCTACTATATCCCAGTCAAACTCACCACGTAGCGCCTCTATCCGGTACCGGTAAGAAGTATATTGTTTGTACTTTTTGAAAGGCTCACTCTGCCACACCGAAAATGTCCCATCATATCTATTGCGGTAACACTTATAGTTATCGCGCTCCACCTTGTCTATAAGGCTCCAGTGTCCGTTAAATTCTGCAAGCGTCGTGTACCATGCCTGTCCCTCGCACCGTAGCAGGTATTCTCGCCACACCACACCCGATGCATTATCCTTCTTCACCACAAATGCTGTCACAACGAACTCTCTTAGGTCAAAGGTCGCCCTTGAGCCCAGCGGCAACAACGGCTGATAAATAAGGTTCCTCGGAAAAACATCAATTTTTTCCGCATCCTTATCAGCCTCCTTTTTGAAATATGTGTCACACATCACGCAACAGAAATACGTGCTGTTGGCGGTATCATTGCAGAGAACATCGCACCCGCACGACGGGCACTTCACTTTCCCGGTATTCACCAATTCTGTTGTGGTAAGTGTGCTCATACTATCTGGTGAGTTCAAATTTCTGAATGTCTGTTGCACCAAAAAACGCTACCACACTGGCATAGAACTGCCTCACCTTTTCACTGTTGTCGTTATTGTAATTAGAAAGGAATACGTCAAATGTCGCCTTGCCGAATTCGGGCCACGTATGTATCGCCACATGCGATTCCGTCAGGCAAACGGTGGCTGTATATCCTGCCCCCTCAAAAGAATGATACGTCTCCCCTACCTTCTGAAGGGTCAACTCAGAGATCAGTCGGTCAAACAATTCACGACAGGGCTGTATGTCCTTAAGTACATCATCTCCTGCGGTGAAGGTTGCCAATATGTGAAGGCCCGGGGTATAGGTAGCTCTCATCAGGTATTTTTCGCTGAAACAAATATATGTCATTATACACTATTAAAACCAGTCACACCCCGAACATTTTGAACAGGTAATATTTGGTAGGCCGCACTGCCTATGGTACTTTAGTATCAGATAAACCAGATGAAAATGACGATCGCAACATTATTAGGCCTGTTGCTGCTGGGGGTAGCGGCAGGCATGCTCAGCAGCATGGTGGGCATTGGTGGTGGCATCCTTATTGTGCCTGTACTTGTATACTACTTTGCCATGAGCCAAAAAACCGCGCAGGGCACATCACTGGCATTGCTGTTACCACCTGTTGGCATCTTTGCCGTTATCAACTACTACAAAGCGGGCTTTGTGGACCTTAAGGTTGCGGGCGTGCTTATTGTAGCGTTTGTCGCCGGCAGCTTCCTGGGTAGCAAGATCGTCCTGGACCTACCAGAAAACATCATCAAAAAGGTGTTCGGCGTATTCCTGCTGCTGGTATCGCTCAAATATCTCTTTTTCGACAAATAACCTGTAATTTCGCACGTTCAAAAACGCCCCCAAGGGCAGTATTTCCTTATATGCGCACCAAGATCAAAGACATTCTCAGCCGCGAAGAAGCCGATTATAAAGTAAATGTAAAAGGATGGGTTCGCTCATTCCGAAACAACCAGTTCATAGCCCTCAACGATGGTTCATGCCTCGCAAATGTGCAGGTGGTCATCGATCTGGGTACCGACGAGAATATCGTTAAGAAGATCACCAATGGCGCGTCTATAAGTGTAGACGGCACCGTTGTGGCATCACAGGGCAAAGGCCAGCGTGTTGAAGTAAAAGCAGACGCGGTGACTATTCTGGGCGAATGTGACCCGGAAAAGTTCCCGCTGCAGCTCAAAAACCGCCCCAGCCTCGAGTATCTACGCGAGATAGCGCACCTGCGTTTCCGTACCAATACCTTTGGTGCCGTGTTCCGTGTGCGCCACGCCCTCGCCTATGCCATCCATAAGTTCTACAACGACCGTGGGTTTGTGTACATGCACACACCTATCGTCACAGCTTCAGACGCTGAAGGAGCAGGCGAAATGTTCAGGGTCACTACCCTGCCGTTCGACAATCCTCCGCGCACCGAAGACGGAGCTATCGACTTCAAGGAAGACTTCTTTGGCCGCAGCACCAACCTCACCGTTAGCGGTCAGCTGGAAGCCGAATTAGGTGCTACCGCCTTTGGCGAAGTCTACACCTTCGGTCCTACGTTCCGTGCCGAGAACTCTAACACAGCGCGCCACCTGGCCGAATTCTGGATGATAGAACCCGAAGTTGCCTTCAATGATATCAATGACAACATGGATCTCGCTGAAGACTTCATCCGCTACCTCATCAAATACGTACTGGACAACAACCGCGAAGACCTCGACTTCCTTGCTCAGCGCCTGGCCGAAGAAGAAAAACAGAAGCCTATGAACGAGCGCAGCGAAATGGGCCTCATCGAGAAACTGACCTTCGTAGTTGACAATAAATTTGAGCGCATCACCTACACCGATGCGATCAACATCCTGCTCGATTCACCGGCGTACAAAAAGAAGAAATTCCAGTACGACGTTAAATGGGGCATCGATCTCCAAAGTGAACACGAACGTTACCTGGTTGAAAAACACTTCAAAAAGCCGGTTATCGTTACAGGCTACCCCAAGGATATCAAGGCATTCTACATGCGCATGAACGACGACGGAAAGACCGTAGCAGCTATGGACATCCTCGCTCCCGGCATCGGTGAGATCGTGGGTGGCTCTCAAAGGGAAGAACGCCTCGACATGCTGATGAAGCGTATGGAAGAGATGCACATCCCTGCCGAAGACCTCTACTGGTACCTCGACACACGCCGCTTCGGCACCGTACCGCATGCCGGCTTCGGACTTGGTTTCGAGCGTATGGTATTGTTCGTTACAGGAATGACCAACATCCGCGACGTAATACCTTTCCCACGCACGCCGAAAAACGCAGAATTCTAATAATCACTTACTTAATAAAAGCAGAAGGGATGCCGATCGGCACCCCTTCTGCTTTTGGTACTATAGCTATTC
Source organism: Flavipsychrobacter sp. (assembly GCA_016786565.1). Taxonomy (GTDB): domain Bacteria; phylum Bacteroidota; class Bacteroidia; order Chitinophagales; family Chitinophagaceae; genus Nemorincola. The sequence goes on from JAEUVY010000124.1 coordinate 10,426, forward strand.
TTAGTATTTCATCAGGTTTCCTGTGTACACTTTACCACCGCTTACCATGCGGAAGAAGTACATTCCTGTTGGCAGTTCGCCCGCATTCACGGCATTGATAGTACCGGTGTGCAGTACCTGCGACTGAACCATACGGCCGTCTGCAGAATACAACTGGAAGTCCATTGTCTGCTCGCTGCTTTCCGGCAACACAATGTTCCATACGGTGTTGGTAGGATTAGGGAAGATATCTACGCCTTCCATATCATTGATGCTGCCTACACCAGATACGGTACCATTCGCGTAGAACGCACCACCACCGCCAAGTTTGGTTACCTGCATCATTGCTATGGCACAGTTTCCGGTTGTCGGGTACTTATACCACCTTCCGGTTGTGGGTGTGCCGGTAGAGTAGCTGCATACCGAAATATCAGACGCAGATGCTGACGGGAAACCACCTGAAGGATTAGCGTCGATCGGGCTCTTCGCAATGTATGTCCTGAAATTGGTGAACGGTGCGGTAGGACCCGGCACACTGCCATTCACATCATTCGTGTCTGCCGCTGTTATCGGAATACCGATATTCACTGCCGTACTCAACGTTGTTGATCCCACTGGCGTAATGTTGAAATAACGACGCATAGAGTAGTTGTTACCCGCAGAGGCTACACCACCGGTACCTGATGGAAACGATATATTCACCCCTGTACCACCTCCGTAAGAGGCGAGCGTTGTCATGCTTACATTGAACGCGGTAGAGTTGAGGTTACCTATATTGTTACCGTTCTTCTTGATCATCAGCACCAATGTGTCGTCCGAGTGTTTCGCAGTGTTACCATCTTTCCAGTAATAAGTGATGCCTGTTGTAAGGTCAGTACACTCGTTATTCGCTACTACTGTTCTGTTAGGCAGGGTCAGTGTAGAATCCGGCCTGTATATGTTGCCGCAAGAGCCACCTGTACCTTTCAGATAGAAACGCACTGTGTCGCCCGGCTGCTGACCGAATCCATTACTCAGGTTCACACCTACCGACTGCAGGTGGCAGTAACTCATGATAGTACCACCTCCGCTCGGATAAAGCGGCGATGGATTAGCGCATGAACCTTCCAGCGCATAACACTTGTCGATAGCAGTTGTGCGTGCAGGCGGGTTCCAGCAGCAACGGTGCGTGTGAGGAGAACCAAGGTTGTGCCCCATTTCGTGTGTTGATGCATTCACGTCCCATCCGTAGGTAGGGAAAGCCGGTACAGATGTAGAAGAACTGTTGTTGATATTACAGAACGCGAACGGACCAAGTGAATCCGTTGGATTATAGAATGCGCACATAACACCCAGCCAGGCTATACCACCCATGCTTCCACCCTTGGTAGTAAGCAACATTGCCAGGTCACAACCATTCAATCCGCCGGGCGATGTAGATGTCACATACCCAAACTTAGTCAGCCACCTATTCGATTGCAGCGGCAAAGTCTGATATGGATCTGTTGCAGTATTTACCTGAACATATTTCAGAACCGTCATCACACCTTCATTCTTATACAACACGCTGATGTTGTTGTACAAAGAGGTAATGTAATTGGTGCAGTTGGTTACACTCGAACCCTTTTTCAGATACATAGAGTAGTCAGCCACCATCATGCTCCTCACTTCCTTACAATTCACATAAACCTTATTATTCAGTGTAGTAGTGGTTTTAGCAGCCGGGCTTTGCCACATATCGTTGCGTGGCAGTTCGTCGGCATGACACTGCGGCGCTCTGTCCTTTATCAGCAGGTCCTGATCGTTATAAACAACGTAGTGTTGGTTGTAGTTGTAATCTTCGCCTGCCATTGTGTTGGGCGCAACTACAAAGTTGCCCACGTTTGGAATAGAGAAGAGTCCGTACACCTCATTTTTAAAGAACGAAAACGCAACCACCGAACCGGGTACACCCTTAACTACCCCACGGTAATACAATCCGGGTGTGTACGACTCCAGCTTATTGACACCATTCTCCCCCACCGAGTGAACTTCAAAGTCATTCGTCAGGAAGTCGTAACGCGCCAGTTCCAGCGTATAACTTTCACCACCCGCCACCGGTATTACCAGATTTATAGCGGTGTTCTTTTGGTGCAAAAAGTTCGCCAGATATAAATAGTTGATTGACAATGGCTGCACTTCCGATACATTCTTCAGTAGCTCCTTCTTATCAAAATTGTTGTCCGGTTGCCAGATGTCAGATACAGTTACAAACCTGTTTGTCAGCTTCACCCTTTCAATGAACCCCTCAATGTGCGTATTCTCTCTCGCGTAGATAGTGGTCGTTTGCAGCAATACCAATGCCACAATACATTTCTGTAATAGTCTTCTGAACATTTTTTTGAAGAATGGTTGAGTTAATTAGCAATATCTCAAAGTTATGAGTTTTCACAATTCGTTTACTTTTTCACATACGAATATTATAAACACACATATACACATTAACACAATCTCGCATACGTAAAAGTTAATTTTAATCAAATGATTAAATAAGTTGTTTAAATTTCAAAATTCAGCCCTATCTTTACACCCGAAATCATGACAGCAAAGAAGCAAAATAACGGCTCCACCGAGGCCCAGATCAAGGAAGCAGCCCGCCGGGTCTTCACTTCCAAGGGCTTTGCTGCCACCCGCACCCGCGATATTGCCGAGGAGTCGGGCGTGAACCTTGCCCTCATCAACTACTACTTCCGCAGCAAGGAAAACCTCTACAACATTATAATGGTAGAGCAGGTACAACTGTTCCTCCATTCAGTCAGCGGCATCCTAAACGATCCGCACACCACCCTTTTCACCAAACTGGAACTCGCCATCGATCACTACATAGATATGCTTATCGATAATCCGGGGCTTCCCATCTTCGTCATGAACGAGGTGAACAACAACCCCGAAAAGCTGGTAGAACGCGTGGGCTTTAGCAACCACAATGCGGGTCAGCTATACATTGCCAAACAATGGGCCGAAATGACATTCTCAGGAGAGATCCAACCCATTCACCCCATACACCTCATCAGCAATGTGGTGTCCCTCACGGTTTTCCCGTTCATTGCCGCGCCCCTTTTGCGCAATCGATCGGGCCTGTCGGTAACTGAGTACAACGAACTGATGAAACAGCGAAAGGCGTTAATACCCCATTGGATAAGCACCATCCTCACCACCCCGGGCCCTGACACACAAAACAACAAACAATCGTAAACCGAACTGAATAGTATTGTATGCACAAGAACACGGTAACATCGATCCTGCTGGCAATCGCGGCTTACAACGCCGGCGCGCAAACCACCTTCTCCTCGGTTGAGGATGTATGGAAGTATGCCGAAACGCACAACGTATCGATCAACAACGCCACGCTGGAAGCCCAAAAAGCCAAACGCGGCACTCAGCAGGCCTACATGGCATTCCTGCCATCGGTCAACACATCGGCCAACTTCACAGACAATACCACCATCCAGACCACCCTCATTCCCGCTGTCATCTTCGGCGGGCCCGACGGTGTGTACAAGCCGGTGCAGTTCGGTCAGAAGTACAACTACAATGCCGGCATCACCGCCCAGCTGGACCTCGTGAACCTGCAGACCTGGCACAACGCCCGCATAGCACACGAGACCGAAGCTGTGAATCAGGCGCAGGTGGCCAACACCCGCCGCAACACCTATCAGCAACTCGCCGGCCAGTACTACGCCTGCCTGCTGAACAAGGAAGCCCTGCGCCTTGCCAACCGCAGCGCCGCCGTGGCCGACTCAATGGTCACTGCCGTTACCAACAAGTTCAACGAGGGTACCGTGAACCAGCCCAACCTCGACAATGCCAAACTGAACAGCGAACGCGCCCACCAGACCGTTGTCACCGCTTCCTATCAGTACCGCACCTCTCTCAACTCATTGCGTTCCCTGCTCGGCTTCGAGCTGACAGACTCGCTGCTCATTGCCGGCGACCTTAAACCGGCACAGAAAACCGCATTCACCGGTTTCACCGAAGACCCTTCCGTAAGCCTTGCCTACCATCAGTCACAGCTCAATCTGGACAAACTGAAAGCATCAAACGCAGGCATCTTCCCTACGCTTAGCCTGCAGTACAGCACCAACACCCAGCAGTTCGACAATACCTTCCGTCCGTTCGATGCTGCCGGCCCGCAATGGTACAAAGCCAATTTCTGGACCCTGAAGGCCTCCTGGGCCATCTTCAACGGCGGCAACCGCTGGTTGCAATCACAGCGCAACCGCATCAGCTACCAACAGGCCACTGCCGACCTGGAACAGGCGCGCCGCCAGTCTGTAATCACGGATGAGAACTTGCGCCTATCCTACAACAAGGCCGCCGAGCTGCTCACCCGCTCGCAGAACATCATGGACCTCTCCTACGACAACTACCGCCACACCACCCTGCGCTACGAAGAAGGTATCGCCTCGCTCGAAGACCGCCTGCGCGCCTTCTCCGACTTCATCAACTACCAGAACCAATATCTCAACAGCCTCTCCGAGATGCTGATCCAGACTTATAACATTAAGATACGCCAACAAACATTCTGATATGAACAAGACCATCATATTCACCGGTGCTGCGGCAATGCTGCTCGTAGCTTCGTGCAAACCCAAATTTGAAGAAGGCAGCCCCAAGACCGGCCCTGTTACCGAAGCCGTTTTCGCATCGGGGTCCATAGAGCCCAAGGATGCCTATACCCTCACTTCCATTTCCGATGGCTTCATACAGAAGGCGTATGTGTCTGAGAATGACATGGTCACCGACAAACAATTGCTCTTCCGTCTGGACAACCGCCAGCAGAACACACAGGTGCAGATAGCGCAGACCAATGTGCAGTATGCCGAGATGAACGCATCCGCATCATCGCCGGCGTTGGCGCAGATACGTGCCCAGCTGGAGGCCGCCCGTGTGCGTATGCAAACTGACTCTACAACACTGGCCCGCTATGAAAGGCTCTTCACCACCCGCTCGGTTTCCCGCCAGGATGTGGACAATGCCAATGCAGTGTACCAGTCGTCACTCAGCTCGTGGAAGGCACTGCAGGAGAACTACCGCGCCACATCAGACCGTGTGAAACAGGAACTCACCAACACCCGTTCTCAGTTGCAGAACGCCCGTGCCGCCAATCAGTACTACGACCTCGTGGCCATCGGCGCCGGCAAGGTTTACCAGGTATTCAAGAAGCAGGGCGACCTCGTGAAGCGCGGCGACAAAGTGGCGCAACTGGGCAACCCCGATTCTATTATCGTATACCTCGACATAGACGAGGGCAGCATCGGCAAGATACAGGTGGGCCAGCAGGTGTTGGTGGAACTGAACACCGACAAGACCCGCACTCTGGAGGCTCGTGTCTCCAAGATCTACCCCCACTTCAACGAAACATCGCAGTCCTACAAGGTCGAAGCGCGCTTTCTGAAAGAAGAAACGGGCATCCTGTCGGGCACTCAGCTGCAGGCCAACATCATCACGGGCCGCAAAGAGAATGCCATCCTCATTCCGCATGCCTTTGTTACCGATGGCAACAAAGTGCTGGTGAAACACGGCGACAAGATTGACACTACCATCGTCAAAACAGGCATCGTATCAGACGACTGGGTCGAGGTCATCTCAGGCATCTCCGCTACCGACAAGATCGTTAAACAGAAATAACCACCTCATGAAGTTCAACGTCAATACCGAGATAGCGCTCACCTACCTCACCTCGCGCAAGAAGCAGACGCTCGTTGCCGCGGCAGGGGTCATGTTCGGCATATCCATGTTCATCTTCATGCAGTCGCTCATGAAGGGCACCAACGACTACTTCGAAAAGATGTCGTTCACCAATACGCCCCATATCCGGCTCTTCAGCGAGAACAAGGTGGCCGACAACCACATGCTGCGCACCTTCCTCAACGATGCCTCCGAGAAGATACTCATAAACCCCAAGCAGCTGCAACAGTCGCAGGGGCTCACCAATCCCTATGGCATCGTAGCACAGCTGCGCCGCAACAAAGAGATCTCCGGCATCACCCCGCAGGTCACCGGCAACGTCATCTATACCAGCGGCAGTGTGGAGCTGCCCGGCAACATCGCCGGTGTGGACATAGAGGAAGAGAACCTCATGTTCGATGTACAGGGCAACATGGTGGCCGGCAGCCTGCACGACCTCAACCGCGTGCAGAACAGCATCCTCATAGGCAAGGGCATTGCCGACAAACTCAGCCTGCATGTCGGCGACAACATCACTGTTCGCGCCGGCAACGGCAACCTCGTCATCATGCGGGTGGTGGGGATCTTCGCCACCACAGTGCGCTCGGTAGATGATACTAAGTCTTATGCCAACATAGCACGGGTGCAGAGTATCATAGGCAAAGACCGCAGCTACGTCACCGAGATCAAGATCAACCTCAAAGACTACAACCGCGCCAACATTGTGGCCCGCGAGATAGAGACCATCACCGGCTACAAGGCCGAAGACTGGATAAAGGCCAACGAACAGCTGAAAGCAGGCTTCAAGGTGCGTGCCGTCATCCTCAACTCCGTTATCGGTGTCATATTGCTGGTGGCCGGCTTCGGCATCTACAACATCCTCAACATGACCATCTACGAAAAGATCAAGGAGATCGCCATCCTCAAGGCACAGGGCTTCTCGGGACGCGCCGTCACCAGCATCTTCCTGCAGCAGGCGGTGTTCATCGGCATCCTGGGTGGCATAGTGGGCCTCACACTCGGCTTCTCGCTTACCTATATGGTATCAAGGATATACATAGGCGCGGGCTCGCTCAAATACCTGCCCATGTCGTTCTATATCCCTCACTACCTCGAGGCACTCATGTTCGGCATCCTCACCACCATTGCCGCCGGCTACTTCCCGGCACGCAAGGCTTCAAAAGTAGACCCTGTAACCATCATACGCGGATAATATGGACAACATAGCATTAAAGGCCTCCGGCATCAACAAGTACTTTCACGACCCTGTAACCATGCAGGTGCTGCGCGATATAAATATGGAAGTGCACAAGGGCGAGTTCGTGTCCATCATCGGCAAGTCGGGCTGCGGCAAGTCTACCCTGCTCTATGTGCTGTCCACTATGGACACCGACTACGAAGGCACACTCACCATCAATGGTACCAATACCACAGGCTTGTCGCTGAACCAGCTGGCACACCTGCGCAACGAGTCTATTGGTTTCGTATTCCAGTTCCACTACCTCCTGCCCGACTTCACCTGCCTCAAGAACGTGATGATCCCCGCCCTGCGTCTGGGTAAATACTCGTATGCCGAGGTGGAGCAACGTGCCTACGAAAAACTGAAGATGTTCGGCGTGGAAGACCAGGCACTCAAAAAAGCAGGCAAACTGAGTGGAGGCCAGCAACAGCGTGTGGCCATTGCCAGGGCGCTCATCAACGATCCGGCCATCATCATGGGCGACGAACCCACCGGCAACCTCGACTCAAAGAATACCGGTATCGTGTTCGACCTGTTCCGTCAGCTGACGGTAGAATACAAACAAACACTCATCACCGTGACGCACGACGAAGACTTTGCCCGACGCTCAGACCGCATTATAGAAATGGCCGATGGACAGATCCGCCGTTAGCGGCCGCTCATCGTCACCACATACTTCAGTATCAGTTCTTCGGCGTGCGCGTCCAGCACTGTGCTGTTCTTGTTCACTTTCTTCACCATTGGCGGAACTACCGCTCGCCATGTGGCCTCGCTCTCAGCAGTAGGTTTTTTAAGCGCATGACACGTGCCGCAATTGGCCTCGTATAGTTTTTTGCCCTCCATCATATCGGCAACATTATATCCGGGAAACTTCGCAGCACCGCGCTCCACATCCGCAGTACCTATTTCTGCTTTCTTCGACGCAAAACATCCTGCCAGCGCTACCGTAGTCACCAATACAGCTATCTTCTTCATAAACCTTTATGTGTGTTGTTGCATTAAAGATAAGAATGAAAAGGATTTTGAGGCAAATAGGCGAATAGAAATTCAGACTGAGATAAGTGATATTTATTTCATTCTCAACAAACGCTATATACCTGTCTTCAATATTAATCGCCTCGCGTTACGCTTTTTACTTCAGACAATATTTTGGGCAAAAGGTAAACTAACTGAGAAATCCCAACTATAGCATGAAAAAATACAATGGCGGTTCTATTTGTAGATAGGTACCAAATATAAATGAAAACAATGTTTAAAGTTAATATAGCCAAAACATATGTCAAGATATTCACTATAGCCCGATTCATAAACGTGAAATTTAGTTTTTGTTCTATCAGATTAAGAGTAGACCAACTCAAACCACAAACACATTGTGTCAGTTAGAATTAAAAGTTAGATAGAATAGTTATGAACCCGAACTCCAATAGACAAAACTTGACCTTAATATTTGCAAGGATCCTCTGAAGATGTTCATATCAGATTGTGACAAAGCAAAATTTGGTACCTGACTAATTAAACTATCGACGGTACTAACCCAAATACTAGGGTCGGATACTTCAGCTAAATCGGAAAAAGTACTTGTTATCGTACCGATATCATGAACGTCAAAATTGATTAATCCTGTTAAAAAAGTGATTTGGTTTTGAACAGTTGATAAGTCGAGGCAAATTGAAGTGTTCACAAAACGATTGAATATCGGCTCTGATACAGACCGAATTTCCAGTGCTAAATACGGTCTAACCTGGCAGGCTAGATTAATTACATTCGCATAATCCGGTGGCAAACCTTGTGACATCAAATTGGATAATAATGCATTATGCAATACCCCCTGATCATCACTAGTACTCGGAATTGGGTCTGGAAGCGGTGGTACGATTAACCACCCTTGCGCTCTATAGTAAGTATATGAAATTCCAGCAGCGAAAGCGAAGCTTAAGAAGCCGCTTGCCGCAGTTGCTACTCCGCCTCCCCAATCAGCATAAGCGATTGCATACTTTTGATCACGTGTTAAAGCCAGAATTGTTGTTTTAAAGGTTAAGGTTAGAAATTTATCATGCTAAAAATAAGAAAAAAATATAAAATATGCACAGGCTAGTTAAATTTAATTCAATAAAACAGTTCTCTTCGCCTAGTCGAAGCGTCTCGCTTCGTGCTTACATTAGGAAGCGTCTCGCTTCCGAAACAGCATATCCACACCTGCTGTCAAAAACTACGCACAGGCCGCACAGTGCATTGTTTGGCCTTGTTATCGCTTGCGGTAGTGCCAGTGCCAAACTCTTGCGACCATGCATTATCTGCATCAATTTCGCTTGAGCTCCAGTAACTACCTGTCCCGAAACCACCTATTGCGGCCTTGTGCTGATACATTCTGTTTAGTTCGTTCTTGCTGGGCAGGTACCAGTCGTCATAGCCGGCCCTCACCAGTCTTAAGCACTCCGCCGCGGCATTGGAACCCGTACCCTGTATCGCCACAATAGTCCCGGTGTTTGCCGATCCTGTACCAAGGGCCGTGCCCGTTGCACCTGTCACCATCATCGCCCCGTTGTACCACACAAGCGGCGTGGTGCCCCAGTCCTCGGTGTATGCGATCAGTCCATGTTTCACGCCCGCATCATATCCCGGGTCTCCGAACTGCAACACATACGCGATCACTCCGCCGCCATAGCGCTCACCAATGGTATAAGATACCGGGCCGGTCACTTCAATTTCCTGCGCATTACCACTACCGCCACAAGTATGATTGACATAATACCTGATAGCCACCACACCTGCAGCCACTCCCGTCACTACCCCATCACTACTCACCGTTGCAGTGGCTTCATTGCCACTGGTCCACTTGCCGCCTGCCATGTCTGCACTCAGCTTTATTGTATTACCAATAGCCACAGAGACAGGCCCTGTGATCTTGGGAATGATCAGCGTACCATCACACGGGGTTTTATCACCGCCTTTTTTGCACGAAGCGAGCACTGCAATTAGCACAACCAGTAAGAAGAGGTATCTTTTGTTCATAAGTAGGAGAAATGCGTATTGTTTATAGGAAAAGTGGTTTTACTTACCGGATTTTACCCTGTATAGTGCTGCAATTTTGCACAGCAAGTGCCGGCATAACTATTCAGTTGCTTCCTTACACAATACTACATCATTGATCTCAAAATGTACTTTGGCCGGTTATAAAAAAGCGGCGGTCTGTGGAGCATCTGCACAAGCATATCCAGTAAAAGTTTTACACATTTCACCTAAATTTACAATACATCAATGGTTCAAGTAATTTCTAACGATATCATACAGATAGTTTAGTTATTCATTATCATTCTTAAAGGCACTAAATCGTTCGTTGTATTCATCGTAATAATAATCACTATGAAAAGCGCAGCTACCGCACTCCTACTGATAATATCCTCAACTTTCTTACACGCACAAAATGCGTCCGAAATGCAGTACTCCCCCGAACTGCAGAAGATCATATACCGCCTGCAGACTGCTAACAGGTTGGAGACAGAAGACCCGCCTCTCATTTTAATAGACGCTTACACAGGTGAGGAACCGAAATTTGTAAGAGACTACGACTACTTTGAGGTACTTAAAGAAAAGGCTACGTCCCGCCAATTATTTGAGCTTTCGAAACGTCCTGAAAAATACTTGCCGATCTACGCATTATGGGCACTCATGTATCGCAATGACCCACTTGTTGATTCGGCATTTTTAAATTTATTCGACAGAAGCCCATATGTAACTGCTCAACAGGGCTGCCTGGTTGAATCGGGACTTAAGTGGTTTGAATTGACCAGATACTACCTTAATCGCTGTTGTCCGGCAACAGTCGATAGAGTTGACAGCATTGTTCTATTCACTCACCACTTCAACTATGACTTACTCGCGACTACACTTTCGGAACGGGTCAAGCCGCGTTTCGAACCGCAGGTCAGGACACTCGCGTTTAATATGAACAGATTGTACGCAATTTTCTACATGTACGACTATCACGCTGCAGAATATCCGGAAGAAATAAAAAAAGCAATATTCACCTATTTCAAACGCACAGAAACCGGTAAAAGAACCGAGATCGAACTGTCTAAAATGCTCAAAATATTACTGAGTTTCCGCGACCCTGAAATTAACACAGTAGTTGTAAGAAGACTCAAGAATATCCCGGACTGGTTAAAGAACAAAAAATCCGTTGATCGGATAATGAGTGAATACAATATTACAGGTTACTATTGATCAGTATGTTTACCCGAAAAATCGTAAACATCGTCTTCCCCAAAACTGAAAATTGATTCTGTTCTCAGAAACTTTTTCGTCGAGAGAGGGTAAAATATAAATGTGCGTGTCAGACGCGAAAGGCTGATGCATCTATGATTCAAACAGTTCATAATTGTTGCTTTCATCCGGGTATACTGTTTTGAGGACACCCCCTCGAAAACAGAACTTCACCTTTAACCCTGTGGACGTATAGCCGACTTCAACGTCTGGCGAATTAGAACATTCTCTGTTATTCCATGCTATTGCGCACTCAACAACACATCGCTCTATACCCCATTCCGATGGCCAAAATGTAGATGGCTGTCTCTTAGTTAAAACCTCTCCACTAAGAGGATTGACCTTTTCAATTAGCGAAAAAGGAGTTGGACTTTTCACACTGCTTCTGATATACCCTTTTGTTCGCACGTCAGAGGTTTTGTAATGCACTCCTGTTAACCCTCCCCGCCTAATATTGCCAATAAATGTATGCTCTAATATGTAAGGCAAATGCTGTATAAATGTCTCTGAAAAACCGTGAATTGCATCCGGAAATTTCCTTTTCACACGGTGTAGTAGGATATGAGTTGCTTTGAAAGCGTTCGGCCGTATAATCAAATGATATGCTACCGAACATTGCTCAACATGTTCCATAGACAAAAACGGCCCTTCCAGGTAAGGCATTTCTTGAGGGATAGCCCCACTCGGAAACAACTGCAATGAAGCTCTTTGAACAAGCCCGGTGTTCTTTACTAAACTCGCAGAAGCCCCCATAGTATTAATCCAATAAACACTAGGCGGCAACACACATAGATACATTTGCATTTCAGCTCTTCTGCTTAAATGCCGAAATACCGATAGTCTTGGTTCAAGTAAAGATGGCACAACATAAAAGTACTCCTTATCATGCACATACGCGATTTCGCAAAGCCAATGCAATCATAGTATTCCACCAACACCAGTGTTGCTCGCCATAGACTTCGCCTAAGTCATCATGATATCCTGTATAAATTCTAACGAAAACCTTTTACAAGAAACACTTAAAAAGACACGTCAGTCTTCCAAATATTAGGCGAGATAGGTTGATTGTTATTGCGTTTGCATCATAGAAAAAGTAACAAGGGAAAGACCGTTATGACAAAAAACTAGCGTTACAGCTTCGTTGCCTTTTCATTTGTTTCAAATTCTTTTAGTGTTTTACCGTCTTTAGATTTCCATTCAGTCAATCCATTAGCATTTCGTCCCATTACCATTACTGCGGCTGTTGATGGACTGCTAAAAATGTAATCGTCTGTAAACTCAAAGTAGTCTCCTTTGTCAACTAGCACACCTTCATCAAGGAGTTTTTGTCTGTAAGTAATGAAATTCGGTGTCATCGAGTTAACAATTGTTGCGGCAGCTTTCGAACCCTTGAATACTACAAAACCATCAGACGTAGGTTCTCCTTGTCCGTCGGCACCGCGTGCCGCTTTTATGAAGAATGTCGCTTGTTTTTGCTTAGGTTTAAATTCTCTCTTTTCTTCGAATACCTTGTGCCCTAATGTGTTAACTAAAAGTTTTACGTACTCGATAAATTCTTCCATTTCCGCTCTGTCTGATTCAGAAATCGAAGATTGTGTTGGCACTATGGAATTGTCAACCTTATATCGATTAGCTGATTTGGCTATTTCATGAAGCCTATTTTCTAAATATTTTACATGGGCTTTATTTAAATTATCATCTTTACTAATGAAAACAATTGTTTCATTCCAAAAGTCCTTAGACGTCAATTGTTGATTTAGTCTTTTAAGAATGGTCTCTGCTTCTCCAATATAAACTTGATCCTTTCCGTCATCAACTTTTCCAAACAATAGATAAACGCCTGTACTTGTTGTCAGGTCATCTCTATCAGAACAGTCTTTAATTTTAATTCTTGGAATTTTATACGCTTTTCCTGACCAATTAGAGAGTTCACAACTCATTCGACCATTTGGATCTCCGTCAATCAGGAATATTTTTATTGTCTTACCGAATTTCATTTTAAATTCTCTTCCGTTTTACAATTAACCATAACTACCCAATATCCGCCACAATTAACCCTTCTTACCCCTTTACACTCGGTAAAAAACATAATTGGCTCGATATGGATATTTTTCAAAACTAACAAAAATAGTAGCTCGGCGGAGTCTTCGCCAACAGCATCCCAACCTTCTGCATCGAGACTGGATTAAAGCACACCATGCTGGAGACTTCATAACCCGCCTGGTCGAAGCGTCTCGCCACTAGTGTTCGAAACCTAATCAGGTGGAATTGAAGAGGTGAGGTGCCTTGTCGGGGTCACCTCCACACATCATCACAATATTCCTTATAGCGTCATTGTCCAGTTCTAGTTCGAACTTCAGTCTCGCTATCTTGTAGCTTCCTATTTTATTTAGCTTTTTGTAGACTATAATGAGTGTTGCTAAAATCATGGTCATGTAGAGCATGACTTTTATTCCATTCGGACTGCGAGATACTAGATGCTTGGCATTTAAGTGTTGCTTGATAAACTTGAAAAAGACTTCAATTTCCCACCTTTGTTTATACCATGCAGCAATCTGATAAGGGTCTTCATCCAGGATATTTGTAATAAAGCAAATAGCATCGCCATTTGAATCTATAGTGCCTTTGATCACTCTGTACTGTGCTTGTGTCGGCTTTTCATCTTGATTGATTAAGTTGCCCGTTGTATCGCTTGTCAGTGTAACTGTACTATTATTGGGCTTTGGTGGCAAAATGTTATTGCTCTTTTCTCTACATCGTACATTAGGTTTGGTACGGCCTACAAAAAGCTTCTTCTCGACGGTAAACTTTTCAAAGTAATGACGGGATTGCAGACCTCTATCGAAAACAACAATATTTTCTTTATGCTGGTCATCTTCATCTATTAGTTCCCTTAGTGCCAAATCTTCACTTACGTGTGATTGTGCCGTATGGACTTTTACTTTAGAAGGCAAAGAACCTTTGATGTTCACACTATATTTCACAAACTTTTTGTCACTTGTTCCGTTTTCCATGCCAATAGAAAATAGCTTACTTGCTAATGCTACATAGGTGCTATCTGCTTTCGACAGCGCCTTTTCTTCTTTGAGACATTTATTGTAAATACCGAAAATGGTGTTGAATAACTGTTCAAAATAATCACAATTGATAGTGCAAATGCGGTCTCTTAAAGAATTGTATTTCCCGTCAAGTACGTCATAACCAGTAAACGATTTGAAATTGGCCGATTGTAAATAGGTCTCCATTACCCGCAAACTAAGCTTGTTACTGCGGAGCATTGAAAACAATATCAGTTTAAACATCAGTTCTCCTGATAGCTTTTTCACCTGGCTATCTACTTTGGTCTCTACTGCCAGATCTCTAAAAGTCTGCTCTGGTATTAATTTCAGTATTTCATTAACTGTCACATGCCAAAATTACACCAACAAGGTTTCGAACACTAGTGGCGTCTCGCTTCGTCCTAAATCGGGCAAGCGTCCGCTTGCGAAATAGACGTTTTGTATTGTCACTGCAATTAAATCGGTTCGCACTCGCGCATCCAATCATCTTAAAATCTTATCAATCCTAGCCCGCCTACCGATAGGTAGGTTCAGACAAACCACCGCAGGCAGACAACAACAACCGACAATTCCCCCGACAAAGCCCTCATTCGACCTCACCCTCTCCCTCGGAGAGGGCCGGGGAGAGGTTTTTATGATACTACAGAAAACGCACTATCATAAAAACTCACCCACCTCTAATTCAAAAAACCAAATGACCTTTGTGCCAAACCTAAAAGACCACTATCATGCTAAACGAAAAGAAACACCAGGCGAAAACCCTCTTCTTCCAGTCAGAACTCAACAACAGCCAGATCGCGTCCCTGTTAAACGTCAGCCGCCGCAGCGTATCCACATGGGTCAAAGAGGGCGATTGGAACCGCCTCAAACAGTCGGCAAAATACTTGCCGTCCATGCTGGCCGAGAACTGTTATCACATCATCGGCCACCTTACCGAAAGTTACCTTTCCGAGAGCCGGATGACCAACCCCATCACATTCAAAGAAATAGAAGGTCTGCACAGACTCACCCTCACAGCCAAAAAGCTACAGAACCGCTGCACAATAAACGAGAACATGGAGCTCTTCGGCTATTTCATGGAAATGGTCTCGCAGCGCGATCCCCAACTCGCCCGCAGCATACACCCATATATCGATGAGTTTATCTCGGCGCGCGCCTCAGTCTACACACAGCACATCCAACCCGATACATTCAATTCCATGGGCAGGATACCCGTCCCTGATGTCGACAACACCGAAGCTCAGCTCGACCGTCAGGAACAATACCTCAGCGACCCCGATGTTGTAGAGGCATACAAACAATGGGGCATCCCCCACCCCTACGACGAACAACCCTCGTCCGACCAACCCGCATCACCTATAACTAATGAAGAAATTTCCCCCGAACCGCCACAGAGCACCCGTCCCGAAACTTCCCACACCGACACACAGGTGGGAAGAAGTGTGCAGTTTTTGGGAAGTAAAATGAAGCAAACTTCCCACACACCCATTGATAATCAACAGCCCTCACAAAAAAACACACAAATAAAATTTCCTGCGCAACCCGCCACCCCCGATATCACCCAACCCAAAAGATCATTGCGAGAACTGACTATAACTCCACCGCCCGCAAACAATCCAACCGGCAATATTATCTGACGTCCGGCCCTATCGTAGCCTGAACGAAAACACAATTATTGAAAGTCGATCAACGTCTTTCAAATATTCTATTATATGTCACCCTGAGAGGATATTAGGTTGCACCTCAATCATAAAGCCAGTGACAAGTCGGAACTTTGAAGAAATAGGCTAAGGCAGCATAGCACATGGCTTTTTAGTGTTCAAACCTGCACCTGAGCATTGCTTTAAGGAACCGTCAATC
>JAEUVY010000125.1 GCA_016786565.1 Flavipsychrobacter sp.
GCTCTTCCGATCTAAAAATATGTATGGCCTATTTATGAGGGTTATGATATATACGTGGCCGACCTGAAGGGTAACATCACCGGGCAGTTGACAAAGTCTCCGGGTTATGATGCAGAAGGAACAGTGTCGCCCGACGGTAAAAAGATCATCTTTACCAGCATGAGGAACGGTGATATGGACCTTTACACCATGAACATTGACGGGTCTGATGTAAAACAGATCACTAATACACTCGGATACGATGGCGGTGCTTGTTTCTCGCCGGATAGTAAGATGATCACCTGGCGCGCATCACGCCCGGTAACAGAAGAGGAAAAGAAAGAATACAAAGATCTTCTGGCTCAGGGATTGGTAATGCCTACCCAAATGGAGTTGTTCGTGGCAAATGCTGATGGCAGTAACGTTCGTCAGGTAACAAAACTTGGCAGGGCTAACTGGGCACCATCGTTTGCGCCTGATGGCAAGCGTCTGATCTTTGCGTCAAATCACGAACACGAGCGCGGCTTTCCTTTTAACTTGTATCTCATAAACATTGATGGTACCGGGCTTGAGCGTATTTCTAAAGACAGCAGTTTTGATGCGTTCCCAATGTTCTCTCCTGATGGTAAAAAGTTGATCTTCAGTTCTAACCGTAATAACGGAGGAAACCGCGATACCAATATCTTTATCTGCGACTGGGTAGATTAGTTCGTCGCTTCTGCATTCTTTTTTGAAGGCAAATATCCCGGTAACAGCACACGTAGCATTTGCAGTACTACGGACAAAAGTATCAGGCCCATCCCGGCGAGAAAACCACTGTTCAATTTCTCGGTGCCGTCAATGAAAATGATCTCCCGGTTTTCATTGTAGAATATAAATGCGAGAAGTATACCGTAAACCGGTTCCAGGTTCACAGACAAAGTTGCGGTGAATGACGATAGTTTTTTGAGTGCGTTTAAAGAAAGAGACTGCGCCCAGACTGTGCAGCATAGGCTAAGTACCACTAACCAGATCCAGTCGTTGTGAATCAGTTCTGCCCCGACCATCGGAATGAGTCGGGTTTCAGGTTTGTAGTGTAGGTAGATCGGGATCAGCAGAGTTATAAATGCCCAGCCGGTGGACATTTCGTAGAATACCATTGTGCGGGCCGGATATTTTGCAGCGATCTGTTTATTGAAAACTGTAAATACCGAGCTAAGGAGTGCCGCTATAATTCCTGCCAGTATGCCCCACCCGTAAAATTGTTGAAAACGATATATGAGGTAGACGCCTATTATGGCAAGGGAACCAAGTAGCAGTTCCCTAAAGTCGTGTTTGCCACGGTTGATTATAGGGTCGACCAGGGGAGTGAAGATGCTGGCAGTAGACAAACAAACCAGGGCAATAGATACATTGGCGAGTTTGATGGATCCATAAAATGCTACCCAGTGTAGTCCCATCAAGATCCCGATGAGTGCCATGAGCATCAGATGTTTACGGGGTATTGATACCCATTCTTTACGCACATAAAGGATCACTGCCACGAAAATGGCGGTAAGTAGCATACGGTACCAAACCAGAATGGGGGCATCGAGTGAAATGGCCCTGCCAAGCACGCCTGTAAATCCCCATAGTAGCACCGCGAGGTGCATTTGAATCAATGCCTTCTTCATGACGGCGGCAAATGTAGGCAGATATTACCTGATAGTATGATGTCTGCTTATCTCACCGTCGCTATTACCAGGATCCTGGTCACTTTCGGAGTGTTTCCGAAGAATGTACCCGCCCAAAATGCTACTTTTGTCGCATGATTTACAAGGTTATCGGGCTGATGTCGGGAAGTTCGCTGGATGGATTAGACATTGCATATGTTCAATTGGATGAGGTGCGGGGCAAGTGGGAGTATCAGATATTAGCGGCTGAATGTGTGCCATATAATGAAGATTGGAGGAAGCGGCTGATAAGCGCAACATCTTTAACTGTGTCGGAATTTCTTGAGCTTGACACCGAATACGGAAAATTCCTTGGAGAGTCCGTAAATGACTTTATAGCACGGCATAGTCTGGATCATAAGGTTCATTTCATTGCATCACACGGCCACACTGTATATCATAGTCCGTCTACCGCAACAACAGGTCAGATAGGTAGTGGTGCTGCAATAGCTGCTATGACGGGTTTGCCCGTTATTAATGACCTTAGAGCGACTGATGTGGCCCTGGGTGGACAAGGGGCTCCGATAGTGCCGATAGGCGACCGATTGTTATTTGGCAATTATAAGTACTTGTTGAATATAGGTGGCATAGCCAATTTGACGGTACAAGACAATAGCGATAATGCAATTGCGTTTGATGTTTGTCCGGCAAATCAAATACTTAATGAATTGGCGAGGCGTACTGGCAGGGAGATGGACGAAAACGGAACAATAGCTTCAGGTGGTGCGTTGCAGGCGGGGCTTTTAAAGGTACTGGAAGATCATCCATATTACACAGCTAAGGCTCCAAAGTCGTTGAGTAATGAAATGGCAATGGCGATCGGGTCGTGGTTGCTGCAGGATACAAGTAGCAAAGTCGCCGACCTGCTGCACACAGCTTGTCATCACGTTGCAGATCAGGTGGTGGCTGCAATAAATAATAATGGTGGCAGCGAAAAAGCCGGACAGGTTCTGGTGACAGGCGGAGGTGCTTTCAATACCTTCCTGTTGGAGTTGCTGCGGGCAAAGTTGGATCAGATCGGCGTAGAAGTAGTTGTGCCGGAGGCTGATGTTGTGAAGTATAAAGAAGCACTTGTTATGGCATTGATTGGTACACTAAGGTGGAGGGAAGAGGTGAACGTGTTGAGTAGCGTAACCGGAGCCACGCGTGATAGTGTTTCCGGAGCATTGTGGCTGGGATAACCAAAGGTTGATATACTCGTTTAAAAGCAAAACCGTATGCGAATAGCTGTGCTGATTCTGTCTGTAGTATTGCTGATGTTAGCAATGCCCGCCCGGGCCGGTTTTATGATAAAGCCGCCAGCTGTGGCCTCGCCCAATACGGTGGAAATATCGCAAGTTTATGCGAATAAAACCGTAGTCGATTTTCCGGTACAGGTGAACTCGTTTAGTTGTTTTAACAGGGTTAGCTGGGTGGGCTATGCAACACTTGTAGCTGCGATTGTCGGTTTGTTTGTGCCTGCAATGAGTATCATAGCTATATTATTGGGTGTAATAGGTATGACCCGTGGATGTAGGGCCGACCGGTTGGCCACTATAGCAATGATTGCCGGAATAGGTGAACTGATCTATTTTTTGGCAACAAATGCAGCACTACTTTCCATTTGATCTGGTTATAATTTTTCCTTGTAGCGAAACTTGACCAGCTTGTTTGTTTTTGATGCGGTCACCGTGACTGCGCAATTCGTGTTGTTGGAGAAGGTGTATTCGTAGTCTTTGCAGTCGGGGTCGTTTATTTTTGCCGCGTTCTTAAATAAAACCCGCTTTATGTAGCCGGTTTTGGTGGCAGGATTGAATTTGTCGGCAACACCTGCAGGCAGAAGTGCAGTACATTTTACCGGACAATCTCCGGCGGGTTCAGGAAATTTTTTGGTCACCTTGAATTCAGGGAAGTATACGGAACGCTCTTTCACTTTGCCATTTTCGCCATAGGTAAATGTCTCAACGTGAATAATGTCTTTATTGTTGTCGTTCATTCGAACTTCCTTATAAAGCACATTATTTTTATCGTAGTACATTTTGGTGTAGAACTCAATTTTGTTGTTAAAAAATGAGCTCTCAGTTACAACTGTTTCGCCGGATTTTTTGTCGGTCGCATAGTCATACTGTTTCCGGTAAAGGCTGCCGTTCACTCTATTGTCACGGAAGTGGTGTGTCTTTCTGTTTTTCTCATCATAGCGCCACTCGTTCACTTCCTGCAGTGCCTCGTCTTTGTATTCTTCCAGCTTTATCTGTTGGCGTTTCGAGTTGAAATAACGCACCGTTTTCCATTGCGCTCTGTCTTTAAACGCTTCTGTCATTACAACAGTGCTGTCGGCGGTAACAAAAGTCTTGTTGCTGTCTATCAGATACAGTCGTGTGCTGTCAGTTGGGACATAACGATAAACATGCTCATGTATGATGGCCGATGGGGTGTAAGTTTTGAAACCTGCTTTAAAACCAGGCTGGGCCTTAACTTCCAATTGCAGGAGTAGAGCACAGAGTAATATCAGTTCACACTTAAAGTTGCTTGCCATGGCATTCATTGAAAAAACTGAATACAATATAAAAAGGCGAAGCGGATTCCGCTGATTTTATTTAATAACACCGTGTGGAAACCGCAGACAAGATCGGCTGTCCGATTTTTTCGACTGAGTGTGCTACGAAGAAAAAACGATGAGTAAATTGCGCTGATAAATCTATAAGCCATGTTTAATTATCAGAGCAGAGAAGTTGTATTGTACATTGCCCAAAGTCTTGACGGCTACATCGCCACCGAATCGGGTGGGCTGGAGTGGCTGGATATGGTAGCCGCTGAGGGAGAGGATTACGGGTATAACGCATTTGTAGCGACGGTAGATACGGTGATCATTGGCAGGAAGACCTATGATAAGGTGATGTCGTTTGGTAATGAATTTCCGCATAAAGGACGTAAAACTTATGTTGTGTCCCGGACACTGAGCGGAAACACTGAAGATGTTTCTTTTTACAACGGTGACGTTTCTTCTCTGATCAGCGAGATCAGACAGACGCCCGGTAAGAACATTTACGTAGATGGAGGCAGTGAACTGGTGCTGGATATGCTTAAGAATGATCTTATTGATCGGTTCATTATTTCTATCATACCGGTAATGTTGGGGAGTGGGATCAGGCTCTTCCGGTCAGGGTTTTCACAGCTGAATATTTCACTTGTTGATTGTGTCAAATATCCGTCGGGACTTGTTCAATTGCATTACAGCAGAAAAAGGTAAGCGATAGAGTTTATCTTTGGGTATGAAAAGTTGGGTCTTGTGGGCAATGATAGTGGCAGCTGTAATGACTGCTGCGTTGCGCTATGCGGATAAGCCCGCAAATGAACCTAATAATGTTGAAATGCATAAGTTGAGCCGGTCATTAGCACCAGTCGCTAAACTGATTCCTGAAAGCGCAACTATCGGCTGCGATCTCCGTGGCGTAAAGACCGAGGTCTTCCTATGGACCCGGTATTTTTTGGCGCCCCGCTACGTACCCTACAAGCCGGTAGTGTTACCTGATACGAGTCTGATGATCTGTCCGGTTGCAACCAATGATAGCTTGTTGCAGGAATATACAGCTGGTAGGGTCATTTTATGGTCAGGCAAGGATAGTTTGTACCATTATTTTCTTACCCGAAAATGATAGATGAGTATGCAGAAGGGTAGTGCACATATCATTTTCGCAGGGGTATCGGCTGGGTTTGTCAGTACGATCTATTTTTTATTATTGATGACCGGGTTGCCGTTCATTGCTATTGCAGCAATAATCGGTGTTGCTGCTTTGTTTGCTGGGTGGGCCATTATAAAATACAATAAAGAGGAAGAAAGCACAGAACCGCTGTCCCGGTTCAAGCACCTGATACTGGGCATTGGAATAGTGTACTTTGTGATGAAGGTGTACCCTTTTGGTGAAAGATACGGTGGTTGGGACGCCTGGTCCATCTGGAATTATCATGCCCGTTTTTTGGCTCACCCTGAGAACTGGCAAAAGTTGACATGGTATCGTATCTGCCATCCCGATTATCCGATGCTGGTTCCGGGGTTTGCAGGATTTTTTGCCCGCCTGATCTCTGTAGATGCACTTGAACTCTTCTCGTTTGTCTTCAGTTTCAACGTGTCACTTTTTATTCCCGTTCTCATCTTCTTTGAAATTGCTCCACGTAGTGTCATTCTAGGGAGTGCAGCGTATTTTTTGCTTTTAGGTAACAATTCGTTTTTAACGGAAGGTGTCTCGCAATATGCCGATACCGCTCTGGCGTTTTTCTTCTTGTGCGGGCTTGTGGCGATTAAATATGCTACTATGCATGCGAAATACGTGCTTCTTGCTGCCTGCAGTTTAGGTTGTTGCTTGTGGACAAAGAATGAGGGAATGGTCCTGGTTTTTCTTTTTGTACTATTCAATTTCAGAGAACTGATGTTTGACGGGAGATGGAGATATTTACTTTTGGGGGTGTCCATTCCATTGCTGACACTCGTTTTGTATAAAATGGCGTACGCCCCGCCAAATGGAATGATAGCTGAACAGTCGGCCAATACACTTGCGCAGCTTACAGACGGTAACAGGTACACAATGATATGGTACTCATTTGTCAAGAACATTAACGATCATTTTGGTTTCATCAAACTATTTGGAGTGGTTTTTCTGACCGCTCTGCTTTTGGGTAGGGGGCGGGCTGACAAGCGATTTTTATTGGTGCTGGTGTGTTTTGCGGCTTATTTTATGATCTATGTGATCACAGTTGAGGATCTGAAATGGCATTTGTTCACTTCGCAGAACAGGTTGATGCACCAACTTATGCCTGCATTGCTGTACGTCATCTGCGACAACCTGTTGAGAACGCCCGAACGTGAAACTGTTTATGCATCTTAAACATTGTACCTTTGGTGGGATTAAAATTGAATTTTAGATAATATATGGAAATGAGGACAGAAATAGCTTCCCTCGGGGAGTTTGGATTGATAGATCATCTGACAAGAAACAATGAGACCCGTAATGCCGGAACTATATTGAGTGTAGGTGATGATGCGGCGGTCATTGATCAGTTCGGACGTCAAAGTGTGATCACGACAGACCTGTTGGTGGAGGGTATTCACTTCGATTTCATGTATACGCCATTGAAACATCTTGGCTATAAAGCGGTGGTTGTGAACCTCTCGGACCTTTATGCTATGATGGCGACACCCACACAGATAACAGTAAGCCTAGCCATTTCAAATAAAATATCGGTGGAGGCACTGGAGGAATTTTACGAAGGTGTGTACGCCGCGTGCGAGAAATACAACGTAGATCTGATAGGTGGAGACACAGCCAGTTCGAAATCGGGATTTGTGATCAGCATCACTGCGATAGGGGAAGTGGCGCCTGATAAGTACGTTACCAGATCGGGTGCGCGTAAAGGTGATCTTATTTGTGTTACCGGAGATCTTGGTGCAGCATATCTTGGTCTTCAACTGTTGGAGCGGGAGAAGAAGATATTTCTGGAAAACCCGGGTGTTCAACCAGATCTTCAGCAGCAGGCGTACCTGATTGGCAGGATATTGAAGCCGGAACCACAGGCGGAAGTTGTGGAATGGCTGAACGAAAAAGGAATAATGCCTACATCAATGATCGATGTAAGTGATGGTTTGAGTTCGGAACTACTGCATATATGTAAAAACAGCGATGTGGGTTGTGTGGTGTATGAAGAGAAAATACCTGTTCATGATGATGCCCGAAACATAGCAATGCAATTTGGCGTTTCGGTAACCACATGCGCATTGAGCGGAGGCGAAGACTATGAGCTTCTTTTTACCGTGAAACAAGAAGATTATGAAACCGTTTCACGCAATGTAAATATTAGTGTGATCGGGTATGTGACTGAAAAGGGAGAGGGGGCGCACCTGATGACAAAAGCAGGAAGCAAACATCCGATCACTGCGCAGGGCTGGAATGCATTTGCATAAATATGTCTTGTTTTTTGGTGCATCTGTATTTTTTTGTATCTTGGACTCAAATATTTACTCATGAAGTTTGGTAAACAAATTTTGTTGACGGTAACCCTGTTTGCAGCCGTAATAGGTGGCAGTTCTGTTTTTACATCGTGTGAAAAAAATGCATGTGATGGTATAACATGTTACAATGGTGGTTCTTGTGGTCATGGAAAGTGTACATGTCCTGCCGGATATGAAGATGCCCAGTGCGGAACTAAATCAATCACGCGTTATTTAGGTACTTATGCGGGTTTTACAACCTGCAATAGTGGAGCAGCGACTATTGACACCGTAATAGTAACACCCGCAAACCGGGGTATCCTCTCTGTAGATGTTTACTTCAAGAGCATTTATCCGAAAGTACTTCAGGGATATGTGCGTAGCAACGAGAGCACCTATTCTATTGTTATTACCAATAATGATAGTGCAAAAGCCGGGTCGATCAGCTATCTCCGTGTATTTGATATCACACTTCAGTCTGATAAAAGTCTGAAGTTGCATCAATACGAGCGCGACTACACTGAAGCAATTGATACCATCCAGAATAGTTGCCAGTTCGTTGGGGTAAAGAAGTAATTTACCGATAATATTTCCTGCAGATACAATTTGGTTGCACACCGGTTGTATCTGCATTTGTTTATCCGCTAACTTCGTCTCTTCTATTTAAGTCATGTCGATAAAAGTTTCAGGTCTTACCAAACTATATGATACACAGAAAGCTGTGGACGGCATATCGTTTGAAGTGAAAAAGGGGGAGATCGCAGGTTTTCTGGGGCCAAATGGTGCCGGAAAATCTACGACAATGAAAATGATCACCGGATACCTTCCGCCAACATCAGGAACCGCAATTGTATGTGGTTTTGATGTGGTTCAGAAGCCAATGGAGGTTCGTAAAAGGGTAGGGTATCTGCCTGAGGCGAATCCGCTGTATTTTGAGATGTATGTTCGTGAGTACCTCGAGTTCAGCGCAGGGATACATAAGGTGGGGGCGGATAAGGGCAAGCGAATTGAGGAAATGATAGAAATGACCGGCCTTTTGAAAGAAGCTCACAAGAAGATAGGCGCACTTTCTAAAGGGTACAAGCAACGCGTGGGGCTGGCCCAGGCCATGTTGCATGACCCTGAAGTACTTATTCTGGACGAGCCTACATCAGGCCTGGACCCGAATCAGATAGTAGAGATAAGGGACCTGATAAAAAGGATAGGTGCCGACAAGACTGTGTTGCTTTCTACACACATCATGCAGGAGGTTCAGGCAATGTGTAGCCGTGTTATCATTATCAATAATGGTAAGATCGTTGCTGATGACTCTATCGGTCATTTGCAGACGGTAAACACCCGCCAAGATGTGCTTATCATTTCCACTGAGACCGTTGTGTCGTCTGCGGTTATCGGTAAGCTGAAAATGGCCACAAAGGCAGAAGAGCTTGGCGATAATAAGTGGAAACTGGTGACCGATGATCCTGACGGAATGCGCCGTGAGGTGATGCAATGGGCATTGGATAACAATATCAATATCAGTGCTATGCAGGCGCAAACTGAGACACTGGAAGATGTGTTTAGAACATTGACAAAAAAGTGATCCTGAAACGGAATAGCCTTGCCGGCGTTGAGCGGCGCAAAGTCTGAAATAGAACGAAAACTAACTGCGATGATGTCTCCCGAACAGTTCTTTGAACTGATGATGAAAGAACTGGAAATTCATACCGAAATGCAACCCTACTACAAGTTTCTGGGTGACGCATCATCGTGGCATTTTAGAAGGAATTACTTTCTCGAGCGTTTGCGCTACATAGAAAAGCACATCGTAAAAGGACAGCCTGGCGGAAACAAACTGTCAATATGGGATTGCGGTTGCGGTTATGGCACCACCTGCATCTTTCTGGCCATGAACGGGATAGCTACCCATGGTACCACCCTGGAGTTCTACTATGATACCGTTGTGAAAAGGAAGGAGTACTGGAGTCAATACGGCGACACCTCTTTGTTCACCTGTACCTACGAGAATCTGTTTGACAACAAGCCACAACCGGCCACTTACGACTGGATAATTGTGCAGGACACGCTGCATCATCTGGAGCCAATAAATGACGCGTTGACCATTTTCAACGAGAGTCTGAAGCCGGGTGGCAGGGTATTGTCAGTAGAGGAAAACGGAAACAATATCATTCAGCGCATCAAGCTATACAAGTATCGCGGCAATAAACGTATCATCACTATCTGGGACGAAAAATTGCAGAAAGATATTCTCATTGGTAACGAGAATATTCGAAGCCTGGCCGGGTGGCGGTCTTTGTTTGAAGGGAATAACTTCAACATAGAAGACGACAGCGTTCAGTACGTCAGGTATTTTCTGCCCATGCAATATAAAAACGCCGATCCTGAAAAGCTGCTACAGAAGGAGCGAGCTATTCAGTCGAACCCCGGGTTCCGTAGGGAATACCTGTTTTTCGGGCTCAACTTTATTGCCCGCAAAAAGTAATTAGGCGGTTAGTCTTCCACCACCAGATCAGTAAATCTGAACGTTCCTCCGTCAAACAGGCCTTTGTCGCTCAGCTTCAGCGACGGGATCACCAATAACGCCATGAAGGATAATGTCATGAATGGCGCATTAAGTGGAGTACCCAGTTCTTTCGCCTTTCTGTCTATTTCCGTGTAGTCTCTTGCTGTCTGCCAGCCGTCTTTGTCAGACATTAATCCTGCAACGGGCAGCGGCATACAGGAGACATTATCCCCATCCTGAACCACTGATATGCCTCCTTTGGCGGCTATCAATGCATTCACTGCAGCGCATATCGATTCATCATCAACCCCAACAGCAATTATGTTGTGACAGTCGTGCCCAACAGTCGATGCCAGTGCGCCTTTTTTTATCCCTATATTCTTAATGAATCCAACTGAAACGGGTGTGTCAGGTTGGTATCTGTTGACCACTGCTATTTTCAGAATGTCGCGGGATGTATCGCTCAGGATCTCACCATCAACGATTCTTGCAGGCAATTCTAAACAGTTTGTGATGAGCTGGCCTTCAATTGCCTCTATCACGCGGATCGTGCATTCCGCCTTGTTGGTCTTCACCATAAAGTCCGTTGGTTTCCTGGCATTTGTATTGAAGTTGTTGATGATGGGCACGGGCACTTCGCCGAACTGCGCCATACCATTTACTGCTTCTGGTTTGCCATCGATCCATGTTTCAAGGATCTTTAATCCCGACAGATTTTCTACTATGATGAAATCAGCCGGATCGCCGGCGCGCAACAAGCCAACTGGCAATTTGTAATGCAGAACAGGATTGATACAAGCGGCCCGCAACACATCGAAGAGGTCGTATCCCTTAGCCAATGATCTGGATACAAGGCTGTTGATATGGTTCACTACCAGCTCATCGGGATGTTTGTCATCACTGCAAAACATGACACGTTCGGGGTGCAGGCGTAGCAGTTCGCAGAGTGCCTCATAGTTTTTAGCGGCGCTGCCTTCGCGAATGAGGATATGCATTCCGGCCGCGATCTTGTCCAGAGCTTCTTCCAGAGAGAAACATTCATGATCAGTTGAGATGCCGGCACTTGCATAGGCAGCGGCTGTATCGCCCCGCAGTCCCGGCGCATGGCCATCCACTGGTTTTCCAACTTTGTGTGCAGCATGTATCTTGGCCATTATTTCCGGGTCATTATGCAGCACTCCCGGATAGTTCATCATCTCCGACAGGTACCAGATATCGTTGTCAGCCAGCAGTTCCGCTACAGCATCTGCATTCAGCGTTGCGCCCGCAGTTTCAAATCCGGTTGCCGGTACGCACGATGGTGCGCCAAAAAAGAATTTGAACGGTACTGTTTTGCTGTTCTCTATCATGTACCGAACGCCCTGTAGGCCGCAAACGTTAGCGATCTCGTGCGGGTCTGAAACGGTAGCAACTGTGCCGTGCGCCACAGCAAGACGCGCAAATGCCGACGGTGCCAACATGGAGCTTTCGATATGAATGTGGGCATCCACAAAACCAGGCATAATATATCTGTCGGGTGCCGCTGCTACTTCGATAACAGCAGCGATCCTTCCGTTGTCTATCTGAATGTCAGCGGGGTAAATGCGTCGGTTGAAAATATCTACAAATTGTCCTGAGATGAGCATAATGATCAGTTTAAGGTTTCGAATCCGTTTCTGCTCATCTGGATCTTCATGTTTATCATGTTGGCCATGAGCATAGCCTTGTTTTTCGCAATATCCGCATATTCGCCCGCATACAGGCTATCCACAGTTTCTGTCCACAGTTGCAACCAGCGATCGAAGTGAGGTTGATCTAAATGCATCTTTTTGTCGACCTCAATATGACTGCGAACGGGTTGTCCGCTGTAGCCGGGTGCTGCAAAAATGACCATGTCCCAGAAGTTATACATTACCGGTAGGTGATGGTCCCAATTGTTACCGATGATCTCGTTGAACACCGGGCCAAGAAGGTCATCCTGCCTGGCTCGATCGTAAAATGTATCAACGAGTATCTGTATTTCCGCTCTGCCTTTAAGATCGTCCATGTGGAGTTCGAATGATCGGCAAAATTAAACAGTAATTGCACAGCATGGACTGATATTGACGTGAATCAGCTAGTTTTGACATGAATATGTGGGACGCGTACATAAAGGGATTCAAGTCATATCTGCAGCTCGAAAGGTCAATGTCCGACAATACAGTTGATGCTTACCTGCATGATATAGCGATGTTGCGGGATCATATCGCGACGGAGTTTCCCGGATTAGGCGTAGATCGTATCGAGATGCATCATCTGCAATCTCTTTTGAAATGGATCACAGAAATGGAGTTATCCGTTGCCACACAGGCCAGGGTGCTGAGCGGTGTCAAATCGTTCTTTGGGTATCTGGTGCTGGAGGAGGTGATAAGAAAGGATCCCACTGAACTTTTGGAAGCACCAAAGCTGAAACGAACACTGCCCAGTGTGTTGTCGGTGAACGAAATGGGACAATTGTTTGCCGCAATAGACCATAGTACGCCCGAAGGTCAGCGCAACAGAGCGATGCTGGAAGTTATGTATAGTTGTGGTTTGCGGGTAAGTGAATTGATAACGCTGAAACTGTCAGGACTGTTTCTTGATGTTGGATTTGTGAAGGTGATAGGGAAAGGAAATAAGGAGCGTCTGGTGCCAATTGGCGACGAAGCTTCCAAACAGGTTTCTCTATACAAAGAACATGTGAGGGTGCATGTGCCGGTGAAGCAGGGGCAGGAAGACTTTGTGTTTCTTAACAGGCGCGGCTCATCTTTATCGAGAGTGATGGTATTCCTTTTTCTGAAAGATCTGGCAAAAAAGGCTGGGATCACTACCAATATCCATCCTCATACCCTGCGCCATTCGTTTGCCACCCATCTGGTTGAGGGTGGAGCTGACTTGCGGGCCGTGCAGGAGATGATGGGACATAGAAGTATTACTACAACAGAGATCTATACCCATTTGGATAGGGCATATCTTCGATCTACGCTGGAAAAATACCATCCCCGGTATCGCTAGATCAAAGGTCTTTCAACATCCACAGGTCGCAACCGAAATGCCCGGAATCTCCCAACGGTTTATCCATGTATCTGAACCCGCACTTTTCGTACAGCCCAACCGCCATCTTTAATTCGGGTAGTGTTTCAAGGTACACCTGTTTGTACCCCAGTTGCGTGGCAACTTCGAAACAGTTTTCAATGAGTGTCCTCCCGAGGCCCCGCCCGCGGACATGGGGCATGATATACAGCTTCACGATCTCGGTGCATCCTTCCGGCAGACCGACGGTGGGAAATATGCCGGCACCACCGCACACTTCCCCGTCCACTTCCAGGATGAAGTAGGCAGAGTCCGTGGCTCTGAACAATGTATAAAGGTCATCTGTCGTCGGGTCGAAATATACGGTGCCTGGTTTGTTTGCTCCAAATTCAGTCAATACAGACCGAATGATGGAAGCAATGATCTTATTATCGGACTCGCGTATCGGACGTATCAAAACTTCACTCATAGCTCCTTTGGTTTCACCCTGTCTGCCTCTTTAATGTTGTAAACGCTATTTACCTGAGTAAGGCAGGTTACGGTAAGGTCGTTGATGCAGACATGCGGCGGAAGGGTAGCGCAATACCATGCGATGTCGGCAATGTCTTCGGCCTGCAGAGCATTTACTCCCGCATACATATTTTTGGCACGTTCTTCGTCGCCCTTAAAACGCACGAGCGAGAATTCCGTTTCAGCCATGCCAGGATTGATAGCAGTTACTTTTATGCCATAGGGAAGCATATCTATCCTTATAGCCTGACTCAGTGCGTCAACTGCATACTTGGTTGCGCAATAAACATTGCCATTTTTGTAAACCCCCTTGCCTGCAGTAGAACCTATGTTGATCACATGGCCGCTTGCCTGTTCGCGCATCATGGGCAGCACTTGACGGGTCATATACAGCAGGCCCTTCACGTTGGTGTCTATCATTGTTTCCCAGTCGTCCAGGTTACCCTCGTCAATGGTCGATAGTCCGGCAGCAAGGCCCGCATTATTTACAAGGATATCTATTCTATTGACGTGTTTTTTCAACTCGTTCATCGCCGCCTCTACCTGCGCATTGTCCCTTACATCAAAACAGGCCGTAAATACCGTTACCCCGTATCGGGTTTCAAGTTCATTTTTCACAGCGGCAAGCCTGTCTGCACGGCGGCCGGTGATACATACTGTACAGCCACCTTGCGCGAATTTTTTTGCTATCGCTTTTCCAAAACCCGATGTGGCACCTGTGATAAGTATTGTTCTGCTCATTGCTTCATTATTTCTGCTGTAAATATAGTTTGTTCAAATTCTCCGTGTTAGCATTCGTATCATGCCGCATATTTTTTAATCGCCTGCATATCGGTCTGCGCTTGTTTCATCTGTACTGTTATGTTCACAAACTGCTGTTCCAATAGTTCGGCCCGAGTACGAATGTTGGCTTTGAGGAAATTCAGGTGTTGATACTCCCTTCTTATCCCTGATTCAAGTTTTAGCCTCAGTTGCGCCATTTCTTCATTTACCTTCTGCATGCCCGCGTTGAGGCTCAGCTGATCGGGTATGTAAACAAAGTCAGCTGACATCTGCCGTCTCCAGGACATCAATATCTGTTCCATCGCGGGGCCTATCCCGGGGACTTTTGTTGACGGTAAGTTCGCAATATGCGCTGCATGGCGAATACCGGCATTATATAATGCCCTTTTTTTTGCCGGACCAATTGACGGGATCTGGTGATCTTCTAAGTGGAATTTTCGGAGGTAATCGTTGAGTTGCTCGTTGTAAAGTGTTTCCTCCATCGCTTTCCGTTTCCTGTCCAGTTCTTCAGGTAACCGGCGAAACTGAATGGTCAATTTATTCAGCGACTCAAGCCCTTGCTGATAGGCTACAATATCGGCCGGAGCATTGTATTCTCGCAGTACTTGCTGCAGTTTTTTCTGAAGGGACTGAAATCGCTCGTTTCTGGACTTTACCTCAGCTTTTATTCTGTTTGCCCATACCGACCAGCGCAATATGTACACTACCAGAAACCCTCCCAGTAAAATGGAATATGGGGAAACTGAAAGTAGTGCTATCCCTGCAATGCCCACGCCGATACTCAGATTTGTTCTGATCTTGACAGCCTTCATTACACGTACCGGAACGGGGGTAGGTGGCAAGTGAGCGGGTACACTCTCGGGCGAAAGTTGTTTCAGCGTAATAGGTTCGGGTCTGAACCCGTTCACAAACTGTTCAATGTCGCCCAGCACCATATTGGCCTGCAGGTAGCTGTCGTCCAGAAAATACATGATGCCACGTTGTTTTCTGAACCAGCACCAGGGGCATTCTGCCATTTGTGCCGGATAGGTGTGTAGTGCCGATACCGTACATGTCTGCATGGACTTCAGCAAAGCATCCAGCGCCGGTATCCATGCAGAGGCATTGGGACGGATGTCTGTTTCAAAGGCCTGATGAAACAATTTTACAATGTCCTCAGGAAGATCTGAGATATTGATACTATCGGGTGGCGGTGAAAGTTTCTTTTTGGTGTTGGTAAGCGAATAGGCAAATTGATGTTGCCTGATGGCCGTTTCTTCGTCTATATCCGCATTGCCCTTATGCCTGCCGGCAAATGGGTGGCGTCCTAAAAAAAGCAACTGGAAGAGCAGAACGGCAAGAGAGAAATTGTCCGTATTCGTAGTTCTGATGACATTCTCAAATGTGGCACGTTTCAGCAACTCGGGTGGGGTATAGCGGGGAACGCCCACTTCACAAAAGAAGTATTTACCGTCTGCGTGTACCTGAAAAGAATCACAGTCAATAAAGGCGACCATACCCGATTTATTCATCAGAATGTTTCCTTCATTTACGTCACCCACCACAAGCCCGGCTTCATGCAACTTATGAAAAGCAGTTGAAACATTTCGCGCGACATGCACCAGAAAATTATAGCCTCTGTCCTGAAACATTTTCTTTCGGTCCATCGGGCTAAAGACGTGGTGCAGTGGGAGGTAGCCTTGCAGCTTGCGCATCACGAATCCGACTATCGTTCCTCCGGCATCGCGCACCAGATCTACCGGCCAGGCGGCATAGGCTTCAATGTCTTTCGAGCGCATGGCCACCATTTGCTGTAGTTTTTGTTGCCTGCTATCAGCAGGTGGCTCATTATAGATTTTCAGCACCAGGTCTCCATGAGACGCTAATTCATAGACGCAACCTTCCCCTCCGCGACCGATCTCCCGCGACGTGACGTATTGCTCATTATGTTGTCCGTAATAGGTCATCGGGGGCATTTGGCAGCAAGAAAAAGCGTCTTGTCGTCGTCAGTACGCTCATTTATCATGTCCGACTGAAGGTACTCAGCCAGTTTTTGATTCAGAATAGCTTCTTTTTCAGGTGTGTCCGCTGCCAATACTGAGGGAAACAAACCCGCAAAGAAGGGTGTGTGGCCTGTTCTCTGTTCATTGTTGAGTGCCAGCATTTGTAGACCATCCGTAAAGATCGCGATCTGAGTTTGTTGGGTGTCAATGATAGATATTTTTAGGTTCGTTAGCTCAGGATCATCTATCAAAAAGTTGGTCGTATTCAGGTATTCGCCATTATCGGGCCACCAAACAGGTACATATTTGCCGTCATTGTCGTGTCGCACTATTGCTCCATCTCCTATTTGAAAGAAGGCCGAAATGTCGGGATGTAATATTGCCCCCAATAGGGTGCACGCATACTCGGTTATGTCCGCTTCACTTTCTTTCGCCATCGTCGCCAATTCACTATGAACCGCAACAGCTGTGGAATGTATGAGGTTTTCCGTTAGCGGAACACCACCGTTGATCTGCTCTGTAAGTAAGACCACCACTCTGGTCGCAACAGTATTAGACGCCAGCGCGCCATATTCTGCACTTCCGGCACCGTCACATACGCACACGATCAACGTGTCGTTGGGTTGTAATGTATCAATGATCTTAAAGTGTAAGGCATCATCACAGGCGCGTCCTGACGATGTGTGCGAAGTACCCGCTACGCTCTGGCCAATACAATTCCATCTCATAGTTCAGACCAGCCGCTGGGCGGAAGCAAGTTTATTGTTGCACCGGGTGTTTTGGCGGATACCATTTTCATTGATGCTGACAGCCAGATGAAAAATTCGCGGAACATAAGGCCCTTCAGCTTTAATGGAGACCTGACAGAGATCTGTTTGAGGATGTCCATGTTTGCTCCTTCCACACCAATAGCAAAGAAAGCGAAAGATTTGGCAGCTTCGCCCGCATGAACCGCCGCGGCTGCACGGCTCCATTCATCTGTCGGCGCACCATCGGTAATAAGTATTATCCAAGGTTTGTAATATGCGATGCCGTTTTCTTTGTATTCTTTTTTTCTGCGGGTTACCATGTCTATACCCGTGAGGATAGCATCACCCATTGGTGTGTCGCCGGTCGGGTCCAGTTCGCGGGGGAAGAAATTCGGAACTGTATGAAATTCAGATTCAACGGTTACAGGGCCAAACGTAACAACAGCAACTTCCACTCGTTTTCTGGCAAGAGGATCGCTGAGGAGCTCGTCCTTAAAGGTCCTGACACCTTCATTTAGTTGCATGAGTGGCATTCCACTCATCGAGCCGGATGTGTCAAGCAACAGAACACACGGGCAACGTGGTTCGGGGTTATCGGCAAAATTATCGCTGCCGAAAGGTATCTGCTCAAATGAAATGTACTCGTCCATAATCAAAGTTAATTTTTTCTAAGGATGCACGCAAAAAGTGGCAGTCAGATCAATGATGCGTTCGTGCGGTCAAACATTTCAATGCAATGTCTGTCCGATGCGTCTCTATTGTGTACCTTTGTGGTCTCTTGCTGTCGTTTTTACCTATTGGTACTGAATTCAAATGAATCGACTAGTTTTTTGATTGTCAGGTCGTTGAATTTAATTACCAGAGTTGATGCGGTTGCGAAATTGTTACTCAAAAATCAAAGCAAATTTTATGTCGAAACTATCAATTGCAGCTATTTTTCTTACGGTTCTTTTTTCTTCATGTGGCGATGCCACGAACACGGCATCAACCGAACTGCCGGCTGCGCCCATGGGACCAACTGAGACTCCAAAGTATACAAAGGGTGCAAAAATGGATCCTATTTGCGAAATGGAGTGGGACGCGGAATGGGTTGAATTCACCGTATATCAGGGAGATACAATACGGTTCTGCAGTGAGAACTGCAAAACGGCTTTCCTTGCCCGTCCTGAGAAATACGTGAAATAAGTTCCAGAACCGGCACGCCCCACGTGGGCGTGTCGGCTAATCTTTTTTACTTTTCTTCCCAGCGCGCAGGTTGAGCATTTCTACCAGAACCGAGAATGCCATTGCGAAATAGATGTAACCTTTAGGGATGCCGCTCTCAAATCCTTCAGCGATCAGCGAAACGCCGATCAGCAACAGAAAGGACAGTGCAAGCATCTTTACTGTAGGGTGTTTGTTCACGAATCGGGCCACACTTCCGGAAGCGAATAACATAATTCCGACTGATATCACTACAGCAGCGATCATCACTTCTACGTGACTTGCCATGCCTACTGCTGTGATGACCGAGTCGAGAGAAAACACGATATCAAGAATCAATATCTGTGTGATCACGTTGCTAAAAGACTGCGCTTTGGCCTTCTTTTCATGATGTTCATCTCCTTCTAGTTTTTCGTGTATCTCTGAAGTGCTTTTGTAGATCAGGAACAGCCCACCAATTATCAGTATCAGGTCTCGGCCGGAAATGTCTAATGTTTCAAGCAAGTGCTCACTTTCAATGCCAAGCATCGCGGCAGCATTGAATATGGAACCTTTCAGGCGCATTACCCAGTTGATGGATAAAAGCAGCAGAATGCGGGTAAACATGGCCAGTCCCATACCCACTTTGCGGGCTTTTTCTTGCTGATGATGCGGTAATTTTCCGGTAAGTATAGAGATAAAGACAATATTGTCTATCCCGAGTACTATTTCAAGGACAGTAAGTGTGATCAGTGAAATCCATATTTCAGGATTAGTCAGCCATTCCATTCGTGCTAATTTGTTTTGTATTGGACTTTGCAAACATACACAACCCGCGCAAACAATCCATAAACGCACCCAAGGATATAATAATGCGGGTATCTTTACAACATGCTTAGTATTGGTGACGCATTCTATAGGCTTAAGGCAGAATTGACCGGATTGTATGATGAAAGAGAAGCTGCGGCTATCGCTCATGAGGTTCTCGAGTACATCAGCGGAATGACCAAGACCGAGCGGTTAGTGAAAAAGGAACTTCTATTTACTGAAGGTCAGGAGCGGGCTTTCTATGCCGCCTCACAAGAGTTGATATCTGGAAAGCCATTGCAGTATGTCACCAATTCAGCCTGGTTCCTTGGGAATAAATATTATGTTGACCCAGCTGTTCTCATCCCGCGACCCGAGACCGAGGAACTTGTGCTGTGGGTTGTCGAGCATGCGTTACAACTTGCAGAAAAAGGGGAAGGCTTGAAGATACTTGATATAGGCACCGGGTCTGGTTGTATTCCCATTTCTTTGAAACAAAAATTACCTGCCGCCTCTGTTACGTCTTGTGACATCAGTGCTGCAGCGTTGGAGGTTGCAAGGAAAAACGCAACCTCGCTCGGAGTTGAAGTCGGTCTTATTCACCTGGACTTCTTAGATAAGACAACATGGGACGACCTTGCGAATTATGACATTATTGTTTCTAATCCCCCTTATATACCCGCGAGCGAACGCGAGCGGTTGCATATAAATGTGCGTGAATATGAGCCGGCAACTGCTCTTTTCGTTCCTCATGACGATGCCTTGGTATTTTATGACGCGATTGCCGTTTTTGCAAAGACTCATCTGAAAGAGGGTGGTGCTATGTTCTTCGAGATCGATAACGGGCATGCAATCGAAACGAGAGATGTTTTCAAAGACCATGGTTTTGCAAATGCTGAATTGCGAAAAGATATGTTTGGCAACGATAGAATGCTCTTCGTAGCAGGTAATTAGTACTTTTAGGAGCAGCAGGAATTAATGAAAGAACAGGTACAAAAATATTTGCCTTTTATAGCTACGTCAGCCTTGATGTGGGTGGTGCTTGCATTCATTTTTCCTCATTATAAATATTATGTCGATCCTGACGCTACTGCATATCTCACCATATCGGCACGGTACGCAGTTGGCGACTATAGCCGTGCAGTAAACGGGTTGTGGGGGCCTTGGGCTTGTTGGCTTACAGCTATATTGATAAAGTCAGGGCTTGCGGCTATACCGGCCGCCATCGTAGTTAATGCAGCGGGAGGTGCGGGCTTTCATTTGATGTCTCATTCATTGTTCCTGCGGTTTCAGGTGGATCGGCGAAAGCAGTGGTTGTTCAATTCCGTGTTTGCGGTGTTTATTGTGTTTGCTGTGTTCTGGCAAACGTTCGATGACCTTTGGCAGTGCTTTTTCCTGACTGCCGTGTTACGTATTTTACTCGTTACCGATTTTACCATCAAGACGCGTTTATGGGTCTTGGCGGGAGGGGTAGGGGCCCTTTCATATTTCGCCAAGGCTTATTCCATCCCTTTCTTCGCACTCAGCACCACCGTATGTGTATACGTACTGACAAATGGGCATTTGAAACAGACCTTTAAGGTTATGGCAGTTTCAGGTGGTGTGATGTTGCTTTGTTCATTTCCCTGGATGGCTGCACTACATTCAAAGTACGGTATATGGACAACCTCAACTGCAGGCGGGCTGAACATGTCATGGTATCTGGTAGGTCACCCTGAATGGAAAGACAGCATTGATATTCTTTTGCCACCGGTTTATCCAAACAGTACTTATTATTGGGAGGATCCGTATGTTGTCAATGGGCACCTCTCTCATTTCTGGGATTCATGGTATCTCGCGCTTCGCATGGTGTTGAGGCTCGGGTACAATGTTCTTTCATTTGTAGTTTGTTTGCTGGAGCTGTCGGTGTTTTTTCCGGTGGTTTGGTTATATGTTCTGGGGCGTTTGGTAATGCAGAAAAAGTATGGTAGTCTGCCGGTAAGTGAAAAGGACATTTACCTCACATTTCTCCTTTTGCCTGCCGGTTACATAATGGTGCATCTGGAGTCGAGGTACCTGTGGTATATGGTTCCTGTCGGGATGATAGCAGGTGTAAAGTTGATTGAACGAAGGTATTCAGGCAATGAACGAAGGATAAGCATGTTTACTATGCTATGGGCCCTAAGTTTTGTTGTTTTCCCCTTGCTAAGTATGAAGAAACTGTACAATGAGGGCGAGAAAGAGTACAGATTTGCCCAAAAACTTTCATCGGCAGGGCTTACAGGGATTAGCTTTGTAAGTAATTTACATCCGCGGTTATTGTCCAAGATCGCTTTCTTCTCCCGAAACAGTTTTTATGTGATAAGCAAACAAAAGGTAGACACAGGCGTGATCGATCCATCTAAAATGAAGCTGGAAAATACCGATGTTCTTGAGAAGGAGGTGGTGAGGTATAGGGTAGGGTATTACCTGCATGCGGATAAGTCAAGCGGGAAATTAATGAATCCCGGGTTTTATGACCTGTTTTATGAGAATTTGAGGGATAGCACCGGTGTTATTAATCTGCCTGTGGTTTTGCAGGATGCAGAAAGTGGAATTACTGTGTATCGAATCGTCAGGGATTCACTTGAGGTCAACGCGAACCAACCTGCTCCCTGAATCGGTCCACTTCACCTCTGAATAGCTCCGTTCTGCGGATCGTAAAGTTGCTGCCGGCAACATTGTCCGGAAGGTGTAATCTGATATGACCGGGATAGTCGTGAGCCAAGACCGCAAGGTCATCAGCTGTCATAGGGAATCTCAGCGTTACACCGTGCACGTCCGACTCCTTCCATACAGCACCGCAACCCCTGCAGCTTTTTTCGTACCTGGTGTTGTAGAGTTTAACCGTGTCGCCGCATTCCATTTCTATTTCTAACAACGCGTTTCTCGCCACTATAAACTTAACGCCTCCCACTGACACTTTGAGGTCAAGGAAATAGGCACCGGCCGAAAATCCAAACCTGTAAAAGGAACAGAAATGGTTTTTGATAGAAGGTCTCGAAAGGTTTTGCCAGTCTGTAAAAATAGTATCGGCAACTTCATTAGTCCTTCCGGAAACAATTAAGTCGGCGTAACTGGCGCAAAACTCAGGATCATTTTTGCCGGAAGCGTGCTGTGTAGTGGCTACACAGCCCAGCAATGCGAGACAAAGTACCTTTGTTGGGGAGAGAATCACTTCCAGATATTGCGGTTATTGAAATTGCGCCTATACCACCTACGGCGATATTGGTTGTAATGTTCCGTTTGAGTGTCGCCATTCTTATCAACATAGGTCGAATACCACCTGCGTCGGGGAGCACAACTGAAAATTACAATTGTAACTACAGTAATGGCCAGTAAAACCAGAAATGTCCGCTTTGTATTCATAGCTCTGAAGTTGTGATCAACGGGTAAAAACCGCTGTAAACATACAAAAAAAAAGCCCTTGTTGTTATAGCAACGCAAAATATCCCTCTGCCGTGCAGCATTCGCGCGATTATTGCCGGTAATAGACTATTTATGTTGTTTGCTTTTCTTTTTGCCCGTGTGCGATTCTTCTGTTGATTTTTCGTCAGTTTTCTCGTCTTGAGTTTTCTCGTTTTGGAAGAGATCCCTGATCAACGGGATATTTTTATCCGCTCCGTTTTTGTGCAGTGCCATTATTATCAGGAACAGCAAGATGAGTCCCAGTAAAGGAAAAACAACAAACTTCCTGATTCGTTTAAGCATCAACGACCTCTTGTTCCTTATTATTTCATCCTGATCCAGATATCCGCGGGTCTCAATTGTGCGGATAATCACCTTATTCTTTGCCCTTGTTTCCTTTTGCCATTCGTCATACTTTTCCAAAGATCCCTGTTTGCGCAGTATCTTTCCTTTCTCGGTCAGAAAGGTGACACCTCCTTCACGTTCGGCTATGTAGTCGTTTGCTTTGAGGTAGTCTATTATGTTTTTAACGGTTTGGCTTTGCAGGGCCCTGAATGCCCTTTCGTCTATGCCCTGGTCGGCCATTATTTGTTCCCGCTCGTCACCAATAAAGTTTCTGAGTGCTATTTGCACGCCTTTGGAGTCATTGAGTGTGTAGGTTGGAATAACTCTGTTCAACAACGCTCTTTCAAAATCTGTTAGCACAACTGACATACTTACTTTCTTTAGATGTTGATTTTTTTTCAAACCTATGCATCATTATCGGGAGAGTCAACACAGTTTTTGTTATTGATTTACTATTTTGGTGTTGCTTTGCTTGTGTTGAAAATTTGAATTTTTGTAAGTTTGTGTACAAACCAATCTATATGAAAAATATTTTATTTGTAATTGTGTCCGTTGTTTGTTCAAATCTGTCGTTTGGCCAAAATTACTTTCTCACCACCTCTGCCGATGGAGTGGAGGAATTGTATATCATGTCTGTGACTTCCAATAGAAGTACTAATTCTCTGGTGGTTTTTGATCGCCTGAAACCGGCCGACGGGAAACTTCAGGAATTCAGGCACAATGCCAAGAAGACCGCTGACAAGGAAACTGCAACAGACGAATTTGAAAAGCTCGGTTACTACAGGAGAAAGGTGCAATACAGTTGTCAGGCAAAAAAATACCGGATAATGGAAGTTACTTACTACGAGCTTAGTGGCAAGGTAATTGAGAAAACTGAATTTGATGAAGACGACCGCGCATGGTCTCCGTTACCGAAAGGCAGCCTTATAGAAGCAGAGTTCAAAAAGGTGTGTAACAAATAACGCTGATTAATCTTGGTGGACACTGACACCTATAATCTGATTTTTGTCATAGGGAAAAGAAAGCAACCAAACGTTACCTTTGTGCCGTTCCGGATTAACGGGACGGTTTATTTTTTGTTGAAAAACGTAAAATTCTAAAATTAGATGCGCAAAAAGATTGTTGCAGGAAACTGGAAAATGAATCTGAATCTGCCTGAAGGCCTCGAACTCATAAACGAGATCTATAATGGCGCTCCTGAGTTGAACAAAAACAAGGAGATCGTTATTGCTCCGCCGTTCATTCATATCACGCAGGCAGCCAGCCAGCTTTCCAATATGGAACATGTACACCTCGGTGCGCAGAACTGCCATCATGAAGCGGCAGGTGCCTACACAGGGGAGGTGTCGGCGTCAATGCTGAAGAGTGCAGAAGTAGAATATGTAATTCTCGGACACTCTGAAAGAAGGCAGTATTTTCATGAAGACGGAACAATGCTTGCAAAGAAAGTGAATCAGGTCCTTTCTAATGGTATGAAAGTAATATTCTGCTGTGGCGAACCATTGGAAATACGCGATGCAGGAACCGAAAATAATTACGTAGGAACGCAAATTGAAGAAGGCTTGTTTCACTTAAACGCCGATCATCTGGCAAATGTTGTGATAGCCTACGAACCAATCTGGGCCATTGGTACAGGACGAACTGCATCTTCTGCTCAGGCTCAGGATATGCATGCGCATATCAGAAGCGTGATAAGTGCACAATACGGTCCTGATGTGGCAGCTTCAATCTCGATACTGTACGGTGGTAGTTGCAAGCCGTCAAACGCTGCAGAACTTTTTGCGTGCCCTGACGTTGATGGTGGTCTTATTGGTGGTGCAGCATTGAAAGCCGAAGAATTTCTTGCAATTGTAGCAGCGATACCTGCTAATTAAAAATATTGGTAGATTTTTTTGGTGGAAAAAAAACCTGCCGTATATTTGCACTCCAATTCCACGGATGGCGCGTTGGTCAATCGGCTAAGACGCCTCCCTTTCACGGAGGAATGACGGGTTCGATTCCCGTACGTGCTACAAAAGCCGCCACTACCTTGAGTTTTGGCGGCATTTGTTTTTTTGTATAAAAGACAACTAAAACACATCTGAGTTCCCGCAAGCATTTTTTATTTTTACCCGCCGCATGAAGTTGTTTTCCAAAATAGGAGGTCATTTGTTCGCTGTGTACGCCATAGTTGTCTTTGTTGCCACTATGCTTCTTGTTTTGCCTTTCATTTGGGTCATTTCTTTTTTAAAAGAACCCGTTAAGTCTTTGTGGCTACACAAAGTGTTTCGGTTTTGGATGGGCATATATATGCCCGCTATTTTCTGCCCGGTTACACGCAAAGGAAAGCAGTATTTTAGGGACGGTGAGAATTATGTAGTAGTGCTGAATCACAACTCTTTCATGGATATTCCGGTATCGTCTCCCTGGATACCCGGCCCCAATAAAACTTTGGCAAAATCCGAAATGGCTAAGATCCCATTGTTTGGTATCATTTACAGATCCGGATCTATTTTGGTGAACAGGAAGAATGAAGGCAGCCGCCGCGACAGCATTGCAAAAATGCAGGAGGCATTGGAAATGGGGCTACATCTCTGTTTGTACCCTGAAGGAACCCGCAATAAAACAGGCAAGCCATTGCAGCCATTTTATGACGGAGCATTTCTTACCGCCATAAAGGCGCAGAAGCCCATTATTCCTGGGTTGATCTTTAACACAGGTGTTATCCTTCCACACAATAAAACCGCCTGGGCTCGCCCGAAAAAAATACAGATCCACTTCCTGGAGCCGATCGATACAAAGGGCCTGACAATTAACAACGTTGCAGAACTTAAAGAAAAAGTTCGTAGCTTGATGGAAGAATATTATACCCGACACTTAACCTCCATCTCATGACATTTACCATTATTGGAAACGGAAACATTGCCTGGTTTATTGGCAACAGACTGGTAGCCGCACGGCATTTATGTAAAGGCGTTTTCGGCCGGAATCCGGTTTCTGTGCAGGGGCTTGCCGAAGCCTTATTGTGCAACAATTTCGGCGATCTTAAAGCTGCAAAAGAAGTTGAAGCCGATGTGTGTTTTCTTGCAGTATCCGATAATGCAGTGGGGGAGATAGCAACAACTCTGTCATACAAAAAGACGGTACTGATCCACACTGCCGGTGCTGTTTCAATTGATGTGCTGAAAGGAGCGGCACCTGACCTTGCGGTTTTATGGCCGGTTTATTCTATCCCCAAACAGAACCTGCCCTCCCATAGAAATATCCCCATTGCCTGGGAGGCTACTTCACCCAAAGCTGAGAAATATGCGCTGACAATGGCTCATATTCTCACCGATGTGTTGTTTGAGGCGAATTATGAACAACGGAAATGGCTACATCTGTCTGCGGTAATATGTAACAACTTCACTAATCATCTCATGGCTATCTGCGAACAGATATGCGAGGAAAAGAAGTTGCCTTTTTCTGCGCTTGAGCCGATAATTGCTCAGACGTTTGAGCGCCTGAAACATTCGTCACCGGCGACTGTACAGACAGGACCGGCAGTTCGTGGAGATACCGCCACAATTAATGAACAAAAGGCATTGCTGGCAGCCCATCCCGATTGGCAGAAAGTATACGCTTCAATAACAGACTCGATAATCAATTCGTCTGCCAGATAAATAATTTGAATATCTCATAAAATAAATCGACTGATATGGTGCTTGTTGGTGAATACAATACGCTTAAGGTGGTAAAGGAGGTTGACTTTGGTCTTTATCTGGATGGAGGTAAGGACGAAATATTATTGCCTAAAAGGTATGTACCCCAGGGGTTAAAAGCGGGTGATGAGATAAACGTTTTTGTTTACCATGACAATGAAGGCCGTTTGATAGCCACAACAGACAAACCATTTGCATCTGTTGGCGAAATGGCGATGCTAGAGGTAGCCGATGTTACACCACATGGAGCATTTTTGAAGTGGGGCATCATGAAAGATGTTTTTATTCCGGTTGCTTATATGGAGCAACGGATGCGAAAAGGGGAAAAGAGACTGGTAATGCTGGTTATAGATGCGCAAACAGGCAGAGTTACTGCAACTGAAAAGATCGATCAGTTCCTGACCAATTTCGACCTCACAGTAAAGGAAGGGGAGGAGGTAGACCTGCTCATCTTCCAGAAGACTGACATTGGTTACAAAGTCATAATCAACAGCAAGCATACCGGCGTACTTCATTACAATGAAGTGTTTAAAGATCTGGAGACCGGCGACAGACTTCGTGGCTATATCAAAAAGATCAGGCCCGGAAACAAAATTGATGTATCTCCCGGAGTCAAGGGATATGGGCGAGTAATGAGTGAGGAGGAAAAGGTGCTGGAAGTTATTCGAAATAACAGCGGATACATTCCCTACAATGACAAATCTGATCCTGAGAGTATTTACGCATTCCTTGGAATGAGTAAAAAGACTTTCAAGATGATCCTCGGTGCGCTCTATAAAAAAAGATTAATAGAGTTTACACAAACCGGAACCAAACTAGTGGAGTAGTTCAAAACCTAGTACTGTTAACCCGGGATGCGGGCGATGTACTTGGACATCTCCTTTATCTGATCGACAACCTGAGGGTTTGTTGCCTTACAGGATTTGGCTTTGCTGAAATAAAGCTTCCCGTTTCTGAAATCCCTGCGCTGAATGCAAATACTTGACAGCTGAAGATAGGCCATCGCCTCGTTGTCTTTGTCAGGTAAGCCGATCTGTACTGCCTTTCTCAGGTGCTCATACGCTTCTTTTGTATTACCCTTTTTCTGGGCTATCGCGCCCAATTGCATATATGCAGTACCCTCAAATTCCTTTTCTGCAATACCTGTTTCCAGGCCTTTGCGCAGTTGTGCCTCCGCCTGATCCAGGTCTTCTCCCATAGTTGAGAAATTAGCCTGCAACATGTAATAGGAGGAACGTATCGGCTTGTAAAGCAGGTTGGGGTATTTCACTTGTTTCAGCAGTTTCTGCGCCCCTTCCATATCTCCGCTTTCTATATAGCCCTGTATCAACGTCATAGGGCCAATAAGGAAATAGGCAGTTATCATTATAGCAGCTACCAGAAAAGGTATCCAGGCGATCCACCAGGTAACTTCAAATCCTAACACAAAACCAAGTGCGATCAGTCCTATTGCTATAGGAATACGGTAAAAAACAAATATCTTACGAAAATTCATGTTGTTGATTGCGGGTGCAAAGGTACCCAAATTTGCAATACTTTGATTGGTGATGCTAACAGCAGGCTACTTCTGATTGTCGCGCCACTCGTAAACCCAGGACGATTGTATCATTTCAAGGTGACCCTCGTTGCAGTCTTCACGTTTGCCTTCAAAATTCGGCAAAGACAAAACCCATTCTATTAGGTCAGTAAATCTGATCCTGTATATCTTGTTTTCACCAAAGTCATCGCCAAACTTTTCATATAGTTTTAATGCGATATCCTCGTAGTCATTCCATTTTATTGGTGGTTCGTACATCTTAGTTGCGATAAATTTTGTTGATCTATATTATTCACCGTGTATCAGAGACTGGTCCGGCACACATACTTCCAACTCACCCGATCCGCTGATCAGTAC
Organism: Flavipsychrobacter sp.; assembly: GCA_016786565.1. Taxonomy (GTDB): domain Bacteria; phylum Bacteroidota; class Bacteroidia; order Chitinophagales; family Chitinophagaceae; genus Nemorincola. The sequence goes on from JAEUVY010000125.1 coordinate 28,524, forward strand.
ACATTGGCATCCGAGTCTTGAATTTAACTTTGGGTTTCTGGCCCTGTCAATAAAGTCCTCTTCCCGGTCGGAAAGCTCCGGTACAAACTCCTCGCCTTTTTGCAGATATATATGGCAGGTGCTGCAAGCGCACACCATACCGCAATTATGATGCAGTTCTATATTGTTGTCCAGGGCCACCTCAAGAATACTTTGGTCAGGTGCTACATTCTCCAGCGTAATGGGCTCAAGACCCTTCTGCTCGAATGTGAATTTGATAGTGTACATGAATGTTACTGTAAAATGAGGGGGCAAAGTTAAGCTATCGGTTCCAACTTCGGTAAAGATTCTCCCATTGGCTGATAAGCAATATTTATTAAAAAAAAGAGGGACCTGAAGTCAGTGTCCCTCTGAATGGTCTGCGTTTAACATGTTATTGAACCACGAAACGAATTGTCTTTTCTGCTGATCCGTTGTTGATATGCAACATATATATGCCTTCGGCAACATTGTTCAATCTGATCTTCTCGACAACTGTATGGCCGGTCGTTGGCAATTCTTTTGACAGTACAATTTGTCCAAGGATATTGGTGATCCTGACAGACACAGGTCCTTCGGCAAGTACCGTTCCTGTCAGTGTAAATTCACCGCTATTCGGATTCGGAACAACGCTGATCGCGAAGTCATTGTCTGCAACAACCTCAACAGATGTTGGATCCGTAAATGATACTGACTTTAACGTCATAACGGCACATGGATCCATATTCGTAACCTGACACGTCACTATATCTTTGTCAACAAATGTGTTGCTTGTGAAAGTTGAGGATGTAGCGCCCGGTATCGGAGTACCATTTACCAGCCACTGGTAAGATACCGGTACTGTTGTGCCGCTAACTAGGGCAGTGAGCGATACTGTTGTGCCGGCCGGAACAGTCGTTCCCGGTGTTGCAAAGATACTTACAACAGGTGCCGGAGCCGATGCCTGTGTGTGCATGGTGATCGCAGAGCTCAATGCAGAATCGGAAGAGCGACATACATAGTTACTGGTCATTTTGCAGTAAACACTGTCACCTTCAACCGGAATGTAGGAATAGGTTGGACCCGTTGCAACGTTTACACCATTTTTCACCCACATATAGGTAGGTGCAGTGCCGGCAAACGTAGGGACAGAAGCGAAAGAAACGGGTTTGCCCAGACAAGATGGATTGTTAGGTCCAACCGTTATCGTAACCGCAGGTGTTCCTACGGGCGTAGTGGTAACAGTATAAGCATCTGTCACTGAAACAGGTGCTGTACATATTCCACCAGGAGTAAGCATCAGAGAAACTACGTCGCCACCGGTTGGAGAGTACGAATATGAAGAACCGGTTCCTGCCGCTACACCATTTACATACCACTGGTATGCGGGCGACGGGCCGGCGTTTACACTGGTTGATGTGAATGTAATGACTGTTCCCTCGCAAATAGTTGTTGCTGGGGGATTGATCGCTATTGAAGGAGTTACAGGTGCAGTAATAGCGATAGTCGCGCTTCCGGACATCGCAGATGTGCAGGTATTGGCCGGATTTGTAGCAGATACTGTATAAGTTGCCGCAACAGAGAACGTACCGAAGCTGAGTGTAGATCCTGTACCGGGTATTGTTGCTACCGTAGATGTGCCATCAGATAAGCTGTAGTTTATTCCCGATGCTGAGCCTGAGAGCCCAACTGGTAAGCCCGCTGTACTACTTGCACAGAAACTGCCTCCTCCTGTTACTGAAAATGCTGTTGGGGCCGTATTAACGGTAACGACAGAAGTAGTAATACAACCCAGAACACTGTATGTGATAGTTGAGGTGCCGGAAGAAATTCCATTTACAGTACCGGCGCTTACTGTTGCGACAGCAGTATTGGAACTCGTCCAGATTCCACCGGGTGTAGCACTCGATAAAGTGGTTGAATTAGTGGGGCACACTGTAAACGCTCCTGTTATTGCAGACGGTATCGGGTTTACTGTCATGGTTGTGGTGGCTGAATTGACTGTAGGGGTAGAAACACATCCTGTTGCGTTCATTCTTATCCTTACCGTATTACCATTGGTGAGCGATCCGTTTACATAAGTAGTGTTGGTAGCACCCGGAACAGGAGTGCCGTTCAATTCCCATTGGAAAGTAGGTGTTCCGCCATTTACAGGAGTTGCGGTAAATGTAACAGTGGTTCCGGCGCAAATGGCACCTGCAGGTGACTGAGCTACTGAAATGGACGGCACTGCAGCGGCCTGCAATGAAAGTGATGCACAATTGGTGCCGGGTGTCAAACCCGCCATGCCCGGTGCCGACGTTGGTCGAATAATTCCTGCAGCTGAGGTTGTATTTGTTGCCTGAATTTGAACACCATTAACAGAAAATATATCTGTCAGTGTTGTTCCGCTTGTGATAACATTCACTGTCATCGTTGTTGCAGTGATTCCACCGAGAGTAACAGAAGTAATATTCCGACCGGGAAAGAAGTTAAATGTTATCGTCGCAGCAGTATTGAACACCCATCCTGCCGGCGTACTCAGCACTAAAGAATGAGGGCCTGTAGTGATATCATTGCCTGCTCCCTCCGAAAAAATAATATTCCCCAGTGTATTAAACGCAGGTGTGCTGCCGTCCTGAGCCCTGCTGGAACATATATTGGTCCCTCCCGTACCCGCAGTAACTGTTATTGCGGCTATTGATTTGGTTACGTTTGCAAAAATCAACGCGGTAATAAATATGAAAAATCTTTTCATTTTATATGATTGTGTATTTAGAATTGTCAGGTCGTAAAACAATATTGAAAAAACATCTAAAGTTAGCCTATCAAATCGACTTGCACAATACAACTTTATACATAATTTAATTCGTAAATCGTATAGGCTCCAAACGGCGACTAGTGCTCCATCACGAAGTGGAATACCTTCTGTTCGGTTCCGCTGCGCAATGTGAGGATGTACATGCCGTTGGCCAGACTGCCATCCAGGTTGATCTGTGTTTCCAGACGTCCCTGTTTGGTGGTCACTGCACCACGGTACACTACCTGACCCAACATGTCTGTTACGTCTATGTTCACGTCCTCGTTGCCTGTACCCAGTGTGCCACGCACTGTGAACGTACCCTTGTTCGGGTTAGGC
>JAEUVY010000034.1 GCA_016786565.1 Flavipsychrobacter sp.
CCATCTGCGCCTTCATATACAACCTTTCCAGGTAGCGCATATTGGTCGAATACTTACTCAGTGCCGGGGTTATCTTCTCCTTCCTCATCTTCGCCACCGCGTCATAAAGCATATAGGCCGGGTCACTAAGCAACTGCGCACTATCCGCAGGTTTTGCCGCGGCCGCCCACTTTTTCAGCGCGTCCTTAGACACAAACATCGAGCTACCATAAAGGCTTGTCGCCCATGCTTCCATGTTCTGCTTGTGCGCCTTGTACTCGGTGGTATAGTATGCGGGTGCGCTCGCTGCACATTTTGTCAGATATAACTTCATCAATGCCTTGAATACATCCTTGTCCGTTCCGGCATCATAGTTCTTATAAAATCCTTCCTGCGCATCTGCCAGCTTCACCAGCGAATCAGAAAAAGCTTTCCCATCCATCCATGCCCTGAAAACTCCCATCCACTTCTCAGCAACTGCCGCCTGCTGTATCAGTTCCACACCCAGCACCGCTTCCTTTATATATTGGTCATCCGATATCAGCTTATCCGCAGCTCCGGCAGCCGCCTTCATTTTCGGCAGCAGGCTATCGGCAAAGGGCATGGTGTTATCGTTTGCAGCCCACTTGGCAAATGTAGTTTCATACATCTCCTTCTTTCCGGTAGCGTTGTTCAGCTTCAGTCCCTTCACTTCGCCCTGCCATTTTTTCCAGCCATTGGCTACGCTCGCCCTCTTAGATGTATACTTTATAAATATATCTCGCGATGCACTCATGTGCTTCGTCCACACGTCCAGCCTTTTTGTCCTGGCATCAATAGCTATCGGGTCCGATATGTTATACACATGCTTCAGAGAGAAAGACGAGATATACTCATTGGTCGTTCCCGGAAATCCATAGACCATCGTAAAATCCCCCTCCTTAATGCCCGAGATATTGATGTTGAAGAACTGCTCAGCCTTGTATGGTTTGTTCTCCGGCGAGTAGTCGGCCGGCTTATTATCCGCCCCTGCATATACCCTGAAGATCGAAAAATCACCTGTATGCCTTGGCCACATCCAGTTTTCTTCGTCACCACCAAATGCGCCTATCCCGTTTGGCGGGAAACCCACAAAACGAATATCCCGGTAGGTCTCAGAGATAGCAACCCAATACTGATTTCCCTTAAAGAACGCCTTTATATTGGCATCCATCCCGGTCGCTTTCGCTATCTCCTTCTCTGTCTGGGCTATCCTCTGGTTCACTATGCTGTCGCGCACCGCGTCCCGCAACGTATCATCCAACCCGTAAGTGATTTTCGACGTCACCTCCTCTATTTTACGGATGAACGTCACCGTAAGCCCCTTGCACGGCAATTCCTCACTCAGGTTGCCTGCCCAGTATCCGTTGGCAAAATAATCCTTCTCCGGACTGCTCAACGCCTGTGCGCTGCCATACCCGCAGTGGTGGTTCGTCAATATCAAACCTTTCGATGATATGATCTCACCCGTACACCCCTTCCCGAACAGAACGATAGCATTATTTAGCCCCGTTCCGTTTTCGTTATAAATTTTATCAATTGCAATCTGCAGCCCCATCTCCTTCATCTCCTTCTCATGATCCTTGATCTTCGGCGGCATCCACATTCCCTCCTTTGCAAACAACGAATTACAACCCGCGGTTATTAATACCGACATCAGAAACTTCCGCATAAACACAGGCGAAACACTAACATTAATCTTAATCATATATACATTTTGATTTGCGGAAATAAATATACACCTTTGCTACTAAAGTTGTCCGTGAATTCCATATATTAGCGGAATAATAGGATTATATCTTGACCGGGATTATGAAAAAATGCTTGTTCGTCATAGCGATATTGATAGTATCGCAACTGAAATCATTTGCACAATCGTTATTTGATGGGCCTGATACTGTTTGTGTCAATCAACCAGTGAAGCTCACCAGCAACGTATTCGATGCAAAATCCTATTACTGGGGGTTCTGCTCAGGCTTCCTGTTCAATGCCCCAACCGGCACCAACATGGGCAGCGGCTTCAAGATGAACGGCCCTACCGGCATCGAAATAGCCAATGATAGCGGCCTTTTCTACGGCTTTGTCATCAATTCTCAGACCAACGAACTGCTCCGTCTCAACTACGGTGCCAGCCTCAATAACGTTCCTACTGTTACCAATTTCGGCAACCTCACAAACGGTCTCCCCGAAAATCCTACTACACTCTACCTGCTTCACGATACGTTCTCCCGCAAATGGTTCCTTTACGTAGCAGGTGGTTTCGAAAAAGCAACTTCTGAACTCGGTCGTGTCGACTTCGGCGCACGTCTCGGCAACCCTAAACCCAACGTTGCAAACTTCGGCAACCCCGGCAATCTGCTCGATCAGCCTCGTGGCCTCTTCGTCACGCAAGATGCCGACCGCCGTTGGATCGGTTATGCCGTAAACTACAATTCCAGCGAACTCATCCAATTCGATTTCGCTTTCAACCCATCTACAACGCCACTTGCAAAAACACTCGGAAACGTTGATGGTGTGCTCAATTTCCCTTCAGACCTTTCTGCCATCTACGACGATAACCAATGGTATTTCTTTGTTACCAACTATGGCAACAACACACTGGCGCGTATCGACATGGGAGCCACACTCGACCCGGTTGCACCTGCATTTGCAGCGGGCACCAGCCTCGGCGACTTCCTCTTCCGTATCCTTCGCCCGTCTTCGCTCACAACAGTGCGCGACTGTAACTACCTCCACATCTACATCACCGACAGTACAACCGGTCAGTTGGTTGAAGTACGCGCGCCAAAGGCTCTGGGCCCATACACAGGCATCAGCTACAGCGTGGTGGGTGGCATGAACTTCCCTTCAGCTATTTCGGGTATCCTCCGCGACCGCGACACCGTGTACGGTTTCATCACCAACGCGCTCGATACCACCATAACAAAGATCTCTTTCAACAACTGTACTAACTCTTCTATTCCTTCATTCACAGAACTCGATCCGCCTGCTTACAGCTACAACGCTCCGGGTGTGTACAATGTGTTCTTCACGGTCGATGAAGGTCTGCCTACACAGCGTACTGATTGTAAAGACATCACAGTATTGGCGCCGCCTACACTTTACCGCCCCAACGACACAACGATCTGCGAAGGCGATACACTCAGGCTTTATGCAGTATCAACGCTTGCCGATTCTATCAGATGGGCTGCGGGTCACAACATCGATACTACAAACGTGTATTTCGACTCGGTTCGTGTTTACCCCGACCACTCAGTTACCTACAACTACACTCTGTACTATCCATTCGGTTGTATCGTAGATACCGCCATCACGGTTAAGGTTGTAAAAGTGAATGCTGATGCCGGTCCGGACCGTTACATCCGCGATGGTGCAATTTCAACTATCGGCGGACCAAACACTTCGATCGGCTCTTACTCCTACCATTGGGAACCATTCCAGTTCATCAACGATACTACGGTGATGTTCCCTAATGTAAATCCGCCTTACGACTTCTCCTACAACCTCACCGTGGTCTATGAGGGCGAAGGGTTCAGATGCCTCGCACGGGATACAGTTACCGTGCGTGTAGATTGTGGCGCTGGCTTCAATCTGCCAAACGCTTTCGTACCCACGAGCGGCAAATCCGGTACCAACAAATTCGGCATCCTTAACAATGCTATTGCTAAACTGAACTACTTCCGTATTTACAACCGTTACGGACAACTCGTATTCCAGACCACTGACCCTACTCAGGCTTGGGACGGCACCTTCAACGGTGCATTGGCACAGGAAGGTGTTTACGTTTGGATGGCCGATGGCTTCTGTCAGGATGGCAAGCCTGTCAAAAAGCAGGGTAACGTGACACTGTTCAGGTAGAACAGAATTGTGTAACCAAATTCTATTGTTGTGGCTGCATTTATGTTTCAGCTGGAACTACCCGAGATGAACGACAGCATCGTTGCTGCCATTCCGGCTCATCGTTTACACATCAATTCGCTTTTCAGCCAGGGGAGGATACTTTCATACAGTGTGGCAATGAGTCGTGCTACAATATGGTGTGTCATTAATGCCGAAGACGAACAGGAGGCGAACGAACTCGTCACAGCCTTTCCGCTATACCACCTCTGCACTGAAGTAGTTTGCAGGCCATTGCTTTTTCACAACACACTACCCGCACCCGCACCGGGTATATCCCTCAATTAGCTTTCATATAGCAAATTGAATTATCCTATTTTGGCATAACCAAACACAATGACCTGCGTCATTTATATCTGTATTATTTGAGCGACATTTGCACTTCAAAATCAACAATAAAACACAGAAGATCATGGCAAACAATTTTGTAACAGTAGGAATGGCTTTTCCTCAGTTCGAAAAGAAATCAGTAGTATCCCTCGAGAAAGGAAAAGAATTCAAAGAGATCAGCAACAAAGACATCGAAGGAAAATGGGCGGTTATGTTCTGGTGGCCTAAAGACTTCACTTTCGTATGTCCTACAGAGATCGCTGAATTCAACAAAAACTACACAAACTTCACCGACCGTGATACAGTGCTCCTCGGCGCTTCTACCGATAACGAATACGTACACCATGCATGGCGTGTGGCGCACAACGATCTGCGCGACCTCCGCTTCCCGATGATCGCAGATACTTCAAAGAGCCTCGCTGAAGAGCTGGGTATCCTCTCTGCCGATGAAAAAGTTGCTTACCGCGCTACATACATCATCGATCCGGAAGGAATCGTTCGATGGGTGAATGTGAACGACCTCAGCGTAGGCCGTAACGTAGCGGAAGTGCTCCGTGTACTCGACGCTTTGCAAACAGATGAGCTTTGCCCGTGCAACTGGACTAAAGGTGCAGAAACACTCACTCCTGCTGTAGGATAATATAATATGCAATCAGAAACGTCCCGCAGCATTATTGATGCGGGACGTTTTTATTATCAACCATTCAATCAACTATTATGGCAATAGAAAATGAAACCGTGCAAAGTATGTTTGCCGACTTCGGTATAGATCCGCAACACGTGAGCAAAAGCCTCACCGCTATGGCAGCCGTGAATCACAAATACCTCCGCGACCTCAAGTTGAATGTGGCGGCCATGCTGGGTAGCGCCAACCTCACCCGCAAAGAAGCGTATCTGATCGCTCTGTCGGTTGCTGTGAATGAAAAGAACGATGCACTCATCACTGCCTTCGAAGGACAGGCCGCGAAAGAAGGTGCCACACCCGACGAGATCGCCGAAACACATGGCTGCACCTCTGTCATGAACCTCAACAACGTGCTGTACCGCTTCCGTCATTACATGCACGGAAACGAGTATTACGCCAAAACACCGGCCGGTGTGCGCATGAGCATCATGATGACACCAGCCATGGGTAAACCCTTGTTCGAGCTCATCAGCCTCGTTGTGTCTGCAGTCAACGGCTGCGAACAGTGCGTTAACTCGCACGAGCATTCGGTGAAAGAACAAGGTGCTTCAGAAGCACGCATCTACGATGCCATTCGCCTCGCAGCGGTGATCAAGAGCCTTTGTGCCGTGATCTGATCAAGTAAGTACTGAGAAATAAATACGGCCCTGTATACACATCGTACACAGGGCCGTTTACATTTACAGAGCGTTCTCCTATCGTATCGCCGGCAGGGTAATGGTGAACAAACTACCCTTACCCGGCGCACTTTCCACTTTTATCTTTCCGTCGTGCGCGTCAACAATGGCCTTCACATAACTCAGCCCCAACCCGAATCCCTTCACATTGTGAATGTTTCCGGTATGCGCACGATAGAATTTCTCAAAGATGCGCTGCTGCGTTTCCTTATCCATCCCTATACCATTGTCCTTTATCTTAATGGTGAACATACCGTTACCATGTTTCAGCGTTTCCACCACTATCTTCGGTGCCTCTGTCGAATACTTCATGGCATTGTCCAGAAGGTTGAAGATGATGTTTGAAAAGTGAACTTCATCGGCCTCGATCACTGAATCTGTCGCAGCCAGATGCAGATCTATAGATCCGTGTTTCTCTTGTACCTGCAAGGCCAGGTTATGTGCCACCTTTGTTATGATCTGGTGCGCATCAAGCTTTTGCAGGGTCAGCTTTATCTCCTCCTTCTCCAGCCTTGCCGCCTGAAGTATCTTCTCCACCTGCTTATTCATGCGCTTATTCTCCTCCTTGATCATGCTGCTGTATATCTTGATCTTGTCGGTATCATGTATCACTTTCTCGTTGGTCAATGCGTCTATCGCAAGCGAGATAGTGGCCAAAGGTGTCTTCAGCTCATGGGTCATGTTGTTGATAAAGTCCGACTTGATCTCAGAGACTTTCTTCTGGTTGATCAGTGTTCTTACAGTAAGTGCGAATGCCAGCACTATAATGGTAGTGAAAATAATAGATGCCACAACCATCCAACCCATCTCTCGTATGATCAGGTTTTTGTCCTCCCTTATTGAAATGTAAAGCGTTTCTCTCGCCCTGTAAGAATCTTCAGGGGTCAGCTCCACCCGGTACGCAGTCTCCTGCTCGGTAGGATGGAATCCCGGCGATTGCAGAATGATGTTCTTGTAAATGTTGGTGATGCAAAATTCGAACTTCTGCTTGATGTTGTTTTCCTTCAGCCGCTTCGCGATAATGTCAGAGATCTCATCTGCTGTGAATTTCCCTTCCACCATAAAAAACCTGCTGAGTATATACCGTTTAGATTCTTCCGTGGGAACATACTCGGAAGTCTTGTACACAAATTTACTGTGTATCCCCTCCTTGGTTTCATTCAATGTCAACTCCACAGCCCGCTGAAACTCCTCGTGCTTTAGCTTTATCGCATTCTGTATCCACGACATCTGAATGAACAGTATGCCCACCACCGACAAAGTGATCAGTATTACTATCCAGGGGTAGATCTTCTTCATGTGGTAGTAAAAATAATAATGCGAATGCTATATAAACGTTAAGACTACAAAGGTACACGTTACCGGTTGACGGGGATTGGCGACCTCGTTGATATTGGTCATTTTTGTACCCCTCACTTTCCGTAACTTTATTATACAAAAATAGCATCTTATGTCGTACATCATAGCCGCCACCGATTTCACTGATACTTCGCTCAATGCAGTTACCTATGCTGCCGACATGGCTGTTGCCACAGGTTACCCGCTCGTGCTGATCAATGCTTTCTCATTACCGGTAATGGTAGGTGATGTGCCCCTGCCCGCCACGCTCATCGAAGACACCAGGGTGGATATGGAAAAACAGATGAGCACCCTCGTTAAAACGTTGGCAACTGCACACACCGGGCTCGCGGTCACCGGCGAAGTACGGTACGGTACCGTCATCGATGTGATAGAAAGATATGCCACCGAAAATCGCCCACCCTTCATCACCATCATGGGCAACACCAATACGCGCGAAAACTCAGTTTGGATACTCAGCACACTCAGCGATGCGTCAGGCAACCTCAACCTGCCGGTTCTGGCTGTTCCGCCCGGCGCGGTATTCAAAACCGCTCCTGTCATGTGTCTGGCATTAGATCTTACTATGACAGATATCGCGGGTCCGTTGCGGCAAGTGGCAGATATTGCCACAGCCATCCGTGCACAGCTTCATGTTGTGAATGTGGGCAATAACGACGCCCGGGGCAACCGACTGATATCAGACGAAATAGAGCTTGCTTTGTTGCCGGCGCGGCCTGCATATCACTTCATTCCCGGCGAAGAAGTGGAAGAAAATATCCAGACCTTCTGCGAAGAGAACAGAGTTAAGTTGCTTGCCGTCATTCACGGTCGTCATTCCTTTTTCGAAAGCCTGGTAAACCGCAGCCACACCAAACACATGGCAAAGACCATGCAGATACCACTGCTGGTGCTTCACGAGACCGCCAACTAAAACTACTTACCAACGCTCAGCATATTCATCAGTAACCTGATGGCACCTTTGTTACCCGCCGGCAATTGTCGCGAGAACGACAGGCTTGTGTACATGTAATGACCCGAACCGGTCTTTGCATACAACACGCTGCTTTCCAATGACTGTTCACCTGCATCGTTCATAGAGAATAAGGTGGTATAGTTTTTGTCCCAGTTTACGGGGAAGTACAACCCACGCTCCTGCACCCAGTCTGCCATATCAGCCTGGGTTATTTCATTCGGATAATGTAACAAACGGTGGTCTGGTGCTGTAAATGTAACCGCGGCATCCTCCTCAGTCACCCGTTTTGCCGACAGGTTAAATGGATACGGTCCCAGCTTGCTGGTCGACATATCCTGTAGCGTGTTGTACTGCATCACCAGCGTCCCGCCTTCCGATGCATACTGTAGCAACACCGGCATCCACTGAGCCATCTTCTTCTCAGCATTCACGGCCCTGATGCCGGTTATGATCGCGTCATACTTCTTCAGGCCCGCTGCAGAAACAAGATCACTTTCCTTCAACACATCAACCTCCAGTCCTGCCTGACGCAACACGTCGGGTACCAGATCGCCGGCTCCCTGCACATAACCTATACGCTTGGCGGTACACTTCCAGTTGGGCACCAGCACCCTGGCTATACTACGGGTAAAATACTGCAATGCGGGCAGGTGGTCATACTGTATCACATGCTGCTCCTGAACCTCGGGCACAGCCGTCTGCGGCACTATCATAAAGTCCTTCAGCTCGGTGGTCGTAGGTTTGAAAACGATAGGGATGACGGTATCAACTCCCTTCTTGAACATGGGCACATAAATGTCTTTAACTGCCTCCCTCGTCAGGCTCGACACCACGCGCACACTCATATTGGGCAGGTCCTTATTGGCCTTCAGCCGCAGATCAGCATGTACCGTTCCATCTGCCTCCGCAAACAACAGTTTGTTGGTAAACGATGCCACCATATCAGGCACTATGCGCACTTGCTCCACCACATCGCCCTTTACAGGGTCCAGCTTCTTGAACGACAATGGCACAGGCACCTGAAAAGGCTGCCCACCGATATTCAACTTCACCGTAGCCAGCAACCGGTTCACCGATTCCGGCAACCCGGCTGTAGTATCAGCAGGCATATAGTATATAGCATTCCCGCTCGTAAACTGCAGCCAGTAGGGTTGTGTCAGCGGTATTCCTGCCGGGATTGTTATTTTTTGCTCAAAGGTCAGCAAGGTATCCCTGCTCATCACCAGGCTCATTGCGGTATCTCCGCTTCCGGCCCAGCTTATCCCTTCCATCTTCACTCCAGGTGCCCTTGCTATCACGCGAAGGGTAAAAGGCAACACCTCGCCCCTCGCTGCTTCAGCCTGCTTGCTATACAGTTCGGCCATAACACCTGCGCAGTGCAGTATCACTTCGTCTATTTCTTTCAACTTCTGTCCGCGCCAGTGCACGTCCTTCACCTCAGTTATCATCTTCCTCACGGCCACCAACGCAGGTATACTCGCTTCAGGCTTTCTGAAGTCGAACTTGCTCAGTATCGCATCCAGCTCCTTACCTATGTCCGGGCGGCCCACCCTATTCCACGTAATGTCTATACCGTCAAAGATCGACTTGGTGAAAGGTTCACCCGCCACCAGTTTGAAATACTCTGTCTGCAACCCCGGCACGCTGGGGGTACCCGCACCCTGACTCTTGTGTACGCTCCTGCTCTGCCCGGCCAACTCACCTACACCCATGCCCAGCGATGGCACATACTGCCCCACCTGCATCTTGAACTGATCTTCTGACGTAGTGTTCCTGCTGCCGAACCTGAACGAGTTGAACAGAAGACGCTTCGGCTGCCATGCCTCATAAAAGCGCAATTGCTCGGTATATTGCCGCGCGTCACCACTCATCTTAAATGCCATCTCTGCAATAATGGCCGATGCCGCATGCTGGCCGTGCCCGGCATTGGTATCCGGCGGAAAACGGCAAATGACTACATCTGGCCTGAAGCGACGCATCACCCATATGGCATCATCGGCCAGCACTTCCTTTGGCCAATGTTTGAATGTCTCTTCATATGTTTTCGAAAAACCGAAATCAACAGCCCGGGTAAAATACTGCTCAGCACCATCCAGTTTGCGGGCTTCTATCAGTTCATGGGTCCTTATCAGTCCCAGCGCCTCGCCCTGCTCGGTACCCAGCAGGTTCTGGCCACCATCGCCCCTCGTCAGCGACAGATACCCTGTTCTTATGTGCTGGTCATTCACCATATAGGCAAGAAAACGGGTATTCTCATCATCGGGATGGGCAGCTACATAAAGCACATTCACCAGATTCCGCAACCTGGCTATCTCGTGATAGATAGTACCCGATGATGCCGGCCTCACCTGCTGCGCATTGGCAGCAACAGCAGTCACAAAAAATACACACAACAAAAACAACCTTCTGACCATATAAAAGTAGGGTATTTTAGAGGCATCAAATGTACATACGATTATCGTTACAGTTTGTATCTTGCAGCCGGTTCAGGCCCACTCAATGAAAACTACTGTTATTATTGCGTTACCTGTTGTTTCAACCTACCCCTTGTTTGGCGATTCACTTACTAACTTTTACTTTTAGAGGAACATTTACAGCGAATGTGCGGAATAGCAGGGTTTATAGGCCGTAACAAAGAACAAGGCCTTGATTATTGCAGGAATGCCGGGGTGCTCATCATGCACCGTGGCCCCGACGACAGTGGCATACTCAACCTCGATGAGGTGACACTGCTCCACCGCCGCCTCTCCATTCTCGAATTATCTGAATTGGGCCACCAACCCATGACCTCGTCTTGCGGGCGATATACTATTGTGTTCAACGGCGAGATATATAACCACCTGGAACTCAGAGCCAAATTCCTGCCCAACCATCCGTTTCGTGGTCATTCCGACACCGAAACCATCATAGAGCTGTTCCGCATCATGCAGGAAAAAATGCTCGCCGAGATGGTGGGTATGTGGGCCATCATTCTTTGGGACCATCAATCAAAAAAAGCATTCGTCAGCCGCGACCGTTATGGCCAGAAACCTTTGTACGTTCGTCGCCGCAACGACGCCTGGCTGCTTGCAAGCGAGGTAAAACCGCTGCTGGATGCAACTGAAAAACCCGCGGCAGACCCCACGGCTATTGTAGAATACCTGGCCCTGGGCAACTATGGCCACCTTGGCGCGCATACGTTCTTCCGCGATGTGAAACACTTCCCGCAAGGCTGCTATGCTTGGATCAGCCCCGGCCAGACCGACCTTTCGCCCGCCAAATACTGGGAACTGCCCGATGTACCGGCCGCTGCCAAACGTCCTTTTGACGAGAACGCTCGCAAACAACTGCACGATGCAATTGTTGAGGGAGTTTTATCACAAACACTGGCCGATGTACCTGTAGGTATCACCCTTTCAGGTGGTATCGACTCCTCAATCGTAGCGGGTATCCTTGGCAAACACTACAACAAAGAGATTCACATTTTCACCGCACAGGCTCCAGGCAGCCGGTTCGATGAATCTAAATACGTGGATGCGGTAATAGCTGCCAATAAGAATGGCAACTTCATTGTGCACCGCAAAGACCTTCGCGAACTATCCATCAAAGACGACCTCACCGGATACATCAGGATACAGGAAGAACCCTTCGGCGATCCCTCTATCATAGCCCACGGCTTCCTGATGAACATGGCTGCCGAGGCCGGCATCAAAGTTGTGCTGAACGGCCAGGGTGCCGACGAGATATTCTTCGGTTACAACAACATGGCGCAGGCCATTCTGCTGCAACAGCTCAAGACACTTCGTTTTGGCAGGTTCTACGAAAACCTGAATAAAATGAAGCTGGGCAAGACCTATATGATGCGGACCATGCTCAAGTCGCTGCTGCCATCGGTAGAGACCAGCATGCGCACCAACTCACGCATCAAACGCCGCGACATCATCGACAGTTCGCTGCTGCAAGGCGTAGACAATAGTCTGGTATCCTTACACGATTACAACAAACCTTACGACGTATTGCTGGAAAGCATTTACGGACTCCACATACCACACCTCGTTCACTACGACGACCGCAACGGTATGGCCAATAGTCTTGAGGGCCGTATGCCATTCCTCGATCACCGTATTGCTGAATTTGTGGCCACCATCCGCCCTCAGGACTTCCTGAAGCATGGCCTGCGCAAGTATATGCTACGCGAATCGTGTCGCGAATATCTGCCGGATATCATTTATAACCGCACCGACAAGATAGGCTTCTACACACCGCTGATCGATGCCATCTACCGCGATGCCAAATGGGTGGAAGGCAACCTCACTGCACGCACATTACTGGCGCATGGTCAGCGCGACCTTCTCATTGGTAAGATGAACGCAAAGGTATTAACCACACCCGACGCGCTGCAGATATGGCGCGCCATGTCCGTGAACATCTGGATGGACCAGTTCAATATAGCCGGATAAGGGAAGACCATCCGGCCCTCCCCTACCAGTTACTATTACCTTTCTGGAATTCTTTTGGCTTCACCACTGTGAATACCCTCGAGATATTGAACCCGAAGTGTACGTGACCTTTCTCCCACGTATCCGTCGTCTGATTGACAAAGATGCGCTCATTCATACCCACCGAGTTGGTGAAGAACAACTGGAACACGTGCCCCCCTGTTTCTATATCGCAACCCAACGATAGTGAATTATACGTCTTCGCGCCAAAGTTCAGCATATCGGCATTATTCATGCGGTAGTAATACTCAGCCGTTATTGCCACACGTTTACTCACCTTCATGCGGCCACCCACACCCAGCGCAAACGTATTGTTCGACCATGCCGAACTGTCCACCAGATTCTGATGCACCAGTGTAGGCATCAACTGCAACGACAGATTACTGTTGAACTTACGCGCGATCAGCAACTGATGGGCATACGCCAGCCTGTGGCTAAAGTAATACTCCATACCCGGAGGCAGCACCGGTGCCTTGTCGCCTACCGCACTCATACCTGCAAAGTAGGATACCGTCACCGGGTTACCATTGGTCTGTTGTGCCAGCAGCTTCGCCTTCAGAAAGGCGTCGTTCGACTTATACAACGTGCTATGACCCAGCCCCACCATCAGCCACTTCGTCACGCCATAGTCCAGCCCTATCCTTGTGGTGGCATTATCAAAACCGAAGAAGTTGTCAACCCCGTCGCTGACACGGCCAAAACGGTGCAGGATACGAAAGTCCAGCACGCCCGCAGCCAGGTTCTCCACCGTGCTGCTGTTTATGATACGCGTGGCCTTGAACGTATTGGTCACCGCTTCTTTCTTGTCAGACTTATCGTCCAGTTCCTCCAGCAACTTGTCGGCCTGTGCCGATGATACCGTGGCCGCAGAGGCAAACAAGGCACTCAACAGGAGAGTTCTAAGCATTGTATTGATAGTTAAGTTTTGGTAGAATTCTATTTCTGATTCAGCACGCCCTCCATCGATATCATGGCTTCCTTAGCCAGCTTGTCGGCCACCATGCCCGGCACGCTTATCTTGTAGTCGCCCAGCTTCACGGCAAACTTCGCCTTCAGCGTCACTGTATTGCCCTTCACTACTACAGTGCCCGGCACATTTACATCATTGCTCACACCATGAATGGTAAGCTTTCCCGCAACAGTCGTCTGGTAGCTGCCGTCCTTAGTAAAGTTCACCGCGTCAAGGCTGCCTATCTTACCCTTGAAGTCCGACTTAGGATACTTGTCGCTCTCCATGTAGTTCTCATTGAAGTGGTCCTGCATCAGCGCCTTCTCAAACTTAAAGCTCTTCACAGGCACCTGAAATACTACATCTCCCGTCTTCGCATCCAGAATAGAGGCCACCTCGTTGTTCACCGCGGTGATATCCTCCGGAGATCCTTTCGAGGTAGCATCAAATGTGATACGCGCCGTACGCGTCATGTACTTCTGCGCAAACAGCGCTGTCGATCCCGCAGCCAGTATTGCAGCGGTCAGTATGAACTTCTTCATTGTTGTATTGTTTGTTATTTCGATTATTGGTTTATGGTTGTTGTGTTAGTTGTTCAGTGCCCCCTGGTTCACCCAACGAGTGATCCTGTTGATCTCGCAGCTCGATAGCTTTGGCATGTTCTTGGGCATGGCGCTGAAGCCCGGCGTCCAGTTGATGGTGCCCAGCAGCTTACCTGCCGTCACAGATGCCACAGTTCCCGCATGCGTGCTGAAGTTATATCCCGCGGCAGATGTAGCCGCATCGTGGCAGCCCGCCGTGGCGCACTTCGCGTCTATTATCGGCTTCACAGTTGCCGCATAGGTCACCGTGGTAGTGTCGCATACCACCGCGCCCGTTGGGTAAAGCTTGTCATACTTGTCGTTATAGCAGCCCGCCATCACTACCAGTGCGCCGGCCATTACTATCAGTTTCTTCATATCGTTGTGTGTTGTGTTGATAAGGTGATCATTGTGTTACGATACAATCCGTGAGCGATACCCCCGTTATGCCGCTGCCCGAGCAGAACCCCTTCAGCGTCACCTGCTGCCCCTTGGCCACCTGCACCCCCTTGTCGCGCAGCGTGCACTGTATGTCGGCATCAGGGTCGCCGGTCGTCAATATCACCATCAGTCCGCCGTCCTGATTGGTCTCGGTGCTGCCCACCGTGCCGCTCACCTCTATCACCTGATTCAGGTACAGCGAATCGGCAGCACGTTCGTTGGCGCTATAAGCCTTCGCCAGATCGGCAGCGGCTATGTTGATGCCCTTCTTGTCGTCAACCGTTTCAGGCTTCTTGTTGAACAGGTAAATGCCTGTACCTACACCTATAAGGCCCAGAGACAAGACTATCAGAATGATCTTTTTCATTACCGCGAGGATTTATCAGTTATACAAATGTAGGGAAATGCAATCTCATTCCGTCGTTTCGTTCTCGTCGGCACATACCGGCTTCGCAGTGCGGTAGCCCGTTCCTTTGAACGATGCCACCAACTCGTTCTGCTCATTCGTCAGCAGGATGTCGTAAAAACCCGTCCTGTTGCCCGAGTGCAGCTCCTTCGACTCCACCGTTATCACCTCGCCCGCCTTCGCTGCCTTTATGAAACTTATGGAAGCATCCAGCGCCACCGTAAGCCTGCCCTGACCATTGCATGCAAACGCAAACGCGCTATCTGCCGCCGAGAACAACACACCACCATGCACTATCCCGAACCCGTTCAGCATCTCTTCTCTAATAGTGAAGTGCAGCCTGCAATACCCTACCCTGTACTCATCAATAATGATGCCAAGCCAACGGCTGTAGTGGTCCTTGTCCAGCATGGCTGCAAGCACCTTCTGTTCTGCTCCCATTACTCAAATATACTAACCCCTGCAGTATGCTTGTTGGTAAAACACCGTTAAATGATGGTTGCCGGCCGGTCTAAATCAAAAAGAGCGTGTTAATACACGCTCCCTTTTTTTTCATTTCAGTTCTTGATTAGAAAAAGAAGAACCATTTACCCCTTGTTGAAACGAAACTCTTCAGATATGTTTATCGCCTTTGTTTGGCTTTCTTTCATCGTTTGTGACACAAATATAAACACAATTCCGAAATCTTAACCACCAATTAACAAAATTTTTTCACACCCCATGTCCGTCTTTCAGCCCCATTTATACACCGGCAGTTAATATAAACGCGCCCATATGCTGTATATTATCCTGTGTGCCAATGGTTTAACATTTCCTACACAGTCCCCGCTGACTTCCGTCATCTTATACGGCACCCCAGACACTACCTTTGCGCCACATTAAAAAATCGTTAACCTTATGAAAAAGACCAACATCCTCTCAACAGCAGCCGTTCTTTCTGCAATGGCACTCACAGTTTCCTGCTCCAAGAGCAAAGACACCAACATCGACCAGACAGCGTCGCTTACCAAGGCTACCATCACAGGTCGCATCACTGCAAAGACAGTAGATACAGCTGGCGCGGCAGTGATGCAGTACGCACCTGCTGGTACCATCATCCAGGCGTGGGTAGATACTAAAGACTACGTCCTTGGCCAAACCGACACCAACACTGTGTACGCCAAGAAGTACTTCACTGCTACTTCCGATGCCAATGGCTACTACACACTTGATATCTCTGTGTCTTCTTACAGCCCTGCTCAGGTACACATCGTTCCTTCAGACTTCGAATTCAACGTATTGAAGAAGAACGACCTCACTACTCCTGCCACCCTCTATACCGACAGGAAGGTGTTCCATGCCAACGGTTCTGCGCATACACTGCATGCAGGTCAGAAGCTGATCAACGACATCAACTTCAACTAATCCCTAACCTATTCCATAACTAAAAACAGATCAGAACAATGAAACATATCGTTGCAATATGCACTTCTATGCTTTTGGCCGGTAGTGCTGCCTTCGCGCAGACCGAACCCGCCAAGGCTGAAGACCATTCATTCAAGTCCGTACGCGGCCACGAGGTACTTCCTCAGAAAGGCGAGTGGGCACTGGGCGTTTCCGCTACAGGCTTCCTCGGCTACATGGGCAACCTCATGAACAACACCGCCGGCAACACCGCGCCTGCTTTCAACACTGCCAACACGGCCAACGCCTTCGCTATCGGCAACCTCGGCGGCTGGGGCATCTCAGGCAAGTACATGAAGACCGCTACTATGGCCTACCGTGTACGCGTGCTGGCCAACTTCGGTAGCAATACTTACAGCAACTTCGTGGCCAAAAACACCCTTACGCCCGATCCGCTGAACCCGCAGTTTGTAGAAGACAAGCTCACTATCAACTACTCTACGGTGATGGTAGGTGCAGGCTTCGAGAAACGCCGCGGCAGTGGCCGTGTGCAGGGCATCTATGGCGCCGAACTGCTGGCCGGCGTCAACGGTAGCACCCGCGACTTCACTTACGGCAACGGCTTCAGCGCTACCTTCCTGGCTCCTGTATCTACTTCCGACTTCGCCTTTGGTACATCAGGTGCCAATGCAGTACGCAAAAGGTTCTCGTCTACAGGCACATCGTTCCTGTTTGGCGCGCGCGCGTTTGCAGGTGTCGAGTACTTCATCGCTCCCAAGATATCATTGGGTGGCGAGATCGGCTACACCCTTGGTTTCTCTACCAGCGGCAAGGGCTACGAAACTACCGAGCAGTGGAACGGCGGTACAGCAGCAGTATCAACTGTTACTACCCCAACCCACAGCAACCGCGTAGGCGTTCGCTCTATGGGACTCGGCTTCGACAACACCAATGCAGCCATCAACCTGCATTTCTACTTCTAAGCAACAACCATACTACAGATAAAAAAGACACCCTAACCGGTGTCTTTTTTATACCCTAAAGTCTTATTGAATACCTTCCACCACCACCACCAAACCCTTTATTGTCACCGCCCCAATTGAGGACACAGCGCTCATTCGAGACGTCCCCCTCCTGCTAAGGAGGGGATAGGGGTGGTCAGACAGAGCACTCGGGAAAAAGTACGAGCGGATGGGCACTCGACCCTGACCCAACCAACAAAGACTACTTACTCAAATTCCCCAGCATCTCCGCCGTCATCTTATCCAGATCAAACTCGTGCTTCCAGTTCCAGTGCTCGCGGGCCGCACTGTCGTCGATGCTCTTCGGCCAGCCGTCTGCTATCTGCTGACGGAAGTCCGGCGCATAGTCAATGGTGAAATCAGGTATGTGCTTGCGGATAGATGCCGCTATCTCCTTCGGCGAGAAACTCATGGCCGACAGGTTATAAGACATACGCGTCTTTATCATCTCGGCAGGAGCCTCCATCAGTTCTATGGTGCCGCGTATCGCGTCGTCCATATACATCATAGGCAGGTAAGTGTCCTCGCTCAGGAAGCTCGTGTATTTTTTGTGTTTCAGTGCCTCGTGGTAGATCTCCACCGCATAGTCGGTAGTGCCGCCACCGGGGGCCGACTTCCAACTGATGAGCCCCGGATAGCGCAGGCTGCGCACATCCAGCCCCCAGCGCTGGTGGTAATACTGGCACCACAGCTCACCCGCATACTTGCTGATGCCGTACACCGTGCGCGGCTCCACCACCGTTTGCTGCGGCGTGTTGTGGTGCGGCGTTGTGGGGCCAAAAACAGCAATGCTGCTCGGCCAGTAAATCTTGCTCAGTTTCTCCTGCACCCCCAGGTCCAGCAACTGCAGCAGACTCTGCATATTCACCTCCCAGGCACGCTTAGGGTCCTTCTCGCCGGTGGCCGACAGCATTGCCGCCAGCAGGTACACCTGTGTGATGCCCTCCTTGCGTATCAGCTCCAGAATGGCCGGCGCGTCCATAGCGTTCAGAATAGCAAACGGACCGCTCTCCTTCAGTATCGGGTGCGGATCCCTGATGTCTGATGCTATTACATTGTCTGTACCATGCACCTTGCGCAGTGCCAGTGCCAGTTCCACGCCTATCTGGCCGCCCGAACCTATGATGAGAACCTTTTCTTTTTTCATGTTATTGGAAGATGGGCGAAAGTAAAAAATAATACAGAAAAAGGCGGTGATGGCCGTAATAAATGTTTGCTAATGCCGGAGGGGAGATTTCCACGCAAATAGGTGCCTGCACAAAACAGAACTTACCCTCCGCCCGTAGGGTAGTGAAACCGCGAAGTGCTATTATGCTGCCTGATATTCTACCTGGGCAGGATTATTCATCTTCTTTGACGCATCAAGAATTTCAATGCTCACCACATCGCCGGCAATATCATAATCCAGTATCAACCCCGGCTTCTCTTCATCACTTTCAACGATCTTGTTATCGCTGAAAACGAGCCGAAGAACATCTACCTCTTTATCATATTTCACCTTCATAGTACTTATTAATTTTCGTGGTTTTATATACCGTTATAACCAGATTGGGCGATCTGTGATCATTGACAAAGATACGAAACAGAAATCTTTGCCCACCATCATCCACAACCGATTGAAATATTACATAATTGACTTCCCTGATGACCTGCCCCGGAGCGCGAAGCACCGCCATAACTTCGGCATGGGAAATACCCCTGAGCGCCATTTGCTCCATTGCATGTTTTGAGAATTCAATATCCATTCTTTCTACTAATATTTGACGATAACAATCATAGAACATGCCCAATCGGGAATATTCATCGGTAATACTGGCTGTAACAAACGTGGACGAAGTTTAATTCTGATTGCTCCTCTCCCGCCTCCATTCGTCAATGCTGATCACTGTATCCCTTACAGTGTCATAGTACATTATTGAAAATGGCTTGGGATAAACAAAGAAGTTAAAGTGAGTCACATTACTTACGTTATTATACTCCAACACCTTCACCCAATAATAAGGATCTTTCTTAGTTGGCTTTGTAAAAAACACAAACGAAAGATGACGTTCACCTCCACTCTGCTTTTCTACATAGGCAAACCGTTCATTGACTTCTTTAATTTTATAGAGCGTATCAATGATCCTGCCAGCCGTTTTTTTATTTTGAGCAACTGCTACGGACGGCACGGCCACAAAACAAAGAAACAAAAGAATTATCCGCACCATTCAAAGGTAACGTTTCAATCGTGCGTTACAAACGCTGACCCGAAGCATCCTGGTTGCAAACCAGGACGAGTGGGGCAGTGCCAGTGCCAGTTCCACGCCTATCTGGCCGCCCGAACCTATAATGAGAACCTTTTCTTTTTTCATGTTATTACAAGATGGGCGAAAGTAAAAAATAATACAGAAAAAGCCGGTGATGGCCGTTAAAAATGTTTGCTGCTGCCGGATGGCAGGTGCGCATAGCCCATCAGGAGAACGGCGGCTGGTAAGACGTAAAGACTACGGCTGGCGAAAACTCTTTATCATTGCGAGATGTAAAGAATATCAATACCCCTCACTCCTGCTGAGTCCAATTTAGAAGTAAGCTCGACCCTATTTTCATCATAGTAATATTTCAACGACTGACTAAATGAAATTTGCTCTAGACATTCAAAGTATACATACTTTTCCTGTTCGTCATGCCTAATAAAATGAAATAAGTCGTTTTTAGATAGTTTGTTATAATCGATAGTTCCTCGATAAAGAGTGCTATCGTTTAAGACTTCCAAAGAAAATCTTATAGTCCCTTCATTGTAAGTACTATCATACACTGGATTGCAGTTCAGGCAATATTCCCGCACTATAG
This sequence comes from Flavipsychrobacter sp., assembly GCA_016786565.1. GTDB lineage: Bacteria > Bacteroidota > Bacteroidia > Chitinophagales > Chitinophagaceae > Nemorincola. The sequence goes on from JAEUVY010000034.1 coordinate 19,990, forward strand.
CTTTCCAAGTAAAATCTCTATCTAATTCAGCTGTAAATTTCTTTGGATTTACGGCAGGAGGGAGTACCGGGTTCTTATCAGGCTTACAACTGAATAAAAAAAGACAAAAACATATTATGTGGATCTTTTCTTTTTTCATGTTATTGGCAGATGGGCGAAAGTAAAAAATAATACAGAAAAAGCCGGTGATGGCCGTTAAAAATGTTTGCTGCTGCCATATGGCAGGTGCGTGTAGCTCATCAGGAGAACAGCGACCAGGAAGACTTGGTCGAAGAGGCCACCCCTAAACTGCTATGCTCTACTGCGACTACGCCTTACAGAACCAAAAATGTACTTAAATCCGAAATGCCACTGGAGCGCAGTACCGTTCACTTTTGTCCAGTATTTATGCTCCTGTGGGCCTGTGAGTTCGTATGGTCTCACAATATTCGTTGTGTCAATTACAAACGGAGTGAACCCTTGTTGGTATGACATCATAAAGGACGTAGCAAAATGTTGAGTCCAGCTATATTGTATTTCAACCGTGCTCTTTAAGAAAAAGTAGATTCCTTGGCGCTGCCAGGTCGGATAGGTGATATATTGGATCTCCACAAGATTTCTGCGCCAGGAACTGTTACCGGTTGTGTCTGCAAGAAGCAAAGAAGCATTATAATACCCAAGCGATGGAACGACCACCCCGGAGATGGCAATTTTTCGCCGCTTGTAAACATAGTACCCTACTCGGACGCCCCCTTTATACACGTCAATCCAATCACCCGACGACATCTTGCCGCTGGTTAGGCTAAGGCCGGGCGAAGTATTAAGATCATGCGATTCCGCCTTGTAGCCAAAGTCATTGTTATCATTCATGAATTCAATACCGTAGAATAGCTTCTTTTGTTGTGTCTTCATGTCAAACAGTACACCGATTGACCTCGTAAACGGTTTCAGAAATTTCACATCAGACACATTTGTGGCTTGAAGCGGGCCGCGCCGAGCCACAGTGTGCTGAAAGCCGAGCAGCATTCCGGCCTCATATTGTACCTGCGCATTTGCGGACAGGCAACATGCAATGCACATTATACTACCAACAAAGCTGCTCCTATTCATAAATTACGATTTTGTTATTTTCACTTGTACCGCTTTTGTGTTAACAGGTGGGGAGTCCGCATAATTAATAAAAGCATACATTACATCCATAGTATAACTATATAACCGTCGCGAACCTTCATATGGTCGCCAGTTGAGTTTGTCAACTCCATCTGGTCGAAGCGTCGCGCTTCGTCCTATATCATACAAGCGTCTCGCTTGCGTAAACATGCTACAGATTATTTGCCCGCACACGGGCAAAAGATGAGATGAATGTTTTCGGTATTGGTGTTAAAAAATGGTGCCTACTCGTGGTGCCCGTTTTCGGCTTCGCGGGTGATAGTGCCGATAAAAATATAAAAGTTTTAAAAGAACAAATAACAAACTGAAAAGAAATTTAGTAGGTGTCGTTCGGCGGGGCAGAAGGGAGGAGCAGGTGGCAGGGGCAGAAGGCAGTCGTTCGGCGGGGCTCACGATGACATACGTGCGGTAGGCACCTATTAACCAATTACCCTTTTAACTCTTTACCCCTTTAACCAATTAACCCTTCCCCCTCAATGAACTGCCTAAACTCGGCAATGTCGAATTCGGTGGTGTACAGGCTTTTATCGTTTATGGTCACCTTCCGCAGGTCTAAAATGTAACACAGATAATTCTTCTCTACCTCTATAGACGAGATCTCATCAGTGCGCAACGACAGCGAATTGAGTATGCCGTATATCGTCAAGGTAGCGCCGTCGTGTTGGGCTATACGCCGTGGGCGCAGATACCGCACTGCAGCAATGAGGCAGCATATAATGCAACAAACAGCAAACGCAATGACATAGCGGTTCTCGCTTTTAAACATCAGCGAACTATTGACATAGATAAGCGGCGCCAGGAACATAACCTTGTAGGCATTCGCTTTCTTCTGCAGGATCTTCTTATTCATGGTATCACGGGTGATGGTTGTATAAAAGTAAATAGTCTTTTGGTAATATTAGAGTAACAACGGGTGAATTTTGGTTGTGTTCAATTTCCTCGCACCCCGCTTCATACTCATTTGTGCCACCCAACAATTTTCTATCATACCCCCAAAAACGCACTATCATAAAACATTCTTTTGCCGGTTTTGATGCATGGCTGTAACTTGAATAGAACTTGACAAAAATGGGGGGCATGTTGGTCATATTAAGAAAATGGCACGCTTCTCACCTGCGAAGCAAACCTGCCTGCCGACTAGGCAGGTGGGAAGTGGGTGCGCAAAAGTGCGCAGTTTTTGCGCAGTTTTGGGAAGCAAGTGAGAAGCAAAAACCGCCTCCCAAAACCATAAACAACTGATAATCAACACAAACCACCAAAACCACCAAAAAAACAAAAAAATCTGCGCACCGGGAAGCAGAAACTTCCTTCCCTGGCGCCACAAAAAGCCAAATAAAGGAACGATGCCCAGCCCATGATGGCGCATTCATATTTCCGTAGATGTGGTTACCGTGTCCTTAATAGAAATACAAAAGTTGAACAGGTACATAGCTAAACCATCTGGTAAACGATAGGAAAGATGCCGGCGCCATGAAGCCGCACAGCGAACTGCGAAACAGCGTAGAGCTAACCTTTTGCCACGCGGAGCGATTTGGCAAAAGGCGGCGCTTTCCCTGCCTGCCGGTCAGGCAGGTTTTGGTTCTTCGCTGTAGAAAAGAAAAGAACAACAGCGGATGGGAAGCGAGCCTGTCCCGAAAGCAATCGGGATGAGAAGAAGTGCGCAGTTTTTGCGCAGTTTTGGGAAGCAGGTGGGAAGCAAAAACCGCCTCCAAAAACCATAAACAACTGATAATCAATACAAACCACCAAAACCACCAGAAAAACAAAAAATCTGCGCACCGGGAAGCAACAGATCCATTCCCAAGTGCCACAAAAAGCCCATTAAAGAAACAACGCTCAGCCCCTGATGGCGCATTCATATTTCCGTAGATGCTTTTCTACCACCCCAGCCCTTCGAAAGCCTTCGCTTTCTCATGGCATCCCACTCCCTACCGGGAGGGGAGCTTTCTCTCAATTTGCAGCTGCACATTTTAAGTACACAGCGCTCATTCGAGGTGTCCCCCTCCTGCTAAGGGGTAACTATATACAACTTTACACCAACTACTATAAAGAAATAGCAAATCGCTAAACTGGCTATTTATTATTAAAGTAATTCGGGTGCGCTGTCGTCTTTTGATTTCTTCTTTTTGTTTTTTTCTTTTGGAGGGTTGTAGTTTATGGCTGTCAATAGGTTTTTATTAAATTCCGATAATGGCGCTTCTATTTGTTTTTGGGGGGCTATTTCTTCATAATCAAACAATGGGATTTGTTGGTATTGTTTTGGGAAAGCTGTGTCCAAAAGCGCCATAAATTTATGCCAATCAAAGCCTGATGCTCTACCTAAAGCTTCTACTGCTGCTAGATGGTTTAGTAGCTTAGGGACTCCTAATTCATCGCTCAAAAATTGATGGTGTCTATTTTTTCTCCCGCCGCCTGTTTTTATTGGATTTTTCTTTCTAAGTTCGGATAAAACCAACGGGGCTATTCTTTCATAAACAATATCATTTATCCAAATTCCAACTACTCCTGGATGTCGGTGCGTATAATTCCACGTCCAGCCCCTCATTTTATAAATCATTTCAAAAAACGAGTCTTCAAATCTTTTTACTAATACGGCTGCATCAGGGCGCATAAACTGCGTCAAGAATTTTTGCAATTCGTCTTTCGCTCTATTTTTATCTTTTTGGTACCCTGTGGCTTCATCTACTAATGCCCTAATGCCTAATTTAGAAAATGCAAGAATCATTTTATAGGCATTCTGTGCAATTTCAGGGTTGGTTTTCAAAGCGCCTTTTTCGCCTGCTTTTACATAAATGTCGCAAATATCGGCTAATAGTTCAGCCTCCATCCCCTCTGTAATTACGCCCTGTTTATTCTCGTAAACTATTGGATTTGAAAGCTTTATGTACAAATCCTCTTCAATAAATTTTTCTAAATATTTTGCAGAAAGATACTCTGGAAGCAAAGCGCCTTTTTCTGCGTTTTCGCCTTTTTTCTTTTGCCAATAGGCGCCAGAACCCTTTATTCCAAATGCGGTTGCAAGGCTTCTATTTACCAAAACTCTGCGCCCATCTTCAAGTACAGCGCATGAAATTTTAAATCCATTAAGGTCAAGGTCGTCACTTTGGTATGTGGCTTTAGGCACTTTAGATAGTTCTTTACTCATATTATTTAGCGATTAAGGTATTGTAAGTTAAGCGATTTGACATATTTGTAAGCAACAAAGTGAATCTTGCGTTTTCTTTCATATCCCTGCTGTTGTAACGGAATGTGAGTTCGTTAGCGTATTTCTGCATGTGCTTTTGGCTAATGAAATGATATGTACCAATTACCATGCGGTCAAACATTGAAAATACACCCTCAATGCTATTTGTGTGGATTGTGCCATTACGCACAAATTCTTGGCGTGTATGGTCAACTGTTTCGTGTGCTAAGAAGTGATTACTAGCGTAGTGGTAAGAACCGTTCATGTCGGTAAGCAATACCGATTCTGAATTTACATTTTCAAGTACTGATTTAAAGATTGTTTTCTTATCGGTAACAACCTGCATCCTAAGGTTACCGCCACGCACCAAATAGCCCATAACCATTGATTTGTTAGCGTTTGCGCCTTTTTGACCAATAGCCCTTCTTTTCTTATGGTGCATGTTTTTCATCTTACCACCAACGTATGTTTCGTCAACTTCAACGATTTGACCGCCACCACCTACTTTGCCATCTTCGTTATCTGTATCAGTAATGCCGAAACACGCACGAATACGATGGTTCATGAACCATGCAGTTTTTTGAGTAACATTAAGGTCTTTAGCTAACTGGATAGATGAAATGCCTTTTTTGTGGCTAGTGATAAGATAGATTGCAAGAAACCATGTAGGTAATTCAATCTTAGTATTGTCAAACAAAGTAGCTGTGCAAACGTTGAAATATTTTCCTGTATTCTTGCATTTGTATTTGTTGCCTGCGCACTTATAAACCTTGCTAGTGGCGTCAAACGGTGATACTACATTGCCATTCCAACGCAGTTCTTCAAGGTGCTTAATACATACTTCTTGAGTAGGAAAAGCCTTTACAAGTTCTATTACCGATTTGAATTCAAAGTTTATCATCTCTTTGCGTTTGACAACACAAAGATAGTAGATAATTACACAAAACAAACTGCTTGGTGTAATTTTAGAAATATTTATTTTTCTATTTTAATTGGAAACCAGTATTTAAAAGCTAAAAATACGGTAGCCCCAAGAAAAGCTTCCATTGAACTATACTTAAGTAGATCGAAATTTGTTTGGCAATTTAAATATCTAAACAATACAATGAAAAAAGCTATTAGCACGCAAGTAGAAAATATGCTTTGCCAAATCATAGTGAATATGGTGCGTATTATTCTAATTCTGTCAGATGTAGCACTCATTTATCACGGTTTAGTTGGTAGTATTCCACAATCTTCACCCGACTTTTGCTAAAAATGAAGTTCTCCGATTGGTTTAGTTCGCAGATATCGCATTTTACTTGTGAAGGTATTTCAGAAATATCGCTAAAAGCATCTATTAGTCTATCGCAAGAAGGGCATTGCACCGCATATTTTTTGTTGAAATACCCCTGCTTTACAGCCATTTCACAAAAATATTTTGTAATCCCTAGCGGTAAATTGTAAAACCTACGGATATTTTCAACATAGAATTTATCAGGGTTGATGTGATTCAACACGGATTGTTCTTTATCAATAAATTTACCAACAAAAGACATGCTAGTTGTTTATTAAAATTTGAGTAATCAAATTATTTACTTGGTGTGGATTTTCAGGGAATAAAGTTATGCTTAATTTGCCAATATTTGGGTCTGCTGCAAAATTTCTGCATAACCTATCATCTGCGGGAATGTATTTAAAAATAGACTTGCTTAAAGGATTCAGCATTGTTGCGGCATACTCATCAGGATAGGTTTGTTTGAATGTCTTTTCTCCATGCATTACCTCGGTGGCAGTTGATTCTACCTTCAAGACTTTTAGCGACCTGAAATCAAGAATATTATTATCACACAAGCTCTTTATTCCGGTATTTATATCGCAAATAGTTGGGCGGTAATTAGCTGCCGAAAAAAACTCTACTATATATGATGTAAAATCATCCTCTACATCCTTACTTACATTAAATGATTCTGAATTGCCTCCTGCAATATAAGAACCTACATTTTTTTCAAGAATTGTCGCTCGGATTATCACATGTGACCCTGTGACAGTGATAACAATAGGTTGAGGAAAGTTCATAACAACATCGGTGTATGAACCATTACCTAAATCTTTAATGGTAGCGCTGAATTTTACAATTGGCATGCAGTGTATATGATATCCATTGGCATCCCGAAAATGCCTGTTAACTGGCAATGGGAAGTCGCGCACTACAAAATTATTTTCATTAAAACCTATCCTGTAATTATAAATATAAACATGCTGCTTTGTATTACTTACATTATTTAGCGCAAATGTATATATAGAATTAATTGTGTTTTTTTCGACAATTTCATTAACCACGTCTGATTGGTGTCCTGTTAGATTAAAATGCTCTTTAACTAATCTTACTGGAAACATTCTCAATACCCTTCTTTTAAGGTTTTGCTGTGAATTCATGATATATAGTTTGTTTGGCATTTCAAAGATAATAATATTATTAGAATAGCCCCATGTTTCCATGGGGCTTGTATATTTTATTGCCAAACAAAATATAGTTAAAAGTAAAGTTACGGGATAATTAGTGTAAACTCGTATATAGTTACCCCTGCTAAGGAGGGGATAGGGGTGGTCTGACAGAGCAGCTGGGCAAATCACACCCCAAACCAATAAAGTCATTAACACAAATTCCAAATTCCTAACCCAATCCCAATTCCCAATTCCTTTTAAGCAAATACCCTACTTTTACACCCATGTATCCCGACTTTAAATACCTGCTGCATGCCATAACCGGAATAGAGATGCCGGAGTGGCTGAGCCTGTTCAAGACCTTCGGCTTTTTGGTGGCACTGTCGTTCTTGGGGGCGGCATGGGCCACATCATCCGAGCTGAAGCGCAAGGAAAAAATGGGACTGCTGCACCCCCAGCTGGAAACTATGGAGGTAGGCCGCCCAGTTACAATCACCGATCTGCTGGTATCGGCCATCACGGGTTTTCTGCTAGGCTTTAAAATAGGCGGCCTCTTCGGCCACTTTGCCGAGATATCGCCAGACCCTATGGGCTACCTGTTCTCGGCCGGGGGCAACTTCCTTACCGGTCTGCTGGGTGCCGCCATACTGGGGTATGCCCGCTATGCCGAGAAAAAGAAAGAAGAACTGCCCGAGCCGGTGATCAAGAAGTTTCTGGTGTACCCGCACGAGCGCATCACCGAGATAGTGGTAGTGGCAGCGGTGGCGGGCCTGGTGGGTGCCAAGGTGTTTAACGCACTGGAGACCTGGGACGACTTTATAAAGAACCCCATAGAAAGCCTCACCTCATCGAGCGGGCTCACCTTCCTTGGTGGGCTCATCATGGCCACGGCAGCATTCTACTACTTTGCCCGCAAACACAAGATCCCGTTCGATCATCTGTGCGATTCGGCAGCACCCGGCATCATGCTGGCCTACGGACTGGGCAGGCTGGGCTGTCACTTCTCGGGCGATGGCGACTGGGGTATCTTCAACACCGCCTACGTAAGCAATGCCGATGGCACCCTGCGCGCCGCCACTACGGCCGCCGATAAAGACTTTGCCCAACACATGATAGGCACCACGCCATGGGCCCATGTGCCGGCACCCGATTGGTTGCCCCGCTGGCTGGTGGGGATGAACTATCCGCACAATGTGGGCCACGAGGGTATGCCCATACACGGCTGCGTGGGCGAGTACTGCAATGTGCTGCCGGTGAGCGTGTTCCCCACATCGGTATGGGAGGCGGTGACCTGTGTGCTGCTGTTTGCCTTTATGTGGGCGGTGCGCAAGCGCCTCACAGGCACGCTGCAGGTCTTCAGCCTGTACCTGATATTGGCAGGACTGGAGCGCTTTCTGGTAGAGAAGGTGCGCGTGAACTACAAGTATGACTGGGGCTTTATGCACCCAACGCAGGCCGAGATACTATCGGTAGTGCTGATAGTGACCGGCGCGCTGCTGTTCTTCTTCTACAAACGTAAGCCCGATGCCCCTGCCCCCACAGGCACCGAGGGCTGACGCTACCCTACTTTATAGATTAACTGTTATTTTTACACCCAACTACCGCTAGGCACATGACGGGACAAATAGGCATAATAGGAAACGGAAGCTGGGGCACGGCACTGGCCAAGATACTGACGGACAACGGCCGTAAGATACACTGGTGGGTGCGCAACGACGAGGCGATAACCAGCCTCAGCACCAGGCACCATAACCCGCACTACCTCACATCGGTGCGCTTTATGCCCGATACTATATGGCCTACCAAGGACCTGCACGCCATGATGCAGCAATGCGATACGCTGATCATAGCAGTCCCGTCGGCCTACACGCTGGACGTGATCAACCAGGTGCCGGCAGAGGTGTGGCGCACCAAGAAGGTGATATCGGCCCTGAAGGGCATATTGCCGGGTGCCAACCAACTGCTGAACGACTATATGGCCGCGCAGTTCGGCTTTCCGAAGGAGCAGTATGTGTCCATAACGGGTCCCTGCCATGCCGAGGAAGTAGCATTCGAGCGCCTGTCTTACCTTACGTTCTCGGGCCTTAACGACGAGCTGACGCATGATGTGGCAGCCAAGTTTGCCAACAGCTACATCAACACCACCTGCAATCATGATATATGGGGGGCACAGTTTGCCGCGGTGCTGAAGAACATCTATGCCATAGGCGCAGGCATAGCCCACTCGCTTGACTATGGCGACAACTTCCTGAGTGTGTATGCCACCAACTGCTATCGCGAGATGTATGGCTTTCTGCAACGCCACTTTGAGCAGGTGCACCCATCCAACGAAAAGCCCGACTTCCACACCAGCGCCTACCTGGGCGATCTGCTGGTGACCTGCTATTCGCTGCACAGCCGCAACCGCACCTTTGGCGCCATGATAGGCAAGGGCTATACGGTAAAGGCCGCAACGCTGGAGATGAACATGGTGGCCGAGGGCTACTACGCATCGAAGGGGATGCAGGTGATATCGGGCCAGTACAACATTGCTATCCCTATGGCATCGGTTATCTACGGGATACTGTGGGAGGGCGCGCCACCTGCCGAAAGCTTCCGCAGGCTGGAGAAGATGATGTCTTAACCCCCCAAAAACAACAACGCCCTCCGCAAGGGAAGGCGCCGTTGGTAAAGACGTTATAGCGAAACTACTATGCCAGTGTGGCCTGCAGCGTGATGTCGCAGTTGAGCAGTTTTGATATAGGACAGTTTGCCTTGGCATCGTTGGCACACTCCAGAAACTTCTCGGCAGTGATACCCGGCACAGAAGCCGTTACCTTGATGTCGCTGGTAGTAACCGCGCCGGCCTCGAGGGTGATGTCGCAAGATGTTTCGATCTTGTCTGGTGTGAAGCCTGCAGCGCCCAGCACAAACGACAGTTTCATAGAGAAACAGCCTGCATGCGCAGCCGCGATGAGCTCCTCGGGGTTGGTACCTACGCCTTCTTCAAAACGGCTTTTGTAGGAGTACTGAGCGCCTGTGAGTACGGTGCTCTGAGTAGAAACGGTTCCGTTTCCTTCTTTGCCTGAGCCGTTCCATACGGCAGTTGCATTGCGTTTCATGTGCTTGTAATTTTTATTTACGGCAAATATAGCGTGAGCACCCGCCGCCGGACATTGTTTTTACTGATAGCCTTATGAGGGGAGCGGCTATACGGTGCGGGCGGCCTGCTGCAGAAAGAGGTGGTGCAGGTGCAGTACCTGTGGCAGCACGGCGGTGCGGTCGTCGTTGATGATGATGTGGTCGCAGAGCCGCATCTTTTGGTCGTCGTCCATCTGGCGGTCCATGATGGCCTGGACCTTCTCAGCAGTGAGGTGGCTGCGCTGCATGGCGCGAGCGGCACGCAGGGCGTGCGGGGCGGAGACGCCCACCATCACGTCCATGCCCTTGTTGCTGCCACTCTCGAAGAAGATAGCCGCCTCTTTGATGACGTAGGGCGCCTGCTGGCGGGCCATCCACTCGTTGGCATAGGCTATGGTGGCGGGGTGCACCAGGGCGTTGAGCTGCTGCAGTAGTGCGGTATTGTTATAAACGAGTGCCGAGATGCGATCGCGGTCGGGACGGCCGTTGGTGTACACATCGCCGAGCAGTGCCTTGATGGCGGCCACCAGGGCGGCATCGTGCTGCATGACGTGTTTGGCGGCATCGTCGGCACTAAATACAGGTATGCCGAGTGTTTCGAACACCCGGCATACGACTGACTTACCAGATCCTATTCCACCTGTGATACCAACTTTGAGCATCGGCGTGTAGGTTTCGTTGGTTGAGAATTACTTAGCTGCCTCGGTAGTGGCTACGCCGGCCCTCTTGCGGGCTTCCTTGGTCATGTCCATAGAAACGGCAGAGCGCTCAATGGTCATGAAAGAACCGCGGCTTACTTCGATCTGCAGGGTACCGTCATCATTGGCACGGGTGATGGTGCCATGAATGCCGGCAATAGTAACGATCTTTTCGCCGGACGTCATTTCATCGGCAAATTTCTTGGCTTCTTTCTGCTTTTTAGCCTGCGGGCGTATCATGAAGAAGTACATCACGACGATCATACCGATGAAGAAGAACGGCATCAATCCGCCACCCGGTGCGGGTGCGCCCTGTAAGAACAATGTGTTTGTAGTGAATTGCATTTTATTGTGGTTGTTATATACTGAAAAAAGGTTTGTCACTGTTTTGGCTGCACATCGGCCTGAATGTAGAGCATGTGTATGTTGCGCAGGGTGTTGGCCACTATGGTCACCGATTTTTCCTGGTGGCCCGGCTTGCCTGCCGAGTTGAAGGTGACCTTCAGAGTGCCTGCCTGTCCGGGCAGAATGGGTTCGTGGGGGAAGTCGGGTACGGTGCAACCGCATGAGCCCGACGCGGATGTGATGATGAGGGGCGTTTTACCTGTATTGGAGAACGCGAATTCGTAGTTTACCGATTCGTTCTCTTTGATCGTTCCGAAGTTGTGGAGCGTATCGGTAAAGGACAAAACGGGTTTTGACGCGGCGGCCACGGTATCGAGGCCGGATGCGCTGTGAGGGTTGTTGACCAGGCTGGTAGATATGTTCTTATCGTTACTGCCCTGATCCTTTCCGCCGCAAGCAGCGAGTAGTAGTGCCGGGATAATAAGATAGCGTTTCATTTTACGTTCCTGTTTTTATGTTCTGTTAGTTCTTTGGTCTGTCGGTCTTTACGATCTTGTCTTCTTTGAGCAGGTCTTTGAGTATGTTGTCGAGCACGCCGTTCACAAACTGTCCGCTCTGCGGGGTGCTGTATTGTTTGGCTATGTCGATATACTCGTTGATGGTCACCTTGGTGGGTATAGTGGGGAAGTAGAGGAATTCGCACACTCCCATACGGAGCAGCAGCATGTCTATCATGGCCACACGCTCTTTGTCCCAGTTCACCAGCTTAGGCGATATTAGCTCCAGACATACTTCTTCGCGGTCCAAAACGGCACGCAACAGATCGTGCGCGTATTCTCGCTTCTCGCCCGAGAGGAGTTTCTGAAAGTCGACCTTGCTGTTGCCCCTGAAGAAGTTCTGCATGAGCATCACTATCAGCTCGCTGTCGTCTTCCCAACCCGGAAGATCATCGGTGAAGTGCGACTGCATGTCTTCATTCTCCACAACCAGCTTCTCCCATATAAACTGCATGATGGCCTTGTCGGCAACAGGGGTGTGTTGCGGGGTAGCCACATACTGTTCGTATTCGGTGGTCTTCTGCAATTGCTGGAATACCTTCTTCACATAGGTCTCGTCTATAAGTCGGGCTATATTCTCGTTCTTGACGCGAGCGGCGAAAGAAGCATTTCCGTTCAACATGGCTATAAAGCTGTTGTGGGCAATGCGGCTGTCGGCGTTGAGGTCGTCGGCGGTAGTGAGGTACTTAGATGCACGCATACGTGCATCCGTGTCGGCGTACTGAGCAATATGTATTGTGTAAAGAACTGAAGCAGTGAACAGGTCCATTACCTGTTTCAGTTTGTCGTCTAGAATTTTGGCTGCTGCAACTTTATTCACCTGAGTACCGGTTTCCAGCGACGAAAGCGTATATAACGTCTGCATCACTTTTACACGGATATTCCTGCGGCTGATCATAACTAAAAAAGAACCTGTTTTGAGGTGCAAAGGTATGAAATAAGAAAGGGAAAAAGCCAATAGCAGCGAGACAGGCCCTGCACCACGGACACAGTGCTGCTATGCGGCAAACAAAAAGAAACCGTCCCGTATACGGATACGGGACGGCATAAAGTCCTTAGGGTAACTTAAGCTACCGCAGCAAGCCTTTTTACGATACCTGATTTCAGGTTACCGGCTTTATTTTTGTGTATCACGTTACGCTTAGCAAGTTTGTCGATCATAGACACTACTTTGCTCAGCTCTTCCTGAGATACTGCTTTTTCTGAAGATGCTAACAATGTACGGATGGCATTACGTGTCGTTTTGCCGTAGTAACGGTTGCGTTCACGGCGCTTTTCACTCTGACGAACGTCCTTCTTGGTTGCTTTATGGTTTGCCATGTATTCTACTTTTTTAAGGACTGCAAAGGTAATGCTTATTATTTAAAACGCAAAAATAAAATTGTATTACATCGGAAATAATGGTGCGAACAGTCCAAAAACGCACTAAAAAACACGATTGAGGTGCAAATATAGCACAAAATCACATGCCACGCAGTTCGGCAGTGAGAATACTAGCAGCATTTCTGTTGCCGAGGTCGGCAGCGCGATGCATGTCGCGGGCAGCGGCCTGCTTATCCAGCAGCTGAAGGTGTACCAGCCCCCTGTTGAACCAAGCCAGGCTCTCGTTGGGGTACATGCGGATGATGGTTGAATAATCAGCCAAAGCACCGGTAGCGTCTCCGCGGTACAGCTTCACCAATGCACGGTTGTAGTAGGCTTTCGCAAAACCGGGCTGCAGACGGATGGCAGCGTCAAAATCGCTGACCGCGGCTACACTGTCTTTCAGTTGCAGTTTAATCCAGCCACGATTGTTGTATGCTGTAGCTAACTTACTATCGAGTGTGATAGCGGTATCTATGAGCGACAATGCAGTAGCCGGATCGCCGAGGCCGAAACGTGTCCACCCCATGTTGTTGTATAAGGCTGCGGACTTAGCATTGATACCGCGGGCTACCGAATAGTCGGCCATTGCTTCTTTGTAGCGCCCCATGGCGTCCAGTGCTTCGCCGCGCCTCAGCAGTGCAGGGAAGTAGCGCGGATCGATGGTCAGACTGCGTGAATACTGGTCGGCTGCTTCGGGCCATTGCTGCCTGTAGGTATAGTACTGCCCCCAATGGTAATGCACCAGCGAGTTGTGTGAATTGCCCTCGTTTTTGTAAACAATATCACCGAGTATAGAATCGGTATCGCGCCAGTCGCTGACACGGGCCCACGAAACAAATGCGAAGAGCAACAAAAACGCAGCCAGCACCCTATGGCCGATCTCCCGGAAACCTGCGCCATCCACCCATTGAACTATTGCATAGAAGAGACCGAAGTAAGAAACGTAAGTATACCTCTCGGCTGCATACGCGCCACCCACGGGAAGCAGTTGCAGCATCACCACCATTGCCGCCAGAAAGAACAGCATACCGAAGCGCAACTCGCGGGCACCTGAGCGCATTTTCCATACACCCCACCCTATTGCTGCCAGTAGCGGCACAGACGCGTAGAAGTACCAGGGCAATGCCCCGCCCGAAACATCTGGAAAGAAGTGAATGGCCGATAGTGGATAAGGGATGACCAGTTTAACGAAGTAAAAAGCCAGACCACCTGTGAACAAGAATATCCGGTTAACGAGGCCGTACTGTGGAAGGAGATCTGTCATGGACCCGCCTGCCTTTTGCGACAATACTGCCAACACACCAAAAAGAACTGAGACCAGAAGGAAAGGAATCTTCTCAACCAAGGCACTTGTTATCTTCCTGCCGCGATACCAGTCTATTGCCATCAACACAAGCGGTAGCGTAACCGCGGCAGACTTGGAGGCACAGGCAAACAGGAACCATACAAAACACAGCAACAGGTCCTTGCGACGACTACCGTCCACATAGCGCACATACGCCAGAAGAGACATAAAGTAAAACAAACCGCTGAGTAGCCCCTTCCGCTCCGACACCCAGGCTACAGATTCTACATGCAGCGGATGCAATGCAAACAAGGCCGCTACCATCAGGGCAACGTTCTGCTTACCGCTAAGACGCTGCGCCAACCGATATACCAGCCATACGTTAGCCAGATGCAATATCAGATTGACAACATGATAGATGGTTGCATCCGGCCCGAACAATGTATATTCTAAAAGCCAGGTAAGCGTGGTGAGGGGATGATAGTTGTATTCGTAGAACGAGGTAAAAATGGCACCGATGCCTTTGAGGCTGAGATCGCGCAGGTAGGGGTTGGTGATAATGTACTTATCATCGTCAATGAACGTAAGCTGATGACCGGCCACACCGGAGAAAACAATTGCGGTTACCACAAGCAGCAACCAGATGTACCACCGCCCGGTTGCCGCTACGGGTTCGGCCTTGCCGGTGGATGCCATTGGAGTCGATGTCTTCAGCTTTTTTGCCGCCATATCCTGAATTAATTCAGACTAATGTACTTCCTATTTTTTCAATTTTATGAGGAAGTCTTTAGAAAAATTGACGTCATAGCCACCGTCCCACGCCACCTTCGCCCAGTCGCCATTCACTTTTACAGCAGCCTTTTTGTCTCCGCCAGTTGCAGTGAGCGGCAATGAAAAACCAGGCACTACATTGGTGAACCTGAAATTGAGCTCCTTATTCTTTATATAGTACTCCAGTTCGGGCACATCTTTTTCCCGCAGATATTGATTAAAAAACGCGCCTAACTCCAGCCCGGTGGTTTTTGCGATGTACTGCTCCACTTCGGCAGTGGTAACCGTCTTGTGGTAGAACTCCCTGCCAAGACCACGCAACATTTTGCGGAACTTATCGTCATTGTTGGTCATTACGCGTATCATGTGCATAACGGCCTCTCCTTTCTCGTAAATGTCACCGGTACCTTCATCATTCACACCATAAGGAGCCACCACAGGCTGGTCGTTCCTGATATGTGCCCACAATCCCCGGCTGTATGCCGCCGCGTTCTCTTTGCCGGCAGTATATTCTGTAAACAACACCTCCGAGTAACAGGTAATGCCCTCGTGTATCCAATTATCGGCCATATCTTTTGCAGTCACATTGTTACCAAACCATTCGTGGCCGCTCTCGTGAATGATGATGTAGTCCCACTTCAGGCCATGGCTGGTCATGGAGCGGTCGGTGCCCTTGTAGCCCATCCTGAACTTGTTGCCATAAGCTATGCCGCTCTGGTGTTCCATTCCCAGGTATGGCGACTCTACCAGCTTGTATCCATCCTCGTAAAAAGGATACGGACCAAACCAGTATTCAAACGCGCGCAGCATGGTCTTTACCACCCCAAAATGCGCCTTAGCCTTATCCCTATTGTAGTCGAGCACGGCATAGTCCAGATCCAGAACACCCTTCTCTCCGTTCAGAGTATCTTGCCAGGTAGCGTAGTGCCCTATGTAAAAGGTAACGTCATAATTGTTGATGGGGTTGCGCACCACCCACGTAGTTGTTGTGTTGCCATCTGTCTGTGTGTTGCCCACCCTGCGGCCATTGCTGATGCAAGTGAGTGGTAAGGGCACGGTAAATGAATTGATCATGCCGTCTTCCGGCTCATCCCATTGCGCGTCTTTGCAGGGCCACCATACGCTTGCCCCCAATCCCTGACAGGAAACAGCTATCCATTGCCTGCCCAGGCTGTCCGTCTTCCAGCTAAACCCTCCGTCCCACGGTGGATTCACGGCCTTGCGCGGCGTGCCATGGTAAAACGCCAGCAGCGAATACAGACTATCCTGCTTCAATGTATTGAACGGGTACTTCACCCACCACACATTACCCTCCTGAACTATCGCGGCCTTGCGCACGCCTCCCGATGTGCGGGATGACGACATTACATACACACTATCCAGCATCATTGGCTGCTGCAGGTCTATCTGCATACTGTCGCCGGGCTGTGCTGTTACTCTGAAGAAAATCTGGTTACTGCCTGCAATACTCTGTGCCGCTGTGTCAAATTTTACATCCAACTGATAACGGGTAACATCCCACCAATTGCGGCCGCTGCCATTACTACCCCGCAATGTATCGGCATGTGTATATTGGCCGGCACGGACGGTGAGGGCACACAATGACATCATCAGAACAGGGATCATTCTTTTCATACCGCAAAGTAAACAGCTATTCTCAGAAAATACCGACGAAGCGGGGGTAAAAATGTAGTGAGATGGTATTGGCAGTAATAGCGAACGGCACCGTTTCCGGCGCCGTTCCTATGTATCAAACTTCTTGTAACTATTAATTGTCTATGCCCACAACTTCTACATCAAAGATGAGAATTGAGTTTGGTGGAATTGCAGGAGTAGGACTCTGAGGACCATACGCCAGGCCTGAAGGAATGTACAACACACCCTTAGTTCCGAGGTTCATCATCTGAATACCCTCATCCCAACCTTTGATCACCTGTCCGACACCCAATGTGAACGGGAACGGAGAAACATGACCGAATTTAGGATCGAGGTTTGAGTCGAAAGCCTTACCGTCCATTGTCTTTCCGGTATAGTTCATGGTTACTTTCTTACCCGGCGCCGCGTTGGGGCCAAGACCCTTCTGCGTGATGGAGTAATAAAGACCTGATGCTGTTTTCTCGGCCTTGATATTGTTCTTGGCGAAGTATTCTTTCAACATATCGTCATCCATCTTTGCCTGTTCAGTTGCACTCAGCTGTTTAGGCGCATCGGTGATATCGAGTATCTCTACTTCAAACACCAGTACCGAGTTGGCAGGAATCTGCGGACTTCTGTCCTGTGCACCGTAAGCGAGGCCGGATGGTATGTACAGAGTTGCTTTGGTACCCTTGTTGAAATTCAGCATACCCTCGTCCCATCCTTTGATAACTGCCCCCTTGCCTATCTCTACTTTGAAAGGCTCGGTGTGTTTGAACTCAGGATCAGTGTTTGAGTCAAACGCTTTTCCGTTCAGCAGTTTACCTGTGTAGTTCACAGAAAGAGTCTGACCGGCAACCGCGTTGGCACCTGTACCTTGCTTTTGTACAGAATAGTACAGACCTGAAGCTGTCTTGGTAGCCTTGATGCCGTTCTTCTTCAGATAGTCCTGAATAGCCTTGTCATCAACGCCTTTCTGCTTGGCTGCATTTGCCTCATTCAGCTTCCTGTCTTCTTCTTCAGAACGCACAGAAGCCACCTGCACCTCATACCTCATTTTCTGGCCAACACCCTGCTTCATGCCCGGCATTGACGGCGCACCACCTTTCACCATAGAATCGATAGGCACACGGAAAATAGCGCTGTCACCTTCTACCAGCAACATGAAACCTTCCATCAGGTCGCCATTCATTTTGGGGCTCTGGATCGTAACAGGCACCGGCTTGGTGGCATTGTACATCTTCCTTGAATCGAAGATGGTACTGTCATCGAGGTACACGTGAATGAACATCTCGGCGTGGTCTCCCGCGGCAGCTTTGCGCTTGCCTTTACCCTGTTTTACAACCTTATACTCCAGACCGCTGGGCAACTGAGTAAAGCCGTCTTTCAGCTTCGTTCCTTTGTCCTGCGCTTCAGAACTATTGGCCAGTCCCAGCGCTATAGCCAGCGGCACAAGGGTTTTTCTGAATGTTGATCTCATTTGATAAAATACGTTTCTTGTAAATATAGTTAAGGTATAAATGCCAAACTGTTAAAAGTTACTTGGTCTCTTCGCCGGCAGAAACACCGCTGATCTCAACTTCGAAGATCATCACCGCGTTTGCAGGAATAGACGGATTAGGGCTCTGAGGACCGTAAGCGATAGGCGAAGGCAAGTAAAGCGTTGCCTTAGCACCTTTCTTCAACAGTGCCACACCTTCGTCCACACCCGGTATCATCTGACCCATGCCTACGATGAATGTAAGCGGCTTCGCGTCGTGACCATTTTTCTTTGCAACTTCAGCATCCTGGTTAGAATCGAAGATGTTGCCATCCAGCGTTTTTCCGGTGTACATCATATCCACTTTCTGTCCTTTCTGGATCTGAGCACCTGAACCCGGCTTCTGAATAGTGTAGTACAGACCTGAAGCTGTTTTCTCAGCTTTGATGTTGTTCTTGGTGAAATATTCCTGCAGGATCTTGTCGTCAACAGGCATCTGCGCTGCTTTCGCTTCTTCCATCTTCTTCATTTCCTCAGCTTGTTTCGCTTCCATTTCAGAGCGGTAGTCTTTCTCGCTCTTTACAGAAATGATAGACATACGGATCTCGATCTTCTTGCCCTTTTTCATCCATGATGGCACCTGACTCAGCTGCTCGGCAGGGATAGATTTCAGGATAGAATCGCAAGAGATATAAGCAACCGCGCTGTCACCTGCAGAAAGGAATGGCAGGATGGCCATGAGGTCGGAATTGTTGCGTACCGAATCAACACGGTTCACAGCCGGACGGCCTTGCGCCCATGTATCGTTAATGACAGTAGTATCGCATTTCGCAACCAGGTTGAATTCAACGATGTCGCCTATTACAGCGTTCTTGCCCTCTTTGTCTTTTAAAATTGAGTATTCAATTCCTTTGATGGTCTTAAGGTCTCCACCGCTCTTGCAGGAATTGAAACCTATAGCTGCTGCGCCCAATAACGCTGCTGTAATGATCCTGGTTGTCATGTTTGTTTGAATTTTTATTATTTGCTTTTTGTTGTTCGTATTATTTTGGGTGAATATCCGACAAAATTCTCTTAAAATAATCAACTGTTTCCGTCAACGAGGCTTTAGACCTGCCACCGGACGCGTTGAAGTGACCGCCGCCTTCGAAATACAGTCCGGCAAACTTGCTCACATCAAATAATCCCTTGCTGCGGAAAGACATTTTAATCTCATCTCCCCTCTCGGTAATAAGCGTTGAGAATTTAATACCGGCTATGCTGAGCGGATAATTCACCAGTCCCTCAGTATCGCCGTTCTGCACATTGAAAAGGTTCATGTCCTTGCGTGACAAGGTGATGAGTGCCGCGTTGTACTTGCGGAAGATCTCCATACGCTCAATGAGGACATACCCCAGAAAACGCATCCTGCTCTCGCTCCATGCATCGTAGATATGCTCGTGTATCTCGGTATGGTTGATGCCGCGTTCCAGCAGATCCGCTATCATGCGATGCACCGACGGTGTTGTAACCGGGAACTTGAAAGAACCCGTATCGGTAAGAACACCTGTGTAAAGGCTCTTCGCTATCTTCTGATCTATGAGCGCGTTGTCGCCGCACAGATTGATGAAGTCATACACCATTTCGCAGGTGCTGCTCTTGGATGGTATGCTCACACCATAGTCCCATACGTCTTTGGGAAAGAGGTGATGGTCAATCAGCATCTTGGGCTGCGGCGCTTCCTGCAACAACTGCTCCATATGCTTGGTGCGGCTGAAGTCGTTGAAGTCGACACAGAATATAAGGTCACACCCTTTTATGGCAGCGATAGCCCTGTCGGGTGTATCTTCAAAATTGATAAGTTTGTCGTTGCCGGGGATCCACCTCAGAAAATCGGGCACTTCACTCGGCGATACCGCAGTTACGGTATGCCCCTTTGCTACAAGGTAATGATATAGCCCCAGCATGCTGCCAATGGCATCACCATCAGGTTTATGATGTGTAGTGATGAATATATTCTTCGGACCACTCAGTAATGGAAAGGCGTCTTGTATCGGCAGCATTGTGTCTTCCCCCTCTCAGCCGGAGGTAAGACGGCCGTTGTTTGGGGCTGCAAAAATATGGTTTCCCCGTGTTATGACAAAGGTAAAATGTAAAAAACAGAAAATATATGGAACGACCGGACCACCACCTTTTCGATGCACTACTCCTCAAACGGGACACATTATCAATCGATTTGGCCAATCATTTTAACATTTATCATGCGTATGACACCGATTTTTGCCCTACTTTTGCACCCTCAAATAACAATCCATGTCCAATCGTACATTTACAATGATCAAGCCGGATGCAGTAAGGGCCGGCAACATAGGCAACATCCTTCAGATGATCAACGGTGCAGGTTTCCGCATCGTAGCCATGAAATACCTCCACATCTCTAAGCAGCAGGCTGAGAAATTCTACGAAGTTCACGCGGCTCGTCCGTTCTACGGCGAACTGACTGAATTCATGAGCAGCGGCCCTATCGTGGCAGCTATCCTGGAAAAAGACAACGCAGTTGCTGATTTCCGCAAGCTGATAGGTGCTACCAACCCGGCACAGGCAGAAGAAGGTACTATCCGCAAGAAGTACGCAGCATCTATTGGTGAGAACGCGGTTCACGGTTCTGACAGCGATGAGAACGCGGCGATCGAAGGCAACTTCTTCTTCAACGGTCTGGAGCGCTTCTAATTAACTATCTTCGAAACAACCATAGATCCCCGGTGCCCACAGGTACCGGGGATTTTTTTTGCCTGATACCCGAAACGAAAACGGGCGAAGCAATTGCTCCGCCCGTTTGAACCATTTTAAGATCGTGGATTAATCACCTATTACAAAGTGGAACACCTTCTGGTCGTTGCCACCGCTCACGCGCAGCATGTAGGTACCATTGGCAATTCCTTTGTCCATTTTCACCTGATGTTCTATCACACCACCTTTTGCCACTGCTGTTCCTTTGTGAACCACCTGACCCAGTACGTTCACTACTTCGTAAGAGATAGTGCCGCTCGCGTTGTTCACAGTGCCGCTCAGGGTAAAGTTACCCGTGTTAGGGTTAGGGAACAGGCTCAGAGAGTTGATCTTATCAACCGGTGTGTTCACTTCCAGGTAGTCGCCTATGATGATGATCCTGTTGCTTGTACCTATAGAACCGGTCTCACATGGAGGATTACCATTCACCATACAGTACACAGTGTCGTTGTCATAAACGGCACGTGTGAATGAGTTGTTCGTAGCACCTGCAATAGGCTGGCCATCAACCATCCACTGATAAGTGGCGGCAGTACCACCCGATGTCACCAGTGAGTTGAAGGTGATGATATGACCAAGATAGTTGCCGGTTGTGTAAGTCTCACCACCAATCGTTGCTGTAGGAGCAGAAGTAGTGATGTTGACAACCGGAGCTACGTTAGGATAAACGTTGAGCGCCATATCTACATAAGCAGGAGTTGGTGCAGAGCAGATATCCAGACTGTTGAACAGGAATACCCTGATCACGTCGCCATGGTTCGGTGTGTACGTGAACACACTATCATAAACAGTAGCCGTATCAAAACTCAGTCCATGATTCTGCCATTCATATTTAGGAGCCGCACCACCATTCACACCATGTGCTGTGAAGGTAACAGGAACACCTTTACACAGAGTATCCATTGACGGAGTGCGTGTGAGTGTTACTGAAAGCGGCACAGGATTGGTTACTGTGAAAGGCTTCGTACGATAACAACCTGAAATAGCTGTGTAGGTGATGGTTGTAGAACCTGTGCTAACACCTGTTACATCACCGGTAGCTGCTACCGCTGACGCGATCAGGGAGTTGGCACTACTCCATACACCACCTGTAGATGAAGTGGTCATGGTAGTTGTGCGACCAGGACAGATGCTGTTGAGACCTGAGATAATACCAGGCAGTGTATCCACGATGATCGGCGCGCGTGCGTCACAGCCATTTGGCATAGTGTACGTAACCACGTTCACCGCACCTACGGTAAGACCGGTAATAAAACCAGTTGATGAAATAGATGCAGGACCAACTATTGTCCATACCCCACCCGGAGACGCATTGAACACGGTAGTCGTAGAGCTGCCGTCACAAATTGTGATACCACCTGTTATTGGTGGCGGCGACTGACGCACTGTTACTGTATATACAGCCGCGTTACAAGCCAATGTTGCATAAGAGATAGTAGCTGTGCCACCCACAACACCTGTAACAATACCGGTTGAAGCACCTACTGTAGCGACAGAAGGGTTGCTTGAGGTCCATGTACCACCCGGAGTACCATTGGTAAGCGTGATGGTGTGGCCCGAACAAACTGTATTAGTACCGGAAATAGTTGTTGGTGCCGTGCTTATGAACATAGGCGCGGTAGTGGTACAACCGTTAGGCGTTGTATAAGTGATCGTCACCGCACCTGCAGCAGCCAAACCGGTAGCAACACCCGATGTAGAACCCACCAGAATAATACCCGGCAAACTGCTCTGCCATGTACCACCAGTGATCGAATTTGTTAGTGTAACTGACTGACCCTGACATACAACCGGACCGCCAAGAATTGGGCCAGCTGCAGGGAAGATAGTAACCGTATTAGTGCGTATGCATCCTGTTGCGGTGAATCGGTAAGTGATAACTGCGCTACCACCTGAAACACCTGTGTAGATACCTGTAGTTGATCCGATAGAAGCTATTAGCGGGCTTCCGCTGATCCATGTACCGCCTGTAGAAGTGGTCCTCAGTGTGTCGAACTTTCCTTCACACAGGAACAGCGGACCTGTAATAGCATTCGGTGTCGGGTTTACTGTGATGACCCTGAGTACGGGAGAACAACCTGAGATAGAATAAGAGATAACTGATGTACCGGGTGATATACCTGAAACAACACCGGTAGATGGATCAACTGTACCGACCGTTGGGTTAGAACTGGACCACGAACCACCCGGAGTAGCATTTGACAATGACATGGTGAGATTAGGACATGCAGATGCAGGACCGGTGATAGCACCCGGAGGCGTTACCACAGTAACATTTGCAAAGGTGCGGCAACCTGTAGGCAGTTGGTAAGTGATGTTGGAAGTACCACCGCTCACACCTGTCAGCACACCCGTAGCCAGACCAATTGTTGCTACTGACGTAGTGCCGCTCGACCATGTACCACCCGTAGAGGTGCTGCTGAGTGTAGTAGATGTACCTGCACATACGGTCAGCAATCCGCTGATGGCAGCCGGAGTAGGGTTAACCGTAAGCGTGAGGTTATATGTTGTAGCACAACCTGTAGTTGAGTTCCTTACAACCAGTGTTCCGAAGAAGCTGGCAGCAGGCAGTGCTGCAGGCACGTTTGCAATGATCGGGCTTGCAGGCAGAGCCGCAAATGTTGGCTGAGGCACAGGACCCGCCGGCGACCATGTAAGCATGTACTGGTTAGGCGCACCCGTTGTACCCGAATAAGTATATGGTACAGGTGTTGAGATAGCAGGGTTGAAACACACCTGATTGCTCAACGTAAGACCATTCAGTGTAACAGCGTTGACAGTAAATGAGTTTGGAGTGGTTGGCGGAGTTGTGATCGTATTTACGTCCACAGCCGAAAGACCCGCTTCAGGAGAACCGAAAGTAGTACCTGTGGTTGTCTGCGAAATAACGAAGTATTGGATCACATCGCCGGCAGTAACACCACCCAACAAAGAGTAATCGAATATGCAACGCCAGTTACTGATGGTAGCCGT
Organism: Flavipsychrobacter sp.; assembly: GCA_016786565.1. GTDB lineage: Bacteria > Bacteroidota > Bacteroidia > Chitinophagales > Chitinophagaceae > Nemorincola. The sequence continues at coordinate 43,748 of JAEUVY010000034.1, forward strand.
GCTACCGGTGAGTGGCGTGCCCGCTACACTCACCCATGGGCCTGTGCCTTTGCGATAGTAAAGACGCGTCATCAGTGGACCGGCCAATGCCACACCACCAGGCGACTGAACTGCTACAGGTGTCAATGTATCGAACAGGCTGTTACAGCTGTTACCTTTTACGGTGTACGTTACTTTGTTGGCGAGTTCATGTGCACCTACAGTAGGAGCAGTAGCACTGCGGTTCACGTTATCAATATCGGTAGTGATAGCAGGAGCTGCTATCGGTGTACCGGCTGCCAACGGGAAGTTAGGAGCCACGATCTGCAGATGCAGGTCGGTGCTGGACACAAACACAGGGTTGATGTTCAGTGAGTTCAGGTTGTTACCGAAGCCCGTTTGCATTGCTGCAAGCGTGGTGCGCGCAATACCGCCCACAAAGCCGAGGTTACCCGATGTAGCGAAGTAATCATTATAGTCCATACCGGGGAAACTTGCCGCAGCGATCACCGAGTACACAGAATAACAACCACCTACTGTTTGTGTGTTCACAAAAATATTGTCCTTCAGGTTTATTGGTCCTGTAGCAGTGCCGCTGGCACAGAAAGCCGCCGAAGTACCGGTAGCATTCGTCTGGCTAACAGACATGTTCACTGAGTTATGGTAGCAATTGATAGTACCACCGGAGTTGTCCAGGATACCATGACCATTGTTAATGAGGACAGCGTTACCAACACCTGTAATATTCGAAATAAAGTTGTTGAAAACGTTCACACTGCCGCCCGCGTTCACGCTGAGGAAAATGCCCTCTGCCGCGGGTGACGCACCGGCAAAAGTGTTTGAGACATTGCTGATCTTGTTGCCCGATATAGTAGCGTTGGTACCAACAAATGAGAGTGTGATACCTGCTGCCTGTGTAGTACCGTTGATGGTGATGTTATCGATCACGTTGTTGGTGATCTGGGCATTAGATGTATTGTTCAGATGGGCACCTGTAAAACCCAGATTCGTCATGCTATTGCCGGTAACAACCCAGTTGTCATCAACTGCCGGAGCCGCATTACCAAACACATAAATGCCTGTCTGCGCCTGAGAGAATGAACAGTTCTGGATCGTATTGTTACTGTTGGCTACTGTAGCTGCCGCAAACAGCGCAGCAGATCCGTTTCCTGATGTAACAGCGATACCAATGGTAGTGCCCGACTGCAGGAAGTTGATATTCTTAAGGGTATTGCCGGTAGCACCCAATGTAGGGTTGTTACCAAAACGCAGTACCGATGAGTTTGCTGTGAAAGTTGTGTTACGGATCGTGAGGTCCTTTGTGGTGCCGCCCACGGTGTTAGAGCCGTCGATCGTTACGTTGCTGGCACCAAACAGGTGAATCACCGCGTTGTTGGCGATGTTGCCCTGTATCGTTGGTGTAGTTGACGCGGCGGGCTTTATCAGCACCGATGTGTAGCTGGCAGGGGCCGTCGGGGCATTCAATACCGCAGGTGTCGCACCTTCATTAGTACCCGCGGCACCAATAGTGATGGTGATAGCACCCGTGTGCGTACCTGCATTGATCGCGTTGAACGCCAAACGAAGCGAGGTGTATGCCGTAGGGCCGGGGCCCAGGCCTGTAGCGGTTACTGTGGCCTGGCCATGAGCGCTGATCACACTAAGCATAACAAGAACACTGCACAACAGCATCTTTGCAATACCGTTCATCGATCCGATAAAACTTCTTTTCATATCAAATAATTAAAAAAATCTATATATAGTTATACAGGATAATTAGTAACTCCAAAAATAACATTTTTTTTATACCATACAATCCTTTTCCTAAAAAACGATGTTTTATAAGCATCCCACCCCTTCAGGAACAGGAAAATATTGCATTTAGTTAATAGTTGGCGTAATTATTATATGTAAACACAACACCTTCTCTTGTATGGCGTATACACAAGACAAAATGTTAGCTAAAACCGTTGGGATGATGGTCAACTACCCCGTTATACTCCTGAACCAGGTATAACGCAGGGCCATCTCGGCCAGCAAAAACACAATTGCCAGCAGGGCGAACGGGAAGAATAATTCGGAATAGTGTTTGAACGAGGTGATATCCACCTTGGTCTTTTCCATCTTGTCTATGTCGTCATAGATGCTGGAAAGCGACCGGTTGCCTGTGGCGCGGAAGTATTTACCACCCGTTTCAGCGGCCATGCGCTTCATCAGCGGCTCATCTATCTCCACCGGCACCATCTGCTTCTGTATGCCGAACGGGGTTTGCACCGGCATAGGTGCCTGCCCCATACTGCCCACACCTATGGTATAAATACGCACCTTATAGGCCTTGGCTATCTCCAGCGCGGTGCTGGGGTCTATGATACCTGTGTTGTTCACACCATCGGTCATTAATATTACCACACGGCTTTTGCCCTTGGTGTTGCGCAATCTGTCCACAGCCGTGGCAAGCCCCATACCTATTGAGGTACCATCGGCCACCATGCCGTTGCGTATCTGATTCACCTGATTCTTCAGTACGCTGTGGTCTATTGTAATGGGGCACATTGTAAAACTCTCACCGCCAAATATCACCAGACCCATCCTGTCGGTGGGACGCTGGTCTATAAACTTCAGCGCCTGCGCCTTGGCTGCTTCTATACGATTAGGTTTAAAATCCTCGGCCAGCATACTACCCGATACGTCCATACTCAGCACCATGTCTATGCCCTCACTATCTACGTTCTCGGTAGTGTTGCTGCTTTGTGGACGCGCCAGTGCAACGATAAGACTGATCAATGCCAGCACGCGCAACACAAAAAGGACAGGGCGCAAACGGGCCTTACCGCCTGCCATAGCCGGATTGATACCGCCCAGCGTAGTGAGGCGCATGGCGGGGTTATCATTCTTCTTGCTGCGCATTTGCCACCATATCATCACAGGTATCAGCAGCAGCAACCCGAAAAACCACGGATGGGCAAACGTCATGTGCTTCCAGTCCATCAAATTCATCATACAGTCGGCTCGGTTGGGTTGGGTGTAGCAGTTACAACAGGTTTCGAATTCATTACCAGTTCTATGGCCTTGCTCATGACCATGGTGTGTTCCTGAGGCAGCGGCTGCGCCTTGGCAAACTTAGCCAGATCGGCAGTGGTGAGTATGGTGCTGAGGTGCGCGTGATGCGGCTGCAGCTCTCGGTGCATCTGCGCCTTATACAGCAACTCATCAGTCGTCAGTTCCATTGCAGGCGTGTTAAAACGCTCTTCTATATAGGTACGCACTATATCGGTAAGCTCCACATAATATTCCTTCACCTTTTGGTTCTGCCACAGTTGTTTGGTCTCCAGTTCGTGCAGCAGGCGCAGTGTTTTTTCCTGCAGCGATTCTTTAGGTCCCTCAGGCACCACAGGCACGGGTTTGGGCCTGCGCACCAGGTACACTACCAGCGCTATGATGGCAATGAGCAGTGCCGCCCCGCCAACAAAATACCAGATATAGTCGCGCCAATCCCAGGGCACTTCCATCACGCCTTTAATGGGTTTAAACGCCTGCGTGGTATCTACAGCCACCGTCTGCACGGTCAGCAAAAAAGAATCGGTCTGAATAGTATAGGGGTCGCCATTGGTAGCAATTGCCGGGAACACGAACGAAGGCACTTTGAACGCGCCCGAATCAAAACCCGTGATGATGAGCCGCTGCTTGTACGTAACACGGTCGCCGGCGGTTATGGTGTCAATCTTTCCGCGTTCCACCACCTCCAGATGATTGAACGTATCGGGGATAGTGGTCCACTCTACCCTGCCTGCGGCGGGTTTGTTCGTCACCTCCAGAAACAAACGCACCTGGTCGCCCACCACTATCTGGCGGGCATCCATGCGCGCAGTAGCAGTGGCATCGGGCTGCGCCATAGCGCCCTGCCCCCACAGCAACAAAACCAGCAACAGCAGCGCCCTTGCAGCACTGCCGCATCCGTTCATACTATTGAATCTCTTTTCAGTTTCCATTTTTTGTTTTGTCTTTCACACCCCCAAAACCACACCGCCACACAACACAACCTATTAACCCTTTAACCTATTACCATTTTATCCCCACCCAAAACACCTCCCTCTCCCTCGGAGAGGGCCGGGGAGAGGTCAACGCCCCTTAAAGAACCCCTGCAGTATCTTCACATAATCCTCATCGGTGCGCACATGCATCAGCGATGCACCACTCTTCCTGAAGGCCTGCATACAGTACTTGTAGCGCTGATCAAACGCCGACTCGTACTGATACTTCACCTGCTTGTCTTCGGTATCTATCCAGAAGTGTTGTTTCGTTTCCGCGTCCATCACCTGCACAAGGCCGGCCTTCGGCATCTCGCGGTCATACTTGTCATATACGTGCATGCCCACAAGGTCATGACGGCGTGCGGCCAGTTGCAGCGCATGGTCGTAGGGCTTGCTAACAAAATCGCTCAGCAGAAAAGTGATGGAGCGCTTCTTCATCACATTGTTCAGAAACTCCAGCGCCGCGCCCACATTTGTCTCGCTATTGCTTTGTGCCGGTTCCAGCGCTATCAGCTCGCGGATGATGCGCAATATATGCCCCTTACCCTTCTTGGGTGGTATGTACTTATCTACCTTATCGCTGAAGAAGATGACCCCCACCTTGTCATTGTTGGTAGTGGCCGAGAACGACAGCACCGCACCCAACTCTGTAATGAGGTCGCGCTTCAGTTGTTTCTGCGTGCCGAACAGTGAACTGTTGCTGATATCCACCAACAACATCATTATCAGTTCGCGCTCCTCTTCAAACACCTTTACAAAGGGCGTAGAGAAACGTGCCGTCACGTTCCAGTCTATGAACTTCACATCGTCGCCGGGGGTGTATTCGCGCACCTCGCTGAACGACATCCCCCTGCCCTTGAACGTAGAGTGATATTCGCCCGCGAAGATATGATTGCTCAACCCCTTCGTTTTGATCTCTATCCGCCTTACCTTCTTTAGTATCTCAGCCGTTGTCATTGCGTTGCGTCAAACATACACATTCGAAAGCTAAATATAGCCCGCCCGTCAACCAATTGTCGGCACCGGGCGTTTTTCAACGTGTTATATGGCAAAAATAACCGTAACAACCCAACCGAGGGAGTACTAAATACTTAAAATTTTCTGAAAATATCAGAGGGGGGATGCAGTAACAACGAACTAAAAAAATAAATTCTTTGTCACCGGCTACATATCTCCGTGGCATCGTCCGTTGTGTCACTCCCTTGTACGTTCGGGGCTATGAGCGGCTATACCGTACAAATCCAGCAAACAAGTCAAAAGCTACTCATTTCTACAGCCCCCCTCGGTCACAAAGTCTGCCGTATAGCAACATAAATGCTCGTTTTCGGGGCTTTATACCTATTTCCTGATGTAAATGGTGTTTGCTTCATAGTCAAACCCATTCAACTGAAAAGCACCCTCCAATTCAACAAAACCCCGTTCAGCCAAATAGCTGTCTATTTCGGCCTTCAGCGTGTGGCCTTCATAATACGGCTTCAGACCCACCTCTGTCATAATGATCTTTGTGCGCTTCAAAAGTTGTTCGGCTCCCTTTAGTACCAACAGTTCTGCGCCCTGCACATCCATCCACATAATGTCTATTTGCTCCACACCATTTTCTGCAGCCCACGTATCCGGTTTTGTTCCAATTACCGTTATTTCTTCCTGCACCAGTTCCTGATTAAATGGAGTGCCGTTCAGCCCTTCCATAAACCGCATCATCGACGATGCACCTACATTCGGAGTCGAGCTTAATTCAGGCACCACCGGATAAAAAGGAATTTCCCCATCCGTGTCGCACAAGGCTACCTTATGTACCCTGATCCGCTTTTTAAAATCTTCCGGTATCTTTTCCATTGTCGCCAAACATTCATTGTAAGACCCTGGCACAGGCTCAAACGCGTCTATGCGCGCATGTGGAAAAATATTTGCAAATTCCACGCTTTGCCACAGGTCGCGGCTACCAATGTCAAGTATGTGTTTCACATCCGTCAGCTCCACCTTATCTATCAGGTGCAGCAGCCTGTTAGCAACCATACTCCTGTTCTTCGCGTCATGCCTTATTCTGTCGGCAACAGTAAACGTGTGCGCGCCACCATATCGTGCATCCGGCTGCTGCGAAAGAAGGTAAATGATCTGTTTGGCGTTGAATATCTCATTTTCGTGATTATACGGAAACTCCGTGGGCTGCCCGGTAATATTGTAGCGGGTAAATACTGAATGGCGCAGTTCAGGTCTGTTAGGTGGTTCTGCCGCAATGATATTGGTATGTAGGTCGTAACCAAACTGAGACGGCGTGTTACCCACCCAGCATACTACCGACGGCATACCCAATGCCGCTGCTGTGTGTTGACAAAAGCTATCTATAAACAGCCGCTTACTACTAAGCGTTATTAGCGTAGCTACCGCCCTGAAGTCCGCTTGCAGCGGAGTAGTATTCTGCAGGGCAGGCTGGTCATTCCTACGGATGTGCACAACATTGTATTGCTGCGCAAAGGCATCCACTACCTGCTGGGCTGTGCCCAACGGCAGGTCGCGTGTCCAAGAATATTTGGACGCCTGACTGGGTGCTCCACCATTGGTCTGTATCAGCATTATGGGCTTCTGCGACCCGAAATGTGCAGCATAGTGTTCCCGCTCGCGCTGATTAATGTACAATTCAGGATATTCCCCGTTATATGCCACGCCAAACATGCGGCACCACACCTCTATCAGGTGGCCTTCCATGTTAATGAAAGCACTATCGGAATATGGATTGTGCAGGAAAGTGCGCACCTTCTGTCCGGCAATGTGGTCCTGATAGAAATAATTCAGGTTATTGAAATTGAATACCCTGTCCACATTGGGATTGCAAAGAAAAACTTCGGGATAACCTGTTATTACAAATAGCTGATCTTCGGGATATTGTTTTTTTATTGCCTTACATACTGCGGTGGCCATAATACTCTTACCTATTCCACCGTCTATCTGGAATATTATCTTCATCGTGACTTAGTGTTGATTTATTTGTCTTAGTTTCTTGTTATTTTCTACCGCTTCACCACTCGCTTCACCACCTTACTGCCATACTCATCCGTTACCTGCAGCAGGTACACACCTGCGGGCAGGTGGGCTATGTCCAGTACGTGGCGGTTGGTGGCCACCTGCGTCTGCGGCACATCAAATACTTGCCCCGCAGCATTGGTGATGGTTATACCCTTTATGGCGGCACCCGCTTCCACCGCAACACTATGCGTTGCGGGGTTGGGGTACACTTCCACAACTACCGTAGCCTGCGGCTGTAGTACCTGCACAGGGTCCTGTGCTATGCTTATGGCCGACGAAGTTGCCGTATCATAACAACCCGTTGCGGCTGTAGATGATACCCTTGCCGTTATCACGTCCGTACCTATGCCCTTTATGTAGGTTGCGGTAGGTACACTCGTGGTGGCGAATAGACTGCTATTCTTGTACCATTTTATGCTGTAGCTACCACCGGCCGACCCTACTGTTGCATTCACCGTTACCACAGAACCCAAAGTTGCAGACGCAACCGAAGAAACTGCAATGGTAGGCATGGTCAGCGGCGTGGCAACAATGTGCAGCAAATTGCTGCCGGGGTTGCCGGTAATACTACACACATCTATGCCGGTGTACACACAACGCACACTATCACCGCCTTCCACCGTAGTGGCCGTGTAGCTGTAGGTGGCATTGGTAGCCCCCGGCACTGCAACACCATTCTTATACCATTGATACCCCATAGTGCTGGCACCCGTTGTTGTTGCAGTAAAGGTTACCACAGTGCCTGCACATACTGTGTCATTGGGTGTTACTGCGATGCTTATAGTTCCTATGCCGCCAGGATTAAAAGTGACTTTACGTATACGGCGACCTGAACCCGGCACAGATGCGTTTCCAGACGTAGGAATCAACAAATTGCCACAAGCGTCAACAGCCACGCCGGTAGGACCGTTCAAAGTTGCTGAACTTGCGGCACCACCATCTCCACTGTCGCCTGCGATCCCATTTCCAGCGACAGTAAGAAGAATACCTGTCCCCCAATCTACCTTGTACAACCTATTATGATACTTGTCTGCGATATACAGATTTTCAGAGTCATCAACACAACAACGCAAAGGAGAAATATGTGCCGTTGTCGCTGCAACACCATCAACTGTAAAGGTACACGAACCATCACCGGCGACAGTTGTCATAATATTCATCGTAGAAACCTTCATAACGCGACAAACAGTGTTTGAAGCCATGTATAAATTTCCAGCAGTATCGTTGCATAAACCCACAATTACACCAATCATAGAAGTGTCAGCCAAAGTACTTTCACCACTATAACCATGATTTCCATTCCCAGCGAATGTCGATATAACGCCTGATGAATTAACCTTTCTTATCCTATAATTGAACATATCAGCTACATAGATGTTTCCCAATCTATCTACTGAGACATCTTGTGGATTCCAAATATTCGCACTTGTGGCTGGAATGCCATCTCCAGAATAAGCCCCGACACCAGTCCCAGCGACGGTATGTATAATTCCGGTACTCACGTCAACCTTTCTAATTCTGTTGTTTTGGGCATCTGCGATATAAATGTTCCCTGATGTATCTATTGAAAGGCCCTGGGGGCCATTTAATCGTGCAGCTGTTGCTGGGCCAGAATCACCACTAAATCCTGCCAAACCATTTCCGGCAATTGTGCTGATGATCCCATCAGGCGTAATTTTTCTCACCCGTTGAGAACTTTGAGCATCAACAAAGTAATAATTCCCATACTTATCAAACACGCCTCCACCAGGGTTGGGAATTCCCGCAGTAATTGCAGGAACATTTTCACCACTAAAAGTGGATGCCCCGGTGCCAGCAACAGTAGTAATGGTCTGCGCAGTAGAATATACTGAATACAAAACCAACAAAAAGCTAAACGCCAGCTTCATAAAAAACATGTGAATTAGTTTATCAATACAATGCATGAACCCAAAGGAATACCAGCTGCAATTAGCGCAGGCGTTGGTACTAAATACTGCATAATACCATTTCCAAGCGCCGCATATGGTTGTGTATTGGCCGCAACTACTTGGTTCACATGGAAAGCACAATCGTATGCGGTGGCGACATTACACCCAGCAACAGTCGCCCAATTATGTGTCACAATGTTACCTTCCCCACCAATTATGGCCGAGTTGCATGCCCCGGCACAAATCAGATTATTTGAGCCGCCGCCTATCACATTCAGCCTGCTTTCTGTACCAGGTGCAGTGCCTGTGTCAATTGTATTGCAAAAACCGCCACCCACAAAACTATATAGGGCATCCAAAGAACCCACGGCTGAATTACCTATCGTATTTTGCTCACCGCCGCCAATTACACTATTTGCAGAAAGGCTCTGGATGATGTTGCAATCGCCCGAACCTACAAAACTATTGTGCGCGCCACCCACTATCTGATGACGTGTTCCATTACCGATAAATGAATTATTTGTACCTGCATCTACCTGGTTAATCGCGCCGTTGCCAATAAATGACGCAGAGCCATTTGCACAATTCAACCGACCATTGCCGATAAACGAATAATTCTCGGTGCAGCTATTTCCACTGCTGGCGTATGCAACTCCCGGTGGCAGGTGCTCAGGTATGTTTGTTTTCATTGGCATAAAAGTTCTGCAATATGAAGTTCGGAAAATATCGGCATATAAAACAACGATAAAAAGTGGCACGAGATATTATTCATACTCGACCCATGAAATGATCACTTTTCCTCAAAAAGTGAACGCAGGAAATGAGGGAAAGCTCCCCTCCTGCCAAGCCTGCCTGACCGGTAGGCAGGGATGGGGATGCCGGAGAAAGCGAAGCCTTTCGCACGGCTGGGGTGGTGGCACTCGCAACAACTTCTTTCTATCACACTACAGAAAACGCACTATCACAAAACTTTCTTTTGCCCGTTTTCATGCACCGTTGTAACTTGAATGGAAGTTGAAAAAAATGGAGCAATTAGAATGTATGGCAATTTTATTTTACTTCTCACCTGAGAAGCAAGTGGGAAGTAAGTGAGAAGAAGTGCGCAGGTTTTGCGCAGTTTTGGGAAGCAGTGGGAAGCTGAACTTCCCACCTTTTTATTGATAATCAATTAGTTAGTCTAAAACTGAGAAAAATAAAAAATTGCGCAGAAAGTTGTTTGTTAACAGGCACATATATTGTTCAGGATGTTCCGACGGGCATCTGGAACTGATAATAAAAACCGTTCTCTGAACGTCTTTATCTTGATAGTGTCCAATAATTTCTACTTGCTCCACAACTTTCTATCACACTACCAAAAACGCACTATCATAAAACTTTCATTTGCCCGTTTTCATCCACGGTAGTAACTTGAATAGACGTTGAAAAAAATGGTAGAAAATCGAACACATAATGAAACATCATCACTTCTCATAGTGCGCAGTTTTGGGAAGTGGGTGCGTCCCGAAAGCATTCGGGATGCGCAGGTTTTGGGAAGCAAGTGAGAAGTAAGTGCGCAGTTTTCAAACTGTCTGACCTTAACAGTTTGGTTTCAAGTAATTGATTATCAGTAATGTAGCGCAGAAAAGTCAGAATAGAACGAGGAAAAAGAAATTCTTCCCGAAAATGGGAAGCACGCAGCACCGGGCCGAGGAGCAACCCCTTCCCTCAAAACACAAAACAATGTAATGTTGAAATGTAACTATGCCGAAAGCGAGCGGCACATATGTATCATCTTGAGGGCGGTAAGAGCCGCCTCTTCGCCCTTGTGACCATGAACACCACCCAGACGTTCGTGTGCCTGTTCCATATTGTCCAGCGTCAGCACACCAAATATCACCGGCACTTCCATTGTCAGGTTCAGCTGCACCAGGCCATCTGTCACCGCCTTGCTCACATATTCAAAGTGGGGGGTGCCGCCGCGTATCACCGCACCGAATGCAATGATCGCTTCAGGTTTGTGCTCGGTACCTTCAAAACTCTGCCACAGTGCCTTGCAGGCAAACGGCAGTTCAAAAGCTCCCGGCACCGCTACCTCGGCCAGCGTGTGCGCGCCATATTGTTGCAGCACCCTGCCGGCGCCCTCTCTGAGCCCCGAAATGATTGTTTCATTCCATTCGGTATAAACAACGGCTACACGGGCACCGGAAAGTCCGGCCAACTGATCGGTATTAAGCAATGCGGAATTATGCTGAGACATGGGGCAAAGGTAATTGGGTATTTTGGAATTGGGAGTTTGGAATTTAGTATTTGGAATTTGGAATCATTACTGTCCGGGGAAAAAAGTACATAAGAGAAAAAAGGAGGACAAAGTCCCCCTTCATTGACTAAGTTTAGAGTTACCACACAAAAAACTCGTCAATGAACAAAAGTACCTTTTTTACCGGACAGCCGATTTTTAG
>JAEUVY010000060.1 GCA_016786565.1 Flavipsychrobacter sp.
GCCAGACAACTGAAGCTGTCATAGCGATAGCACCTATTAAGACTAGAACAGGAGGTAACCCCAAATACACTTCGGTCAATATTCCTATTGGCATTAATAAACCTGTAAGTGCCAGCCATGAAATGGCTTTCACGTTTTGGAGTTTGCTATTGAAATGAAGAAGCAAATAACCAATCAAGATGTTTAGAAAAGCGAACAAGTTGCCGTGGACATGTGCAAGCCTCGTTTCGAAATGTTTGCCGATACTATATGAATTTGCCCATTCCTCTTTGCCCGGCGCAAAATCTCGAAGGTATATGAGCAAAAACCCATACGCCATGAAAAATCCCATTGTCAAGAATCCAATTGCAATATTGTTTTTCCCTTCCATTTTGCGTTTACTTTTATGTGAGTGAACATTCACTCTGCAAATGTAGTGCAACTTAAGGTAAGGAACATGATAGATATCATAGCCCGAGGTGATTATTGTTAGGAAAGGCTCGAAATTTCAATAAATGAAAGGACTTTAACTGTTCGTTGTGCAAAAATGCAATAAAACGATATGGAGACATTCCGAAAAAATCTTCAATAATAACAACTGTACGGTCGTAGAAGTACTTTTTGTACAAATGAATATCGCTCGCCAAAACTATCCCAATACTCCAGCGATTGGCAATGGCATACCAGTTCCTTCGGTACGCACCGAATAGTTTGTCTTATGCTTGCAAGATGTTCCGTCTTTTTGCTGTCTGTGAGTGATCCAGTGCCATATTTTTACCGAGTGGTTATCAATGCATCTCATCCGATAAACAATAACCACTGCTGAGCCTATAGTTAATAGCCCTATGAGCAATATCGAGGCGTTTACGCCAAATGAATCTGCAATAACTCCTGTAATAACAGCACCAATGGCATACCCTAGATCACGCCAGAACCTAAAAACACCTAAACTATTTGCCCGATCTGTGGGATGAGTATTCTCGGCTACTGTAGCCAGAAATGTAGGGTAAACCATTGCAGTACCAAAGCCAAGAATGGTAGAAAGAAATATAAAGTGTGACATTGTTTGGGCAAATACTAAAACGATCAAAGCAATGCCCTGCAATAACATTCCAAGAAAGAGCAAATCCTTTTTGCAAAAATAGTCGGCTAAGCGTCCGGTAAAAAGCTGTCCAATACCCCATACAGCAGGGTAAATGGCTGTGACAATTCCTACTTCTGCTATGCTAAATCCCTTTGATAGCAGCAGTATTGGGAATATCCCCCAAGCTATTCCATCGTTCAGGTTATTGATCAATCCAGCTTGTGTCACAGATCCCAGATTTTTATTCTTCCACGTTGTCTCCCAAAATACTTTATTCAATTTGGGAACTGTGCTTGTTGTCGTTTCCTGCGCTACATGATGCTTTGTGTCTTTTATAAACAACCAGCTACCAAAGAAGCCCAGAAATGCCAACACAATGCCAATATAGAACGGGTAAGGCCGCAAACCATAGTGTGAAGCTATCCATCCGGTAAGAAAAGCAACAACAGCTACCGCAATATAGCCGGCAAATTCGTTCAAGCCCATTGCAAAGCCTCTTTGCTTTTCTCCCACCAGGTCTATTTTCATCATTACAGTGCTGCTCCACGCTAGTCCTTGATTAATGCCCAACAATATGTTGGCAGCAACTATCCAGTTCCAGCTGTCTGCATACATCAACACAAATGGAACAGGTATCCCTATCAACCATCCTATCGTCAGCAAGTTTTTTCTTCCTATTTTGTTCGCCCACTTTCCTGTCAGGTAATTGGTGATAGCTTTAACTATGCCAAAAACAATGATAAAGGAAAGAATAGCCGTTTTTGCAGCAATATGAAATTCTACTTCGGCTATTTGCGGCAAGATGCTCCTTTCGAGGCCTATCATACCTCCAACAAACGCATTGATAATAACGAGCAGGGTAAACTGCCTCCAGTTTTCCTTCAGTCCTAATTTTGTCTGTTTCATGGGTTACCTGTTTTGATGATTTCGTTTTTATCTGAACAATTGTAGGGACTGCTGCTGCTTAAGCAAAGTTCAAACAATAATCGGAATATCAACTATGTTCGGTGAAGCACCAAAGCTAAATGATAAGATTCTTCGGTTTAATAAATCTTCCCCCGCATTTCCTGCAATAACTCACCTTCCTCACTCACCCATTCCGGCAGGCAATAAAAATTGCCGCGCACACCCGGCAATTTGTATGGGATAAGCCGTTTCGATTTTATTGCTGAATTAAGTGATGGTGAAATAAACTTCTCCTTACTTTCTTTTTCATGAAGCACTGGCTCTCTTCGCAATAGCAGCGCAATAATCTCGGAAGAACGAAGTGGTTTGTTGGCTTTGGCTATGATAAAAACGATTTTACTGACCCATGTTCTGCTTCTGTTGTATTCATCTTTCGGGTTTACATAGTTGTCCAGTAACAACTGCAGTTTCATGTTCTCGCTTTCTTGCTTGTGCAACTGATCCTTTGTTTCACTAAGCTCATTTTGCGTCTCGGCAAGCTTCTTTTTTAGCCTTTCGAGCTTGATTTCCAGGAATGACGGTGGATTCTGACTATTTTTCTCCATGATGGTAAAGGGTTTTTGAATGCCCACAAACATTTTCGAACCAAATCTAATTGTAATCGAATTTTTTCGCTTGATTTTGGCGTTGGAATATGGGTTTAATCTAAATCGCTCTCGAATGGTTTGACACTACACATATGCACTAAGAGCGTTATTTACGCGATTTATGATACCCACCACCTCCTGCATACGGGTTAGCTCATACCTGTCATTTACCAGCAGAGAAATGTAAGCCTCGTAATGCGCAAGAAACTTGTTTCTGAAATCCCGGTCTTCAAACAGGAAATGCAAATAGTCAGCTTGTTTCTTAGCCATCAGCATTTCAAGGTAAGGATTGATATAGTCATTCAGTGTATCCCATACATTGGGGTACCTGAGGTAGTGCTCATCTATCCTTGCTGCATCTTCTATTTTATTATTCCACGCATACACCATTGCTACTACATTGTAGCCAAGCATTATCCGTATTACTTCATACAGGTCTTTGTCTATATTTTCCCCGATTATAACACCCTTACCATCCAAAAAAGTTTCTGCCATCCGTGCATATTCAAGAGCCAGTTCACGCTCATTAGCGTTTTTCAGCAGCTCATAGGCTATACCTATGGCATCCTCCTTGTTATCCAACGTTGCGGGTGTTACGGTTCTGTAGTCGGGTATCGACCTGCGCTCCTGCGGCTCCTCATCATCGGCAATATCTTCCTTAGGCTCGTTGGTGAACAGCAATTCTATAAACTCCCGTTCTTCGAAGTCTTCTACTATCTGCATTCTGCGGGCGGCTTTCAGGTATGGAGTTAGCTGAAAATCATCCAGCAACACATAGTCGTCGCCGGGAAAACAGTAATCCTCCTTCCTGAGCCGTTGCGAAATGTGCATGCCCGGTATAGTGCCCAGTTTTGCGGGCAGATCTCCTAGCCGCAGTACCACCATGTCCAGCTCATGGCCAGGCTCCCAATTGTGGGGCAGGTAGCCATGTATCAGTGTATAGATACCGTCGTTGGCGCTCTGGTCTACCAAATGTTCATACCAGTCTTTTCTTCTGCGTGCCATGCAGTATTGTTTTAGCTTTTATATTGCTGCCTCCTGTTTTACACCCCACACCTCATTTATCTTATCCTTTATCTTTTGCTCAAAAATTGTTACCAGCCTTTTATTGGCATTTACCAGTGTTTGCTCTTCTTGTATTCGTTTGACAATTTCGGTTTGTTCTTCTATACCGGGAAATGGTATCTTAAATTCTTTGATTTGCTCATAATTAACTGCCTGCCTTGCAGCCCCTGTCTGAGAGTTGTTTATATGAGCCTGTAAGTAAGGTGAATTTATTAAATGACTTAGGAAGTATGGGTTCAGAATGTCTTTCTTAGTTCTTATTAATACAACATGCTGATTAACGTTTGCATCAATTGTCTCATTCATAACGGCACTTCGACCGATAGACGCACCGGTAATATTCAAAAAAACATCGTTAAATTGAACATGACTTCTTTTCATCGATTTATGGGTTTCTTCATCTATGAAGACAGCATCTGAAAAATCTGTTTTTCCCCAAAGAATATTCTGGCTTCTGATAAAAAGCACCCCTCGTTCAGCATAAACTTCTTTCCCGCCTTTTGGGGTTGCCCCACTTGAAATGTGAGTTGCCAATTCTCTCAACTCAACCATCTCCCATTCCGGGTTAATGCTGATGGTTGGCTTGTAGTTATTCACTACCTGTTTTGCGCCATCTATTATTTTCTGGTAGCCCTCTATCTCGGCTACTATTTGTTGTTGTATTTCCAGTGGGGGGAGGGGGATTTCTCTTTTCTCAAATCCTTCCTTTGTAAGATGTAACATGGTACTACCTCTTGATTCTTCTTTTTCCTGACTAGAATTGTCCAGTAACAAATAGTACAAGTACATTTTCAACAGCTTATCGCAATTTGGCTGTAGCTTCCAAATGTGGTAATGATATATAACCTTACCTCCCTCCCAAATTCTCGGGCCGAATGATGCTGACCATGCATACAGAAGATCACCATTGTCGCAATACTTATCTTCAGGTAATTCTAAGTTTGAGTAGTACCAGTTTTTATTTGTAAAGAAATTGCCAACTCTTAAAACCAAATATTTTCCCTTGTCGAGTAGTTCTTCTTGTTTATATGCTCGACCATTAATAACCCTACATACTTGGCCAATCTCAACAAAGTCATACTCAGATTGCTTAATGCTGCTTTCTGTATACCGGTCTCCCGTCAGCACCAAATCCTTATTCTCCAACACTTTTTCTTTCTCCACCAGCAAGCAAATGCTGCTGTACTTTTCTATATCAAAAGGCTTTCCCGCTGCCAGGCAGGTTTTATACTCGTTAAAAGCTTCCAGCGCCAGTGGCAGGTCGTTCTTATCATGCTCCCTGCGCTGCGCACCCAGGTCAAAGCCATCATTTTCTATTTTCAGGAAGAGTATGTGGTTGCTCTTCTTACTTAGTTGTTTATCCAGCAGCAGCACACTGGTCTTTACCCCGCTATATGGGTTAAAGCAGCCTGCGGGCAGGCTCACCACAGCTATTAGGCTATCGGCCACCAGCAACTTGCGCAGTTGCTTGTAGGCGGTCTGTGTGGTGGCTACTATGCCATTGGGCACTATTATGCCCGCACGGCCATTGGTGTTCAGGTGTTCAGCTATATAGTCGGTAAAGAGCACCTCGGCTTTGTTCGCCTGCACCCCAAATTTCTTATGGGGGCGTATGCCGCCCTTTGGCGTCATAAAGGGCGGGTTGGCCAGTATCACATCATAGGTCTCGTTCCAGCGGTCTTCACTGCTTAGCGTATCATATTCATGTATGGTGGGCGAGGTAAAACCATGCAGGTACATATTGGCCAGGCTCAGGCGAACCATGTCTGGGCTTATATCATAGCCGGCAAAGTTGGCTGCGAGTTTTTTGCGTTGGTCAGGTGTTAGCCTGTCGCCTTGCCGCTTGTCGGTGTTTTGGTGCAGTATATGCTTGTAGGCGCTTAGCAGAAAGCCGGCAGTGCCGCAGGCGGGGTCCAGCACTGTTTCATTCTTTTGCGGGTTTACGCATGCCGTTACAAAGTCTATAATGTTCCTTGGTGTACGGAACTGCCCTGCATCGCCCTGGCTGCCCATCACGCTCAGCAAGTACTCAAACGCATCACCCAGCTTTTCGCTGTGACTGTATTCAAATTCGTTGATGTATTTCAGAAACAGCTTCAGCGTGCCGGGGTCGCGGTAGGGCAGGTAGGCATTCTTAAATATGTTCCTGAACAGCTCCGGTATATTAGGGTTGGTATTCAGCTTTTCTAATGCCTCGCTATAGAGGGCCAGCATGTCGCTGCCACTCAGCGCCGGGTCAAAGAGCCTGCGCCAGCCATATTTAGCATATTCGCCGGTAAAGAATTTAGGCTTGCCCTTAAATTTTTCCACCGCCTCCATATCCATGTCATCCATGAACTTGTAGATGAGGGCAAGGGTTATCTGCTCTATCTGGCTTTTGGGGTCGGGCACCTTACCTACCAGCACATCGCGGCAATCGTCTATATTCTTCTTGGTTGTATTATCGAGCATAATAATTAAGCAGACAAAAATTTATTTAAAGGCACATAAGTTTTTATGTACGTGGGCAGCGTGTTTTTCATACTATCATCCACCCTGCCAAAGTCTTCGGCATTGAAGGTGGCATTATGGTATAGTTCTGTAAAATCCTGCTGGTCTATAATGGTTCTTACTTCGGGGTCGCTAATGTAGGCATAAAAGTAGTAGCGGAGCGCCTGCATGTCCTTCACGTCAGCTATATTATTGGTACTTATAAATTTATCAAACTCATCACTCAGCAGGTCGTCCTTTCGTTTTATCTGGTTGCCATAGTATACCAGTTCCAGCAGTTCGCGCCAGCTTATCTTACGGTCTATCTTCAGCGACTTTCGCAGCTTATCCAGGTTAAAGTACTCCTCCGGTTTGTTGTCGTATTTTTCTTTTGCTCTATCAGTCGCTACGGCTACATCGCCTGCGGCCATTAGCTGCTTTATCTCTTCATCTGTTTTTACCTTTTCTTCAAACTGCTGAAAGAACATGCGGTCTACCTTCATGCCGTAGTTATCTATCTGTTCTTCCCTTACCATTAGTATGCTATCATCATCTTCATAGTCATAGCCTGCACGCTTGGGCTTCAGGGCATTATCATCAACCGTAGGGAAGTCGTCGCCGGTATCCGCATTGGCTGGCAACTTCAATACTTGGTCGTATTGATATTTTTCTTCAAAGTACTCGCATGTAGCAAAGAAGTCAAACAGCTTAAACGTCTTCTTGTCTTCGCTGATCACTTCCTGTTCGTCCAGTTCGTTTTTATACTTATGCTCAAACTTATGTATGCGGGTGCCACGGCCCTTTATCTGTATAAACTCTGTAGGCGAAAATATGGGGCGCATCAGGCCCAGGTTCAGAATGTTGGGGCAGTCCCAGCCCGTAGTCATCATACCTACTGTTACGCATACTCTGGCCTTGCTGGTTTTATACGCCTCCAGCAGCGGCTTGCTTTTGGCATAATTACTAAAACCCAGCAGCTTGTCATTGCTGTAGTCTATTGTCATCTGCTGGCTGTTCGCAACATTAGACGTTACCTGCACCGCAAAATCGCTCTGATATTTGCCGGGGAACAATTTGTGCGCATATTCATTCAGCAGTTGTGCCAGCTTTGCCGCATGGTTTTGCGATACCGCAAATACAAGGCTCTTACCAAACTCTCCGGTTATTGGGTCTTTCAATCCGTTTTCGAGAAATGTTTTGCAAAACACGCGGTTAGTGTCTTCTGAAAAGAACTTGCGTTCAAAGTGGTTTTGCCTGTAGTTTACTTCCTCCAGTATATCTTCCTGCTCGGTGCTGGCTACAGTCACCATTACACCATACCCCTGTTCCGAAAGTAGCTTGGTAGTCACTTCTGTGCGAGCATCTACTACTGTAGGCTGTACCAGGTAGCCTGCCGTAGCGCCTTCGGCCAGAGAATACCGGAATGTAGGTTGTCCGCTTTCGCAGCCAAAGGTGGTGTAGGTATCTAGCAGCATCCTGCGCTCCATTTCCCGTGGGTCGTCAATGTCTGCCTTATCCAGGTGTTTTAGGTAATCCTTGGGTGTGGCAGTAAGCCCCAGTTTGTAGCCTAAGAAATATTCAAATAATGCCCTGCTGTTGCCGCCACCCAGCAGACGATGCGACTCATCAGATATGATGAGATCAAAAT
>JAEUVY010000097.1 GCA_016786565.1 Flavipsychrobacter sp.
CCGCGTCGGTTTTGATCACGTCAGGCAAAAGTGGCCCGCGACCTTCCTCAAGCAACACCTTCATACCCATTGCCTGAGGTATTACAAGTATGTCAGAAAATATAATAGCAGCATCTACACCCACCTGATCAACAGGCTGCAGTGTTATCTCACATGCCAACTCCGGTGTTTCAACACGGGTAAAGAAATCATATTTCTCACGCAACTTGATATAATCAGGCAAATACCTTCCGGCCTGACGCATCATCCACACCGGTGGTCTTGAAACAGTTTCGCCCCTCAGCGCGCGAAGAATAAGATCATTTTTAAGAACTGACATCTGCTTGATTTTTAATTATTTATGAAACTTACTATTAATTTTAATTTTGAAAACGACTACTCATTTCCCAGAAAATACCCAATAGCCGTTTTCAGCACTTCTTCTTTTTTAGGTACTTCGCTCACAAATATTTTATTACCGGTGTATTTCGCCACCTCTGCCGCCGTGGTACTTCCCACAGCAAAAAGTACAGTTTCCGGCCCCACTTTATTCGCTTCAAAAAAGCTCTTCACACCACTGGGACTAAAAAACAATATGCCGTCAAAAATCCCATCGATCGTTTCGGGCGACGATATTGTCTCATATACGATCGTCTCTCTCACTCGTACAGCGGCCTTCCCCAACCTTTCGGGCAGCGTATCCAACCGCATATCTCCGCAAAAAAACACCACTTCCTTGTTGCCGTCTGATACTATGATCTCTGCTAAACCTTCTGCCGATGGCGCGGTTCCCACGATCGTAGAACCGGGAAACAACTGCGCTACAACTTTACTGGTACCTGGCCCCAAACTATATATCTTCCATTCAGGCTTGTTATCACCCACCAAAGCCGAAACAGCTTTTACAGAATTTTTGCTGGTGAACACTACCGGCAGACCTGAGGAAATATAACTATTTATCGAGGTCCGAAGTTCAATTCCATCCAACGATCTGACGTCGATAAATGCCAACTCAGTAATAGAAAACAGATTGGTATCAACCGCACCGGTTTTGTCTTCACCTAAAATCGCCGTACTCAGGATCGATATTTTCTTCATCTGATGGCTATTTTGCAAGCAGCCTGGAGGCACCCATTGCCAACAATTCCTCGCCGGCAACGTTACCCAATCCTTTTGCCTCAGATAATAAAACTGATTTATTCACAGCCATTTTTTCTTTTCCGTCAACGCTGAGGATACTACCCTCAAACAAGACCAGACCATCAGCAACACAGGCCAAAGCACTTATAGGTGTTGTGCACCCACCCATCAGCGTTCTGAGAAACTGACGCTCGATATGGGTACACAACTCAGTGTCCTCATCATTCAACAAACCACATGCTTCCAGACAGTGATCATCACCGGCTTTACAAACAACCACAATAGCACCCTGTGCAGGTGCAGGTAACATCCAGTCGAGTGAGATCGCATTTTCAGGACGCAAACCTATTCGCTCCAGACCTGCAGCGGCAAAAATGGCTCCGTGCCAATTGCTTTCAGCCACCTTTCTAAGGCGGGTATTAACGTTCCCTCTCAAGTTCTCCAAACTATCGGCCGGGTAACGGTGCAGCCACTGGGCTTTGCGCCTCACGCTGCTCGTTGCTATTACCCTCGGCACTCCATCAGCTTCTGTGTATCCGGGACCGGGAACTAAAATATCCGTATATGACGCCCTCGGCAATACCGCCGCCTGTACTATTCCCGCAGCCATCACCGTTGGCACATCCTTCATAGAATGTACGGCAATATCAATGTCGCCATTCAACAATGCAATGTCGAGGGCCCTGGTAAATATTCCTTGAACACCTATCTCATAGAGCGGTGTTTTCAGGTCTGTATCCCCTTCGCTTTTTATATATATCAGCTCAGAACTATATCCAAAGCCCTTCAGGAGCTCCTGAACACGGGTCGCCTGCCACACTGCAAGTTGACTTTCCCGGGTACCTATCCGGATCACTTTTTGTATCATCAGGCTATAAAATCGTTAATGGCTTGAATGTATTGGCAACCAAGGGCGTTTTCAGTACGCATTTTCGTTGCCAGAGAATTGATCACTTTTTGCGCACGCTCTTCCTTGTTGGCAGCCTCGGCTACCTGGCCGAAAACACCGGCAGCGATAGGCAGCCCCAGCAATTTGCTTTTTACCTCTTTCAGAACCGGAACATGCTTGCGCATCGCGCACCATTCTCCAAATTCTGCAACATGCTCTTCAATTATTGCCAATGCTTTGGGTACCTCAGCACTACGCTTCTGCAAAGTTTCGTCCTTTATCTTGGAAAGGGTGTCTACATCTACAAAAGATACATCCGGCAGACGCTGGGCGCCTTCCGCCACATTACAAGGAACCGAAATATCTATGATCAGTTTCTTTCCGGCACCTTCCAGATGTTCTTTAAGAACAACAGGTTCCGGCGAATTGGCAGAAACAAGAATAATGTCGGCTGTTCTCAACTCAGCCCCCAGGTGCTCTAAAGGCGCAGACCTCAACCCCATTTCCGTTGCAAGTTCCTGCGCTGTGCTTTCCGTACGGTTGATGAGAAGGATATTGCGGGTGCCCAGATAATCGACAAGATTCTTGCAGGTCACCCTTCCTATCTTACCCGTTCCCACCAGCACTATCTTCATCTTCCTGATATCCTGAACATTTACTACATATTCTTTCAGGTACTGAATAGCCGCGAATGATACTGAAACGGTACCACCGCTCAACTCTGTGCGGGTCTTAACCGCCTTGGACGATTGCATCACTGAATTGAGCAGCCTTTCCATGAAGGTCTTAATGTAGCCGTTGGATTTTGCCACCTTCACTGCGGCCTTTATCTGCCCCATGATCTCAAAGTCTCCCAGGATCTGAGAATCGAGACCGGCTGCTACCTGATACAAATGTTTGATGGCATCTGAACCTTTTTTTGCGTAACACAAGCGGGCGAATGTTTCCGCATCTCCGGCACACACACTGCTCACAAACGACTTCAATTGCTCTTCACTTTCTGCGATACCATAAATTTCTGTGCGGTTGCAGGTAGAAAGAACAAAGAAATCACTTACCCCATAATCCGGCGCGGTTGAAAGAAGGGTCGCATATTGTTCCTGATTCACAGCGTACATCCCTCTCACGGACGCCTCGCTTTTCTTGTAGTTGATACCTACAACCCTGAACTCATGAAAATATTGACCTGTCTGTGTACTCATTGATGTCTTACGAACTACTACGCAAAGGTACTTTCACAGGTTTTCGTTGCATAAAATCCGTGTCATAGACACGTCATTTCAATGACTGATTTATGTCACTTTTCCGAACATTTTAAACTTTGAGGAATATCAGCACCCGCACTTCCCTTTCCCGATAGCAAATAATATATTTGAACTCTTAATTTCTACCATGAAAGACCACACCACCAACATCATTAATTTTATTAATCAGATCGGCATTCCCTGCATGCCCGCCACACTCACAAACGATACATTCCTTCCCGGCATTGATATCAGGAACGGCATCATCTGGTATGATACCGAAAGAATGAAACACCCCGGCGACCTGTTGCACGAGGCTGGTCATGTTGCCGTTCTATTACCTGAAGACCGAAAAATAGTCTCAAGCCCCTACAACATAAACGGAGACCTGCAAGCAGGCGGAGCAGAGATGGCGGCAATTGCATGGTCCTGGGCTGCTTTGAAACACTTGGCTATTCCCCCCGAAATAGTTTTCCATGAAAACGGATACAAGAGCGGCGGAGCAGATATGATCAGGAATTTCACAAACGGGCAATATCTTGGCCACCACTTGCTGGCATGGATGGGCATGACTTACGTGTCTGAAAATGAGCCTTCAAAAAACATCTATCCTGCAATGACTCACTGGCTGCGGCCGGAGACGCCCATAAGCTGACCCACAAAAAACACTTCGATGAACCACAAAAACTACCCAAAAACAAAACAGACCATACTGTCACTTGCATTCCGCCTGCTGTCGATCTGCATTGCCTTAGCACCTAACATTTCGTTTGGACAACAGGCTAACACAGTCGAGGTCAAAAGTGGCGTCACAGCCTCCTTCCGTGGCCTGTCGGTGGTAGACGATAGTGTGGCCTGGCTGGGTGGTACCAACGGAACTGTAGGTGTATCGGTAAATGGCGGCACCCAGTGGAAATGGCACCGGGTATCCGGCTGCGAAAAATGTGATTTCAGAAGTGTATTCGCTTTTGACGACCGCTCTGCTGTGATCGCAAACGCTGGAACACCGGCGGTCATTTTTGTTACGCACGACGGCGGTGAGCATTGGAAAGAAACATTTCGATTCAATGACACAAACGCATTTATAGACGGTATCACCTTTACTGAAAGTGGTGCCGGCATTGCCTATGGCGACCCGATATACGGTAGATTGCTCGTGCTGTTTAGCTCCGACCGTGGCGAATCGTGGACCACCCTTCCTTCCGATCAGTGTCCCGAAATGCATCCCGGAGAGGCTTCATTCGCGGCAAGCGGCACCTGTGTTCACATGTTCACCAACCGGCATTGGATCATAGCTACCGGCGGCACGGTTTCCTCTATTCTCGAAACAAAGAATAGTGGCAGATCATGGAAACGTATCAACACTCCGATCCTTCAGGGAAAGAACTCCACCGGCATCTTCTCTTTTTATGCGGCAAGCGAAAAGAACTGGATCATTGCGGGTGGAGATTACAAGCAGGACACCCTCACAACCAACAACGCGTTCTATACCCGAAACGCAGGCAGGAAGTGGCGTAGACCGAATGTACCACCACGCGGATACCGCGAATGCATCAGCCAAACTACATCCCGCAAAAAACAAACCATTCTGGCGCTTGGCCCCGGCGGCATAGACATCTCCAACAATAACGGCAGGACGTGGCAAACATACTCAAACGACCGTCAATTGCACGTGGTGAAACATGCACGAAAAGGAACCGCAACGATTGCGGCCGGAGGAAACGGCAAGATCATACTTATCCGCTAGGAAGCCGCGGGTCTATACAGCCACGTTTGCCATTCGCGTCATGTCTTCCGCGCTCAGCTTCACATTTACTGAAGCTACGTTTTCCCTGAGGTGCGCCACTTTCGATGTACCTGGTATCAGTATGATATTGGGAGAATGATGGTATAACCAACTCAACGCTACTTGCTGCATGGTGGCAGAATACTTCTCAGCCAGTTCTTTCAACAACTCAACAAACAAGATATTCCCCGCATTGATCGGGTTCCACGGGATGAATCCTATATTGTTCTGAGCGCAGTACTCGAGCTCCGGCTCCCATTTTCTAAATACAATACTGTACTTGTTCTGAACTGTAGCTACGTCAACATACTCCTGTGCCTTCTTAATCTCAACAACACTCACTTCCGAAAGACCTATGTGCCTGATAAGCCCCTGATCGCGTGCATCCCTCAAAAATTTCAGAGAAGCCTCATAAGGTACGTTGGGATCTATGCGGTGTAACTGATACAGGTCGATCCTGTCCACTTTCAATCGCTTCAAACTCCCTTCCAACGCACGTTTCAGATGATCAGGATCGCTGTTGATATGCCACTCGTTCGGCCCCGTCCGCATAAAACCTCCCTTTGTCGCAATCACCATTCCTTCTCCGTAAGGATGTAATGCCTCTGCTATCAATTCTTCCGACACATTCGGCCCATAACTATCAGCTGTGTCGATGAAATTCACGCCCAATTCCGGCAGGGCTCTCAACACCTCTATTGCCTGTTCCCTATCCTCCGGAGCTCCCCATATCCCTTTACCTGTAATGCGCATTGCGCCAAATCCCATCCTGTTGATCAACAGATCTCCACCTAACAAAAAAACATGTTCCATACGTGCGTTCTCACTCATTTATGATCAACAAATATACACGCTACCCTACCAATTATATTCCTCCACATTACCTTCCGATAATTGATAACAGATGACAAAAACCTGATTTTGATCATTTTTTCATTTTACAGACAACTGACATATATCACCTCACAAACTACTAATCTAAGCAGTATAATCATATTTACTATCTATTAATTTTGCCTCATAATTAAGAAATGGTTAGCGATAACAGCGGCAAAACACAAGAAATACGATCCGATAACACCTAAACAAACAACGTAAATGAGTAGTACACACAGCGAAAAGTAGCAGTATTAGAAAACAGAGCGATACGATAAAAATGGTAAACTATTCATTTTCAATATGTCTCACCAGATACAAACCACCGTTAATTAACAAACAAATAAATAAATAACAAAAACTCCCATGATTAGCAAATATCTGAACTCAGTTGTCACGTAATAACAAGGCATAGCAATTAGCCAACACATCGTTAAATAATTACATTATCTAATAGATGTTTAAATAATAATATAAAAAGTGAAACCGAAAAAGAAAAAACAATTTTATTTAATACAT
>JAEUVY010000103.1 GCA_016786565.1 Flavipsychrobacter sp.
AGTGACAGTATCACCAGGAGACTCGTATGTAGCTATCGCTTGACCTATCCAGCTTTTGGTAATATTCAAGCGTTCATTTGCCTTTTTTAAATCATCCCCCTGTATATCCACAATGCTCTCTTGCAGACCTTTAACGTAAGAGAAAGGCGTGCCAATAATGGGTGGCTCTGATAAACCCAACTTAGTATGCAACTTCACAAAAAAACTATCCGCATCACAGCCATTTATTTTGAAAGCATTTTTATCCGCAATAGTGGAAAAGAAATAATTATTTACACGGTCAGACGGTTCTCTATCTTTGTAACATACCCAATAGAGCCCATGTTCAAAACGACCAAGCTCACTGATATATTCAAGCACAGGATCTTCACCAGAGTACCCCACAATGATCCATGGGCGGTCTGCAACAGGACTGAAGCAACGTCGCAGCAGGCCACTCACCGACTCGAATTCCTTTTTGGTATTTAGCAGGTTGAATCCATGGTACTGCCCATGCAAGTATACGAGACCCGGCGATTCGAAGGGTGCTGTAGTCATACCTTTCAACATAGCCATATCATATATAGCAGGATACATATTAAACAACCCAAGTGCACGCTGCATGAGGTTGTCGAAGTTCACCGTGAATACAAAGTCTATGAACCCCTCCTTCATCATATGCGCCAGGTAAATATGAGAGGCATTGATTTGCGCTTCTTTAATATACTTCTTGAACAGCTCTTTGCGATCAGCCGGGCCTAACGCCGCCATCACCTGTGTATAGCTTTTTTTATCTTCGGCTGACAATCTCTTCACAGCCGGAACTTTAGCATATTCGCTGAGGATCTCAGCCATCAGCTTTCCTGCTAGGGGAATACCTCCAGTTGTTGAAGCTCCTGCTCCTAAAAATACGATAGCCTTTTTTTTGTTTTCTTTCAGCGTATATGCTAAATCTTCAATCAATGTGATACTCATGGGATAATTGGTTACCTCTGCAATTTAATATTTTATCATCACTCGCACTTACTTCCCTGTTGTTCGTGATGTTCCGAAGGGCATCGCGAACAACAAATATTAATCCGTCTCCGACGGGCTTCATCTTGACAAAGGAAAATGTTTATAGCGGGCATGGGAGAGAGCACACTTCGATAAAACGCTTTGGGGTGTGAGAGGGATGCGTTACAAACCTGCCTGACGGCAGTAAGGCGCTCCACCGCAGCATCCTTGAAACATTCGAGGACGAGGTGAGAATTTATCTCGTTTTCAAGAGACAATTTAATTCCTCGAATAGCAACGATAAAAATGAATTACTTTTCTGAGTGTAAGTCTTCTCTAAAGGTTGTCATAGACGTTTTGGTATACCCAAAATATACAATACTGTCTTTCAAGTGGTAATAATACACATCGTCTACTTCATTTTTACTTGGGCTTTGAGTAAATGTCAATCTGTTGTTGGCAGAATCATTTCTTACAAAATAATAGGTAGCACTCCCGCCAGTTGCAGTTTTCACTACAAAAGATGAACTACTCAGAGATTCTATCGTCCAATAAGCTACAATTTTTGTTATCGTGTCTAAACCCGGGGAACGGTAATCAGATTGTCCTACCATTTTATGAGTGCCCACCATTTGCTGAATGTAATCTGCGGTAGTTTTGGGCTTGGAAGATATCACTTTCTCTTTTCGGCAAGCGCCAATTGCCCATATCAATATGACACAAACCAGTAGATATACGTAGCTATTTCTAATTCTCATACTGATACTTTCGCAGAGTCATACAAAGGTAATTTTTATATGGGATAGTGAGCCACTTGCAGATAATGGTAATGGTTCTGTTTTGCCATGTTCGGAGACCGGTATGGTATAGAATGGATGGTGGAGTTTGGACAAAAATGAGAATGGGGCCTTATACTATGCGAGTTGAAAAGACTTGCACAAAATGACTGATATTTGAGAAAAATCGGGAAACAACAGAAATGGGGCGACTATTTTCAGCTAATTGGACGACGGTGTACAAGTTTACCTGCGGACTTGTCTTTATTGTGTTTTTCAACTCAGGGAGCAGTTTTGCTCAAACTGAATGTTCGGAAACAATTGCTGAAATCACCACACTGGTGAAGAAAGCAATAGAAAAAGAACAGGAAGCTGTTTACCGAAACGTTGATACAACAAAGGGCCTGGCGGCAACTATGACATTCAACATTCATTTTGCCCTATATAAATCCGGAGCAATAGGAAATGTCCGCATCAGAAAAATGAAATGCGCCAAATGTGACAGAAAAGAAAAAGAGGAAATATCAGAAAGATTGATTCAAGTGATATCCGGGATATCAGGTACAAAACCATGTACGCAGGATCTGTATTTCAAACAGCCGATAGTTTACGAACTCTATTAATGGCAAGAAGGAACCTGCCTGACGGCAGCCAGGCGCTCCACCGCAGCATCTGCGAAACATTCGAGGACGAGTGAGGGTTTGATTTTATCTGCGAGATTTCATTGCTTTCACTTTTCTTATCTTATTGTTGGCTAAAAACTCTTGATATTCTTCTGTTTCCATTCCGTAGAGTGCCACTTTCCCATCTTTATCACTATGAATACCAAACCCATACGTCTTTGTCAATGGAGAAGCACGAAAACAAGGTTGACCTTTTGAAAAAAACTGCTCTCTTGCTTGTTTATAGTTAGCTTTAGCCAAGTCACTTCTTTTAGCGAAAACAAGAAAGAATATGTCATCGGAAGTATATTTATATGGCTTTTCAGACAATAAATCGTAGTGCATACCAGCCACCGTTTTTATGTCCTTAGCCGGCGGTACTATTCCACGGTCCGCTTTAGTGTCTTCCGCAACTTCAATAAAAGTGTCAAAGTAATTGGTTGAATGTGTTTTCATCTAATTGGCAATTTAACTGTGTGATTCCTATTTGTGTTTATGCAGACTGCGAAGGTTGAGTCAAACAAGAAGTGGGTGATCATATTTCGCGTCAATGGTAAATCGAACCGTTTCATGTATTCGATTGAAAAAGGTAGTGAAAAAGGTATATGGTTTTAGTAGCCTCAATATTTGTTTACAAATTCTATTACCTGGTTTGCAAACTCTATTGGTTGTTCGTAATTGGGCGAATGTGAGGATAACTCAAACAAATGGATGTATTTGTGGTCGGAAGGAGTTCCTAGTTTTTGATAAGTATCTATACCGATTGAAACCGGGAAAACTTTGTCGTGCCTTCCCCAACATATCAGACTGGGAACGGTGATTTCGCCCAGCATTGATTGCAAGTTCAAACCTTTGTTCAAAAATTCGAATTTATATGGTACAAAAAAGTAGGCTGTTGATAATGGGGAGTAAAAAAGAAGCTCTGTAAATGGCACCTTAAGAGAATCGCTATCGGGATTGAAGTCATATCCTTTTGCTTTCCCGACGAAGGTATAGTGTGCATTTTCATTTATGCCAACGACAGGGTGCTCTGCATACCAGTTTAGCGCAAAGTTCCAGTACTGCTTGTCCTCGTTCGCATCAATCTTCTTATGAGCATAGGCTATCATAGTGTCCCGTGACTGACTATTAGCTTCGGTCCAGTTATGACCGCCGTCTACTTCTATCCAACCGCTTATTTTATGCTGATTCCGCAACAAATAATTGGTACCCAATGCACCTCCCCAAGAGTGCCCCATCAAGAATATTTCCGGCTTTTCGAACTTCTTATTTATCAGCGTTACCACTTTATCAAGATCTTCCGTAAACTGTTCTAATGTGGCGTTGTCCATAGATGGATTACCCTGGCTCATCCCACACATTCGCTGATCCCAATAAACTATCGCGAACCGTTCTTCAATTCTTTGGTGAGAAGGGAAAACAGTATAATATTGCGATGAACCTCCTTCAGGCCCTCCGTGAAGCATTATAATAAATTTCTTTGCATCCTTATTCCCTTTCACCCACACAGGCATGACGGCACCTTTGCTTTCGAGATAGAAGAAATCCCCTTCTTTTTGCAGTGCTTTTTTGTTACATGCGAGAAAAGGCAACGTCAAAAAAACACCCAAATAATATATTCTGTTTTTCATGCTACTTAGAATTTAAATTAAACAAGAAACCCGCATTCAGGGCAAAATGTGTTAGGTAGTAGCCATTGAACGGCGCTTTCCAAAACAACTCCGGACGGATATATACCTGTAGGTCTATGCCGGTACTTCTTTTAATGTTGTATCCCGTCCCAACAGCAACTGATGGCATTATCATAGACCGGCCGGAATTAGGAATGTTCACCACAGCTCCGTTAGGAAGTACGTCAAATATTTCACCACCACTGGCAAAATGATGCAAATAGCCTAATCCGATGAAGTGATCTACAAAAAGACCACTTTTATACGTTATACGTTGCCCCCACTGCTCCCTTATGAAGATAGTTGTGTTGTTTCGGGCATGTACGTATCCACCGATATTGGTGCCCCATAAAAATTGGTATCTACCGTTTCCGTAGGGGCAATGCTCTATCCCCAGAACCACTCCCGGGTGAGCCATAGTTTCCCCAAAATATCCTGCAGTGATCTTCAATCTCGTCTCGCGTCGAGTTGATTCCTTCTTAGTTTGCTCGGTCGATTCTTCACTGTCGACTGCGGGCTCCGGGCCTTCATAAGTATTGGGGTCCTGGCATTGCGCCAAATAAGGACAGAATAGGAGCAAACACATGGCTACAAGTCTTTTCATTGTTTCGCATTTTTTTTTGCAAAACTAACTTGTCGGCCTAATCTCCTTCAATCAGGCAGTGATTTTGATACCGAAATGGACAAATTGCCTGTTAAGACGGACTATTGTTTTCCCACCATTGCCTGAAATGGACAGAATTGGATTTCGAAATAAAAACATCGCCTGGTGGAGGCACAACAAAATTCACTTTTAGCTTTCTGGTTTCTGTGTGTTCCACAGATTGTATCGCATTACGTACTGTAAGGAATTGTCTGTTAACTCTATAAAAATTGGCATGTCGAAGTTTGTCTTCCCAATATTCAAGCGTTCCTTTTACCCGATACCGATCGCCTGAAAAGGTCTGTAACCAAAGTACTTTGGAACTACTAAACAAGTAAGCACAATTGGCAAGCTCAATACGTACATCTCTGGCTCCGCTTTGGGCAATTATGTGATCTATTGAAATGTCAGTTGGCTCCACGGCCTGATCAAAAAGCACTATTCGCGCCGACTTACCAATGCGATATAGACAAAGAGAGAGATATAATGCATTTATTAATGTAAGAAAGAGTATAGACAGAGGTAACTCCAAGTTCAGTATAGAACTATCTGCAAATGAAACACCAATCACAAAAAGGTATAAAACCTCCAAAGCCATTGCGACCAAAGCCGGTGCGAGAATGCCGAGTAATATCTGCTTTCCAATCCGCGTTTGTATAACGGCATCTAATGGATGAGTTATGTTCAATTTCTTGTTTAATTTCTCCAGGTACAAAGCAGTGAGAAACGTAGTTGCAAAGGCAAATGCTATGTCTGAATAAAAAGACGGTATCCTTAAACATTGTGAAAGAGAATTCCCTTGTCCTATAAAAATAAATGATAAGGCAACAATTGTATAACCAATTTGCCATCTGAATTTTAATAGAAAATTGAATGTACTATAATGTACTACGCTATCCATACGATAATCATTTTCTTTCCCTTCAAAAATACAGAGTAATTTGCCAAAAAAAGGCTCCAAAAAATTGAAGCCGTCTTAAGGTAACCCTGATTGGATTCGAACCAATGCCCCCAAGCCCTACCTATCAGCAGCTATGCCTTACCCAAACTTTCATATAACAGAAATAGCGGAGCCTCCATCCCCTACCCTTCTTTTGCCCCGCAACAATTTCTACCACACATCAAAAAACGCACTATCATAGATTTTCTTTTTGCCACGTTGCCAGCCCGTTTGTAACTTGTATTGATGTTGCATAAAACGAGACTAATAGGCATATATGATGATTTTGTTGTGCTTCTCACCCCGAGAAGAAGCCTGCCTGCCGACAAGGCAGGTGAGAAGAAAGTGAGAAGTACGTGTGAAGAAAGTGAGAAGCAAGTGAGAAGCAAGTGAGAAGCAAGTGGGAAGAAATTGGGAAGTTTTCCTGTCGGCCGGCAGGCGGGTGTGCAGTTTTTCAGACCGGTTGCTTCTCACAAACCAATTGATAATCAACGAAATAGCACCGGATTGTGCAGACCCACCTGCCGGCAGGCAGAAATAAAAAATTATGCAGTTGGGAGAAATCGCGCAGTGCATTAATTGGTATCTGGCACAGCGTACCCGGCAACAACAACTAAACGTGTGTGCCGGTCTCTTTGTTTAGGGAGCGTTTGGACAAAAAAATAGCGGAGCGCTTTCGCACCCCGCTGTAAATGTGATCCGGATTGGATTCGAACCAATGACCCCAAGCCCTGCCTGCCGGCAGGCAGGTTAGAAGGCTTGTGCTCCCTGCCTATCGGCAGGCAGGTATCCTAACTTTCATAGAATAAAAAAAGCGGAGCGCTTTCGCACTCCGCTGTAAAGTGAACCCGTTAGGACTTTTCTCGAACCATTTCATTGAGGATTTGAAAAAACTTGTAGATGTTTTTCAGCTTCTATCAATAATTGATAGAAATTCAATGTGAGTATCTCAATAGAACCTCAATTTTATTTTGCCCCCTTTAAAATACAAGCAGCTATAAAAATATTGATAATACGCAAAGTGAGACTATCTTACCTCCAAAATCCTATACTTACTTTTAATCCAACTGACGCAAAGCGGTCAATGTATGTAGAAACACTTGGCGTAGTCGAGTTTTTATTTTTACCTGCAAGCACTTCAACCTCTTGAAAATGCGCACGAAAAAGTTGTTTTAGTAGTATCATGTTCAGATCAACAGACAGGTACTTTATGTATTGTTTGTTGTATGAACGCTCTATGCCAATTGCGAACTGAGGCAATAAGTTATAGGAAATCACTTTCTCAAACCCACCGTTTGGTCTGCTGGGCTTACCGATATTAACTTCGTATAAATAAATGAATTCACCCGTGTAGACATTGCCGGTGTCAGGAAAAAAATAAAGTACACCAGCACCACTCCTTTCTTTGGTCACAAAACGCTTTTGCACTACCCCTGCTTTAAAAGTGATGGAATGATTTTTATTGATAGATTTGCTGTACCCCAACATCAATTCGGGATCTATAGACTGCATCTCCAGTTTTAAGTTAGTAGTTATAATTTCATTTGTTATACTGGCCGGATCAAATTCTTTTATATTTCTCACTATCGATATATCATGTTCTCTCCGGCTTACCCCAACACCCACCATCATTATCAAGCCATACTTGGTTATTCGCCTATATCCTATTGAAACACTTTGCCCTATGGAATTTTTTGCTTGTATAAGATTTGGTAAATCACTGCTGTTGTTAACATTCCACTTGTTGAAATTATATTGTGCCATTCCAGATACATACAAGTGATTGCTCTTTGTTGTATCAATCCCAAAAACAAATAACGGAAGTGCAGCTATAAGAACAATAAAATAATAACGCATTTATAAAGTCGGCATTTAAACATTAATTTAGGATTCTCAACGAGTAAAATTGGCCTAAATTCCACCAACATCTCTTGGGTGACCACCCACAGAATCGCATGGCTTTACAAATAACTCCACTCTAATATCACCTTTCCCATCCGTATTGTGCATTTCATGAACAGATTTTAAATAGCGCCAACTCCTTCTATCACCGGTTTGCCGTACGATAGCTTCTTTTGCCCACCATGGCATTGTTGATGCCCCATCTGTTCCGTCAGGCGCACACCGGTATGGGTTTTCTTCCGTCTTTCCCCAAAAAATGGTATACTCAGCTAAAAGTCTTATCGCACCATCGTAGGGTCTCCATTTCCATGGTCCCCAACCCTTGGCGTTATCCCAATGGAAAGCTTCAGTTACTGCAAATACTCGTTGCTTTGGCCCACCCTAGAACCGCTACCGTCAAGGTTTGAGTTACCAGTTTTGTGGTTGACAAAACCATTGTTAGCAGTCTGTTTTGAGTAATCTTGACAACAATTTTTTTGGCACATAAATATTTGATTTAAGAGTTTGAAAAAATAAAGTCCACAACCAAGTGTTGAATAAGCACTATACTAAGGTAATAAGAAAATCAATATGCCAGTCAATTTTTTATCTTTTTATTCATTGATTTATGGAGATTTTTTTTGGTTTTCCGTGAGCATCATTACGCAATATTAACTAGTTGTTATATCGCCCATTTATTTAAATGCGTTTCAGTTCATGATTCTTACAGATGTAACATAGAGCTGGTACATGGAAGCAATCGTAGCCTAGTACTGACTTGCCGCAAGCTCGGCAATTTTACAGTTCACTTTAAGAATGCAATTATCCCCGTGCAAAGAGGTTGAG
Source organism: Flavipsychrobacter sp. (assembly GCA_016786565.1). Taxonomy (GTDB): domain Bacteria; phylum Bacteroidota; class Bacteroidia; order Chitinophagales; family Chitinophagaceae; genus Nemorincola. Next base: position 8,394 of record JAEUVY010000103.1, read on the forward strand.
GCATAGTATTGCGGTTTTGACGAATTTTGTTCGACTTGTATTAAAGTACATAGTTTTCACTAACGGCTGAGACCAACAAATTCAAATCTAACTCGATTGCAAATATTTTTGTGCTATCGGTCATTTTCATATATCTGCAGGTAGCTCTTCACTCTTTCTTATTGTCGTGTTCAACTTCTTTTTAATAATTTCGCAATATGGAAAATCAAAACCAACTTAACCCTCACCGGGAAGATTTTGCTCATCTACTGGCAAAGAAATTTTGGAATGACTATCTGGAGGTGCTATCCCGTTATACTCACGCTGACAAAATTGAAATAACTGAGCATCTCATGCTTATTTTCCAGTTGGCATCCGGCTATATTAAGACAGGCAACGAGAAGTTTACGGAATTGATTGAAACATATGAAGATGATCTGCTCACAAAGTACCGTAGTCGTTTAGTGGCTTATTTCAGCAAAGGATTTATTAAATATCTCTTATCCGAGAATGTTGTGAGCGAATTGAATCTGGTAACTAAAGAGGAGTTTGATGCTATGGCATCAGCGGAGCAGGAGTTTAGTCCGGAAGACAGAGAGGAATTTTTAGTTATGTCTCAGAATGCGCTTTCCCATGCAAGGAAGTTGCTTTATTTGCATGATAAAGGCGATGCCCTCCCAATCATTACCATAGAAGAAACAACCATAATAGCAGACGAGCCGGACAAGGACATGACCAAAGCCCGGCAACTGCTTGCCATTTACTACTTTTTGAAAGCTTCTTTAGGCATAGAAGGCCGGGATGGGAGTTCTACAAGTGGAATAGCCCGGTTTATTCATCTACTTACAGGTACTAAGTTTACCACCGTTCAGAACTCCGATATTTATAAGAAATACCTGCAAATGCCGAATTACAAAAAAGACAGCCAGCTTATTACTGATTTGAAGTTTATCCGTCCTTATTTTGTTGACTTAGCGTTAGACAGTGCAGTAAAGATGATCGATGAAGAAATAAAACGAGCGATTAAAGAACTGCCCTTTGGCGAACGCAAGAAATATAAAAATGATAATGAGTAGTGCTTTTTTATCGTTTAACGGTTGACCCGTTTAACGTAAGGGATATATCAGCCGACTGTAAAAGGTAGGTTTTTCCATGCTATTACGCTATAAAATCAGTGTTATAGCGTTTTTTTAGCGTTTATCGTTTGTACCGTTTAACGTAACACCAGTTACCGTTTATCGCCAAAAATATGTTCAGCCGTCTGTAAAAGGTCGGCTTTTTTGTTGCAAAAAATTCTCAAAAGATAGGTACACCAATAGGGGCATCCCACCGTAAAAATACAGCTGACCTTTGTTCAAATTTTTAAGGATATGCAGCAAAACGTAACGCAAGCCAAGTCTCACACCGTACCTGTGGACGTATTAATGGATGTATTGGGCATCCTGTTTAACAATGACATTCCCTTCCTGGTAGATGGGATTAATGAGCATGAAAACACATTGCTTATCAGGACAACTACCAATGCCAAATTAACCCGGCATAAGAAAGCATTGGAGAACCTGAAAACCCTCGTGTCGGACTATAGCTACTACAGGCGAGAATCTGAAAGTGGCAATTTCCATAATGTAGAAACCACAGATCGGGATTATGAAGATGATGATGAATAAAATGGTCACACCAAAAAAACTTCAAAAATGACTGACATTAAAAGAAATTGTTTGCATTGTGGAACACCGATGCAAACCCAAAGAAGCACGAAAAAATACTGCTCTGATACCTGCAAGCAGGCAGCCTTCTACAACCGGAATACACAACCACCATTTACGTTAAACGATAAGGAAACGATAAGGGCTGTCGAGTTTGAGGGCGAAGATTTGGACGAAGATCACATGGATGGTGCAAATACAGTTCAGCAGGAATCATCCAGTGATGAACAATTACCGGATAAGATACCGTTTAACGCAAGCCGGAGCGTAAGAAACTATGATGACACTGAACCGCCATTACCGTTTAACGTTAGAAAATCCACCTACCAACAAACCATACCAGAGCCATACCACGCAAAACGTAGGGAAGAAGATAACACCAATGTACGGTCGAAACGCTACCATGATACTGAGGTAGAAGAAGAGACTTATGAATGGGTTCGCTCAGAATTGCTTGACGACATTGCCGACTATGTTCAGGATAATTACGGGACTACCGAGATGTTTCAATATCCGAAGAAATACTGGTATGGTTCAGATCTGGAGAAGGTAAAATGGGTAAGTGTGAGGTTTCTTTGCATCATTGAAAATCTTCTTCATTTCAATAATTCAAATGTTGATCGGAGAACATTTGTGTTACTCAACAAAGCCGTTAAGGCGATGATGGATTCTTGGAATTACAAGTACATGCCATACAATTACCCATTAAAAAATGAAATCAGGCAGCAGCAACAAACAATAGAGAAAATTGCAAAATCCGGTGATCGGAGTTTCCGGTTTGCACTCAAAAAGGAAACTAAAGTTAAGCTAATTGCTCTCCGATTTCAGTTGGCAGACCTCGTGCCGAGGGTGAAATTTAAAAGTCTTGACTTCTCAAAATAAAAAGCAGCTGTATGAAAAATAGAATAAGAGATCCTCCTAATTAGCATTATGAACAGAATAGCGAGAATTGAAATTACATACTTTAAAAAGCAAAAAAATGAACACAGTAATAGTAAAAAAGGAATTAGATATACCTGTTGGCTTACTGCTAGAAGTTGCTGACATACTTATTGAGAATGAAATCTCGCATGAGATAACTGGAACGGACGCGGAAAATGACTGCATTACGCTAGAAGTTGCTTACGATAAGGAGCAAAGAGACACTATCCATGAAATTGAAGACCTCATAGATGACTATGAGGAAGAAGATGAAGATGAGGACGATGATGAACACAACTAAATATTCGTAGCAAAAATGCTTGGCGCAGACGGGCAAAAGCCCGTCCGCAGTCCATGCAAATTTGTGGCGAATAAAAAGTTAAAAAAGCCTATTCACAAAAATATAGGAACATTGATAATCAACTAGTTGTAACTTAGCTATGAGAAAAAAGGACATAAATAAAATCATTCCATTCAGAGGAAAAACTGACGAAATTGGGATAGATGTGGAAGATCAAATGCCTTTAGGAAAGTGCAGGGAATTGCTAAAAAGCAAGAGCAAGAAATACACGGACGAAGAAATACTATTGATAAGGGATTGGTTTTATAAACTTGTTCAAATTACCTACGATGAATACTTTGTTAATCAGCAACCTTGTGTTACAATTCCACTAACAGAAAACCAAAATGATGACAATGAGGAACGCCATTATTTACGTGCGGGTTAGCACAGAAGAACAATCAGAAAAGGGTTACAGCCTTGCACATCAGGAAGAAAGACTGCGAAATTACTGCAAGCAGCACAACATAACCGTGGTTGGCTTTTACAAAGAAGACCATTCGGCTAAAACTTTCGAACGGCCTGCTTTTAATGAGCTATTATCCTACCTTAAAAAGAACAAAAAAGCCGTTGACCTGCTGTTGTTCCTTAAATGGGATAGGTTTAGCCGTAATGCAGGAGATGCCTATGGTATGATTAATACGCTGCACAAGCTTGGTGTAGAACCACAGGCTATGGAGCAGCCGCTAGACTTATCCGTACCCGAAAACAAAATAATGCTTGCGTTCTATCTTGCCGCACCCGAAGTTGAAAATGACCGCCGTTCACTAAATGTAATTGCTGGAATGCGGAGGGCTATGAAGGACGGCAGGTATTGCACCACTGCACCCAAAGGTTATAAAAATGCACGCAATGACATGAACAGGCCTATTATTGTGCCGGGCAATGATGCCCATTTGGTGCGATGGCTTTTCGAAGAAGTAGCAAGCGGCATTAACAATGTAAAAGACCTCTGGAGGGTAGCGGTCAAGAAAGGGCTAAAGGTGGGTAGAAGCAATATTTTCTACCTGCTTCGCAACCCCGTTTACATGGGCAAGCTTTATGTTCCTGCCTACAAGGATGAGGAAGCAATGATGGTAAAAGGGATACATGAGCCGTTAATTTCCGAAGGACTGTTTTATGAGGCACAGGATGTTTTAGATAGCAAGAAAAGAAAACAGGCATCCGTACAAACGGGTAAAGCTGAATTGCCGTTGAGGGGCTTTTTAATCTGCCGTAAATGCGGGAACAGGTTAACTGGCAGTGCATCTACCGGAAGGAACGGTAAATACTTCTATTATCATTGTACGAGTAAATGTGGTGAAAGATATAAGGCAGAAGAAGCCAATGACCACTTTTTTTCGGAACTGCAAAAATTCAGCACTTATGAAGAGGAGATTTCACTTTTCGAGGGTATAGCAGCGGACTATTATAAAAAGGCGGGTAAGCATAAGAGCATTAGCTTAAAAGAAATAGACGAAGCTATAGAAAAGAACCAAGCGAGAATAACCAACGCATTGCGTAAAATGTCAGACGATGAAATAACCTCTTTGGATTACAGGGAGATTAAAAACCTCTACGAACCCGAAATAGAGAAGCTAACTAAGAAGAAATATGACTTGAGTAAGGTGGATGATAACCTGATGGCTTACATAACCACAGCTACAAAGGTACTGCGTGACTTGCCGAACTACTATGAGAATGCAACGCTATCTACTAGGCAAAAGCTGATTGGTTCGATGTACCCTGAGAAATTGGTTTACGAAAATAAATCTTATCGAACCACAAGAATTAACGAGGCTGCCCGTGTAATATGCAACCCTGAAGGGCTTTTAGAAGGATTAAAAAAAGGACAGGCTTCCGAAATTGGAAGCCTGTCCGAACAGGTGATCCGGATTGGATTCGAACCAATGACCCCAAGCTTAGAAGGCTTGTGCTCTATCCAACTGAGCTACCGGACCAGTAACAGTTGGTTATTTTTAATCAGAACTATCGTTCTGAGTACTTCTTTTTAATGAACTCCTTCCCGATTCCGGACTTCAAATATACTTCTCTTTCGCGCGCCTCAATCCTTGTTTGGTATTCTTCGCTGAAGAATAACTCCCATGGTCTGTGTGCCTTTGTGGAACGGTTCGCTCCGCTGTTGTGCTGACCTAACCGCTTCGGGATATCGATTGTCATTCCGACATAAAAGTTGCCGTTGACGCAACTCCTCAATACATATACAAAGAACATAGACTCTCGTTTTCATGATCCGGATTGGATTCGAACCAATGACCCCAAGCCCTGCCTGCCGGCAGGCAGGTTAGAAGGCTTGTGCTCTATCCAACTGAGCTACCGGACCAGTAACAGTTGGTTATTTTTAATCAGAACTATCGTTCTGAGTACTTCAATGTATTGCCCCTATTTAAGCGACGAAACGTAGCATACTACCGATCGCTCAGCAACTAAAAGTTCCTGTTAAAGGGCTGCAAATGTACACAAAAAACTTATTCGCCACCCGGAGCCTGGCCGTCCTGCAAAACAGTGATGTCGACGAGGTCGCGTTTCAGGTTCCACATGTCGTTGGCCCAATAAAGGCCGTCATATTGTCCGCTGGGCACATAGGTGTATTTGCGGTTGGGGTCGTTGCTTACGGAGGTGAGTTTGTCGAACACGATCATCTGCCGCTCCTGGTCCCAATTCATTGATGCTGATACGTCCTTTTTGTACTCCAGCACAAAACGCTTCACGGGAGTTTTGGGGAAGTTGTGAGACCCTATACCGAATACAGGCGCGCCGAATGTGACGCCACTGCCTGTAGGGCTGAAGGTCATGGGGTCTATCACCTTGCGGTTGCTGAGCAAACCACCGGAATTGAGACCGAAGAGGAAGTGTACTTTCTGCCCCTTCACCTCGCGGGTCATAATGCGGTAATACAACGCCCCGAACCACTTGCCACCTGAAATAGTGCTGTCTTCAAGACCCTTATCCAGTTGTTCGCTATAATCGTTGAGCCCTATGAGCTTGAGTTGTGGCTGATTGAGCTGTATGGCACCATAGTATCGGCGCGTGATCTTTGCGGGCTCTATGACCCAGTTGAAAATGCGGAATGAGTTGTCGTCGGAGTTGATAATGTTGATCAACTTCTGCAGTGTATCGAAGGTGTAGAGGTACGAATTGGGGATCTTGAGCGTGCGTACCAGCTGGCGGGCAAACCGCTCGCTGTACATAACACGGGTGTCGGGCAGAAAAGCCTCATACATAGAGTCGGCAGACACGACGAGTGAATCCTCCATTTTTTTGAATTTCTCCATGTCCTGCGGAGCAATTCCCTGTGCGGCTGAACGACCACAGGTAAACGACAGCAATGCAATGGCTGCGAAAAGCAATTTCCTCTTCATGGGCACAATGAATTTCATCAGGTCAAACCTAAAGAATATTTCGTTAAAGATACGTTGAATAGTCATAGGTCGGACACATAGCCGTGGTGGGCAACTGGCCCGGAGCCGGTTGCCTGTACTGACAAGCGGGAATACCCGTGCAACTACGCCCTGTAGCTTGTTCTGTCGCCATCGTCACCACCTACTATCAGGTTGATGACAAGTGCCAGAATGAAGGCACCAACGGTAGCACAGATGATGGTATTGATGAGCGGACTGCTGGTGAAGGCGAGGAGGTCCTTAAAAAGGATCTTGCCCAACCAACCGCCAACAATACCTATGAGCACTGTTGCGATAGCCCCAAAGCCGCGGCCGGGGGTAAGTAGCTGAGCCAGAAAGCCGGCAATGCCGCCGATAAGAATAGTGGCAATAAGTCCTTGCCAATCGTGGAGTTCTTCGGTGATGGAGAAGAGTAATAAGAGGGACATACTTTCAGTTTTGTCGAAAAATATAAAAAGGAAACACTATTGAAATGTTATTAACAAAACAGTTACTAATGAAAAGTTATCAACTAATTTTCAGCTATCCAAAAAAGATGAACATATTTATGAAATATTTCACATCAAAAGTGGTGATCAGTACAGCTATTTATCGTTTAATAGTTTATTTTTGGCGGCCCGAACCAACACACTTGGGTTTCTTTCCGTCTTAAGCGGAAACAATCGAGAGCGCAATATGAATCGACTTACAATGGTTGCCCTGCTGTTATTCGGTATGGCAGTAAATGGAGTTGCACGTGACGGCTACCATATAACCCTGAAGATGCCCGCTGTAAAAGACAGCCTGGTATATCTTGTACACTACTACGGCAAACCGTTGCCTACGATCTACAAACGGGATTCTGCAAAGCTTGACAAAAAGGGGGTTGCGGTATTTGACAGTAACGACCCCGACTTCATTGGCGGGATATATATGGTGTTGCTTTCTGACAGAAAGACCTATTTCGAGTTTTTGCTGGACAAGGGTGCCGACATCACCATTACGGCCGATGTCAATAAACTACCACAAGGGGTGACTTTCAAGAATTCACCGGAGAATGAACACTTTCAGGAGTATGTCAACTTCCTGAAAGATTACAGCACCAAACAGCAGGACCTGCAAAAAGAATATGCCGCTGCACGTACTGCCGAAGACACCATTGCGCTGCGCAAGAAGTCTGCTGCAACTTCGCGCGAGCTGACAAAGTACAGGCGAGAGCAGGCCGACAAATATCCGGGTACCCTGCTTTCTGCCATCTTCCACTCGCTTGAAGTGCCGATAGTGCCTGATGGGCCTCATTTTCTTGAAGATGGCAAAACCCGTGACACCACTTTCGCTTACCGCTACTACAAAAGCCACTACTGGGACAGCTACAACATGAAAGACGACAGGCTGATACACACCCCCATCTTCGACGCGAAGCTGGAAGAGTATTTCAACAAGCTGGTGATGCCGTGGCCAGACAGCATGATAAAGGAAAGCACCGATCTGCTGGCCAAGACCCGCGGAACGAAGGAAACCTTTAAGTACGCTCTGTGGTGGCTGACACGCAATGCAGAGAACAGCAAGATCATGGGTATGGACGAGGTATTCGTGTATCTGGTAGAGAACTACTACATGAAGGGTGATGCTACCTGGTTGAGCAGCGAAGACCTGAGTAAATACATAGACCGGGCCATGAAGATAGCGCCGAACGTAATTGGTAACCTGGCCCCAGAAGTGCGCCTGCCAAATCTGGCTACAAGGAAAGAAGAAAGCATCAGCGGCACCAAGGCAAAATATACGCTTGTGGTTTATTATGCACCCACCTGCGGACACTGTAAGGATGAGATCCCCAAAATAGACTCCGTGTACAGAACATCGTTGAAGGCAAAGGGCATGAAGATATACGCGGTAAGCACTGAAGGTGATGAAGCTGCTGCGAAAGACTTTGTGAAAAGGTATAAGCTGGAAGACTGGACAACTACCTGGGACCCCGAGCACGTGGGCGACTGGCGATCGAAATATGATGTGTACAGCACACCTACCATCTACCTGCTGGATGAGAAAAAGATCATCAGAGGAAAAAGGCTGGACCATAGCAACATAGCCGGATTGGTGGAAATGCTGGAAAAGAAAGAGAAAAATAAATAACCGAAAAAAACAGGATATAAAAATGCGAAAACTGGTTTTATCATGCATGGCTGCCGGTCTGGTTACATCAGGCTATGCACAGGCATTGTTCACTTATGGACCGAGTTCTGTGACCAAGGATGAATTTCTGAGGGTTTACAAGAAAAACAGTATCAACAAAAAGCCCGACATGTCTGAGAAGGAACTGAGAAGTTACCTTGACCTGTATTCACTTTTCAGAATGAAAGTAGCTGAGGCAGAAAAACAACGCCTTGACACTATCCCGAGCATTGACAAAGAACTGACCAACTACCGCAAACAGTTGGCCAAGAACTACCTTACCGACGATCAGATAACTAACAAACTGATACGCGAGGCATATGACCGTATGAAGGAGAATGTGCGGGTGGCACACATACTTGTGTCATGCCCTCCCGGTACCGACACTGCAGGCGCGCGCAAGAAAATAGACAGTATATACAACGTAATAGAAACAAAGGGACAGACCTTTGAAGCTATGGCAATGGCCCTGTCGGACGACCGCGGATCGAAAGATAAGGGCGGCGAGGTAGGCTACATTTCATCGCTGCAGTACGTATACCCTTTTGAAAACGCTGCATACAACACACCCAAGGGAAAAGTATCAGCTCCGTTCAAATCACAGTTCGGCTACCACATTGTGAAAGTGCTGGACCGCCGTGCAGACCGTGGCGAACTGAAGGTGGCGCAGATCCTTATCCAAACACAGAAATCGCGCGGCGAAGAAGGTATCAAAGATGCCCGCAGACGTGCCGACTCTGTAATGGCAATGCTGAAAGGCGGTGCGCGCTTCGCTGACCTTGTAATGAAGTATTCGGACGACAAATTCACCATCAACGATAGTGGTGTAATGAAGCCGTTCACATCGGGCCGCATGGTGCAGGCGTTTGAAGATGCTGCATTCGGTATCAAGAAAGTAGGCGAAGTTGCAGGACCGGTTCAGACCGAATTCGGTTTCCACATCATCAAATTACTGAGCAAAACCAGCCTGAAACCATACGACACGTTGTACACTCAGCTGAAACGCAAAGTAGAGAACGATGCGCGCGCACAATCGGCAAAAGACATATACTTTGAAAAAGTGAAAGCACAGAACGGCTTCAAAGAGCACGCTGATGCCTATAAGGAAGTATATGATAAGCTGATGGCAATACCAGACACAGGTGCTGACGCGAAAAGCATAAAGCCGGACGACTACAGGAACATGTCGAAGCCTGTGATGTCAATGGCCGGAAAGAGCTACACACAAAGCGACTTTGCCGCATTCCTGTATAACATGACCCGCGGCAAACTGAACGGTCCGCGCGCCACTACCATCCGCGATGCATATAGTCTGTTTGTGAACAATATGCTCACCGACTTCCAGGAGCGTAAACTGGTAGAAGAGAATCCGGAATTCAAGCTGTTGATGCACGAATACAAAGACGGTATCATGTTGTTTGAGCTGATGGACCGTAACGTTTGGAGCAAGGCATCAAAAGACAGCGCAGGCCTGAAAGCGTTCTTTGAGACCCGCAAGAATAAATACATGTGGGAAGCCGGATTTGAGGGTGCAGTTTACAAATTCAAAACCAAGGCAGCATTCGATACAGGTATGACCATGATCCGCCAGAGGAAATTCACAGAAGAAGAAATAGCAAAAGCGATCAACACGAGTGAAAAGCCCGACGCGGTAACTGTGCAACGCGGACGTTATGAATTCTCAAGGTTCAAGGAAGCAACACTCGCCGAACTGCAGGCTGACAACATAAAAGTGATAGCCGGTGAAAACGAGACCTATACGGTAGTGGCAGCCAAGCAGGTGTTTGCACAACCAGTTGCAAAAACACTGGAAGAAGCGCGCGGTTATGTAGTTGCTGAATATCAGGACTTCCTTGAGAAACAATGGAACGAAAAAATGCGCCAGGACTATCCGGTTAAGGTTAACGAGACCGTGTTCAAGTCAATGGTGAAGAAATAAGCTCTTGCACGATACCCCATAAAAAAGCTCCGTAAGAAAACGGAGCTTTTTTATTGCCGGCATTCGGTGCCGGTCAGTAATATTAAACAGAAGATCAAACAGCATCGATAAGTTGCTTTACAGCGGCTACCCACTGTGGCTGAATGTTCATACAAGGTATGTATTCATAGGTCTGACCGCCTGCTTCCATAAAGTTCTCTTTCTCCCTGATAGCTATTTCTTCCAACGTCTCCAGGCAATCGCTCACAAATGACGGGCATATCACCAGCAGGTCCTTGATACCCTCGGCAGGCAGCTGCCCCATTCTGGCGGTAGTAGCCGGTGTGAGCCAGGCACTGCGGCCCAACTTAGACTGGAATGCCACACTATACCTATCTGCAGGCAGCCCCAGCTTTGCGGCAACCAGCTTTGTAGTCTCGTAGCACTGATGACGATAACAATATTTATGAGCCTCGGAATTCACGCTGCAGCAATCGGCACGGTTCAGACAGTGGTTGCCGGTCACATCGCTCTTTTTGATGTGGCGCTCAGGTATGCTGTGGTAAGAAAACAGAATGTGTGTGTTATTACCTGACACGTGTGCCCTCATACTCTCGGCCAGCGCGTCTATGTAAACAGGGGCATTGTAAAATGGCGGAACGATCTTCAGAGAAAACCGATACCCCGATCTTGCATGAACGGTCTGCGCATGCACCACCGCAGTCTCATAGCTGGACATGGCATAATGCGGATATAATGGCACCAGTACCACTTCCTCCACATCGGGCATCATACGCAACAATTCCTCATAAGCCTCCTTCATAGAAGGACGACCATAACGCATTGTTATAACAACCGGCTCATCGGTAAGTGGCTGCAGTTGTTGCTGCAATTGGCGGGTAATGTGCACCAACGGCGATCCGTCTTTGGTCCAAATGGACTCGTAAGCCTCTGCCGATTTTGGGGCGCGAAACGGCGTAATAATACCCTTTACAAGGATGGAACGGATAAGGAACGGTGAGTCTATAACCCGTTCGTCCATTAGAAACTCATCGAGATACCTCCTCACGTCTTTTACGGATGTAGAATCCGGAGACCCGAGGTTCATCAACACTATTCCACGTTTTTTCCTATTACCCATGCCTGATCGTAATTGAATGCAAAGAAACACACTCTTTTGCCTTTCTCAAGCAATGAGCGCAACCGAAGGGCATCAAAATGACTGCCTTATGACAAGCACTTTGAGCGCCCCTACTCTACCACCAATTTGGTGCGCATGGTTCCTTTTTCAGTGCCTATCTCACAAATGTAGAAGCCGGCCGGAACATTTTCGAGCGTCACGCCCACCTTTCCGGCATTATCAACTACGCCTCCCTTAAGCCCGATGGAACGACCATCCGTTGCAATAAGGCGAACAGATACCTGCGAATTCCTGAAAGTGGCACCCGGTGTCTGGACGGTAAATGCATCCCGGCACGGATTGGGTGATATTGTGATACGCTGCAACAGCTCAGGGATCTGTTTTACACCCACTGGCGGCGTGATATCGGCCTTACCGCTCTTCCACATGCCGCGCCCATAAGTAGCAGCGTAAATCTCGTTGGTGGTGTGGTTGATATTGAGGTCGGTGACCTGTACACTCGGGAGGTTGGCATTGTAAAGCGCCCAGGAAGTCATTTCTTTTGTTTTGTAGAAAACTGCCACTTCGGTCCCTACATACTTGGTCATAGAGAAAGTGTCGATTGTGATACAGTTTGCTGGAATCGCAGGCAGCCCGGTGCTTTCGTTAGTCCAGGTACTGGTTGTAAGGTCGTAACTGTACACCTTTGCTGCAGTGAACCCTCCGAGTGTGACATAGATTTTCTTTTCATTCTTTGGATCCACTACTATGTCGGAGATAAATGCCGAGAACGGCACCACAATATCCAGCCACGATGTGCCGCCATTTGTGGTGTAGTGGATACGAGATACGCTTCCAGCATCGCGGACCGCATAAATATAATCGGGATTAGTGTAGGAAATGGCCAGGAACTCAATGTTAGCCCCCGAGCTGAATATGGGTGATATTGGCTCCCATGACCCTCCCGCATCAACGGTCCTGAAGATCTGTTTGTACCCAATATACAGGATGTTAGGATCATTAGGGTGCTGAATATAAGGGGTTATCCATGCGCCCGGCGTAGGAAGATCGGACGTAATACTGTTGAAATTGGCACCTCCGTCATAAGTTACCCGAACATGACCATATTGGGTAGCAGTGAAAAAGATGTTGGCCGGATCGGCGTTGCTGATGAGGCAATGCATGCCATCGCCACCGGTAAGGTCGGTATAAACACCGCCGGCAAGTTTCTTAGTTCCATTGTCCTGCGCACCGCCCAGACAGTAGGTGGCATCATTGTGAACGGCATTGCGATAGAACTGAGTGATGCCAAGCCCGTTGCTGATATCCTTCCACCTGTTTATTACAGGATTATACGTTTTGTAGATACCGCCATCGCAGCCCAGGTAAATGGCCCTGTTGAGGGGGTTGTAAGCCAGCCAATGTTTGTCGGCATGCACTACCTGCACACCGGAGCCAGTGTTGTACCAGGTGTTACATATATCCCAACTAACACCACCGTCTACCGAGTAAAAGTTATTAATGCCGCCAATGATCACTTTGTTGGCATCGGTGGGGTCTATGGCGATACACAGATCGTACCAGCCCTGTCCGCCACAATCGGTGGTTGGCAATTCGTTTTCGCCGTTCAACATGTTATTGGTGCAGGCCACGTTGTCTGCCGACACTTCGATCACAGTACCACCATAATCAGTGGAGCGATAAACACCACGCAATCCGCTGGCATTATTGGAAGCGATCCCCATAATAACGCCGGGGGCGGCCGGAGACACAGCTATGTTCATGCGGGAAGAACCAGAAATAGATGTGATCGGATTCCAGCTATAGCCTCCGTTTGTTGACTTGTAAATCTGGGCACCGCTGGACATTGTTGCGGCCGCATACACCACGGCTGTGTCGTTGGGACAAAATAAAACCTGCCTTACATTGAACGTAGCCGTCCTGAACCAGGTGGCACCACCATCTGAAGACTTATAAAGGCCGTTTGATGTACCCAGAATGAGCTTATTTGTATCTACCGGATTGATGACGAGAGACCGTGCCATGCGGAAAGAATCGAGCGTCCATGTTGAAGGACCGATATTCGCCCAATTCGCGCCTCCATCATACGATTTCAGTACACCGATACTATAATCAGAACCACCGTTCGCATCGCCGGTCACTACATATACTGTATTGCCGTTTACAGGATTGACCTTTACATCACTTACGCACAACGACACAAAATCGTTGTAAAGCGGTTTCCATGTGTTACCACCATCGGTTGTTTTCCAGGTGCTTCCACCGGCACTGCCCACATAAATAACGTTGGAGTCGGTGGGGTGAAACTCTACAACATTTATACGTCCGATACCCGAATACCCACCATTTGACTTGTCGGGGCCAATAAATGACCAGTTGTCGGTTGCCGTACCCTTTGCAGCTTTACGGCCAATGCCATTGGTACGTTTGTACTCTTCCCACGCCTGCGCCGTTCTGAAACCCGGCACCAGGTATCCCGCTGAGTCAAGATGATTTTTCCAGTACCAGCTCCACCTTCCGAAATGGTACTTCTCGTCTTCCTTTATCACACCGCCCGGCAACACCACCTGCTTCTCATTGCTCTCTTCGCCACCGGCCTGCGCACGATATGCCTCAACTATTTCAGCATAAGTACGTTTCACATTGTCTTGCGGCATCCACGGCTGCGCCGTCACATTCATCGCTCCCAAAACCAGGGCACTGAAAAATACATATTTCTTCATCTTAAATCAAAATGGGGTTATGGCATGGCTATCGCCTGCTTTTTAATGATTTTTTTCACGCTTGTGGCAGACCATTTGCCACCAGAATTGACATATAATGTATTGCGGGCACCTCGCATGACTGACGAGGGTGCTTTTTCGATAGAACCTTTCATTGCTGACACCATGACTGTGTCGCCAAGAGAAATCGAAGATTGTGAGTTGCGCTCGAAGAAGTAATCAATGCCTGCGGGCATATCTTTGGGGCGCTCAACCACCTTATGGGCCCGTTCAATTCTGCATTGAACTACGTCTCCGCCCCCCTTCCAATAAATAAGATCGGGAGACTTTTTGCCGGTCCATTTGAGTATGAATTTCAGATCAGTAGATCCGGTTCCTCCCGGTACGCCCGAGAGTTTCTCTTGTGAGTATGCCTCGATAAGTTTATGATCGGTTGGTTTGCGGGAAATAGCCTGTGCATTGCAACTGAGGTTCAAAAATAGCAGTGGCACCAATAATCTGATTAGGGTTCCTGAGGTCATTATTACAAAAATACTAAAAAAATCAATAAATATAATCACCTCACAATCTATGGTATAGCCAGTTTAAATGCACCTTTGGACACTACAATAGAATCGGCATTAAAATAGAAAGTTCCCGATAATACCTTATTGGAATCAGACTGAATATTCACCGCCCCCGATGTGGCAAAATACCGGTGATTGTCGGCATAGTAAGTGATGGTATTTATCGGCGGATTGACCGGGTATTCCTTGAGTCCGCTATAGCCGGTGAGGTTGATGTTGAGGGTGGATACTTTACCATCTTTGGCGTAGGTGGCAATGACCATGAAATTATAAACTCCACTGTCGTTTGAAGAATTCTGAACTTTATAGCTATACACTGAATCGGTTGACCAGGCTACGCCATTGACCGACATTTTCATAGTTACCAGAGAGTCGACACTATTATCGGTTTGCGCACTGCGAACACTGGCGGGTCCCTTCGCCTTTTTGCAGGCAAAAAATGGTAAACCACCCATCAAAATGAAAAAGATCAGTTTTCTCATGACGTTACTTCACTGTACATATAACGCAAATAGCAGCCTGTTAGTATGTACCTGAATATCAGGGCTGTGCAACGGTGAACTTACCGTTTGTTACGGCAACACCATCGTCAGTATTGAACGAGAAATACCCCGAAACCGTGGTAGTGGTGACCTCAGTTACCGAGACTACCCCACCCGTTGCTGTGCCCTTGGCTGTGCCATGATAATAAACGGCTCCCGCATAGCCCTGAACAATAGAGAAGACACCGGTCTTCTGCTTGAAATTGGATATGGAAAGAATGATGCGATCGTATGGAGCGACACGATTTGAAGAATTGCCTGTAATAATAAGAGTTGTTGAAGTGTCAACCACCTGTGTATCAATGGTGGCCGGCACCACTGTTGATGCTACAAACTTGAAATTGCCCACATCGGCGGTCATTGAAGGGTTTGCAGTAACTACGTATGGCCTGTTTTTGATGCAGCCAACGAATGCAGTACCCGCCGCAGCTACCAGAAACAATGATACAAGGACTTTCTTCATACTCTTTTATTTCCGCTAAGATAACTGAATTTATTTTTAAAAATCAACTACACCCACACCACCACGACCCGGAGGCGGGTAATACTGTCAACGCATTATAGGTTTCGGATAGGTTTCGGCTTCTGCCCGATCGAAAATAATTAATCAAACGTTTGTTTAAATTTAAACGTTTGTTTAAATTTGCGGCAGAATTCAGAAATCAATGGAACACAACGACAAACAACTGACCATTCTTGCGGCAGCCGAAAAACTGTTCTCAACAATGGGTTTCGATGGCACCTCTGTGCGGGATATAGCCACAGAGGCCGGAGTGAACGTGGCGATGATCTCCTACTATTTCGGATCGAAGGAAAAGCTGATGGAAGCCATTTTTGAGCGCAACACCTACAAAATGCGCCTGAAGCTTGAAAACATGCTGCAAAACGACAAAATGTCCAACTATGAAAAAGTTAATATCCTGATAGAAGACTATGTAGAGAAATTCCTCACTCAACCTCAGTTTCACAGAATTATGCTGCGTGAACAGCTGGATGATAAACCTGGTGGCGTGACAGGAATGATCAATGAACTGAAGATGAGGAACTATGGTCAGATTAAAAAACTGATACAGGACGGACAGAAAAGTGGGGAGTTCAGAAAGAGCATTGATATCACATTGATGATGGCAACCATGGTGGGTACCGTTAGCCAGATCATCATATCGGAAAGATTTTATCGCACTGCGAATAACCTGGAGGATCTGCCACGAGAAGAATTCAACGCATATATGCGAAAGAAACTAAATAACCATCTCAAAAACCTTTTCAAATTAATACTTACAAATGAAGCGAAGTAGATTGAATTTCACAGGTATTGCCATTGCCGCGGCTCTGTTTATGGCCGAAGGAGCGTATGCACAACCTGCTATGCGCCTATCTCTGGAGCAAGCGATCAGCCTTAGTCTGCAGAATAGCGGAAAACTGAAGATCGCCAATGCCAGGGTTGAGGAGGCTGTTGCAGCCAGTCGCGAAGCCCGCGACCACAGACTGCCTGACGTAAAAATGACGGGATCGTATCTGCGACTGAATAACCCGACCGTGGACCTGAAGGTAAAAACGGGCAGTGGCACCGGTACAGGAGGAGGCATGAAAGTGGAACAAGCGGTATATGGTATGGCCAATGTGAGCATGCCGCTTTTTGCGGGCTTCAAAATAAAGCACGGCATAGAGTCGGCCCGCTTTCTGGAGCAGGCTACAAGGCTTGATGCTGAAAAAGATCATGATGAGGTGGTGCAGAACGCAATTGGCGCCTACTGCAATCTGTATAAAGCTAAGAGATCGGTGGAGCTGGTAAAAGAGACCCTGGAACGTGAAGAACAGCGGGTGAAAGACTTTACCAATCTGGAGAAAAATGGTCTGCTGGCCCGCAACGACCTACTTAAAGCACAATTGCAGCAATCGAATGTGGAGCTGGCGCTGCTGGAGGCTGAAAGCAACCTGAAGATGACCACCGTGAATATGGCGCTGCTGCTGGGCCTGCCCGAAGGAACTGTGCTGACACCCGATTCGGCAGGCATGGAACCGATAACTGACGCCGGCACGCTGTCCAAGTGGGAAGACGCCGCGCTGGTGCAACGAAAAGACCGTGCTGCACTGAACGCACGCATAGGGGCTACCAATGCTTCTATAATGGCAATGAAGGGTGACTACTACCCTGCCCTGGCGATAACCGGTGGCTACATTGCAGCTGATGTACCCAACCTGCTGACACTGACCAATGCTGTGAACCTGGGATTAGGCCTGCAATACAACCTGGGATCTGTATGGAAAACAGGCGCGAAAATTGACGCGGCCAAGGCTCGTCTGCATCAGGCGCAGGCTACAGAGGGCATTCTTGCTGACCAGATAAGACTGGAGGTGAACAACGCCTATCAGCAATACCTGCTTAGTCTGAAAAAGATAACTGTATATCAGAAATCGGTGGAGCAGACAAACGAGAACTACCGCATAACCAAGAACAAGTATGACAACAACCTTGTAACCACTACCGAATTGCTGGATGCCGACGTAGCACAGCTTCAGGCAAATCTGAACTACGCGTTTTCAAAAGCCGATGCGTTGGTTGCCTACAAGAAACTGCAACAGGTAACCGGTATGCTGAAATAAAAAACGATCAAATACACATCAAACAATCATAACAGAACAATTAAATAAGATCATGAGTAACAAACATAATTCCGAAAACGAAGCGCCAAAGAAGGTTAACACCCGTTTCCTTATCATACTCGCCGTGTTAGTAATAGGTGGCGGCGGCTTCGGTGTAACAAAGTACCTGCACGCACAACACCACGAAGAAACTGATGATGCCCAGGTAGAGTCGAGTATCAGCCCGGTGATACCAAGGGTATCGGGCTATGTAACAGAAGTGCGCGTAAAAGACAACCAACTGGTGAAACGCGGCGACACACTGGTGATACTGGACAACAGGGGCGAGCTGATACAGGTAGCACAAGCTGAAGCGGCTTTGAAAGCAGCAGAAAACAATCTGGGTGTGGCGCAGGCAAGCACTAATGCTTCGAGGGCAACAGTATTCACGTATGAGGCGAACATCGCTACCGCCAATGCGCAGATAGAGGCGGCAAAGGTGACCCTGAAGCGTGCCACTCAGGACTACGAACGCTACGCCAACCTGATAAAAGACCATTCTATAACCCAACAACAGTTTGAGCAGGCAGAGGCAGCGAAACTTTCGGCTGAACGCCAACTGCAGGTGCTGACAGATATGAAGAATGCAGCCATCAGGCAGGCGGGCGCGGCAAAATCGCAAAGCAATGCTACAGCACAGCAAAGCAATGTAGTGAACGCCAACATAGAGCAGAAGAAAGCTGACCTGGAACACGCCAAACTGAATCTTTCGTACACAGTGATCACCGCACCACAAGACGGCCGCGTATCGAAGGTCAATGTGCAACTGGGTCAGTTGCTGCAGGCCGGCCAATCGCTCTTCAGTGTGGTATTGGACACAAAACCATGGATAGTTGCCAACTTCAAGGAGACTCAGATATCAAGGATGCATGCCGGCCAACCGGTAACAGTAAAAGTGGACGCGTTCCCGGGACATGAATTCAAAGCAAAACTGGCTTCCTTCTCTCCTGCAACCGGTTCTCGTTTTGCACTGCTTCCTCCTGATAATGCTTCAGGCAACTTTGTAAAAGTGGTGCAGCGCCTGCCTGTGAAGATCGAGTTTGGCGAAGGTGACGAGTTTGTAAAAGAACTGCGCCCCGGTATGAACGTGAATGTAGATGTACACATCAACTAAGAAGACAACAGAATGACACAGGAATCTCTTGTAGAATATGGCTCGCGACGGGTCATAATAACTATCACTGCCATCTTTTGCGCCTTGCTTGAAATAGTGGATACCACTATCGTGAACGTGGCGCTCAACGATATGAAGGGCAATATGGGTGCTACCCTGAGCGAGATAGGCTGGGTGATCACAGCATACGCCATCGGTAACGTGATCATTGTACCGATGACGAGCTGGCTGTCGGCACAGTTTGGAAGGCGCAACTATTTCGCGGCATCCATCATCATCTTCACAGTATTCTCATTTCTGTGCGGAAATGCGGACAGTATATGGGAACTCGTGCTGTACCGCTTCGCACAGGGTCTGGGCGGTGGTGCCCTGCTGGTGACCTCACAAACGATCATCACAGAAAGTTATCCGCCTGAGAAAAGGAGTATGGCACAGGCCATTTACGGACTGGGTGTGATCATAGGGCCCACCCTGGGCCCGCCATTGGGCGGCTACATTGTGGAGCACTACTCATGGCCATACATCTTCTACATCAACATACCTATCGGTATCATTGCTGCCATCCTCACACTTGAATTTGTTCGAAGCCCTAAGTATGCGGAGAAGAAATCGATGAAAGAAGTGGACTGGGCAGGCATAGGATTGCTGGCCATTTCTGTAGGCTCTCTGCAGTATGTACTGGAGCGCGGACAGGAAGACGATTGGTTTGCCAGTCCGGTCATCTCGACCCTGATCGTAGTTACTGTACTTGGCTTTCTGTTTTTTGTGTGGCGCGAGCTTACAGCGAAGAACCCCATTGTGGAACTTAGGGTACTTGGAAACGGCAACCTGAGGGTGGGTACCATCCTATCCTTCATTCTCGGGTTCGGCTTGTACGGCTCTACATTCATCATTCCACTGTACACACAAAGCACACTGGGCTGGACCGCACAACAATCGGGAGCGTTGATGATACCTGCCGCAATAACCACGGCCTTCATGATGCCGATAATAGGTAAGATGCTGCAAAAAGGTGCCAAACAGCAACTACTCGTTGCCATAGGCATGCTCATCTTCTTTGTCTACAGCTTTTGGGGGTATAAGATACTGACACCGGATACCAGCAAAGAGGCGTTCTTCTGGATGCTGATCTTCAGGGGTATTGGAATGGGTATGTTGTTCATACCTATCACAGCACTGTCGCTGTCTACGTTAAAAGGACAACAGATAGGCCAGGGAGCTTCTTTTACGGGTATGATGCGACAACTGGGCGGATCGTTCGGTATCGCACTCATCACCACGTTCATGGCCCACCAGAACAACGTTCACCGTGCCGACCTGGTATCGCACCTTTCGGTGAACGACCCTATGGTGCAGCAGCGTATACAGGGCATGCAGCGAAACTTCATTGCAAAAGGAATGGCACCCGACGTGGCACTGCAAAGTGCCTACAAGTCTATGGACTACATGGTGATGAAGCAGGCCTCCGTTATGTCATATATGGACGTGTTCCTGTACATCGGGCTTATGTTCCTGTTCTGCATTCCGTTTGTATTGATGGTGAAGGCAAAGAAAGCCGCTCCGATAGATATGTCGGAAGCAATGCATTAAACGCAAGTTCTTTATTTATACTGAGCGGCTATGATCTTGTAGGTAGTGCAGGTCTTTCCTGTCTGGTTGTCAACACAACCACCACAACCAACAAAACGGGTTTCGCCTGCAGCAAGGTTGTCTACTAACACCGACTTTTTGCTCATGCGGCCGCCAAACGTCATGATCACATCAACGCGAGCCATTAATGAACGGTCAGTAGACTTGTTGGTAATGCCCACCGATTTCATACCGTTGGCACAATCGCCCTTTGCGTCCACAATGGCTACCATGCGGCCGGCATTACCCTTTATTGTGTCGGTGCGCACCTGCACCGGACGAACCGGTGGCTGTGGTTTCGCCTGCTGTGGCACAGCCTCGCCCGCGGTTGCCGATTGTGGTGTTTCGGTTTTCGGCTCTTCCTGTGCTTTGGCAGTAACAGCGATGAGAAACGAAAATGCGAAAAGTGTAATGACCTTTTTCATATAAACAGCGATTTGATATCAAATCTAATAATTAAATGCCTGATATTACAATCAGTAGCAGGTATACAAATAAAGCAGGCTCCTACGGGAGCCTGCTTTATTTATCGCAACAATTACACCTCTACAAAAACATCTGAAAGACTTCTCTCCTTAATCCTATGCTCGGTAAGACTATCGGGGAAGACCGCTAATGATACTCCCGGCGCACGCCACCAGTCGCTCTCCAACAGTTTGGAGAAATGGATGACGCCCGTTATGTGGCACCTTCGCTCGGTACTCACCCACTCCTCTACCCGTTCAAACTGTTCGTGAGGAACATGTAACAGGCTCTTGAAACTCACACATACGCGCAAACAAAAATCGCTGCTGAGGTCCACTGCATCGGACTGCTGCAGCTTTTTGTACTCATACCGGTACTTGTACCTTAATGCCGAAAGATCGCTCAGCACAGCGGATGCTGTGGGAAATCCACCGGCTCCTTTGCCGTAAAAGAACTGCTTATCTGCCAGGTTGCTTTCTATTTCCACGCCGTTATACTCATTCCTAACGTCGTAAAATTTTCCAGAGGGTTTTTCAAAAGAAGGAAGTACGTAGGCTGCCACCCTGCCGTCAGACAGTTTGCGCGCTGCTGCTACCAGCTTCACCCTGTAACCTTTTTCGCGGGCATAAGCTGTGTCCTCTGCCTGAATGGAAGTGATACCAGCATGCAATATCTCAGAAGGCCGAACAATAACACCGTAAGCATGAGCGAGAAGGATACTCAGCTTATTCACCGCATCCTGCCCCGAAATATCGAGTGTAGGATCAGTCTCGGCGAAACCGGCATCCTGCGCCTCTTTGAGTGCCTCTGCAAACGGACTACCACCTTCTACCATCCGCGTCAGAATATAATTGGTAGATCCGTTCACTATCCCGCTGATGCTGTGCAGCAGGTCGTTGTCGTAGTACTCTTCCAAATTCCGTATCACAGGGATACTGGCACAACATGCCGCCTCATACAGGAACGGAGTATCGTACTGCTTTTGCAACGCGATCAACTCTTCAAGGTGTTCCGAGATCATTTTCTTCCCGGCGCTTACCACGGCTTTGCCGCTTTGCAATGCCCGCTTTGCTATCCTGTATGCGGCTTCGGGATCGTTGGTGAGCTCGACAATAACGTTGATCTCGTCATCGTCCAAAAGGTCTTCTGCTTCAGTAGTAAAAAGGTCAGGGGCTGCACTGCGTGATTTTTCGGGATGCCTGATGCAAATCTTTTTGATAGTGGCATTCAGCGTTGGGGTTTGAACAAGCACTTCGTACAGGGCTGCACCCACCACTCCGAAGCCGAACAAACCGATGGTCAATTGTTTATTATTGTTTTGTATAGACATTTTGTAAACTTTTTAAGAGTGAAAAACATTTTGTATCTACTGCAAAACAGTCGCGAAAGTACCACCGGCAGGCACCTTCAGTGAGTTGAGCGCGGAGCTGATATCCTGTATCAGATCGTCGGCATCTTCGAGCCCCACACTCAGTCTTATGAGGCTATCGGCTACTCCAGCCGCTTTGCGCTTCTCTTCGGGTATGCTCTTGTGGGTCATTGTTGCTGGGTGACACAGCAGGCTCTTCACACCACCCAGGCTCTCGGCCAGCTTGAATAACGAAGTAGCCGTTACAACAGCCGTTGCCGCTGCCACTGTATCAGTCTTCAAGGTGAACGATACCACTCCTCCAAAGTAGCCCTGCTGCTGACGAGCGGCGATATCGTGATTGATATGGCTCTCCAGTCCGGGATAATAAACCCTGTCAACTGCGGGATGCTGCTCCAGGAAACGCGCAACTTTGATAGCGTTGGCCGAATGTTCCTTTGCCCGCAGGTGCAGTGTTTCCAATCCTCTTATCACCAACCAGCTATCATGCGGGCCAAGAATACCACCACTCGCGTTCTGGATGAATTTGATCTTTTCGCCCAGCTCTTTAGTTGCAGTTACCACAAGACCGGCAATTAGGTCGCTGTGACCACCCAGATACTTGGTGGCACTATGCACTACGATATCGGCACCCAGCGTTATGGGCTGCTGCAGCGCCGGCGACGCAAATGTATTGTCCACACACAGCAGCGCGCCCTGTTGATGTGCAATTGCGGCAATGGCACCGATGTCGCTGATCTTTAGTGTAGGATTCGTTGGTGTTTCCAGCCATACAAGTTTTGTCTTGTCGGTAATAGCTTCAAGCACATTGGCGGCATCGGTAGTATCAACATACCTCACGCTGATGCCAAACTTGCTGTAGATGTGCGTGAACAACCTGAAAGCGCCACCGTATATGTCGTCTACTGCCAGAATCTCATCGCCGGTCTGTAGCAGTTTCACAACTGCGTCTATTGCTGCCAGTCCGCTGGCAAAGGCGAATCCATTCGCACCCTGCTCCAGGGCTGCAACTGCATCCTCCAGTACCTGCCTGGTGGGGTTGTTGCTGCGTGCATAATCAAATCCTTTGTGCACGCCGGGTGCGTCCTGAACAAAAGTGGAGGTCTGGTAAATGGGCACCGATACAGAACCGGTGAGCTTGTCTACAGGAATGCTGTGTATTAGTTTGGTTGAGTTTTTCATCTTCCCTGATCTTTTGGTTTTGGTTAACGATACAGTTCTGCAACCACTTATCAGGAAGGCTTACCGGCGGGGCTTTAATTTCTATTTTTCCGGACAAATAGAAATAAAAAAAGCTCCACCGATAAATCAGAGGAGCTTGAGTATTATGAACCCGCATACACAGGTATTCAATCAACTTTGCGTCTGACTTATCTGTCCCCTTTCAGGGATGGAATTAGCACCAGTTCTGACACTGCCGTGTCAGGAGGTTGCTAAGGCTTCATCGGGCCATAACCCTCTGCCTTTCTTGATAAGTGAATTAAAAGAACTGATGCAAAGGTAAATGTGCTTTTCTCAATTTTCCAAATCAACTTGTTGAAACAGAAAAAATAAAACACCCAAAACCCTTGCCCAATGCGCATTTCAGACTAACAAAAAAAATTATCCGCGAGGCGCATTGTTTGCAGGTTCACTATCGTCATCCGGGTCTGGATCGGTATCCAAATCTGTAGATCGACGGAAATTACGGTCGTTCATTTGATCCTTCTTTAACTCGAATTCGTTCTCCTCTGTCACCTTTTTTTTTTGCCCTGTCACCAAAGACAAGGTTCATTCCCAGATTAAGATTAGCATTGCGTGCGTCCAGCGGCTTCACGGATGCCCACCAGTTGTCGGCGGCCACGTACCACTGCATACCTGCAAACCTCAGAATAACCGCTCCACCCAGATTGAACGCGGAGCCCGAACGCATTGTGTAGGTCAGTGCACCTGTAAGGTGTTTGCCCACATTAATCCGGTAGGCAAGCGTTGTGGTGATCACCATCTTCTTGCTGAACTTCTGGGTGCTGAATTGCGCACCCACGTTATGCATGTCGCTGATCTTGTAATTGCCTATTGCATATATTTCGGCAGGCAACGTAGTTCTGTAAGCATTCGTGTTCTTCTCAAACTTGATCAGATCCTTCACGCTGTCCACATATTGGTCGGTAGAGATAAAGCTACTGTCGCCGGTACGCAGGTAATGGGACAGATCGAAACCATCGAAGGTGAACGACTTGGGTCCCACTGTGTGGTTATGAATATTGCTCTTCCAGTTGATGTAGCCGAGGTTATTTACTCCCGCCGCCACATCTATCTTGTCGGTCAGGTCATACTTCACTCCCAGATCGATACCAAGGCCGGCATTCTTCGTATTGAAAGCATAGGCCGGGAATTGCATATTTCCCTGTGCCCGGTCTGCACTATCCGCAATGCCGCTGGTCTGCAGGTTCATCTGCGCGTTTGCTGTGATCGCGTAGTAATCGGGCTCGGTGTACACACTCAGGCTGGTCTCCTTTGTGTGAATGTTCGTTTTACCGAACAACAACTTCGGACTTGCACCAAATGTCCATTTACCGAAATTCCTTGTACCATGCAACGCGTACTCCCTGTACCACGAGGCATTGAGTCCGAAATTACCGATATTCAGCGTTTGCCCGATGTATGCCCCGTTACCGTACCATGCGAACCTGAACAGATCTTTGGGGTAAGAAAACCGGAAGTCTACCCTATCCTGAACTGAAAGACCCAACGTCATATTTTCAAGCGCTACATTCGCTGAGAACAGAGAGACGTCGGCACCAAATGCAACTACGTTATTGGTCTTCAATTTATCGATAAAGTCTCCGGGGTGTATACCCATTGTTCCATCCGGATTAGCCTTGAAAAGACTGTTGTAGCTAAAACCTGAGTTATACACGTAAAAAGAAAGAGACGACAGAACCGGTACGCCAATAGATATTTTGGCGTCCGACTGGTTGGTGGCATTTACCCACTGCGACTGATGCAGTTGCGGCAAAAACTTCAAAGTATATGGATTCTGTGCCTCAGCCACCAACGGCAAAGACAACAGAGCTGCAGCAATATATTTTTTCATGTTCTTAGTGATCATAAGTTAGTTTGTTCCACGTTGAGTTTGAACCTGAAGGCGAGCTTCACGATCAGGTTGTTTGACGACTGAATTTTCACAGACCCGTTACCACTCGATTTCAGTTCACCCTTTATAATCGCATGACGAACTTTTTTAGCCATAGCGTTGTATTGGTTGTGCTCCATGACGAAGGTGGTCACCTGTGTCTTACGACCATTCACTTTACCCTGTGCATCAACAGGCGCTTCGCCTATTATGTCTGATGCGGTCGGCACCAATGAATCTACAACATTGAAGTTCTCATCGGCAAAATACAACTGCACCCTGCCATACAATGGCAATGCGTTATCCATCAGCATTTTGAATTCTGCTTTCTGAAGAATGCTCGTATCCTCGGCCAGCGTAAGCTTTGTAGTGTCCTGCAAAGTAAAAGTGACGATCTTGAACCAGGCCGGCAGTTCCGCTTCGGCAGTCAGCGCAATGGCACTCGAGTCCGTTACGAAGCTATAAGTATTGGTCACACCTCCGGGGTTCACGCGCACGCGGCCATTGTAGATAACATGATTCGGCGCGGGATTGAATAGGTTCTGGACCGCGCCGCCGGTACTTGCACTATCCATCACATGCGTGGAAACAGTGGTCTGCCCGGGAAAAGTGGCACCCGCAACATTAACTTCAGAAATAGTGATATCCCTGCGCACTCCGGTAGCTGTAACACCATAAAGATTGTCAAACTTGGTAGATACGTTAAGCCCTATCGAGTTCTTGAATGAAAGGTTGATCTTCGGGTCGTTTACAAATATGTTCGCGTTCAGCGTATTATCAAACACACCAACGTTGATGGTATCAGCCGGTATCGGAATATCGTACTGACCCAGGAAACCATCAATGAAGCTGAAGTTGATCCCTGTCATAGAAACAGATGCCGAAATAAAGTCTCCTGCATTGATAGAGTTGCCGGTGCCGGTTACTGAAGTCCTCACTTCATAAGGCACGTTATTTTTTGTGGTGCCACCGTTGCTCAGGTCGAAATTGTAACCCGACAGGTCAATTGAGGCAGTTGATGAAGTTGAAGGCCAATTGATGTTGGTAGTAACTGACAGCGGCACACCACCCTTCAATGCCTTGGGGAATGTGATAGTTACTGCAACATTGTGCTGAAATGTTGAGTTGACATTCAGCGTCAGCAAACCCGTTTTCATGTTCAGGTGCGCCAACTGTGCACCACTGGCATCGTTATACGTAAAGTTGCCCGTGCGTGTATCATTCACTGTTCCGGTATAACCCGCAATAGACAATGGTGTTGTCAGGGTCAGATTGCTTGTTGTATAGTTCTGATCGGGTATCTTGATATAATCAGATGCCTTGGCATAGAACAGATCGCCGGTGTAATGGAGCGAATACACCCCTTCGGCGTCTTCGGTTATGTAGCTCTTTTCAGGCAACATATCCTTTAGGGTCATGTTAGAGTTCAACACCGGCAGTGCCCAATCGGGTTGCCAGTTATCTATAGTCAGGTTCTTAAAGTCGAGGTCTTTTTTCTTGATGCAGCCGACACCCACCAATGAAGCGAGCGTCAATACTCCCAACAATCTTTTCATATGTTCTTAAGTGTTTATGGTTTGCTCACCTGAAGCTATCGCAAACAGGGGCAACATGAAGAGGTAAAAATATGAAATTATATTTTATTATCATAGTGTTAATCGCCTAACTGTCCAATTCTGTTTTTTTTCGAGATCGGACAACGACAAAAGACATTGTGTATATTTGAATTAAATAGTATTCCATGACCTTCACCCACTCAATAAGTTGGTTTGAGATACCAACGTCCGACCTTGACCGAGCACAGGATTTTTACGAGACCATCTTTGACATGAAGATGATCCCTATGGATATGCCTGAGATCAGCATGCGTATTTTCCCTGCAGAAACCATGATGCATGTCACGGGCGCATTAGTCCACAACAAAGACTTCTACAAGCCGTCTGCCACTGATGGACCCGTTATCTACCTGAATGCCAATCCTGATGTACAGATCGTACTCGACCGCATTGTGGCAGCCGGTGGCACCATTCTTGTCCCCAAAACGGAAATATCGCCCGAACATGGGCATATGGCAATTTTTCTTGACACTGAAGGAAACCGAATGGCGTTACATTCTGTCCCTCAGGGCATGGCAACATAATTAAGAAAACCACTACCAATCATTGGCAGGTCGGTCGCCGATGGCTGCTGTTACCCGTCCGGCGCAAAATTCGTTGAACTGATCCGCCGGAGCGGTTGTGGCAGAAACATCGAATTGAAAAAGCTTGTTGTCGATACAGTCTATCGACAGTACTCCATAGCGCAGCATCACCTGATCTATTTCTTTCCAGGCAATGAACCTGCGGCGGGCAGTGACCGGCAAATGAACACCTGACTCGTCCACGCGAACCTGCAACTGTTGGCCGGCATCACGTTCCCAATATAGTGAGAACACAATAGCTGCAACAAGCACAGTAAATATCACGATGGGGAATTTCCATTGCTCAATGAACGAAAGAGCGGCAATGGCCAGGGCCACAGCCAGTTCCAGGAAACGAAACATCTTATTGACCTTGCGACCAGTGATCCACCTGTTCTTTGCAATGGTAACGGTGATCAAGGCCTGACCCGCGATCAACAGCGCCAGCCCCCAGTAGGTTATCTCAAAATTGTACACATAAATGATAGCACCTGTGCCCAGAAATGCTAAACCACAGAACAAATGGAGGGCTGTAAGCTGTTGAGGTTTCACCTTGGAGCCTGTAACAGGCAATTCAAATACCATGGGGCAAAAATAGCATATTAAACGGTCACTCTACACAGCCATCAGGCTGCATCCCCTCAACGCACTATGGTCAAGCCGGCCCATCACTTTGAATGTCCCGTCTTCATTCACCACTCCCATATCCTCGGTAGCTATGAAAGCGCAGGAATGCACATTTGCCAGATCCACCACATTTACGGCGCCGCCACCTTGTCGCCTCACATCCAGCGGGTCATTAATATCTCTCACCAGCACCTGCATGGTGGCGCTGCATCGGAAGATCCCCTCGCCATCAGAGTATGCCTGAGAAAGGAGTTCGGTCATCCCATATTCAGAATGCACCACCGGCAATTGCCATTGCTGCTTCAATATGGCGTGTACCTCATCCCTTGTCATTTCCACCCTGCGCCCCTTCATACCTCCGGTTTCCATCACTATCGTATGCCGCAGGTCCATTGGGTGCGATTCCGCGAAGTCGAGCAGTGCATAGGTTACGCCCAGCAACAACGTTTTTTGACCCGTTGCTTCGTTTCGCCGAAGAATTGTTGCCAGTTTATCCCATTCATTAATGTAAAACCCACTCTCCGCACCCGCCCCCGCCGCCATCAGGGTACGCGCCATATACACCAACGAAGCATTTCCACGCTCCAGGTAGGAAGGCAGCAGTGCCAGTATGGTGTAGTCTGCCGGCGACCCGTAAAATTCTCTGAAACCGCTCAGCAGGCAGTCCTCATATATTTTCGCGTTGTGTACATAATGCCTTGACGGCACCTCTCCGGTTGTGCCGCTGCTTTCAAACACCAATACTGCCGTGTCGGCCGCGGCCGGCGAACTGACTATGGGTTGCGACTTAAAAAACGAGATCGGCAGAAAAGGCACCTGGCAGACATCCTGAACAATTTCAAGGTTCACCCGTAAAAGATCGCAATAACTTCGGTACAAAGCGTTGTTGGCATACTGATACCTGAAAAGCTCTAACGCCGCCATACCAAAATCGGCATGTGCAGCGTTTAAGATATATTCAGAAGAGTTTAACGCTTTATAATCGGGCACTTTTTCTAACTTTGAAAATATGAATTGTCGTAATCCTATAATACTCTTGTTCGCGGCACTCTTTCTTTCGTCCTGCGAGAAGAACGAGGTGTCAAAGATACCTCAAATAGGCTTCCTGCAATTCAGCCCTTCCATCATTCAGGCTGGACGCGATACGGCATTTATGCAGTTCAGCATCAGAGATGGCGATGCCGACCTCGGGGTGACTCCGGGCACAAACAAATATGACATTTACATAAAAGACCTCCGTTTCGACTCGGCAGGCTTCGTTGGCTACCTTTTCCCGGGCATAGACCCGGGGATACTTGATCCGGAAAAGGGCATCACCGGCACTTGCACATTCCTGTTTATTCCTCAATTATTGTATCCCCGCACCGATTCTCCCGTGCACTACAGGTTTGATACTGCCCGATTTGAAGTGTACATAACAGACAGAGCGGGCAATAACTCCAACCGCATCATTACAGATCCTTTGGTGATGAAGCGCTAAACCTGCCCGGTCAGGTATTGCAGAACATGTGCCGCCACTTCCCCGGCCCTGTTATAGATCATAATATGCGACCCTCCCTCTATCCATACATCGGGCCGCACCCATGTGGGCCATATAACCTTATCGTCAGAGCCATGAATGTGGAAGATACCTGACGGAATATCGTGGTTCTCCCAATGAAGGATCGAATTGACGCACCATTTCACAAAGTGCGGGTCTCCTGATGCCATCATTTGCCTGAATTCACTTTTTTCCGCCTCAGTCTCAGCACCCAGCAGATCCAGTATGAATGGGAACGGCGTCACAAACCACGACTCGGGTATCACGCCCGTGCGACTGATAGCCTTGAACAGAAAATTGTCGTAACCTATCTCGTCTATCGTTTTGGCGCTGGATACAAGTATCACCGTTGCTGCAGGCACTTGCTTTTTGATCTCGGTGGCCAGCATGCCACCAAACGACAACCCGATGATAGTGGGTGCAGGCTCCTGCATCACCTCATACATCTTCATTGCATAAGATGGCAGGGTGTCGGTGTCGTCGGCCTTAACCCATGGCACCGGCACCAGCTCATACCCGGCAATAGCCAGCTTGCCGAAAAAACGATGATCGGCACCAAGCCCTGTTATACAATAGATCTTTTTCATGCCGGTACGGTTTAAGAACGACCACTATCCTCTGTATTCGCCCCATATGCCCCTGAGCGTATCGGAGATCTCACCCAGTGTACAATAGTTCTCTACCGCGTCTATCACCGCAGGCATCAGGTTATCAGTACCCAGTGCGCAATTCTTTATGGTATCCAGGCAGGCCGCCACCTTAGCATTATCGCGCCTTGCACGCAACTTCGCAAGCTTTTCCGACTGTACCTGCCTGATAGAATCATCGATCTTGAGTACGGGAGGTGTATTCATTTCGGCAGATGTAAACTTGTTCACCCCCACAATTATCTTGCTGCCGTCTTCGATAGCCTTATTGTAGGCATATGCCGACCTTGCTATCTCGTCCTGCATAAAGTGCTGTTCTATGGCCTTCACCGATCCGCCCATGGCGTCTATGCGCTCAATCAGCTTCCACGCAGCGGCCTCCACTTCATTGGTCAGCGCCTCAACATAATAAGAACCTGCCAGCGGATCTACAGTATCTGTCGCACCACTTTCAAACGCAAGTATCTGCTGTGTACGCAACGCTATAGACGCTGCTTCTTCAGTAGGCAGAGACAATGCTTCGTCATAACCGTTGGTGTGCAACGACTGTGTGCCGCCCAAAACTGCCGACAAACCCTGTAATGCCACACGAACGATATTGTTCTTGGGTTGCTGTGCTGTAAGCGTGCTGCCACCTGTTTGTGTATGAAAACGCAGCATCTGCGCACGGGCATCGGTTGCCCCCAATGACTTGGTTATGCTTGCCCACATGCGGCGTGCCGCCCTGAACTTGGCAACCTCCTCGAATATGTTGTTGTGCGCGTTGAAAAAGAATGACAGACGCTGCGCGAACACGTTAATATCAAGCCCCTTGTCGATAGCCGCCTGCAGATATGCCTTTCCGTTGGCCAGCGTGAATGCAAGCTCCTGCACCGCGTTGGCACCTGCCTCGCGTATGTGGTATCCAGATATGGATATGGTATTCCATTTCGGCACTTCCTTGCTGCAATACTCAAAGATATCGGTGATGATACGCATGGATGGTGCCGGCGGGTAAATGTAGGTTCCGCGCGCAGCATACTCCTTCAAAATATCGTTCTGTATGGTTCCAGATATCTTCTTTACGTCAGCTCCCTGTTTCTTTGCCAGTGCTATGTAGAACGCCAGCAAAATGAAACCCGTGGCGTTGATGGTCATAGACGTGGTGATGTCTGATAACTTGATCCCGTCAAACAACACCTCCATATCTTCAATGGAATCGATGGCCACACCAACCTTTCCCACCTCGCCTTCCGACATCGGGTGATCTGAGTCGTAACCGATCTGTGTAGGCAGGTCGAACGCCACTGAAAGGCCGTTCACACCCTGCCCCAGCAGAAAATGATAACGTTTGTTTGACTCCTCAGCCGTACTGAAGCCCGCATATTGACGCATGGTCCACAACCTGTCGCGATACATAGCCGCGTGCACACCACGTGTAAAGGGGAATGCACCCGGTTGTTCGTCCATACGTACCGGTTCACAATAAACCTGTTTTATCTCTATACCCGAATCGGTCTTGATGATCTTCTCCATGTTTGTAATAATGTAGTTTGCCTTGCAGGCAGGCAAAAATAGGCATCCACCCGCAATGGGGTGTAAATATACTACATTCAGGGAGTGAGAAATATGAGATCAGCGGTTAATAAGCAGCATTTACAACTTCCGTAGCCTTCACCTTGGCGGGAGGCACTTTCACCTCAGACATACCCAGCATGTGACGCTGTTCTATGGTGTCTATCGCCGCCTTTCGCTCCAGATGCTGCCCCACCATTATCTTTATGTCCTTTCCTGCCTGATGCAGAATGTCATTCTTCAGGCGTATTTCCCGCGCCATTCGGCCGATCACGAACACGCATACAACCCCTATTGCCGCAAGCGCATAGGTGGCTGCAATAAGCAATGTAAGGTTGGGACCACCTATCTTACTACGCAACTCGGGCGTGTAGAATATCTTATTTAACAGGCTGAACGGATAAATGCGATGCAACAGGGCAGCGAATGCAACACCACCCAGACTAATTGTGTAACAACTGAACTCAGTAATGATCAGGGTGCCACTGCTGAGCAAACGCTGCGCAGCCGGCCGACGTAATGAAGTGGCGAGCGGATCAAGCATCTCCATCTGATCATTGATCATTACCCTCTCTTCTCTGAACTCTGCTAACAGATCATCCTTCAAGGTAGCTAATGACATCCGGGGTACGAATTGGTTAAGACAAAAATAACGTTGGGGTAATATCCCATCGTTATCAAAGTATCCACAATGTGTTAGTAACCATCAGATAAAACACCCAACCACCTGAGACTCACCACCAAACCAGCCCGCAAATCCCGTAGATTTGTAATTATGTTTTCTTTCCTTAAGGCACTTTTTACCCCGGCCCCTCCGGTGCCATCCAGCATTTACGACTTCCGCGTACCGGCACTGAACGGCGACGTCATAGACTTCTCGGCTTTCCGGGGCAAGAAGATCATGATCGTAAACACCGCTTCGCTGTGCGGCCACACGCCTCAGTATGCCGAACTGGAAGAACTGAGCCAACGCTTCAAAGACAAATTGGTAATAGTTGGCTTCCCTTGCAACAACTTCCTGTTTCAGGAACCCGGCACAGCCAAAATGATATCAGACGTTTGCCACATCAAGTACAGAGTAACTTTTCCAATGGCGGCGAAAGTATCAGTAAAGGGGCCGCTCACAGCACCCATCTATCGCTGGCTTACCAACAGTCGCTACAACAAGCTGGGTGACAGCGTAGTGAAATGGAACTTTCAGAAATACCTGATCAATGAAGAAGGACGCCTGATATGCGTATTCACGCCCGCCGCGTCGCCATTGGCGCCCGAAGTCATAAGTGCGATCGAAGGTTAGTTCTAAACGAATTCTATCACCGTGATCTCAGGCAAAATGCCCAGACGGCCCGGGTAACCAAGGAAGCCGAAACCGCGGTTCACATAAAGGGACTGGTTACCCTCCTTATACAATCCGGCCCACTCATGATAGATGTACTGCACCGGACTCCACTTGAACCATTTGCTGTCCACACCAAACTGCATACCGTGTGTATGGCCACTCAACATCAGGTCCACATCTTTGTATTTTTCCAACACCTCTCCGCGCCAGTGCGACGGATCGTGTGAGAGCAATATCTTGAACGGAACATTCTTTTCCTGAAGTCCTTCGTATGCCTTGCTCATGTCGCCATACTTAGGGAAGTGCGCCTTGTTGCCCCAATTCTCTATACCAAGTATCGCTATTTTCTCACCACCACGCTCCAGCACCACGTGTTCATTCATCAGCAAGCGCCACCCCACTTCGGCATGTATTCCCTTCAGGCGTTCCAGGTTTTCCTTCTTTGCCTGCCTCGTTGGCCATTCCACATAGTCGCCATAGTCATGGTTGCCCAGGGTTGAATAAACACCCATGGGCGCCTTCAACCGGGAAAAGATCTCTTTAAATTTGTCATCCACTTCATCGGCAACATTGTTCACCAGGTCACCGGTAAACAATATCACATCAGCCCCTTGGTGCATCACACGTTCTATTCCCTCAGCTACAGCCCTGTGATCGTCAAAACTTCCGGTGTGTATGTCAGATATCTGAACCAGCTTAAAACCCTTGAACGCGGCCGGAAGATTATCGAACGACAGCTTCATCTTACGCACCCTGTAACGATAGCGGTTGGTGAT
>JAEUVY010000054.1 GCA_016786565.1 Flavipsychrobacter sp.
ATGTCGACTTCCACGTTAAGTGTCCATCTTGTGGGGTGATCGTAGGCGTTCAGGACATCGCTCGTATTCAGGAAGCATCAGTTTACCCCAATCCGGCAGACGATCAGGTAACTGTTCCATTCACTTTGGGGCAAAAAGCTGACGTAACTGTTTCTCTCAGCAATTTGCTTGGTCAGGTCGTTGAGTCGCGCTTTTATCAGGGTGTAGATAAAGGAAAGGCTGTGTTCTATACTGCTTCATTGCCATCGGGTGTTTACCAATTCACTGTTGCGGCCAATGGAGAAAAGCTCTCCGGCAAGGTGGTGATTACCCATTAAATTCTGCTATTTACTTTTTGAGAATGGGGGCTGGCATCAGCCCCCATTCTATTTTCAGTGCAGTTTATACGCAACTATGATGGTTTTCTACGCGCAATAAACCGCTGTAATTGACGTTTGAAACCCATTGTGTCACATTCAAAATAACTTAGGAAATTATCGTTCTACTGTCTATTTTTGACTGTAGAACGATAATTATTTGTTTTCTCGGGCAGTTTTTGATCGATTGTCCGCGGGAATTGCATGATTCATATAGCTGTTGTTCTATTAATATTTTCGTTTTTATGCAGATTGATTTGAAGAAGTTTAAACAAGACATACTTGTAATTGTTGGTTTTGCGTTGCTTGCGCTACTTTACTGCTATCCGCAGCTACAGGGGAAAAAGCTGAACCAGCACGATAATATATCGTGGCAGGGAATGGCGCAGGAGGCTAAAAGTTATCACGAGACCACAGGGAAAGACGCACTTTGGTCCAACAGTATGTTTGGTGGCATGCCCACCTACACTACCTATGTAGGTGCGGCCAACACAAATTATACCGGTTATGTTCAGACCGTTCTTCAATCGGTTGGTAAGCCTGCCTATTTCTTTTTTATTGCAATGGTGTGCTTCTACTTGCTTATGCGGGTGCTCAACATCAACAAATGGCTGTCCATGGTCGGGGCCATTGCATACGCGTTTTCCACCTACAATGCCATTATCATCAGTGTAGGCCACGAAACCAAAATGCTCACTATGGGTTATTTGCCGGCAGCAATGGCTGGTCTGTACCTCGTGTATCGCGAAAAATGGTTGACTGGCGCAGCCGTGCTCGGCCTTTCTTTTGCACTCATCTTCAGCAACAACCACTTTCAGGTTATTTATTATTCATTCATCATGTTCGGCTTTTTTGGACTGGTTATGCTCTATGTAGCCATAAAAGAAGGCAGGCTTAAGCAGTTCTTTATCTCATCGGGCATTGCCGCCATCACTATGGCTGCCGGTATCGGACCAAGTATGCCGTCTTTACTCACTACCGCCGAATACGCGAAAGAGACAATGAGGGGTGGTGCCAGCGAACTTTCCGGCCACGATAAAAAAGAAAATGGTGGTCTTGATAAAGAATATGCCTTCCGTTGGAGCAATGGCATTGGCGAGACTTTCTGCCTCATGATCCCATACCTGTATGGCGGATCCAGTGGCGAGGCGGCTGAAAAAGCACCTAAAACTCTTGAGGCAATAGGTGGTGGTGCCGACCAACTGCCATTGTATTGGGGCCCTCAGCCGTTCCTCAGTGGTCCGGTTTACTTTGGCGCCATTGTATGTTTCTTGTTTGTGTTGGGCATTTTTGCGGTGAGATCACCCCACAAATGGTGGATCATAGCCGCCAGCGCCGCATGTATCGTTTTGTCGTGGGGTAAGAACATGGAAAGCATCAATTACTTCCTGTTCGACAATCTTCCTTACCTCAATAAGTTCCGTACACCGTCTATGGCACTTGTCATTCCTCAGTTCCTTTTCCCGCTTCTCGGTATCTGGGGCATACAAGAGATACTCGATCGTCGCGATGATCCCCAGACATGGAAAAACATCAAGTTGGCTGCAGGTATTACGGCAGGCATCTGTGTCCTCATTGGGGTGGGGGGCAGCATGTTCTTCGATTTCACCGGCGGAAGCGACGACCGTCTGCAACCCGAAATGGTGAAACTACTCAAGGAAGACAGGATTGCTCTTGCAATGCGCAGCGGGCTTACCAGTGCTGTTTTCATATTACTGGCTGCAGGCATGCTTTGGGCATATCTTAAAGACAGGATTAAGAGTTCAACCTTGTTTATCGGTTTGGGTATTCTGGTTGTTATCGACCTCCTGCCAATGTCTAATAACTACCTGAATGAATCAAATTATGTAGACGCGTCAGAGTACGAAACTATATTCCAACCGCGCGATGTGGATATGGCCATCATGAAGGATCCCGATCCTTACTACCGTGTGCTCGACCTCACCCGCGACACGTACAACGATGCGATCCAGGCATACTTCCACAAGTGTGTTGGGGGGTATCACCCTGCAAAAATGGAGATCTATCAGGATCTTATCGATCGCCAGATGAGCCGTGGTTTCAACGGTCAGGTGCTCAACATGCTGAACACTAAGTACATCATTGCCGGTCCTAAAGGCGGTGCGCCACAGGTGATCCCTAATCCTACAGCATGTGGCAACGCATGGTTTGTAAATGAGATAAAATGGGTGAATACTGCCGATGACGAAATGAATGCACTCAACGCCCCTCAGATCGGTGATACTGCCCTTCCTGCAGGTGCGTTCAGTCCGCTGAATACTGTCGTGCTGCGTGCAGGGTTTAAAGACAAGGTGGGTAATGCGGCAATAGGTAAAGACAGTGCAGCGTCGATAAAACTTGCCAAGTACGGATTGGATGAATTGTCATTCACCAGCACCAATAGCAGAGAAGGTATCGCTGTATTCTCGGATATCTATTATCCTAAAGGTTGGAAGGCTTATGTGGATGATAAGGAAACGCCGATTATGCGTGCAAACTATGTATTGCGTGCCATCAAGGTTCCTGCCGGCAATCACAAGATTGAGTTCCGTTTCAAGCCAGACAGTTTCTATACCGGCCAGAAGGTGGCATTTGCCAGCAGCATTGTCCTTGTTTTGCTTTGTTTGGGGGCTCTGTACAAAGGGCTTACCAAACCCGCTGAGAGTTAGTCGTTGATTTTTTTGCCTTGGTG
Organism: Flavipsychrobacter sp.; assembly: GCA_016786565.1. Classification (GTDB taxonomy): domain Bacteria; phylum Bacteroidota; class Bacteroidia; order Chitinophagales; family Chitinophagaceae; genus Nemorincola. The sequence goes on from JAEUVY010000054.1 coordinate 3,049, forward strand.
TTGCGCCAATGGGCTAATGTTTGAGAATGGATGCTAAACCTGTATACGACCTGAAGAACTTGTTCCGCATGCGGAAAGAAATGAGTGTGGGTTTTTATCTCACCGACTTTCTTTTCAGAAGGATACTCAGGCAGAACGCAGACACAGGTTGGGCCATTCATCATACCAGCACTATTCATAGTCCCGGTCGTATATCCTTGGGTAAGGGTGTGTTCCCCGGAGATTCTCCTGGTGTATATATCAATGCGGCCAATGGTATTTCTATCGGCGACTATACTAATATAGGACCTAATGTAGGGGTGATTTCGGCCAATCACGATGTAGTGAATAACGACAAGCACGCTCCGGCGGAACCCATCAGGATCGGACGGTTCTGTTGGGTCGGAATGGGTGCCGTTATCCTGCCATCGGTTCAGTTGGGCGATTTTACCATCGTTGGTGCAGGCGCGGTAGTGACAAAAAGTTTTGCAGATGGTTATTGTGTCATAGCCGGTAACCCCGCAAGGGTCATCAGGCAACTAAACAAGGAAGAATGTAATGCCTTTGCTCAAAGCAAATAGCGTATTTGTAAGTAACTCATTCTTTATATTCATCACGCGGTTTTTCCCTTCTTTGGCAAACCTGCTGGTGCTTGTCTGGTATTCGCGCAATCTCTCCGAAAACGACTACGGCAATTATCAGTTATTCTGGATCCAGCTATATGTCATATATCCACTCATCAGTTTCGGATTACACAATGTCATAACAACCTATACTCGGAACTTTCTTGCAAATATCCTGAGTAAGATCAGGCTCATGCATTATCTGATCTATGTGTTTTGGGCTATTGCACTCGCGGTTGTTTTTGCATTGCTGCAGTCGCGCTCAGGACAGGTGCATTTTTTTACCTCACTGTTGTTTATCCTCAGTTTCGCAGTAGGTGTTATCACCGAATCGCTGTTGATCGTCTTTCGTAAGTACAAGGTGCTTACATGGACAGGTTTTCTATACGCAGCTGCATTTTGTGCTATCCATTGGTGGGCGTTGTCAGCAAGGCTCAGCCTGCAGGCGTTATTTTCATTCTTGTTAGTGGTAAATATGTTGCGTGTTTTCGTGTATAGTTGTGCTGTGCTCATAGAGGTAAAAAAAGACGTAGACGGATACATTGAGGAATTCGTAGACCTCGGTTCTGTGCGTGGGCTGTGGCTTCACCTCGGCCTTTACGACGTGGTGCAGATGTTGTCAACGTGGGTCGATAAGTTTGCGGTTGCCCTCGTTCTTACAGCGGGTTTGTCAGCAATATATTATAATGGTGCTCAAAATGTCCCGTTTCTACCCATACTGTTGAGTGCTGCCGGTAGTGCCGTTTTGCTGCAGCTTGCCGGTCGCAGCGAGATGCCGGAAAAAGAAGCAACACTCCAATTGGTCAACGAATCTGGACGTATGTTGTCGTCTATTGTGTTCCCGGTGTTCTTCTTCCTTTACATTTTCCGCAACGAGTTGTTCGTTTCAGTTCTGTCAGAGAAGTACATTCCTGCTATTCCCATTTTCGCCGTTTCTATTCTCTCACTCCCTGTCCGGGCATACAGTTTCACTACCGTTCTGCAGCGTGCCCACAAAGGACATATAATCAACATCGGTGCCGTAGCTGAACTCATCCTTGCTGTCGCGCTCATGTATCCGCTTTATTTGTTTATGGGCTTGCCCGGCGTTGCGTTGAGCTTCGTAATATCTACTTACCTGCAGGCTGCATTCTACCTCATTGCTACTGCACGCCACTTGCAGGTGTCTCCGTTCCGGTTGCTTCCTTTGCGCAATTGGATCACCAAATTCATCCTATACGGTTCAGTGTTGTTGGCTATCCATTACCTGGGCTCAATACAATACACAGGTCAGGCAACGCTTTTGCTGGGGGCATTGGCTATGATGTTGCTCATTCTATTTACGTTTTTGTTTGAATTAAACCGAAAAAAGCACCATGGCAGGGCCGCAGAACCGATTCAGGTTTAAGAATATCGATAATACCGGATTTGGTACAAACAGTAGCGTTGAAGGGGGGCGTCTCGTTAATCCAGACGGTTCCAATAACGTCAGGAAACGTGGCTTGCCTGTATGGGAACGTATATCGTTTTATCATACGCTGTTGCGGATGAAACGCTCTCACTTTTTCCTCACCATTATGTTGTTCTACACGGCAACCAATATTGTTTTTGCCGGTATCTACTTTTTGGTGGGTGTCCATAACCTGTCAGGGATCCCACATTCAGAATCGGTTATTGACGAGCTACTTGCCGCTTTTTTCTTTAGTTCCCAAACACTTACCACAGTAGGGTATGGCCATGTAGCCCCAACCGGCCTCATCACAAATGCTATCGCCTCCACCGAATCGCTGATCGGTATCCTCGCGTTCGCGGTTGTTACCGGGCTTATTTATGGACGGTTTTCACGTCCCAGAGCGTTTCTGTTGTTCAGCGGTAACGCATTGATTGCACCTTACAAGAATGGTAAAGCACTGATGCTGCGCATGGCTACCTATAAGAACAATCATCTCACCGATGCAGAAGCGCAGGTAACAATCGCACTTCATCTGGACGAAAACGGAAAGACAGTAACTCGGTTTTATCCCCTCCCTCTTGAAATGTCGCGTATCAATTCAATGGCATCCAGTTGGACCATCGTCCACAATATTACAGAGGAAAGTCCGCTCTTTAATTACGATCATAAAGCGCTTTCAGAGGCCAAAGCTGAAGTGATGGTATACGTACGTGCATTCGATGACCATTTCTCTAACACGGTACAGCAACGTACATCATACCTGAGTAGTCAGGTATTATTCGGGGCTCGTTTCATACCCATGTTCCAGCGGTCTGATGACGGGTCTTATACACTCCTCGACCTCAGTAAGATCAACGCACACGAACCTGCCGATCTGCCATAACTCGCTGCGATACGCTCCTTAGTTATTTTGCTTTCTTGATCGCGGCAGCGTAGATCTTTTTGATACTGTTCTTTTCCTCCTGATCCATAATGTTGTTGAGGGCAGGCAGTAATGTTTCGTTGATAGGCAATTTCAGTTTCAGTATTTCGCCAAGCGCATAGGCAGCACTCCATCTTACAACAGTTCCGTCATTATTGGCATTGTCCAGCAGTCCGTGTATAGCGCGCTCAGCAACATTAGGGTGAAGAACAATGGTATTCCCAATTACCCTTGCCGATTCCCATTTGATACGCGGAGCCTTCGCGCCAAGCTGCGTCACCACCCACTCAAGTACGTTGATGTCTATAGTTGCTGCATCATTCTTGGTCATGTATTCCAGACTTTCAATACAGGTAGCTTTCTCAGCGTCTTTGGCCTTGTCTGCATATGCCATCAGATCGCTGACCTTTATGTTACCCGCATCCAGGTGCTGACACAACTTTTCAGTCCTTTCCTTTGGTTTAAGTGTCTTGTCTGCGAACAGCTCACTGATGGTCATATCTTTGGAGGTCGATAATTAAACAAAAAGTAGTTGCCGCGGGTTACGGCAACTACCTATAAATCTTTTTGTGTCTTATTGTTTCTTAAATACGTTCCATGCATATCCCGATACTGAATCTATCGTTGCGGTATCGCGGGTGATTAGGTCAGCAGATGTTAAAGAATGGATGTGGAAGGTGCCTTCAGAAATAGTGAAAAGTGGATTGGCGCTTCCGGTTGCTTTAATGTTTACGTCGGCATCGTTATTTAGCAGTGACCATGTGAACCCTGATGATATTGAAGCACCCATGAACTCAAGTGACAAAGATCCTGTGCCATCAGATTGGTAGGTGGTGAACAGCGCAAGTGTGTCGGGTATCGAAACAACCTCCGATGGCTCCATGATGCTGTTGTTGTTGGCATCCATTCCCGTTTGCATCAGCTTCCATTTTCCGCTGAGCCGTGCCTTCACTGAGTCATCTTTCTTCTTTTTGCAACTCGTCGCCGTGAGGCTGAATGCTGCAAGGAGAACAATGAGTAATTTGGTAGTATTTTTCATATAGCGTGTTTTGTTAAGGAGTAAATTTACATTTAATTCGTTTAACTTCATTGTGTTAGGTCTCGGTCTCAGGCACTTGTGTTATCCCCTGAATCCTCTCAGGAAGTCAACAACCGGCATTCTCTTTTTCCCTTCCAGTTGCAGATCCAGTACATATACCCAGCCGTCTTTTGCCGCAAATCTCAGATACGTGCTGTGGTCAGTTTCATAGGCTCCGGGCTGCTTGGTTGTCTCAGCTAACTCATTTTTTACTGCATATACCCGCATCGTTTTGCCGCTAATGTGAGTAAAGGCCGTAGGGTAGGGCGACAGCCCGCGCACAAAATTGTTGATCTCGTTACAGCCGCTGCTCCAGTCTATCAGCATGTCTTCTTTAAACAGCTTGGGCGCGTGTCTCAACTCGCTGGTTGTTACTGCAGCTTGCGGTATCTCTTTCAATGTTCCTGCGGCAAGTCCCTTCACGGTCACTACCAGCAGTTGTGCGCCGGCCTCCATTAGTTTGTCGTGCATCGTACCGGCATTGTCTTCCGGCAGAATGGGCACCTTGGTCTGAAGCAATATGTCACCGGTGTCTATTTCGTGCTTCAGTTTGAAGGTGGTTACCCCTGTCTCTGTTTCGCCATTCATGATAGCTCTGTTGATGGGGGCTGCGCCACGGTATTGCGGCAGCAACGATCCATGTACGTTTATCGTACCCATTGGCGGCATGTTCCACACCACTTCCGGCATCATCCTGAACGCCACAACTATCTGCAGGTCAGCCTTCAGGTTCCTTAGTTCTTCAAGGAAATCCGGTGCCTTCATCTTTTCGGGCTGCAACACCGGTAGTCCTTGTGCCACTGCATACTGTTTCACTGCCGATGCCTGCAGGTGTTGTCCTCGCCCGGCTGGTTTGTCGGGTGCGGTCACTACAGCTACTACGTTACCCCCTGCTTCTATTACCGCCTTCAGCGATGCAACAGCAAAATCGGGAGTCCCGAAAAAAACGATCCGCAATTCTTCAAATGTCTTCATTCGGTCACAAAACTAATCCTAATGTCGGAATGTCTGTAGCAACCTCGCCGAATGCCGGCACATTGCTTTACTTTTGCCCGTCGCTGCAAATGCGGTCGCTTTATTATTCTGTATCATGTATCAACTCCTTCAGGATATCCTTGCTAATCCGGGTGCATCTCTGCTCACAATTGCCAACCTCGTGCTCATTGAAAGCCTCCTTTCAGTGGACAATGCTGCTGTTTTGGCAACCATGGTTATGGGCCTGAAGCCGGAGGAACGCAAGAAGGCGCTGAAATATGGCATCTTCGGAGCCTACCTTTTCCGTGGCATCTGTCTTTTCCTCGCTGCCTTCCTTGTTAAAGTGTGGTGGCTGAAAGGCGTTGGCGGTCTCTATCTAATATACATTACGATAGATTGGTTGCGCAAACGCGGCAAAACCGAAGAAACAAAGACCGAGATCAAGAACGAGGGCAGTATCTTCTACCGCGCCACAGTAGGGCGCATAGGCAAGTTCTGGGCCACTGTCATTGCGGTAGAGGTAATGGACCTCGCCTTCTCTATCGACAATGTCTTTGCGGCTGTAGCTTTTTCCGACAACGTCCTCGTCATCATGATCGGGGTGTTTATCGGCATCCTTGCCATGCGCTTTGTGGCACAGGGTTTTGTGAAGTTGCTGGAGCATTATCCGTTTCTGGAGGTGTGTGCCTACCTTGTCATTGCATTGCTCGGGGTTAAACTCTCCTTGTCGCTTGCCGAGCATTATTACCCCGATTCAATAATGACTAAGGTCCTTGAAAGTCATGAAGCCGATTGGATTACATCTCTTATCACCATAGCCATCTTCTTTGTGCCGATGCTTACTTGCTACCTCTTTGACTATCCCTCCAGAAAAAAGTAAAACAGTTAGCTTTCTGTAATTGAGGGCACAACATCATTTGCGCCCTCCCCATAGCTCCGGTTAGCTCAGTTTGAAGCTGATTGGCAGGAAAAAGCTAACTTTCACTGCTTTCCCATCATGTTTTCCTGGTTCCCAGCGTGGCATCGATTTTACTACTCTTATGGCTTCCTCAGTAAGGCTGGCATCGGGCGACTTTACGGCTTCCACAGAGTTGATGTTTCCATTCTCATCGATCACAAATTTTAATACCACTCTCCCTTCTATCCTGTTCTTCTTTGCGTATTCGGGATACTTGATGTTTGCTCCCAGGTACTCCGGCACCGACACCTTCGATACCGGCATTTGTTCTACATAGTTCCAAACTCCATTTTCTTCCTTCATCTCTTGTTGTTCGTTGGCGGTTGCAGTGCGGCCCTTATTTGCTGTCGGCATTTCTTTGGGTTTTCCCTTACAGCTTTGCAAATAAGCGATTCCGCCAATAAATAATAGGGTCATAACTGCCGAACCCAGGGTCAGGGTGCGCACTTTGGTGCGACTTTCGTTTTTCTGTAACATTTTGATTCTGCGTTTTATTGGGTGATGAATAAATGTATGTGTCAATGCAAAGTTCTGTGTACTGAAAACCGAATTCAAGAGCACATCCGTATATGCATTATCGGATAAAGCAGCCACACCATCGGCCTCAAACTCATGGGTTATTTTTAGTTCTCTCTCTGCAAAATACAAATGCAGGCAGGGCCAAAACACAACTCGCAGGACTTCGAGCAGCACAACATCAAGGCTGTGCTTTTTATGCACATGTGCGGTTTCGTGCTTCAGTATGGCGGCCTCTGCATCTACTCCCGGTAGGAACACGTAGCGGCCAAAACTTCCCGGACCTATTCCTGTATTGGTTGCCAGCAAGATGCCGCTTGCCGTTTCTTTAAACTTATAGGTGCTTAGTACTTTGTATACGCGCAGCAGTTTCAACAATAGTCTCGTTAAAAGTATCGCTGCCACTGCCCAATACAAAACAATCAGGTACTTCTCCCATTCATTATCAGATCTCAACAGGTTTCCGATCACTACCTCATCCAGCCTTATTGCTTCAAGAGGAGTAACCGCCGGCAACGTATCCAAAAGCGACGGAATTTTCGCAAATGGTAACAGAAACGGCACCACACAGCTCATCAGCAGATAGAATCTGTTCCAACTGTATGATCGGTGGTTTCTGAGAAAAATAAAATAGATGCCAAGCATCATCAATCCGTACAGTTGGGTTTGAAGCAGGTATAACATGCGACTTTGAGTTTAAAAGTGATTATTTATGACCCTTCTTTTTTAACTCTTGAAGTATGTCCTCAAGTTCTTCTACAGTTATGTCCTTTTCTTTTGCAAAGAATGAGAACATGCTGCTGTAAGAACCTTCGAAATATTTCTTGACAAACTGTTTCATTGTCTTTTTGCTGTACTCATCCTTTTCCACAAGCGGAAAATACCTGTTAGCCTTACCCAACGATTCAAACCCGACTATTCCTTTATCGGCAAGTATCTTAATGATCGTACTCACTGTATTGTAGTGCGGTTTGGGCTCCGGCATCTCGTCAACTATTTCCTTCACAAATCCCTTATTCAATCTCCACAATACTTGCATGATATCTTCCTCAGCTTTCGTCAGTGGTTTGTATGTATTTTTCATCGTTACTACTAAGTTTTTAGTAAAACTACTAATTATTTAGTTAATCAACTAATTATTTAGTTATTTTTTTGATTCCACTTCCTGGCATTGCCGGCAGTAGGCAATTCATTCAGCGGTGGTTATCCGGCATATCTTCTCTTTCCGTAACTTTACGCCTCTTTATGAAGTCGATCCGTCGGTCTATATCCCATCTTGTTTTGGCAGCCACTGCAACTGTGCTGCTGTTGGCTTGTGGCGAAAAGGTGCCGTTGCCTCAGCGTAAGTCTACGTTTGATATAACCTATTCCGGTGATCTTTATCTGGGCGACAGCATCCAGTTTCAGACCAATGCACCGGCCGGCAAGCATCTTCTTTGGTTGTTCGGCGATGGTGAGTCTTCCATTGAGACCAGTCCGCGGCACGCCTTTTTGAAGCCTCCTTTTAATGGGGCTGATATAGCTCCTGATACCGTTACCCTTATTGTTGATCACGATATTCATCAGCCCAACAAGATCGCCATTATGCTGAAACCCGGCATCCATTGGGTGGTGGGCAACCACACATGGAAGGGCGGTAAGTTCCGCATGCATGGCACTTGCTGTCCCGGTCTGTCCGATCATGCCCTTGCCGATACTGTTTTTGCCGTTACTGCCTGGGACGAGAATACTATAAAGGCCTGGGGCAACAGTCTTCGCTACCTGGCCGATAGCAACTACTACAGCAACGAACGATCAACCGGTCTTTACAACGGAACGTGGGTCATCTACACCCGCGACACCCTGTTCTTCCGTCAGCGCACCGGCGACGCGAACGGTTGGGCCGAAACAACCTATTTCCACAAGTTCTGATCCCTTTTATGACCACACAATCAAAGTCATATTGGAAGCGGTGGTACACACTGGTTCTGCTGTTCCTCGCAGTGCAGATCGTGTTCTACTGGTGGTTCACCATCTATTACAGGTAGGCATCAGTCGCGCCACGGCCTGGTGCCGTCAGTTACAAACTTATACAACATCAGCAGTCCCATAGAGGCAGCCATCTCTTTGTTGCGGTGCCTGTCGTAGTGAAAAACGTAGCGCCTGCTCACCGTCTTGCCCTCAGGTCCGGCAACGGCCATCCATGCTACTCCCGTTCCTTTGTCGTCTCCTGTGGGTGGTTCCAGTAGTCCCGTTATCCCGAAACCATAGTCGGCCTTCAATACTGTTGTCGCCTGTTGTGCCATGGCCATAGCGGTGGCTTCACTTACCACTCCGTTGGCATCTACAATGTCTTTGTTTACACCCAGCACCTCTGTTTTTACATCGGTCTGGTACACCACTATACCCCCTCTGAAGTACTTTGACGAGCCCGACACCTGTGTGAGCAGGTGCGCCATATAGCCGCCGGTGCAGCTTTCGGCAAGTGCCAGTGTTTTGCCATGGCTGGTAAACCATCGGTGCAGTATCGCTTCCATGGGTTCGTCCGTAAGCGATATCACTATGTCTTCCAACCGGTTGGCTATGGCCATCTGGTGCGGTCTCATTTCGTCCGTCAGCGTTGCCTCGTCGGTGCCGTGCCCAGTAAGGCGCAGCTTCACCATACCCGCGCCCGGCAGGTAGGCCAGTTTTATGTGGGCAGGCAGTGCTTCCTCCAGGTCCTGTATCTTCTCTGCCACAAAGCTTTCGCCCTCGCCCGCCGTTATAACCGAAAGATGCACAATGGCATCGCCCGTAAACCGTTCTTTGATCCGTGGCAATGCCTCTTCCAGCATTATACTGATCATCTCAAACGGCACACCCGGCAGCGATATCACCACACGTCCGTCCCGTTCAAACCACATGCCCGGTGCCGTGCCCATACGGTTAAAGAGTACCATACAGGTCTCAGGCACTTCGGCCTGCTTCATATTCCGCTCCAGAAACGGGCGGTTACGTTTGGTGAACAGGTCTTTTACATGTGCCAGTACCCGCTCGTTCACCACCATTTTGCCGCCAAAGTATTCCAGCAGCAGCGGCTTGGTAATGTCGTCGGCGGTGGGGCCCAGTCCGCCGGTCACTATCACCAGTTGAGCATTCGCCAGTTCTTCGTTCAGTGCATCGGTTATGGCTTTTTTGTCATCGCCCACTGCCACACGTCGCCTCAGGTCTATGCCCAGCGCGTTCAGCTGCTTGCCTATCCAAGCCGAATTGGTATCTATCGTCTGACCGATCAATAATTCGTCACCTATCGTTATTACCGATGCTACAGTTTTGCTCATGATCTATTGCTCAAAGAATGGTTGAAGTCTGCTATACAATTCGTGGGGCATATCTACTGTCTTCTTCTGTTTGGGGTCGTAAAACACCAGGGTGGTCACACCTTTGTTCAGCAGCTCACCTGCTTCGTTATACAACTCCGAGTGGAACTGGATCTTACTTCCTCCCGTCAGTTCTTTCAGTATCGTTTTCACCGTTATCAGGTCGTCATAGAGTGCCGGGCGATAGTAGCGGGCGTTCAGTTCTGCCACCGGCATCATCACCCCCATCTCTTCCAGTTGGCGGTACGTAAAGCCCAGTTGCCTTATCGCTTCAGCCCTGCCCACCTCATAATACAGGGCATAGTTGCCGTAGTATAGATAGCCCATCTGGTCGGTCTCGCCATAGCGCACTCTTATCTGTGTGGTTGCTGCATACATATCTGTGTCAAAATTACTCCAATTGGTTTAATGCCTTGTTATTTCTCTGTAGCCCTTCATTTGCTGTTTATCCTCCCTATTATTAACTATTTTTGGCCTGTCACCCGCAAACGACAACCTCACACAACTGCCGTCTATGAAACGACTATTACTGGGTTCTCTCTTACTGGCTGCCGCTCCGTCCATGGCGCAATACAACCTTGGCGTGTCCACCGGCAACTGGGGCGCTATGAATACCATGTACCTCAATCCGGCCAATATTGCCGAGTGCCGCGAGAAGAAGGTACTGAACCTCATGAGCTTCTCCATGGGCGTGGACAATAATGTAGGCCCGCTCAATGTGGCCAAGGGGCTTGTTGTGGCCGTGGGCGATGGTAAGTCCAACAATATGTTCACCTACACCAACAACAGCAAGGTGAGCATGCACGCCCCCATGGTAGACATCACCGGTCCCGGTGTGCTGATAAAGGTTGACCCCAAACACACCATCGCGTTCTCAACCCGTTTGCGCGGAATCAACCAGTTCAGCGGGTTCGACCAGACACTCTTCCACACCTTCAATGACCCCAAGTTCCGCACTACCGAGAACATACTGGCCACCCCGCGCGACTTCACCTATACGGTGCACCTGTGGAGCGAGATCGGCTTTACCTATGGCGGTGTCTTCTTCGACAACGGTGTGCACAAGATAAAGGCCGGCGGCACTGTGCGCTACCTGGGCGGCATTGCCTATGTGGGCCTCGAGGGCAAGGCTATGGACGTCAACTTTACAGCCGGCAAAGACACCTTCTATGCGGGCAATGTGGACCTGCGCTATTCCAGCAACATACTCAATACCCGCAGCTCTGCAGGCGACAACATATCCCAGAACTTCTTCAGCCTGCTGTATAAAGGCAAGTTCGGGCATGGCATAGGTGCCGACATTGGTTTCGTATATGAATACAAACCCACCCAGGAGGTGCTGGAAAAGAACATCCCTCAGGAAGACCGCACCAAGACCGGCAAGCCAAAGAAAAAGGTGGCCAAGCAGGTGGGCTACCGTGCACGCTTTTCTATGGCGCTGTGCGATATTGGTACCGTTCATTACAACAAAAGCAAGAACGCGTCCGAGTACTTCACAGGCAGTGGTTATGTAACCGGCCCCGGCATTCTGGACAAGGTAAAGAACCTCGATGATATCCGCCAGTACACTACCAAGCGTGGTTTCAAGGCCGATATCCGCCAGGAGGCCGCTGCCCTGTACATGCCTATGCGCCTGGTGGTAGGGGGCGACTACCATGTGCAGAAGCACTATTATATTAACACTACCTTTTTTATCAATCTGGCCAACCGCGACCGGCTGGGCAACTCTTACTACAACCAGTTTTCTGTGACACCCCGCTACGAGCACAAGAAAGTCACCATTGGTCTGCCGCTTACCTACAATACGCTTTCCAATCGTTTCAAGGCAGGTGTGGGGTTGATGGCCGGTGGCTTCTTTATAGGCAGCGACGATATGCTGGGTTTTGCCTTCAAGAGCGAGTACGGTGTCAGCTTCTACACGGGTCTCAATGTACCTATCTATAAATAACACTTCATGGCCGAGACTCAAAAGAACAATCCGCTGCACGGCGTCACGCTGCAAAAGATGCTGGAACACCTGGTGAGCACCTATGGCTGGGAAGAGATGGACCGCCGTGTGCGCATCAATTGCTTTCACGACAACCCCAGCATCAACTCCAGCCTCAAGTTCCTGCGCAAGACCGAATGGGCCCGCAAAAAGGTAGAGGACCTGTACCTGCACAGTCTCGATTGATAGGCGGGTGCTGTTTTATTCCACCTCAAAGCGCAGCACGCCGCCTTCCCCGTCATCGCAACTATAGCGCAGCAGGTATAGCCCCGGCTGGTAGCCCTTAAGGTCTATCTCTTTATTTATCAGTCCCGCCGCAAAGGAGGCATCATGTTTTGCTATCACCCGTCCGGTTATGTCGGTAATACTGATGTGAACGGTGCCGGACTTCGCCGCCGATAGCTGCCCGTATAAACGAATAAGACCGCTTGCCGGATTGGGCGCCACCGAAAAGGCGGATGACAGTCCATGCACCGAAGACGGAGACAGCACCGTGTACAGATCCGATCTTGCGCCGCATCCGTTTGTGTCGGTCACCTTCACTTCGTAGCTGCCGGGTAGTGTAGGGTAGTATTTTCTGTTGGTGGCACCCGCTATGCTGCTGCCGTTGCGATACCACTTATAGGTGACAAACGCACTCGTGACCGTAAGCGTGTCGCCGATGGTGGTGATGACAGGGGTGGTGGGTGCCGGTATCACCGTCACGCTGATGGTAGCGGTGTCGGCACCGGTAGGGTTGTACACAAAAAGACTTATATCATATGTGCCCGGCGACGCGAAACATAATGGTATGGACGTAAGCGATGTAGGGATCAATACGCCCGAAACACTCCAACGTGCACTGTCGGTTGTACCGGAAGTGGTGTTGATGAGCGTTACACAACTGTCTTCACAAACAAGGGTATCAGAACAGGTGAAGGATGCTACCGGCATGGTGAGCAATGCGCTGCCGGTGACCCATGGTGTGGATGCGCTTTGTGCGCATAGAAACAAAGGCAGCACCAGGCATGCCACAATAAGAACGGTAATACGGTTGAAAAGATGCATAGTAAAAAGTGTGTAGGGAAATAGACGATATTTCATGTGGCATTCTTGGGTGCGGGAAAACTATTTGTTACCTGCCGGCCAACTTTTCCAGCAATTTTTTTCTTTTGCGCACTTTGGAGATAAGTAATTGATTATCAATAAAAAGGTGGGAAGTTCAGCTTCCCACTGCTTCCCAAAACTGCGCAAAAACTTCCCACCTGCCTGCCGGCAGGCAGGCTTCTGCGCACCTGAGAAGTAAAAGAAAATTACTATACGTGCTTCTGTGCCTCATTTTTTAAACTTCTATTCAAATTACTAAGGTGTATGAAAACGGGCAAGAGGAAAGTTTTACGATAGTGCGTTTTGTGTAGTATGGTAGAAAATAATTTAGCCCGTATTGTGGCTCAGGATTGCTGATTGTCTGAATCACAGATTTATTGGGAATACACAGATTTCACGGACGGTTTTTGCCGTAATGTACGAGTGAAGGTTGCTACGGTGATCACAATTGTGAGATTGCTTTGTTTGTATACGAAGTTTTTTCGGTGTGTTTCGTTAACTTTATAAAACAAAACCTGTAGCCAATGAAATTTTTCGCCACACTGTGCCTGTTTGTTCTTTGTAGGATATGTGTATTTAGTCAGGTAATCGTTACAATTGCAGGTACTGGAGCGATTGGATATTCAGGAGACGGAGGGCCGTCAACTAATGCTGTATTATATGGCCCGACTGGGGTATTTGTGGACGATACCGGGAATATTCTTTTCTGTGACCATACTACTATTCGAAAAATTAAACCAGCCTATGGTGGTGTTATCTCGACGGTTGTTGGCTTATCCATTTCTGGCTATTCTGGTGAGAATATTCCCGCGGTTTATGCTGAAATAAATGGAGTACGTGACATATTCCAGGATCACAAAGGAAATATGTACCTGCCCGATGCAGGAAACAACCGTCTTAGAAAGGTGGATAAACATGGCATCATTAAGACGATTGCCGGAACAGGTGTAGCGGGTTACAACGGGGATGGGATACCGGCTACCGCAGCTCAATTAAATTCACCTTTTGGCGTTGCGGTTGATGATACCGGAAATGTATATATCGCTGATATGTATAATTACCGCATTCGGAAGATAGATACGTTTGGGATGATTTCGACAGTGTGCGGAACAGGTGTTGCTGGATTTAGCGCTGATGGAGGCTTTGCAGACACATCAAGACTAAACTATATCGGGTCCGTCAGGGTGAGCAAGTTAGGCGAGCTTATTATTGGTGATAATACTCGAATCAGAAAAGTTGGTATTGATGGGAAGCTAATTACTATTGCTGGCACTGAGACTTCAGGATATTCAGGAGATGGTGGCCCAGCCACAGCAGCCAGAATTGGAGGAGGGATGTTTGGGATTGATGCTTCGGGAAATATATTCTTGTCTGATGCGATCAACAGCAAAATAAGAAAAATCGACACAGCAGGTATCATAACGACAATTGCCGGAAGCCCCGGTGGTGGTGGATACGGTGGTGATGGAGGTAACCCGTTGGCGGCGCTGTTGGCTGCTCCGAGTGGGGTAGCTGTAAATAATGAAGGAGATGTTTTTATCGGAGACCTCGCGAATAACCGCATACGCATGGTTACTTACCATCCGATTGCGGTAAATAATACAGATGCTCCGGTGGATCAGAGAATTTCAATTTTCCCTAACCCTGCAACAGACCAATTCACAGTCACATTTACGACCACCGTTCGTTCTTCTTTCCCATTGATCATTCGGGATATTTACGGCCGGGAAATTGATAAACTATCAATTACAGCAAACGAACCGCTGTTGTTGCCTTCCTGCTTGCCGCCGGGGGTGTACACAATTTCAGTGATCAGTGGTGGACAATCTTTCTCCACGAAACTGTATGTCAAATAGCCCAAGCATGGCGTAGTCTCTGCAACCCGAATATACCCTCCATCACGGCATAGCTTGCGGCCCTGATCAGGCATGCAGCTAATCACCGCATTTTGCACGTAGCGGCCACCGTCAGGGTAAATAACCTGCATCACCCCATCGCCCCCACGAAAATAAACCTGCGCATTGTCCTTCCCACCTGTGGGACTGATGTCAAAGATACGGGGTACACGCGCAGCACCCCAGATTATGGCATAAAATGTGTTATTTTGTATCGTTGCCCTGCTTATGGGGGATCTTTTCTGAATGATGAGTAGTTCGAAAATTAGCCTTTTAGCAAGTGCAATAATATTGCTATATGTAACTTTTAATCTTTGTAAATGGAAAGACGAAAAAATGTTAATGGCAGATAGTACTTATTACTATCTCTATTTGCCGGCGACGTTCATTTATAATGATTTAGGTGGTTTGAATTTTTATGACAGTCTTATTCATAAGTACAGTATAAACTCCTGCCAACCAACTTATGAAGTATACCCTCAAAAAAGCACCGGTTACAAAGTGAATAAATATGCTGTAGGGGTTAGTATATTTGAGTTGCCTTTTTTTGCTTTGGCTCACACATATTGTTTAATTTCTAAGGAGTATCCATCAGACGGCTACAGTACACCTTACCGCGTTTCGATCGTATTTGCATATCTTTTCTGGGTTCTTTTTGGCATGTTTGCACTTAGAGCTTTTTTGCTAAAATATTTCAATGATAATATTACTGCTATTACGTTGTTATTATTGCTTTTCGGTACAAATCTCTATTTCTATACAGTTTTTTTCATAGGAATGTCCCATCCCATATCATTTTCTCTTTTTTGTTTTCTACTTTATTTTACGAACCGTGCATATTCAAGATACAAATCAATTTACGTAGTCATTATTGGACTGATTTTAGGGTTAATATTAATTGTAAGGCCTACAAATATCATAGTTGCAATAATTCCAATATTTTGGCCTTATCGGTCTTTCAATGAGAAAGTAGATATTTTCAAAAAAAAGAGCCGGGCTATTGCCATTGCATTAATATGCTTCTGCGCTACAGCATTCATACAATTTAGCTATTTGAAATATACGTCTGGCAATTGGTTTCATTTTTCATACCAGGAAGAATACTTTAATTTTAAGTCACCAATGATATATGATGGCTTATTTAGCTATCGAAAAGGGTGGTTCATATATACCCCATTAGCACTTATCTCTATTTGGGGATTGATATTAATGATGGTAAAAAAAGACTTCAGATACAATATTTATTTTCTATATATAATTATTAATATTTACATAGTATTTAGCTGGCATGCTTGGTCTTATGGTGGTGGATTTGGATGCAGACCTCTCGTAGAAAGCATGGCAATTATGTCTATACCGATAGCTTACTTTATAAATAAGGTAATGTTATATAAAAAAAGAATTTTAAATATAATAATTATTTTCTTTTTTTCATTTTTCGTAATTCTAAACCTATTTCAATCATATCAACTAATGTACAATGTCCTTTCGTGGGATGGTATTACCGAGATTGAATACTGGAATTCTTTTGGCAAATTACCCAAATAGTACAAATTCCCTGTTTGGCTTAGTCTCTGACCAGTAGTGGCCAATCTTTCTCCACGAAATTGTATGTCACATAGGCCTCAGCTTGGTGGAATATTATCGGGCTTTATCAAGACGAAGACGTTCACAGAACGGGTCTCATTTGCAGTTCCGGATGCGCTACGCCATATCCGGAACAACAGGTGCTTGTATGTTTCTAATCAAGGTTCACGCACATAATATGCGTGTATGTTTCTTTCGCCGTCACGTGCTTCCTAACAAAGCCATTATTCGCATCATGCCAATACAGGTCGACATTCCCATCCACACCCTGATTTTCAAATATGTATTGGTTTTTGCACACATCAAAGGTGGCAAATGGGTATCCGGGAGGCTTTGAAATGGCACCTATCGTATCCACATTCCCATTTTCCGGATTGACGCGGGCAAAAATTAGCGGGACACCTGGAAAGTACCCATAAATTAAGCCATCATTGCGGTTAAACTCCATTTCATACAGATTCGTCGGTATGCTTGTTTTTATCATTTCATTTTGCGAGGGTACGAATTGGGCATACATACTGTAACCGCCATTGATCCATTGAAAATATATTGCTCCGGTAATGTCGTTTTCCACTAACGGAGGAAGATGTAAGAGTGGGGAATTTGATGGCTTTAGATGTTGAAAGGTGAAGGAACCATTTGATAATTGGATGCTATAGAGGCCTGATACAGGCGGTCGCACCGCATCGTTTATACTCAAAAAATAAAATGTCTCGGTACTTTTACTATAAGTAAGATAAAAAATGCTATCTCTTCCCCAATAAGGTCCAATGTATGTATTCACGCTTTTTGCTACCAGGTCCATTCTAATAAGATTTAGTCTGCCGTTACCGTCAATTTGTAAAACGTAATAGCATTTTTCTCGTTGACTCAAATATCCGCCATAGGTTGCTATCGCAGGAAATGCAAGGTTGTCAACGCTTTTTCCGGTAGCGGTGTCCACACTTACCATCTTGGAATAGTCGTTTCCTATGCTTTGTAGTGCAAAAAGCGCATAGTTGCATCTTTTGTCATTCTTATCTTTTTTTCGACAAGAAGCGAATGCAATGATGAAAAAAAGAAAAAGACTTACGACGTATTTCATAAAAATAGTTTCATGTCAATTGCACACAAAAATCAAGCCGAAGGCACTTAACCCGTTGTTCTCGATGCTCTGAAAGGCATTCGGAACTGATAATAAACCCCGTTCTATAAACGTCGTCATCTTGCTGTCGCCGATTGCGTTATTTACCTCCAGTATTTTCATGGTCTATCGAATTTAGGTAATTTAAACGAAACCCCGTGGTGCCGGTTCAAGCGCTCATTACCCGCTGTGGTTTAAAAATCGTAGGTTTACAGCATGAAACCGAGGCAGCCGTCATTACCCTTGCTTGCGGGTCGCAAGCCTGTGCTGGAAGCACTGCAGCAGGGTGTGGCCATAGAAAAGATATTTCTGCTCCGCTCTGCTACAGGGCCCGAGATCAACACTATAAAAAAGCTGGCCCGCGATGGCAATATACCCGTGAGCCAGGTACCTGTTGAAAAACTGGACGGGCTCACCCGCATTCAGCACCAGGGTGTGGTGGCATGGGGTTCGTTGCTGCATTATGTGGATCTGCAGGCGGGTATATCGCATGTGGTAGAGGCGGGCAAAACACCGCTCTTCCTGCTGCTGGATGGTGTGACCGATGTGCGCAACGTGGGTGCCATAGCTCGCAGCGCACTATGCTGCGGCGCGCAGGCATTGATACTGCCTACATCGCACGCGGCCTCGCTTACCGAGGAAGCCATCAAAACATCGGCAGGGGCACTGCGCAAGATATTGCTGTGCCGCACGCCATCGGTGCCACAGGCCATAGACGTCCTGAAGCTGAACGGTATTCAGATACTGGGAACGCAGATGAAGGGTAGTGTGCCGGTTTATGAATCCGATATGACCATTCCCACTGCCGTGGTGATGGGCGCCGAAGACACGGGCATCAGCAAAGATGTGCTGAAACGCGCCGACCAACTGATACGCATACCTATGTCGGCCGAGTTCGACTCGCTGAATGTATCGGTAGCGGCAGGTATGGTGTTATATGAGGCACAGCGTCAGCGTTTGCTGGGTGTGTAACATGTCTACATGAACAGGTACATCAGCCGGATGCAGTACACATTATTGTACTGCTCGCCGCGCGAATAGTTCTGCGGTGTGTTGTTGCGGATGGAGATGACCGAATACTGGAACCTGAGGTTGAGGAACAGTCCTTTCCAGCAATGCAGGTTGCCCGACAGCACAAAGTTGTAATCGCTTTTCTTGAATGGGAAGTCGTTCAGATTCACGTTTGATGCCGGCACCGTTGTGATGAACTCCTTGCTTGTACCCAGGCGTGAATAAGAGAAACCCGCCCCGAAGTGGCTTTTACGCTTATCGAAGTAGTTGAGCATGATAGGCACTTCGGCATAGTTCAGCGTGATGCCGTAGTCGGTAATAAAGGTGCCTTGGTTCACGGTAAAGTATCCTTTAGACCTGGCCCCCTTTTGGGCATATAGCACTTCCATGCTGGCGGCCACATGCTCATCGAGTTTGGTATAGACGATGCCACCTACGTTGATGCCCGTTTTGTGGTAGCCGGCAAAGTTGTCGCCATCTACCTGGGTGAAGTTGCCACCGGCAATGAGGCCACCGTAAAAGGTGCGCTCGTCTTCGTAGTAACTCTGTGCAGTTGCAGCGCTGCCCGAGGCACCAAGGGCCACAACGGCTGCTATAAGTATGTAGGCGAGTTTGCGCATAGCATGTCAAATATAGGTGGTTTTGGCATCAGACACCGTGTTAGCCGAACAGGTACATGAGGCGCACGGTCCACAGGTTGCTGAACTGGCGCTGCGCCCGCGACACTTCATCGGGCGATACAGTGCGCACCGGCGACAGGGCATACTGGAACCGAATGTTGAAGAACAGTCCCTTCCAGACATGCATTTGCGCCCCGGCCACAATATCGAAGCTCTGTTTCTTAAACGGATACTTGTCGAAGTTGATGGTGGTGGCAGGTATGGTCTCTATGGTCTCGGTGCTGTTCAGCAGTCTGTTCACCGCTACACCCAGGCCAAAATGGCTTTTGCGCTGATCGAAGTAGTTGATCATCATAGGGATCTCTACGTAGTTCAGTTTTATACCATATTTGTCGATGATGGTCATGGAATCGGCAGGGGAGTAGCGGTAGGTGTTGCTTCTGGCGCCCTTCTGGCTATACAGCGCTTCGAAACTGAAGGCCACATGGCGGTAGATGCGCAGATAGCCTATGCCGCCAAAGTTGGCGCCTGTGCGGTGGTAGCCTGCGTAATTGTCGCCGTCTATCTGGGAGAAATTGGCTCCGCCGATGAGCCCCACCGAAATGAGGCGTGGTTTTTCGAGGTACAGCCCGTCCTCAGGATTGTCATCGACCTGGGCGCGGACGAGGGTGCTGAACAACACAAATAGAATATTGATGACAAAAAATGCCGCGAATTTTCTACTTTTATTCATTGAAACAGCCGAGCTAATGAGCTTCAAATATACACCAAACACGCTAAAAAAACTGGAGGAGCTATTCGAAGAAGCCCGATACATAATTCGTTATGAGAAAGGCAACTTCAATAGCGGTTATTGTATTCTGGAGGAACGCCGTGTGGTGGTCATCAATAAGTTCTTCAACGTGGAGGGGCGCATCAATGCCCTGGTAGAGATACTGCAAACCATAACGGTGAAGGAGGAAGAACTGAGCACCGAAATGCTGAAGTGGTACAAACAGCTGAAGTCTGATACCGACTTTAAGGAAGGAACCCCGGTACAAACCCAAATGGATATCTGATTATGAAAGTGACCTTTTTGGGTACAGGAACTTCGCAGGGGGTACCGTTCATTGGTTGTCCGTGTCCGGTATGTACGTCTTCCGATCCGCGCGACAACAGGTTGCGTTGTTCGGTATGGATAGACACGGGCACCACCAGTATTGTGATAGATAGCGGTCCCGATTTCAGGTACCAGATGATAAGGGCCGGCGTGCGAAAGCTGGACGCCATAGTTTACACACATGGCCATAAAGATCATATAGCCGGGCTGGATGACATACGTCCCTACAACTTTTTTACTGGCAAACCGGTGAGCATTTATGCCACTACCGAGACCCAGGAGACCATTAAAAGGGAGTTCAGTTACATCTTCTCCAACCCCACTTATCCGGGTATCCCGCAAATAAACGTACACACTATCAATCATTACCAGTCGTTCTTTATCAATGAGTTAGAGATCGTACCGATTAAATTGCTTCACTTAAAGATGGAGGTGCTCGGCTTCAGGATAGGCGACTTTACCTACATAACCGACGCCAATTACATAGCCCCGGAGGAGCTGGATAAAGTTACTGGTAGTAAAACATTGGTCCTCAATGCATTGCGAAACGAACCTCATGTATCGCATTTTACATTGGCGCAGGCAATAGAGGTAGGTGCTTCTACCGGCGTGCCCGATGTATGCTTTACTCACATCAGTCACCAGCTGGGCAACCACGCCATAGTAGAGGCTGCATTACCGTCCGGCATGCGTCTTGCCTACGACGGATTGACGATAGAATTTTAGGTTTTAAATAATTGCTTGTCAATTACTTGTGGGTGTTACTTTATTTTGTTGTTTTTTTTTATCCGACATTATATGGCAATAAAAAAGGTGGCAACCACGGTTGCCACCTTTCTGAACTAGTAAGATCGGATCAGGCTTTTTCGCCAACTTCTACCCCCAATTCTTCGGCCAGGTCTTTCTCTACACGCAGGTTGTTGATGATGAACATCTGGCGGTCGGGCGTGTTTTTGCCCATGTAGTATTCCAGCAGTTTCTGTATCTGTGCATCCTGACTGAGCAGAACAGGGTCTTTGCGGATATCGTCGCCGATGAACTGCGCGAACTCCTCAGGGCTGATCTCGCCCAATCCTTTGAATCGGGTGATCTCGGCACGACTGCCTAACTCGTGGATGGCGCGCTGGCGTTCTTCGTCGGTATAGCAATAAATGGTCTTCTGTTTGTTGCGCACCCTGAAGAGGGGCGTCTGCAGAATGTACACGTGGTTGCCACGAACGAGGTCGGGGAAGAACTGCAGGAAGAAGGTCATTATGAGAAGGCGGATGTGCATACCATCCACATCGGCATCGGTAGCGATAACGATGTTGTTGTAGCGGAGGCCTTCCATACCTTCCTCAATATTGAGTGCGTGTTGCAACAGGTTGAACTCTTCGTTCTCGTACACCACCTTTTTGGTGAGGCCGTAGCAGTTGAGTGGTTTACCCCTGAGGCTGAACACCGCCTGCGATTCCACATTGCGACTCTTGGTGATGCTTCCGCTGGCACTATCGCCCTCGGTAATGAATATGGTAGATTCCAGTTGCTTCTGGTGGTACTCGTCGCGGTTCTTTGCCGGTGGTTCCTCGTTGAGGTGTATGCGGCAGTCGCGGAGCTTCTTGTTGTGTAGGTTGGCCTTTTTGGCGCGTTCGTTGGCCAGCTTGCGGATGCCGGAAAGTTCCTTGCGTTCGCGCTCGCTCTGCTCTATTCGCTTCTTCAGCGCGTCGGCAGTAGCAGGGTTTTTGTGCAGGAAGTTGTCCAGATCCTTGCCCAGGAAGTCGGCAACAAACGCCTTCATGCTCGGGCCGCCCTCGAACACATACTGAGAACCGAGTTTGGTCTTGGTCTGCGACTCGAAGACAGGCTCCTGCACACGCACCGATATAGCCGCGCAAATGCTCTGGCGGATGTCGGCAGCGTCGTAGTCTTTTTTATAGAATTCGCGGATGGTCTTCACAAACCCCTCGCGGAAGGCCGCCTGGTGCGTACCGCCCTGAGTAGTGTGCTGACCATTCACAAAAGAGTATATATCCTCGCCATAGTCGCCATTGTGGGTGATGGCTACTTCAATATCCTCGCCTTTCAGGTGGATGATGGGGTAGCGCAGCGACTCCGCATTGGTCTTGCGGGTAAGGAGATCGAGCAGGCCATTCTTGGAGACATAGTTGCGGCCGTTGAAGTGAAACAACAGTCCGGCATTGAGGAAGCAGTAGTTCCATACCTGGTTTTCAAGGTATTCGTGCAGAAAGTGGTAGTGCTTGAATACTGTTTCATCGGGGCGGAAAACGACCAGCGTACCATTGCTCTCGGTAGTGTCGGTCTCTTTGTGTTCCTTGGTAAGGACTCCACGTTCAAATTCGGCCGACTTGGTGCGACCATCGCGGAACGAGGCCACTTTGAAGTACTTGCTGAGCGCGTTCACTGCCTTGGTACCCACACCGTTCAGGCCCACCGACTTCTGGAATGCTTTGCTGTCGTACTTGGCACCGGTGTTGATCTTGCTCACTACGTCAACCACCTTTCCCAGCGGAATGCCACGGCCATAGTCGCGCACGGTTACCTGTCCTTCGGCAACGGTCAGCTCCACACGCTTGCCCTGACCCATTGCAAACTCATCGATACAGTTGTCCACTACCTCTTTTACCAACACATAGATACCATCGTCCACACTGGAGCCGTCGCCCAGCTTACCGATATACATACCGGGACGCAGGCGAATGTGTTCGCGCCAGTCGAGCGACTTAATACTGTCTTCGTTGTATTGATTCTGCAGTTCAGCCATTATTAAAAGCGGGGATCGGGGAATAACCGAACCCGGAATGCTGCAAAAATCTGAAAAATGCCACCAAAGCCCAAGTGGGTGCTGAAAATGTGGATAAGTAATGAATGGCTGCCTTTACCAACCGCTCGCCAGCACATCGGCAATATGCAGGGTGCGCAGGGGCAGGCGGTTGTTGTCAATGTAGCCTTGCATGTGCATCATGCAGGATACATCGGTGGTAATGATAAATTTCGCACCTGTTTCCATGGCGCTTTTGGTCTTTACCTGTGCCATGCCCAAAGAAATAGGCTCGTATTTTACCGCAAAAGTTCCGCCAAAGCCGCAGCAGGTCTCGCATTCGGCCATTTCTACCAGTTCCAGGCCTTCCACATTGGCCAGCAGGCGGCGCGGACCTTCTTTAATGCCGCACTCGCGCAGGGCGCCGCAGGCGTCATGATAGGTGGCCTTGCCGTGGAGCACAGCGCCTACTTTGTCGGTCTTGAGTACTTTGGTGATGAATTCGGTGAATTCATATGTGTTGCCCTGCACCTGATTGCAAAGGTTATGGTCGCTGCTGTTTTCGAAAAGCTTGTCGTAGCAATTGCGGATGTAGCCGGTGCAGGAACCGCTGGGGCTAACGATATAGGTATTTTCTTTAAAGTCGTTCAGGAATTTGGTGGCAACCGAACGTGCTTCATCGCGATAGCCGGCGTTGAAAGCGGGCTGTCCGCAACAGGTCTGTTTCGAGTTGTAGGAAACCTGGCAGCCCAGTTTTTCCAGCACCTTTACCATGTTCATGCCGGTGTCCGGGTACAGTTGGTCCACGAAACACGGTATAAAAAGTTGTACTTTCATTGTTGTGTGAAGTAATAAGAAACGACCTTAAAGAGGGTGGTTTTGTGCAGCTAAGGTACAAAGTATAGGTCGCAAAATAAATTTGCCGGTGCGGGCATATTCAAAATAGCTAATTTCCATTATTTCCATTAAATTTGCACCTTCTTAAAAATCAGGTTAATGGCTGTTTTAGTAAATAAGAACTCAAAAGTAATAGTACAGGGCTTTACCGGTACAGAAGGTACTTTCCATGCAGGACAGATGATCGAATACGGAACCAACGTAGTTGGTGGCGTTACTCCGGGCAAGGGTGGCAGCACTCACCTGGACAGGCCGGTGTTCAATACAGTGAAAGACGCTGTAGATCAGGCAGGAGCAGACGTGTCTATCATTTTCGTGCCACCGGCATTTGCTGCTGACGCGATCATGGAAGCTGCTGACGCGGGCATCAAAGTGATCATTTGTATCACTGAGGGTATCCCTGTTCAGGACATGGTAAAAGCACGTGAGTATATAAAAGGCCGTGGTTGCAGGCTCATCGGACCAAACTGTCCGGGTGTTATCACTGCAGGTGAGGCGAAAGTGGGCATCATGCCTGGTTTCGTGTTCAAGCCGGGCCGTATCGGTATCGTTTCAAAGTCGGGTACGCTTACTTATGAAGCTGCTGACCAGGCTGTGAAAGCAGGTATGGGCATCTCTACGGCTATCGGTATCGGTGGTGACCCGATCATCGGAACTACTACCCGCGAGGCTGTGGAACTGCTGATGAACGATCCTGAAACAGAAGGTATCATCATGATCGGTGAGATAGGTGGTAACATGGAAGCTGAAGCTGCACAGTGGCTTAAAGAGAACATGCGCAAGCCTGTTGTAGGTTTCATTGCCGGCCAGACAGCGCCTCCGGGTCGCCGTATGGGCCACGCTGGTGCTATCATTGGTGGTGCTGATGATACTGCAGCTGCTAAGATGAAGATCATGCGCGAGTGCGGTATCCACGTGGTGGACAGCCCTGCGAACATCGGCGTTACTATGGCCGCTGCGCTGAAAAAATAAGCGTTTACTACTTTTTTATACAAGCAATTCCCCTGACAACATCGGGGGAATTGCTTTTTTATGTGGTAAATTGCAGTGGACAATCAGCAGATCCAAACGGCGTAAGCGCAATTGTTAGTATCGAAAAACGAGATTAACAATGCTTTGGCAGATTTTGGTGCGTGGATTGAATAGGGTTAACTTGTAGCTGTAAATTGCAGCGTTTAAAACAACACTATATGAACAGACACTTCAATCGGTTATTTGTGGCAGCCATCGCGGCTGTGCTGATGATAGCCGGAACACCGAAAAAGTCGGCGGCTCAGGACATCACTGTGTCGTATCAGATGTTCTACGATAATCTTGCACCTTACGGACAATGGATATACGATCCGGATTATGGTAATGTATGGGTGCCGAACGAAGGTGGAGATTTCCGCCCCTATGGTAGCCGGGGATATTGGGTGATGACCGACTATGGTAACACCTGGGTATCGGACGATCCGTGGGGATGGGCCGTGTATCACTATGGCCGCTGGACATTCAACCCGTATTATGGTTGGGTGTGGATACCCGGCTATGAGTGGGCACCTGCCTGGGTGACGTGGCGTTTCGGTGGCGGCTATGCAGGTTGGGCACCTTTGGGACCCGGTGTGCAGGTGGGCATGAGCTACTATGCCCCGGATAGCTGGTGGATATTTATGGGACCGAATTACATGTACCAACCCAACTGTATCCGTTACTGGTGGGGACCACAGTATAACGTAAACTACATCCACCGTACCACCATTATCAATAACTATTACATGGACAACAACACCCGTGTCCGTTATAACTACGGTCCACGTGCAGAGGTGATACAACAGGTTACCGGAAGGCCGGTGCAGGTATACCGCGTGTCTCAGACAAATCGTCCGGGAGCGCCGGGAGTGGGGCGCAACACAGTGAGTATCTACCGACCTAATGTGGACAGGGTGACGCAGAACGACAGTCGCCCGCGTCAGGTGATGCAGGCGCCACGTCCTGTAGGTCGCGGAATGAGTGCCGCCGAATATAGTGCCGACAGGCAACCTGAGTTCAGGCAACAGATGACAAGGCAGCAGCCGGATAACCGTGGCGGTGTGCGTCAGGGTGGTGAGCCAGGTCGTTTTGATAACCGTCAGGACGGAAGGGGACAGGTGGATCAGAACAACCGATTTAATGATCGTACGCCCCAGAACGACAATCGCCCGCAGCCCGGCCGTTTTGATGACAGGAACGATCAACCCGGGGGAAGGGTCAACGACCGTGCCCCTCAAAATGATAACCGACCACAACCCGGAAGGTTCGATAACAGGAACGATCAGCCAGGTGGAAGGGTCAACGACCGTGCTCCTCAGAATGATAACCGCCCTCAGCCGGGAAGGTTTGATAATGCGCCGCAGCCAAACCGCACTGAAACAAGGCCGGAGCCAGGCAGGTTTGACAACAGCAGGCAGAACTATCAGCCGCAGCCCAGTCCTCAGGCGCAGCCTCAACCGCAGCGCGACAATCAAGACAGGGGTAGCAGATTTGAAGATCGCCGCGATGACAGGCGCAGTATGCAGCCGTCAAGGTATGATAACCGCATGGACAACCGCCCTCAGTATCAGCCCCAGCAACCACAAAGGCAGGAGACTTTCAGGCCTTCAAATCCTCAGCCTCAAAATCAACCGCAGGGTCAGCCAGGTGGTTTGCGTCAGTACAACGATAATAACAGGCAACCTTCAAGAAGGTAAGCTATCATGAACATTAAGTTGGTCAAATGCCCCTCATGAGGGGCATTTGGCTTTTGTATCGGGTACCGTTAGTAACTTACACGCTTATTAATTGACCAGACTTATGCCGTATGCTGTTGTGACAGGTGCCTCCCAGGGAATAGGGCAGGCTATTGCAGAAATGTTGCTCTCGAAAGGATTCTCAGTGGCCGTGTGCGCACGGTCGGAGGCGAAACTTGCCACCACTGTTGCTGGCTGGAGGCAACAATACCCCAACGCAGAGATAATAGCGGTGAACGCTGATCTGGGTAGCAAATCCGGTACCGATGTGCTTGCGGCGGAAGTAAATAAGTCGTTTCCAAAGGTGGACCTGTTGGTGAACAATGCAGGAACCTATCAGCCGGGCAATGTGAGTGATGAGCCTGATGGTCAGCTGGAACGAATGATACAGGTGAATCTATACAGCGCTTACAACCTCACACGGTCGTTGCTGTCAATGATGGGATCGGGTGGACACATTTTCAACATGTGTTCGGTGGCCAGTCTGAAGGCATACCCGGGTGGAGGTTCTTACAGTATATCAAAATATGCGCTGTTGGGGTTCACCGACAATCTACGTGAAGAGCTTCGGGAGCCGGGTATCAAAGTTACTGCTATCTGCCCCGGGGCGGTATGGTCGCCATCGTGGGAGGGAAGCGGCGTGTCGCCGGAGCGTATAATGGAAGCCAACGACATTGCAGATACCATATGGTCGGCGTATATTTTGTCTCCACGGGCAGTGACTGAAACCATTGTGATGCGACCTGTAAAGGGTGATCTGTAAACCAATTGCAATTGCCGGCAATGAGCAGAATGATAACAGATATGACGGGGCGGCAGTTTCTGTTGCCGGAGGTGCCAAAACGAATCGTTTCGTTGGTGCCGTCGCAGACCGAACTATTGTATGACCTGGGGCTGGATGAAGAGGTGGTTGGCATCACCAAGTTCTGCGTACATCCCGAGCCTTGGTTTCGCAGTAAGCGACGGGTAGGGGGAACCAAGACAGTGCATCGTCATATAATTGATGAGTTGCAGCCTGATCTTATCATTGCCAATAAAGAAGAGAATACCAAAGAACAGATAGAAGAGCTGGCATCGGTTTATCCGGTTTGGATCAGCGATATCAAAACGGTAGCACACGCCTTGCAAATGATAGAGCTGGTAGGCATCATTACCGGACGCGAAGTAGCTGCTACTGAATTGGTCCATGAGATTGCCGGTGGTTTCGCCGGTTTGCCTACAGCATCGCAGCAGCGAAGGGTGGCTTACTACATCTGGAAAGATCCATGGATGTGTGCCGGTGGCGATACCTTCATCAGTGACGTGATCACCAAAATGGGCTGGCAGAATGTCTGTGAACATCTGCCCCGATACCCGGAGGTGAATCTTCAGGATCTGCATGCGTTGCAGCCCGATCTGGTTTTGCTGTCGTCTGAACCGTACCCCTTCAAAGACAAGCACATTGCTGAGATAACCGCTGCTGTGCCGGGTGCTGAAGTGAAGCTGGTGGACGGCGAAATGTTCAGTTGGTATGGCAGCCGCATGCGACATGCAATAACGTATCTGAGAGAGCTTGCTACCAGTCAGCATTGATACCTGCTACCCGCCTGATACCGTTTTAATGAGTCTTGCCGGTGTGCGCAGCCAGTTGATGTTGTGCAGTTCCAGTGTGAACGATATGCTGCGAACAAATACGTTTTTGTTGCCGAAGGTACTGCTGAGACTATTCCTGAAATTGTCGCTCATGATAAGCGGGAAGTAGAACGCCACCTCTTTAGACAGATATATCTCAATACCACCGTCATAGAAGAATTGCGTTGCTTTCACGTTCTTGAAGCCCGGATTGGGGTTGGGCATCAGGCCTGCGTCAAGGAAGAGACGAATAGGTAATCCTATCTTAGGCAGATCGGTCTTCAGGTTGAGAGCCGCCAGCCAGTTGTCGGTGCGGTAAGCCCCGTTGTAGATAGGTACTTTGAAGCCGCCCTCGAAGTTGGGCGATATCTGTTGTCCCTGGAAACCATCCTGTAGCATACGCGCACGGTAGGTGCCGTCGTACAGATAGTCGTTGATGCCGCTATAGCTGGCGTTCAGCCAATAACGTTGTGTAACTGCAGGATTACTGTTGATGCCAAAAAACTTACCGATGTAGCCACGCACATGTAGTGCTTTTTTCTTTGCGTAATAGTCAATACGCAGATTGCCTTCGGCGCTGATCTTGGCAAAATCGGCATTGCCATGCCCCAGTATCGCATAACTGAAAGGATTGTACATGCGGTCGTTGCGGTGACTGTAACGAACACTTCCGTAGATGTTTTGCGCGCTCTGCAATACCGGTATCGATGTGCTGTCGGTACCGAAGTTGATAGACTCTTCAGAGATATTGTATTGTTTTAATGTCAGATTGCGGGTAACATTGCTCAGTGGGTTGCGCTCTTTGAACGTGAATGAAACGGATGGTGCCACTTTCGTGAAACGGGCATAGATAGGTTCTTTCAGGTTCATATCGGTGCTGTTGCCGTGGAGGGTTTTGCCATCGACCATGACCATAACGGAACTAAAAGTCTTGCGTGGGTAGAACGAATAGCCGACAGATGCCGCACCGGTCAAAGTTTCTGTATTAAAAGAGAACATGGGTGCAATGGCATAGGCAAAGCGGTTCTCGGGAACTGTGAGGTTGTGGAACAGCAGGCCGGCCATTATGCCATCATACGAGTTCTGGGCAAGGGCAGGTGCGATAAATACCTTGTCTTTATAAGAGCGGTTGAGGCCAAGCACGGGCTTCAGCGCCAGACCATAACGATGCAGCAAGGCATGCCTGCGGTATTCGTTATTGGCGGTGCGCGCATCGGGCACAATGTCGTCAATGCGCAGACGTGTCCAGTTTTCAGAAGGGATGGTGGTAATGGTCTTGTGCGCAAATGGCTCTGTCCATACGGTTGCGATCACGCTGTCTGCCGCATTTACCGCATTGATCTTCACCGGTGCGGTAATGCCTGTTCTGTTTACAATGGTCACTTCTGTTTTGTCGCCAGCCTTGTGGACCGTTCCAAATCGGTAGTCGATAGGGCGGTCGGTATTGAGGATGGTATCAAAGAACCAGGAAAGGTCTTTGTCGGTGTGTTGCTGCATCACCGCCCTGAAGTCTTCGGGGTAGGGGTGCGCGAAACACCACTTGGTGAAATAGGCTTTCATTGCCTTTTCAAATGTGGCAGGTCCCATATATTCTTCGAGCCAGCCCAGCATAAGCGCTGATTTGTAGTACACATCAAGACCGTAGTTGATCATGTTGCGGAAGTGTGCCGAACCATTGTTTATCGCCTGGTCCTCGTTTGTCTGGGCTAGTTGGTAATAGATCAGCGACTCTTCGAACAGCGACTTTCTTTTGCCTGTTGAATCAGGGTGCAATGCTTTAGTGGTCTTCTGTTCATAAAACGAGTTCAGTCCCTCGTCCATCCACGGATGGTCGCGTTCGTTGCTGCCCAGCATTCCATAGAACCAGTTGTGGCCTGCCTCGTGTACCACAACTGTCTCCAGCTTGGCACTTGCAACCCGGTCTATAAGTGTGAGGGTGGGGTATTCCATACCGCCACCTGCCTTCATATCGCCGAGGGCCGCTTTGATGGTGTTGTAGGGATAGGGGCCCACCCATTTGCCATAGTAATGCACGGCGTCGGCCAGATACTTGTTGCCCTTTGCCCATTGGCGCTGGTAGGGAGGAGTAAAGGCTGTCCAGGTGGTTATCACCTTTCCACTGCCGGGCGAGGTGACGGTATCTTTACGAACGATGTACCGCTTGTCGGCAAACCATGCAAAGTCGTGAACGTTGTCTTCGTGAAAGTGAATGGTTTTGGTGGTGAGGGCGCTGGCAGGGAAATGCCTGCGATAGAGCGTATCTGACGGAAGCGGCGCTGCTGCCAGGCTATCCATGAATGTGTTCTCTGCAGCATCGGTGCAGTTGCCGGTGGCCATTACTACGTAGTTGGACGGGATAGTGATCGCAACATCGTAGGTGCCATATTCGCTGAAGAATTCACCCTGGTCGAGATAGGAGATGGGGTGCCATCCCTTGCGATCGTAGACCGCGGGCTTGGGGAACCACTGTGCGACATAATAAGCCTGACCCGTGTGACCGCTGCGCGAAAATACCTTCGGCAGCTTCACTCTGAACGGGGTGGTGATCTTGATGGATTGTCCCGGATAGAGTGGTTTGGGGAGGTCCAGACGCGCTATGTCGGGCGCGGCCTCGGTGGTGTAATGTTCGGCAGGTGCACCGTTCACCGTGAATTGCAGACTGTCGATATAGCCCCTGTCGGCCGGCTTTGAATAGTAGAAGTCGGAATTGCGGTTCTGCTCCTGCTGCCGGGCAAACGGGGTGCGATCGTTCCTGTAGGCGTTGGCAAACAGGTGCATGTATATGATACGTAGTGTATCGGGCGAGTTGTTGGTATAAGTAAGCTCTTCATAACCGTTGAGGATGTGCAACTTATCGTCGAGTTTTACTTCCAGATGGGTGGCCACATGTTGCTGCCAGTAGGCAGTTTGTGCGAAGGAAGTGCTGCTGAGGAGCAGACAGATACCAAGGATTCTCTTCATGGTGCTAAAATAGATGATTTTGGGCTTCCGGAGGTTTGAAAACAACCATATAACGGACAAGTAGCCTCAAGGGTATGTAGCAAGGGAAAATACCTGAATTAAAATGCAGGTGTTTTTACTCTATGACGTGATGATAGTCTATTGTTTGTTTGCAATAGTATCTGATCCCAAAATGGATACACGATTTCGAATACACAAAACAGTTCTTTCATCCTTAAAAACAACAAAGACCATGAGCAACCCGAATTTCCCTTATTTACCACCGGCTGACTGGCACGATTTTGCCGTAGGGTCAGTGAACGATGCAAAATTGGTGAACCAATTGAATGTGAATCTGCAGGGGTTCACTGCACAGAACGTAATTGGCAATCCCTGGATCGCTGACAACGCTTTCCCGGCGACCGTAGCCTATTTCAGTCCCGGTACTGCCGATGATCCGGGCAATGACCCAAAGAATGTTCCCGGAGCTGCTGTCATTGAGTGGGAGGTTTTTCCGGGACGTTTGTCTCAGTATTTTCCGACGATGCCGGCAGCAGATCAGTACTCCATTTGTGATACCGGTTACGACACCAAGGGTGATCCTATACCCCCGATAACCACTAATCCTTGTACACAGCAATCTGAAGATCTTCCGTATGGTCCGTATGGCCCGAGGGGCTGGCAGGATGAGTATTGCGAGTGGTGCGTGGTATATGATGTGCCCTCAGGAGGGACGCCTGAGCCGGGCACGTCGCAAATAACAAGGGTTGATTTTACGTGTGAGAATCCTGAATATATCAACTCTGTTTGGCTGGTGGATCCGAATCAGGTTGTAGAGATCTACCGGTCTGCGCTTAATCAGCCGGGTATCCAGCTTTCCGATCTTTACCTTTCTGATAGTAAAGGGAATCCGGTATTGGACCCTGTCACCGGTCAAAACGTCTATAACCCGCTTAATAAATGGAACTGCGGACCGCAATGCACTTACGATTCAAACGGTAATGTAGTTTCGGGTGGTGCGATGCATCTTACCAGCACACCAAATACTATTCAGACCGAGATCGCGATCTCGGCGTATGCTACAGTTCCGCGCACATCAGGCAATCGGAACAATAACCAGCTGATATGTTGCGGTCAGTTCGGGCAGATCTATCGCAATAGTGATCCGAACATCGGTGCGGGTCTCAACTCAGCCGTCAACGGAGCGCTCAGTGCCGGCGATGTGCCCACATCGGTAACTCTTGTTACACTGGCCAATCCTCCGGGTCTTTATATGCAGTTCCCGGATTATACTCAGTATTCGTGGGCAAAAACAAATACCCCGTTCACGCAGGCAGATATGAATCAGTTCTTTACTGTGAAACGCGGATACCTTTCGTCTGACGCGAATTTCCCTGCACCGCTGGCCAATATCAACAACATATTGAACGCCAAAGGTGAAGGACCCTATGATTTCATTCTACACCTTACTTTCAGTGTGCCGGCAGGTAAAAGCATTTCTGATATACTCATTAATGGTAACCCGGTAACCTGGGCAGGACAGATAGCACAGACGATTAAGAACCATGTCATTGCTATGGCCTATGCCGGAACAACTCCGCAGAAAGTGTCGGCATGTGTAGGAAGTGCAGGTCAGTGTGCTGATCAGCCGGTGCAGTTGTTTCATGAGTCTGTGTTCAACGCGCTGAGCAACACCACAATACCTGCACCATCATACACTTCGGCTGATAATAAGCCTAATCTGCTTTACAACAGCACCTATATTGCGCCGTTTGCAAGACCGGGCAATACATATCCCATGGTGTTGTCGGCAGCGCTGCACAATAGTATCCTTGACGAGGCAATGATCTCGGTTACGTTCAGCAAAAACGGCGTTGTATGCACCGATATAACGGCTACCCTCACCAGCGTAAATGATAACTACCAGTATTGTGTACCGGGTAATAGTTATCCGTCGACTTACCAACTGTTGTACCTGAACGTGAAGGTAGGAGAGGGATGTGCCACCGGTATATATGATGTGTCTATCCGTGGTTGCGCGCCCATGCCTGCTTTGCTTAATGTAATTGCTTCATCTTAAAATACTACACCTTGACCAGGAAAACAATGAGCATTGCGGCGCTGGTCGCCGCATGCTCTTCTTTCGCTTTTCTGCAGCAGCGATGTACCACTGCGGATGCTCATGGCGCCAATGCGAGCCCGGCTTGTTATTGTGGCGGCCAGGTTATGACTTTCAATACGGCCCTGCCAACCTTCAAGATCACCAATCAGCAACAGGCCGATTGTTTCGCGTGGCAGGAGTTCATTGCCCTGAATCAATCGCTTGATACCTCTCGTCCGTTCGGAGATACCAGCGACCTTGGCATGGTGCAATGGGAAGCCTATATGCCGACCTATAAGATCTTCAGGAACGGGGCAAAACCGCCTGTGCCCTGGAACGGCTTGGGTGACGTGCCGCTTGGTGCTAGCCTGAAGAAGTTCAGGACCGGCAGGTACCTTGTGCTGGGCGACAACCAAAAGATACCCAAGGGTTTTACCAGCAATCAGGTTGTGGAGAACAATGGTCCTGCCTGGTTGGGGGCTCAGAACGGCACCAATATCTGGTATCAGGTGCTGGTAAACAAGGTTGAGTATGACTACATAGTGCAGAACAAGTTCTACAATGCCGACAGTCAGTACAACGCAGCCCGTGCCGGCAGGCAGATCTTCCTTCCATCAACCGGCGACGGCTCTATTGAGGTGAAGGCAGCCTGGATGGAGCTGTCAACGACCGACCAACAGTATCCGCGGTTCTCTGTATTTAAACAGCGGTACAAACTGGCCAACGCCTATGTGCAGGATTCAGCCAATGGCAAGTACCGAGAGACGATTGTGGCACTCATAGGGTTGCACATCCTGAGGAAAGTACCCGGGCAGCCTTTGTTTGTATGGGCTACGTTTGAACAGGTAGATAACAATCAGGGGGTGGATGATACCATCAGTCACCCGTTGGGTTTTAACCTTTTCAGCGCGAAGTGTACTTCAAACACTGTTACTGTTAAGACCAAGAGCGGTAACGACACCACTGTAACAGTGGGTTGTAACGCCAATCGACAGCCGCCGTATTTCCTCGTTAACGGTAACAAGCCTGTTCCCATTCAGGTGAAAAGGGAAACACCGATAGGGGCTTCTGAGTTGCAGACAAGCGGCAGGGTGATCGCGTGTATTGCTCAGGTGAATCCTAGCTCCGTGTGGCGCTATTACCGGTTGGTAAATACCATCTGGAGTTCTAACCCGACGGCAGACAGTAGCCAGAACAAAACAGACTCAATGGTAGTGACCGGCATGTTGCCGAGTATTGTGAGTTCGGTGGCGAATACGACGCTGGAAACTTACAATCAGCAAACGAACTGTATCAACAGTTGTCACAAGTTCGCTTCTACCGCACGTCCGTCTTTCGATAGCGGGAAGAAGAGAACGACGCCCCGTTACCTATCTGATTTCAGTTTCGTGTTCGGGCTGGCGAAGACACCACCGGCACTGAGAAAATGACGGGTGCTGCCCGGCGTAAGATGACTGCGAGTTTGGCAGAGGCACGGGTGTAGCGTTATAGGATCTTGTCCTTTACTTTGAGGTTGTTCATTTTGGTTTCCCAATAGAGTAACGTTTTATACCAGTTGAGGGTGTGAGTAGTGGGGTCGTCGAAGGTGATGACCCCTTTTTTGAGGGCTTCTTTTATCTCCAATACGCCGTCTTTTACGGTGTAGCGGGTGGTGTAGCCCAGCACTTTGTTGATCTTGCTGAAGTCGAGGCTGTAGCTGCGGCAGTCCTGATTGTCGGGGATGTGGATGGTTTTGGTGTCCTCAAGGAGGCCGGATATGTACACTGCCAGATCGCCGATGGCATAGTTCTGCTCGTTGCTGCCTACGTTGAAGATCTGACCGGAGGCAGCCTCGGGGTTCTCCATGCACAGTTTGAACGCGGCCACCACGTCTTTTACGTGTACAAACGGACGCCATTGCATGCCATCGCCCATGATGTAGATGATGCCCTCGGTGCAGCCCCTCATAGCCATGATGTTGACCGCAAGATCGAAACGCATGCGGGGCGACAGGCCATATATGGTGGAGTTGCGGAGTATGGTGACGTTGAAGTTGTGGTCGTAGAGCGCCATGAGGTTATTCTCTACGGCTACCTTGCTCTTGGAGTATTCGGTGAGCGGATTGAGCTTGTCGGTCTCGGAGAGGTAGCGGATGTTGCTGAACCCGTAAACACTTGCCGAGCTGCTGTAAAGGTAGTGTTTCACGCCGTTCTTCTTGGCCAGCGTTGCCAGGCGGGTGGAACCGTCGCAGTTGATGGCCTTGGTGAACGCGGGGTCTATCTCGGAAGTGGCATCGTTGCTGAGGCCTGCCAGGTCTATGACCACGTCTACATCTTTCAGCACGTCTTCATCAAAATAGCGGATATCATCGCGTATGATAGTGAGGTTCTTTTCGTTGAGGTCGGCCAGTTTTTCGAGGCCGAAGAAGTACCGGTCGAGCGCCACAATATGGTAACCGCTCTTCAGAAATTCGCGGCACATAACCGAACCTACATATCCCCCTGCGCCTGCTACAAGTATCTTTTTCATGCCGTGAAGTATTTAGCCACTGTTTCGAAAATGTGTTCCGCTTCGCCATCGTCCATAATGGTGTGGATGGGGATGGCCACTATCTTGTCCTTTATAAATTCGGTATAAGTAAGGTCGAATGTGCGGTACTTGTCTTTGTAATAGTCCAGACCGTGAACGGCGGTGTAGTACCTTCTTACGGTGACGCTGTTTGCCTGCATGTGGGCAACGAACGCGGTGGCTTCCTCGTTGAGCACGATGGGGAAGTAGAGATAGTTGCACTGCACATTGTTGCGGACGAGCATGGTGGAGAAGTGTTGGCTCCACCGAGGGTCGTTGAAGAATGTCTTGTATTTAGCAATATTCTCGTGCCGCTTCTGCAGGATATAGTCGATCTTTTCAAGGTTCTTCAGGCCCACGATAGCCGCAATCTCGGGCATCTTGGAGTTGAGGCCCGGTATGCTGACGTTGCCCCTTACTTTCTCGTACTGACCAAAGTCGCGGATGAGGGTGAGGTAGTTCTGTATCTCGTCGTCATTGGTGACGGCGAGGCCGCCCTCCATGGTATTGAAGATCTTGGAGGCATGGAAGCTGTAGATCTCGCTGAAGCCATGGTTGCAGACGTATTCGTTGCGGTACTTAGAGGCAAACGCGGGCGCGCTGTCGAAAATGACGTGCAGGTTGTGCGCCTGAGCAAATGCGGCAATGGCGTCGAGGTCGGGCAGGTTGCCGTAGGCGCCCACCACCACCATGAGCCTGACACCGGAGAGGTCGCCCGCTTTTGTTATGTCGAGGGTGAGGGACTCGTCTACATCGCAGAAGACCGGCCTGAGGTTGTTCATGACGATGGCATTGAGGGTGCCCGAGAAGGTAAATGAGGGTACCAGCACATCGAAACTCTGGTGGGCATCGTAGCCGAGTTTGGTCTTTACGGCCTGTATGAGGCTGAATAATGCCATTTCTCCGTTGCAGAAGGTGAGCGGCTTGTTGCGGCAATGCAGGAACTCCTGCAGCTTTTCTTCAAACAACCGAACGTTTGCGGAGCCGTTGGTGACCATGCCGGTCTCGAGGCACTTGGCAAAGTCGGCATAGATCTCGTCTATAGACGGTAGAAAGGGTTTTACGATGTTGATCTGTTTCATTATCCTTCAGTTTGCAGGTCAGTTAAGGTGATCTTTGGTAATGCAAATGCCGGGGATAGGTTGTGGCTTTGACGCCGATGCAATTGTTGTGAGCGGCCCGGAGCGACAAAGGTATTATGCACAGGTAGTGACAAAAGATG
Source organism: Flavipsychrobacter sp. (assembly GCA_016786565.1). GTDB lineage: Bacteria > Bacteroidota > Bacteroidia > Chitinophagales > Chitinophagaceae > Nemorincola. Next base: position 40,101 of record JAEUVY010000054.1, read on the forward strand.
ATATAAATCATAGCCGATGAAAAAACAGGGTGTAGACTAATTGATAATTTTGCGGCGATAATGGGGCATGCAGGTGGTGGCACATCGCCGGTAGCTTGCCCACGGACCGTGTGCAGATATTTCTTCAGTAAAACCAATACTATATGACACTTGCCATCATGCAGCCCTACTTCTTTCCTTATGTGGGGTATTTTCAACTGATACATGCGGCTGATAAGTTTGTTTTCTATGATGATGTGGCCTTCAGGAAAAAGGGGTGGATACACAGGAATAAGATATTGGTGAATGGCGGTGAACACATTTTTACGGTGCCCATCAAAAATGCCAGCTCTTTTGTGGCCATCAATCAGACGGGTATCAACCGGCAATTGTATGACCGATGGAAGACGGACTTTCTGAAGACGCTGGCTATGAGCTATGGTAAGGCGCCCCATTATAAAGCGGTGTATGAACTGGTGGAGGCTGTGCTGAATGAACCACACGACACTATAGCCACACTGGGCACGGCCAGTGTGGTGGCATGCTGCAACTATATAGGGTTGAAAAAGGAACTGGTGCTGACGGCGGAGAGGTATCATAATAATGAATTGAGGTCTCAGGAGCGGGTGCTGGATATATGCAGGCAGGAGGGTGCCACTACTTATGTGAACGCGATAGGGGGTAAGGAGTTATATGCGGTGGATGATTTTGCGGCCCGGGGTATAGAACTGAAGTTTATAAAAACGCGCCTGGTACCTTATGAGCAACATGGCGGGGAGTTTGTGCCGTGGTTGTCTATCATTGACATTATGATGTTTAATGAACCGGAACATATACGGGCCATGTTTGGGGCGTATGATTTTTGTTAGGGTGCGGGAATTTGCGCAGATTTTTTGTTTTGCGCAATTAGAAGCTAATTAATTGATTATCAATAAAAAGGTGGGAAGCGCTGCGAAGCACCGCTTCCCAAAACTGCGCAAAAACTTCTCACTTTTGCGCACCTACTTCCCACCTGCCTAGTCGGCAGGCAGGTTTGCTTCTCACTTACCTCGGTGTAAAAAATGTAATACATGCCGTTTTGCCTCGTTTTCTTGAACATCTATACAAGTTACAACGGGTGCGGCAGGAAGGCAAAAAGAAAATCTATGATAGTGCGTTTTGTGTATTGTGGTAAAAAGTTGTTGGGGTGAATTTGGTGCGCGGATAGGATAGGGTATGCAGATGACGCCAGTGGAAAACACTGGCGAGAAAGTAGACACCAGTGGAAAACACTGGCGCCAGTGGGGCTTTCGGGACGTACCCGCTTCCCAATCGCTTCCCAACTACTTCCCATGTGAGAAGTGGAATAAAAATACCATACATGCCGTTTTGCCTCGTTTTCTTGAACATCTATACAAGTTATGACGGGTGCAGCAGGAGGGCAAAAAGAATATCTATGATAGTGCGATTTCTGTAGTGTGGTAAAAAGTTGTTGGGGTGAATGTGGTGTGCGGGAATGGATGCGGCGATCAGGAGATCGGGTGCCGGTATGACATAGTCGTGAGACTATGCCAAGCAGGGTTTCTTTATTTACTGAACATTTGAGGCGGACTCTTTGGTTTCTCCTCGCATTTTACGCCTTTTCGAAAGAGTTTCAAGAATGTTTGTCTTAGCACCATTCAAAGTCACTCCTGGGCGATACTTCTTCCAATATTGAGGTAAGGCTGCCGTCAAAATATAATTAAGAATTTCGATTCTTGTTAATAGGTTTCCCCGAGCTCCTGGAGAATTAAAGTTGACGGTGTACGTGATTTTTGGGATAAACAGGGGGATATATTCCTCTAAAAGCGCTTCTATGTCGTACATGCTGGGATTAGGTATCAGTTCATTTATGCAAGCCATCATCAACTCAAACTCCTTTTTTTCTGCCTCAGAACTGTTTTGGGCAACTTTACGATACTTCACTTCGGGATGTTTATCCAAATAGAACTGCAGTGCCGTCTCGATGTTGTCCGATGTTATCGGTTGTTTGTAATGTGGCTTTTCCATATCTAAAATATTGTTGTGGCGTATATGGTGACAACTAAAGTAGCAAAAGTTCTTATGCTTGGGTCACAAAAAAGAGCCTAATGGACGTATTCTGTAGAGTGGTAAAATGTTATTGGGGTGAATGTGGTGCGCGGATAGGATAGGGTATGCAGATGACGCCAGTGGAAAACACTGGCGAGAAAGTAGACACCAGTGGAAAACACTGGCGCCAGTGGGGCTTCCAACTGCTTCCCAAAACCTGCGCACTACTTCCCAAAACCTGCGCATCCCGAATGCTTTCGGGACGTACCCGCTTCCCATTCGCTTCCCATCTACTTCCCATGTGAGAAGTGGAATAAAAATGCCATACATGCCGTTTTGCCTCGTTTTCTTGAACATCTATACAAGTTACAACGGGTGCGGCACGATGGCAAAAAGAAAATCTATGATAGTGCGTTTTCTGTAGTGTGGTAAAAAGTTGTTGGTGTGATTGTGGTGCACAGACAGGATGGGGTATGCAGATGACGCCAGTGGAAAACACTGGCCAGAAAGTAGACACCAGTGGAAAACACTGGCGCCAGTGGGGAGAAACTGGATTCACGATGAGTTAAAAGGGAGCCACCGGATGCCGGTATGACATAGTTGGGAGATTCTGTTTCCAGCGGGGGATTGTGTAAAGCTGCATTGAAGAAAGTTTAGACACAGATTATATATTATTTAGAAAATCCCACTCAGCAATCCAAGTCGATTTATCGACTAATTTAATTATTTCAATAAAATCTGATTCAATAGAAAAATTAAATGAATGTTTGTCTATTGTTTGTTTTATTACATTTTCGACGTCACTTTTATCCATAAGCTTGTAAAATTCTCCCCTTGCTAAGTCTTCTGCATAGTGCTTTTTAATGTCAACACCCAGGTCATAGTCTGTCATATTTACTGCTTTTCGCCCAAATACACCAGGCGTTTTTTCTATTTTACTGTTTTTGTAACGAAAGAATGTGTTTCTGTGATATTCTTCATTAAACTTAGCCTCAAGCGTTGTTTTATAGGTCACATAATTAATAGTTAAATCATTTAGAATTTCAGCTTCTGCAGTTTCGAGTCCAGTTGCTTTAAGCAAAAGAAGTCGAAGTAATTTCGACGTTTTTGCCATGTCTGTGAAAAGAGTTGACTCAAAAGTGTAGGCATTGGGACTGTAAGTCTCAATGCCTACAATCTCCCTAAATTTTTGTACGAAAAGGTCTTTATGCTCGGTAGATAGTTCATCCTTATCAAACACCAACACTGATTTATTCCATAAAGACACACCATTCTTAACCGAGGAAAACACTGCTTTGTAAGAAAGTATATTTTCAAATACCTCGCTTATTCCTCCGAGTACCCAGAACATATACTTCTTTCTGTTGTTCAATTGTTGATTTAAAAGTATACGAAACGCTTTGGCATCGTCCTCGCCTTCCACGAAAAT
>JAEUVY010000078.1 GCA_016786565.1 Flavipsychrobacter sp.
GCACCGAGCATGTCCTTGATCTGCTGAACCACCATGAGGAAGTCAGCACCGATACGGTCCATTTTGTTGACGAAACCGATACGTGGTACACGGTAACGGTTTGCCTGGCGCCAAACAGTCTCTGACTGAGGCTCAACACCATCAACGGCGCTGAACAAAGCCATCAGACCATCCAGTACACGCATAGAACGCTCCACCTCGATAGTGAAGTCAACGTGACCGGGAGTATCGATGATGTTAAATTTGTATTTCTTTGAATCAGGTTGCGTCTTGCCCTGAACTGTAGGGAAGTTCCAGAAACAGGTTGTAGCAGCTGAAGTGATCGTGATACCACGCTCTTGTTCCTGTGCCATCCAGTCCATGGTGGCAGCACCTTCGTGCACCTCACCGATTTTGTGGTTTACACCTGTGTAATAAAGGATACGCTCGGTAGTAGTGGTCTTACCGGCATCAATGTGAGCTGCGATACCGAAGTTGCGCTGTAAGCGGAGGTCTGCCATTGTTTAATTTATTAGAATTGTTTGGATTTTAAAATTTGAGGTGCAAAGGTAGGCAAATTAATGGGAAAATAAACAAATATGCTCTACCTGTACAGAAAAAAGGTTATGGCCACCCAAAGAGGATCGCCCGTCACCTCGCATACCCGCGAAAAAAGGTATTTAGTGCTGTATCAGCAAAAACCTAAAGCGACCTACGTTACCGTCAACCGCCCCCGAACGTTTCACTTCCTGCTGAGAATCGTGCAACATTTCGGATCAAGTTAAAATTTTGACGGATACTTTGCACAAAATACAGAATAAAGCATCGCTCCATTTCTCCCAAATCCGCAATTTTCACTTTTTGCGCGGTTGGGAGGCTCCCCATTGATCTTCAATGGCGACATGGGTGACAACTGGGGAGTATGCCTCCCGAAAAACTCCCGGAAAACTCCCACTTATTTTGTTCCCATCCGGAGGTTTTTCGGGGCAGGCTACAACAGTTAAATAATCATCGCACTAACGTCTTTGCCTCATTTCCTGCAACACCAATACAAGTTACAATGGGGATTAATACAGGGCAAAAAGAAAATCTATGATAGTGCGTTTTGTGTAGTGTGGTAGAAAATGTTGAAGAATCAAATGATTAACGCAACCAAACCTCCACTTTACCAGCTTTGTTCACCAACCCCCATTTACCGTCTTTTTTTACAGCGGCGAGCCCTTCTGAAAATACTGTTGCATCGTCATATATGAAAGGAACCTTTACTGCGCCCGATTCTGTTAAATACCCCCACTTCCCGTTCAACTTCGCCTTCATCAGCCCTTCACCAAAATAGTCGGGATTTATATCCTCGAAAACCGCCGGAACAATCTCCCTGGCGTTTATATCGATAACTCCGTAACCATAAGTATGTGATACAACAATGACATCGGATTTTTCCGAGAAGTACATATCACGATACATGGGCGGTGTAATTTTGATACCCCGCCTACTCATTAATCCATATTTCTCATCACCTATAGCATATTTAATAAATTTATTATGCCAACCACCGAGATCAGTGAACATAACCGGCACAGTAATAACCCCTGAAGTGTCGATAAGACCAAATTTTTCGCCTGCGCATATATAGGCTGATCCAGAAACAAATGCACTGCAGTAAGAAATTGAGTCCGGCATTCGTACCATTATTCTCCCAAACGTGTCGGTGTATGACCACCTGCCGTTCTCACAAAGAGCCACTAAACCTTCGCTATACACTAACGGCCAGTCGTATCTACAATCGATACCCAGATAACCAGACCTATTGATCAAGCCCCACTTACCGTCTTTTTTTACTGACGAAAAGCCATTAAAATACGGTAAACAATCTTCATAAACTGATGGAGTAACCATAAGACCATTTGTATCGATATAACCAGAACCTCCTGAGGTGTAGCTTACGCAGGCTCTGCCCTCTTTGAAATTCCCGGCCCATAAGAAGATGCTGTCTGACATCACTTTACCTGAGCTATTGATATATCGCCACCTATTATCCTTCCCGATACGTGCTCTACCCTCATAAAAGTCATCAGCATCCTCGTAAATGCATGGCACTACATTCTTCCCTGCCCTATCAACATAGCCTATATATCCTTCATCATCAACAACTCTCGCCATACCGTTATGAAAGCAACCAAATCTCATGTAATCAGCACCTTTAGGATACTTTCTAACGATCTGACATAAAGTATCCATGTATATTCGGGGGTAATTGTAGAAATCACCGCAACCTTTCCTCGCAGGATTAATAAGTTCGATAAGACCTTCCTTAAATGTATCGGCAGGCCTGATCTCATACGGAAGTTCATTGCCCTTCGCATCTACCATAACATCGTAGTTGTGGTAGTTCACACGAAAAAAGCCATTATAGTACCCTTTAATCTCCCAGAAGGTAAAACGCAAAAGGGTATCGCACTTGCGATTAATACAGCCTTTACGTATCCCGTACTCACCCGGAACTGTTGCTTCAAATATATCACTTGCAAATGCCCTGACAATTGAGAACCCTTTTGTGTCCCAAACCCGGGATTCTAAATCCACCAATTCATGCTTCGATCCCTTTTCCCGATAAAAAATGCCATTAGAACCGGTAATACACTTTATTCTATCATACTCAAATGGCATTACTACACGACCTGTACTGAAATTAACACACCCCCACAATTGGCTTTTCTTCAAGCAAACAAGATCAGGCACCGAACAAATAAAATAGCCATCAAATTCAAACGGGAATATCTCTTCTCCTTTCGGAGAAACAACACCGTAACGCCGACCATCGTAGCCGATGTAATGACCCGAACTACCCAATACTGACGCTTTGTGAACCTTGCGATGAGTTTTTGTGTAAATAACTGAAAGATCAAGCCCATTGGCATTTGTGTCAACAGAAGGCCCGGTGGCTCCAGACCTGCCCCCATCATCCAATGAATCGCAAGAAACAATAGAACCGTCTCTGCCCAACAACCTGAAACATTTACGGTCATCATAGACTACGAATTGAGCATCTCCGAACGCACGAATATCTCTTCTGATTGAGGAAAAAGCACACGGCAAGATGACACGCCCTGAGCTATCGTATAGCCCTTGCAAGAAGCCCGAATCCACGATCGTAAATCCATCAGAAAAATCTATCTGTTTATCGTATTTACACGGAATTACCTCTCTAAGTTTTCTGTCAAGAACACCGTACCGCCCATCTTTCTGCACGCTTATATAACCATCATAGTCCCTTTCTTTCACCACATCATATTTCCCATCATCAGGAATGATTATGCCGTAATCGGTGAGACGAAATGGCCTGCTCTGCGCAGCACCACCAAAAGAATAAAGCTGAACGATAACAAATAACGCCCAAAAAACTACCGGACATTTTCTCAGCAATAACATAGAAAAGACAATAAAACAAAGGCCACCCAACGAGACCTACAAAAGAATTTCCTCCGATCTCATCAGTAACCGCGAAGCAACTAAAGATAAGAGTTATTTGCGGAAACGGACATACCTCGGATAAAAAGTGAGGGACATACAAGCGAGGAATTAGTCTGGTCTAATTCCTGACGGTTTTGCTCATATGCCCCTCGCTCATCAAAAGCCGTAAACAGATCGCTACAATCAGTAAAATCATTTTACGTTAGTTTTCATTGTGATAGAAAATATCGTTCGTACAACTTGTAAACCATTTAAACCAAAGGATGCCGGAATCAGATCTCAGCAAAAACCGGGAAAACCGGGATGTAACAATCCACCTCAACTGTCATTACTTTTCCATGTTCTTTCTGGCCTTTCATACACTGCAAAGGTGCAACAGCAATTGCACCTGTACAACGGGATTATTCCCATATAACGTACCAGATTTTCACCGTATGTCTGATACGGGAAAAATCACGTATTTACGTCCGAATAGACTCACCGGCACGAGCATTATCGGAACCAGTGTCGTACCTTGCAACGACAATCAAACGGCATTTTTAGACGTACCGTTTTGAAATTCAATTCACACAAGAAACATTTAGCACATGCACAATCATGGAGATGACATCCGCCCGCTTGTAATGAACAAGTCAATGAACGACGAAGGCAAATACAACTTTGCATATGCCTATCGCGACACAGGAAACACCCAGAACTTCCTGACCGACCTGAATATTAACTGGGTCGATTTTCAGAATACAGTTCTGCAACTGAATAACCTGAACCCTGTACCGTTGGATCGACTTGCCATCAAGTTCATTCACAGGTACAATGCATTGACCAACCGTTGGTTTTTAACTGCACAACTGTGCGAAATATACGGAAGCCCATTGCCAGATACAGATTTTATGCGCAGGTATGAAACCTATCTTCTTATAAGCAGGGATGTATATTTTACCATAAATGACAACGGAACCATAACGCAGGATGGCAGCAATGGCCTTGGCGGCACCACCGACAGCCGATATGGCATTGACTACTTTGACAACGTATATTATGGAATGAACAAGGTGGTCCTTGGCAGAAATGTACAAAGTGCGACCTACTCATGGAGTGTTATCTCAAAACTATTCAGCGACAACCAATCTGTTGCCAGGCCAAACGTCCAACTATTCAGCCTCACATTTTGTCACTCCACTTACAAGGCACTCCTTCCTTCAAAAACATCTTATGTAGAATTTCCACACTGCGTTACTTTATATCTAAAATATGACAATGTAGATTGTTTGGATGATGCAGACATAGTGTTAGGAAATTTCACCAACAGAGCTGCAGACTTCAACTCGCCATGTCCCAAGAGATGTGGAGTATATCTGTGGAATGCGGATATGCCACGACCAGCGGAACAATCATTCTGATCAGTCACACCCATGATATCTGCGAAATAAATAGTTCGCTATTTATTTCGCAGACCTTTTTAGAGCCAAATGCTACATTATTATGTCATAATCCCTGTGTGCTGTGCCATTGTGGCCATACTTGCCGGTCTGATAAACCGCAATTGGCTGCCTGCATCTGTACAGATTTTGTTGCTTGAAGCTGCACTGTCAATCGGAAGCGACTTTTCCAGCATAATGAACCCGAACCATACAAATGTCGTTTTCAACCTCTTCATGTTGTTGGATACGTTTCTTCTTATACTTGCATCCACATCATTGCAGGGATCAAACATAAAAT
>JAEUVY010000003.1 GCA_016786565.1 Flavipsychrobacter sp.
AAAAAAATAATACACTTAGTTTTGCTGCATGTGTGTATTTAAGTGACAGCAGGGCAAAATAAACAAATTAAAATAATTCGTTTTGCGCTACCCTTAGTTAATACTGCTTTAAATATTTTAGTAAAAAAGAATGTGAACTGCCTATAATTTCATGTAGGCGGTCACACCTCCCGTCAGGTTGGTGACGTTGGTAAAACCAGCCTGCTCCAGAAACAGGCAGGCCTGCGAGCTTCTCGTCCCACCCTTGCAATGTAAGATCAACTCTTCATTCTTCAGATCTTCAATTTCGTCGATCTGCATGCTCATTATCTTTCCAAGGGGTATTAGTTTCCCCCCAATGTTGTATTCGGCGTATTCTGCTGGTTCTCTTACGTCAATTATATTGAGTTTTTCACCGTTATTGATGCGGTTCTTAAGTTCTTCAGCGGTAATTTGCTTCATGTTGTATGTTTTATTTGTTTAATTTTTTATGAATTTTTGAGTGTCATAGATCATCGACCTATCAGCCAAACGAACAAAGTACAGGCCCGATGGCAGATCAGTCGTGGCGATCAGCTGACCACGTTTGGTAACGCCACTTAGCAATTTTTGCCCATGTACATTTAATATTGTGTAGGTTACCGCCTCGTCTGACGGGATATCTATAGTTATCTGGTCATTTGCAGGATTCGGGAAGATCCGCCAGCTGGGCTTGTTTGCCAAAGTAAGATCATCTATTCCGGTTCCTGCCACGTCCTGCCCCAGTAGGGGGCGAATCATGATAGCACCACTGATAAGTGACGGTACCCAACCCGAAAATACATTATAAAAAGCGTGATTGCTACCTACTCTGTTCACATCCAGTCCGAAATAGAGACTGTCCGATCCGCTTTCTGCAGGCTGGAAAGTGCCCGCAAAAAAGATGCCTGCCGGCAATGGAACACCTTGAGCGAACTTATATACCCAGAATCGATTTATTGTATCTGCATAACCCGGGTTGCACATTTCTTCCGTGTACAACACGTTGTCAGTTGTGGCGCCATATATACCTGCAAGCGACGAATATACTTTTATGTCGAATTGTTTGTTAAACGCAAACGGGAGCTGGCGACCAAAGTAGATAGCCATGCCCTTCATCGTGTCCGGTTTGTTCAGGTGATATTCAATGGCAAGCTTGCCTGGCAGTGTCGGGTATAGGTCCAGATAATAACTTTTCTCAGCCGTACCATCATCATACGCCAGATAGTTGTCAAATATCTGATCTTTCACAATAGTATCGTTTTCAACCGGGTCGGCGGTTGAGATAGACTGGATAAAAAACTTGTTTCTGAATGTAACCCGCCCGTAGTTGCCGGCACTTGCAAGGGTTATAAGCGATGTGTAAGTGGGGAATGTTACCTGAACCGTCTCTTTGGGGTTGATGGTGATCCCGGTTAAAACCGGACTTTTTAGGATGGTGCCGGTTTTAACCACAGTTCCCGAATAGGCATGGCTGGTACTTTGGGTAATATCATAGTTGTTGCGCAAACCGCATGTCTGCTGCACAGCCCTTTCGGCCGATGAATACCCGTAAAACTGCCTGTACGGCATTGACGTATAGTCGTTCAGGAATTGAGTAGGTTGTGTAGTAAATCCTATGTCATTTACTGCCGTGTCAAAAAGGTTCCTGTTCTTCCCAACGCGCACATAGTCCACGTTCCATATCGCATCGGCCCAATAAAATGCGCCTATATTGATAAACCGGAACTGGAAGAAACTATCGAAATATAGGGAGTCCGAGATGGGTATCATCACCTGATTGAATGGTTTAAGTGTAGACCCGGCAACAGACCATACCTTTTTATACCCTCCAAACTTCGTTTTCAGAAACAGCATCAGTGAGTCTTGCACCTTTGGATAAAATCCGTTGCCCTGTGGCTGGTAGAAAAAACTCAGATACACACTGTCTGATGGTGTCACCACATCCAGGCTCAGATTGATGGGCTGAGAGGTAAGAGAATCAGCGTAACGGAAGTTGGCGTTATTGAATGAATCGTACGGCAACCCTTTCCAGTCAAGTGCGTCGAAGGTCACAACACCCCGGCTTATAGGCTTGTTGCCCATAGTATTGTTAACGTAGGTGCAAAAGTCGGCCCATCGGCTGCTGTCAGGGAATATTCCGGTTCCCGTAAAGTCATCAAAGAATGGAAGTGATAGTGGCTCAGCTGCTGCGGTTGTCTTTTTTACCGGTAGTTTGGGCTTCACTACGTTCATCAGGTTCGGGTTGAACATAAGATGCCCTTCACGTTCCTGCGCCTCGGCGGATAAATGCAGCAACGTTAGCAGCCATATCAGGAGAAGGGAAGTGTACTTAAAGGTTTTCAATGCTACTTCTTCTTTTTCGGGTTATAGTCACTAACGTCCGGAGCCCCGTTGCTATTGCCTGAAGATTGATGAATATCTTCTTCTTTGGGGTTTTGCATGATCTGAAGGTCGATAAATGCACCCATCTGTATACGATTGTGCTCGCCTGCATCATTGAACTCCCGTGGGTTCTGGTCAACGATTCGCGCCGATGGGGTGTCGCTGATCTCCGACATCTGGTCGGCCGCCACAAGCAATGGCTGCAGATTGAATTGGTTGAGGATGATGATCGCCTCATCAACGGTAAGGCCGGTGACATTGGGCACATCCCATTCTGTGTTGCCCAGACCATTGCCAATTACCAGGTCTATCTTGCTACCCTGCGGCACAGGATCGCCTGGATTGATAGGCTGTCCATTGTAGCTGGCCGACAATATCGCCCCCGATGCAATATCGGGCTTATAAGTAGTGTCGCCAACCAATAATTTATTGTTGCGAAGTATCATCGCCGCACTTCTGTACGACAGATCCTTTACGTTAGGCATAGGCACCGCAGGTGGTGTCAGCATATTCACCGTCAGGAATATTGTGCGGCCTTTTTTAACCAGAGAACCGGTATCGGGCACCTGCTTTAGTACGGATAGTGGCCTTGAAGTAGGGTCAAATGTAGAGTCAATTAACACATCGAAGCCCATTGTCTTCAGTTTCGTAATGGCCGAGTCTATTTTTACACCTCTCACGTCCGGCATCGCCAGCTCCTCGCCGTGACGGGTTACGCAGTGCAGGGATGCAAAGAACAATATATATAGCAGCACGAATACGACAAATACCATTGCCACATTCATTCCGAACGAAGTCTTCATTTTCTCTTTAAAGCTGCTCATATCGTCTTTTCACTACTTTCGGCCGCCACTGACCGATCGCCTTGATCATTTGTTGTATTATAAAATTACAGGTTATTTATTTGAAATTTGCCATGCAATCTTCCAGCAGTGCGCCGTAAAATTCTTTCAAAGACAAACCCGCTGCACGCACCTGCTGAGGTACAATGCTGTTTTCGCTTTGACCCGGCATAGTATTCACCTCGAGGAAGTATAGTTTTCCTGAGCTTTTCTGTAATATGAAGTCCATTCTTACAACGCCCCTGCAATTGAGGTGGCGGTATATGTACTGTGCCTTTGTTTCCAGCTGTTCCTTTATCTTGTTGTCTATGCGGGCCGGTGTAATCTCGTTGGTCACGCCGGGTGTGTACTTGGCTTCATAGTCGAAGAACTCGTTCTTGCTCTCTATCTCTGTAGCTGGCAACGCTTGCAGTCGGCCATTGGTCTTGTAAACGCCTATCGTCAGTTCGCGACCTTCTATGAACTCCTCTATCAATACCTGATTATCTTCTTTGAAGGCTTTTTCAATGGCGGGCAACAGTCCGCTCACTTCTTTCACCTTGCTCACTCCCAAACTGCTGCCGCTTTCATTTGGTTTCACAAACAAAGGCAGCTTCAATTGGTCTAATATAGCCCCCACTGAATAATGTTCACCCTTTATAAGATGTACTGAATTGGCAATATTCACCACGTTGAATGACTTAACAACCTTGTTGCAGTAGCTTTTATTGAATGTAAGCGCCGAAACGATGGAGTTGCAGGTTGTGTAAGGAATATTCAACATGTCCAGATAGCCTTGTATGCGGCCATCCTCGCCAGGTGTACCGTGAATGGCTATGAATACACAGTCAAAAACGATCTTGTTACCGTCAACAAGCAGGGAGAAGTCATTCTTGTCAACTGCAATATGACCGCCATTGTGATCATGATACCATTCATCCTTCGTCACAATGATCTTGTACACCTCAAAACGGTCAGCATCGAGGTTTTTTTCAATTGTTTCTGCAGTTTTTATGGAGATCACGTATTCTCCGGAGTATCCGCCGGCAAGTAAGGCTATTTTTTTGCGCATTGTCTGGTTTCCCCGCTCAGTTGGGGTAGCCAAAGGTAATGAAACTTTTTAGTTGCTTTCCCTTGCCGGACCGCCGTACAAATGTTATTAATCATATAAATAGTTCAGGCAGAGCACATGCCCTGCCTGAACTATTGTTTGTTCGGGGTAGCGTTAACGGCCACCGCGCGAAATAAAGTCGTTCAATGCCTTTTTGTTGGAATCGAAGTCGAATACCGATGCTACTTTGAAATAGTTCTGCGGGTCCGTGACACGGCTGTAAGCAAACTTAGCAAAGGTTACTTTGTTGCTTTCAAAAGAGAATAACCTGCATATATCCATCACCTGGGCTGTACTCATATAGTTGGTGCTGAGTATTGTTTTGGCAGTAGATAGTTTGGTGTCGTCAAATGAAGCGCTACTGATACTTTGTCTTGCATCATTGAAAGTGCGGGCGTCCATTTCCATTGGGGCCATTGGCGGCGGTGGCGGATTGTAGCGGCCGTCGCGGTCACGATCGTTGTAGCGGGTGTTATTGTTATAGTTATTATTGTATCCGTAATTATCTGTTGTTGTGGTAGTGGTCTCGGTGATCCACTGGCCGGTGATGGGGTCCATGTAGGTTGTTTCTGTAGTGGTGTTTACCTGCTGTGGCTTTCCGTAATACATCACATACTCATCGCGCGGGCCACGGTAGCTGCGGTCGCACTCTGTCATACGGTGGAATTTCAGGCGCGCTCCGCCACGGCCATTAGAGATACGCAGGGTTAGGTTCACGGCTCTTCCATTAATGGGGTCTGCAATATTCACCATCTGCCGGATGGGTGGGCGGCCGTCAGTAAACATGATCTGCACATCGTTCTGGTATTTTGGGAGGTATTCAACCCTGATCTTAGTTTGCGGCATCAGGTTCTGTTTCATACCATTCAATATGAGATAAAAAGGTTCGCCATTCTCAGAGAAGATGGAAAGTACGCTATTGTCGTACTGCATATTGTCGTAGCGGTACTGACGATAAGGATTGTTGCCATAACCGTAACCATGACCTTGTTGGGCAAATGTGGCAACCGGTGAAAGGGCGGCTGTAAGGAGAAGGAAATAAATGCGTTTCATAAACATGTGTTTGGTGTGCAAGGATAATGAATAATTATTGAAATGTATAAAACAACAACTGTGCCACTACACCGGGCACAGTTGTTAATGTTGTCACAAGGCGGCAAGCACTATCAATTACGTGCCGTTTTAAACTCCGACGTGAAGTGGAACTCGATGGCCGGGTTATTCTGCCGTTCTGTATTCAGGAACCACTCACTTTGTGCCAGGTACACCAGGTTACCGTCCTTGTCCTGCATGATGTTGTTCTGCTTGAAGCGGGCAAAGTCTTCGACAGCTTTTTTGTCGCCGGTTATCCAGCAGGCTTTGTAGAAAGACAGTGGCATGAATGCGCACGACGCGCCATATTCCTGCAACAGGCGATATTGTATCACCTCAAACTGGAGCTCGCCGACACATCCTATGATCTTGCGGTTGCCACCGTGCTGGGTAAACAACTGAGCCACACCCTCATCGGTAAGCTGCTGCACACCCTTTTCCAGTTGTTTGGTCTTCATAGGGTCTTTGTTCACCAGCTCCTTGAATATCTCGGGCGAGAAGGTAGGTATGCCGGTAAACTGCATCAATTCCCCTTCGGTCAGTGTGTCGCCTATCTTGAAGTTGCCTGTGTCGAACAGACCCACCACATCTCCGGGGAACGCTTCTTCTATAACGTCTTTCTCACGGGCCATGAAGGAGTAGGGGTTGCTGAAACGCACATCTTTGCTCAGGCGGGTATGTTTATAATAGGTATTGCGCGCGAACCTGCCCGAGCACACCCTGAGGAATGCAATACGGTCGCGGTGACGTGGGTCGAGGTTGGCATGTATCTTGAAAATGAAACCTGTGAATTTGCTTTCGTTCGGCTCCACATGGCGGGTGTCAGTATCACGCCCCTGGGGTGGTGGCGCAATAGTAATGAAAGTATCCAATAGTTCCTTTACACCGAAGTTGTTTACCGCACTACCAAAGAATACCGGCGATACCTTGCCTTCCAGGTAGTTGGCCACATTCAGGTCACCGTAAACGCCGCTCAGCAACTCCACGTCTTCGCGCAGTTGGTTGGCGTCACGTTCGCCCACCTTGGCATCCAGCAACGGATCGTTGAGGTCGTCGATAGGTACCGTATTCTCTTCCGTAGATTTCTGGTTGGGGGTAAACAGGTTCAGACTGTGGTCGTGCAGATTGTACACGCCCTTAAATTCCTTGCCCATATTTATAGGCCAGGAAAGAGGGTGCAGGCTCAGCTTCAGTTCTTTTTCTATCTCGTCCAGCAGATCGAACGGGAACTTACCATCGCGGTCCATTTTGTTCACAAACACAATGATGGGCGTATCCCTCATGCGGCACACTTCCACCAACTTGCGGGTCTGTTCTTCCACACCGTTCACGCTGTCTATCACCAGTATCACACTATCCACAGCCGTAAGGGTGCGGTAGGTGTCCTCTGCAAAGTCCTTGTGACCCGGTGTGTCCAGCAGGTTGATGAGGGTTTCATTGTACTGAAAACTCATTACCGACGTGGCCACAGAGATACCCCTCTGCCGCTCGATCTCCATAAAGTCGGAAGTGGCGTGTTTTTTTATTTTGTTGCTCTTTACGGCACCTGCCACCTGTATGGCACCACCAAAAAGCAGGAGCTTCTCGGTAAGCGTGGTCTTACCCGCATCCGGGTGAGAAATGATGGCAAACGTGCGCCGCTGGGCGATCTCTTTTTCGTTCATTGTATGTTAAAAAGTGTGCAAAGGTAAGGTTTTAGGGTGGCAGTTTCTTAGGGAACCCTCACAAGCCCGATCTATGTCTTGTGTCAGAAAAACTCTCATTTCTAAAAATCTGTGTTTGTGGGTTGTTTGCTGCTAACAGGCTTGAAATGAACGGGTTATAATGTGGGGCGTGGGTGTTTTGCCTATGAAAACTCCCAAAAAACTCCCACGGGCCCTCGGAGCCTGTCAACCACAGGCCATCTCTTTGAAAATGACACTGCTTATAAGCAGCGGCAATTTATGAGGGAGCTCGAAGTGTGATTTTGTGTAAAGGGTAGTTTTTGCTGGGTGTATGATAGGAGTCGCATGCCCAAGATCTTTTACGGTTTAAGGTTGAAAACAGAAAGATATCACCACAAATACTGAGCCAAATATCTATAAAATGACTACCTGACAGGAAGGGGTTATTCACAATTTTTTTTGGCAAGAGGTCCGTTGCAGGAAAGTACAAATCGCTAAATTTGTATAAACGACCCGGTTATGACCACGACAGAGGCATTGAGGAAGCAGGTGAAGAAGTACATTGACCACGCCGATGAAAAGTCGTTGCGAATGGTGCAGGCAATTCTCGAGATAGAGCAACAACAGGATTTTTGGGATACACTACCCAAACATGCCAAGGATGATGTTGCCGAGGCTTTGCTGCAATCGGATAGGGGTGAAGGAAAAACTACTGCTGACGTTATGAAGAAATATCAGCAATGGCGTACGAAATAGTATGGTTGCCTAAAGCTGAACAGCGATTTGATGAGATCATCTCGTGGTTGCAGGCTCATTGGAGTGATTCGGAAATAATTGATTTCTTGTACAGGGTGGAGGAGGTGCTTGAACTCATCGCAGAGAATCCAGAATTATATCGTAGATCTGAAAAAGCTGATATTCACGAGGCAATAGTGACCAAGCATAATTTGCTCTTATATAGAAAGAAGGGGAAGACTGTTGAATTACTTACGTTTTTTGATACCCGTCAACATCCCGCTAAAAAGTTTAAATAGACCGTTTGCTGTGCGGACATTGTGGGGGGCCATGAATTACCGCTCCACCATCACCCGCTCCACACTCACTTCGCTCTCAGACGTTACACGCAGCAAGTAGATACCCGCCGGTAGTGAAGCAACGTTTATCGTGGTCGTATTATAAGCTTTCAGCACAGTCTGACCCTGTATGCTTATTAGTACAATCGTACTCTCTGAGGGAGCCTCGATGTGTAGCACATCCTTTGCGGGGTTGGGGTAAACATTCTTCGTAAACTGCTGTTCTGTTTCGGTCACACCCACTGGCGGCGCACATGGGGTCACGATTTTTATGTCCATACCAGGGTCTGTGTAGCAGCGAAGCGGCCCAACGCAACCACAGTCTTCGGGTATCACGGCGCAGCCAACGCAACTCGGGAATATGCCACCACCTACTACGCCTATACGTTCGGCATAAGCTCCATGCAGTGTGCCTGCTCCGCCAAATGTGGGCATCGGGTTCGATCCGCCTATGACACTGTCTTCATTCATCGAATAGGTGAAGATGGTCTTTAGGTGAGCCGTGTCGTAAACCAACGTACGTACCGAATCGACCCTGTAGCTGAAGTAAGTAGCGGACAGGGTGGGGTAGCCCACATCGAACTTGGGAATACGGATGGTGTCGCCTTCGTTCACATTAAATATGTATAGCGGTGTGAACTGGCCGAACAGTGTGTTGTACACAAACACCGTGTCGCCCGAGTTGTAGGTGCAGATGGTAGGGAAGTCGCTTGCCCACGACATGGGAGCGCGATGGGTGATGCGCCTGATGCGGGTGCAGTTGTGTCCGCTTATCACGGTGTCGCCGTCTGTATAGCTGTGGAAGTAGGCATCGTTGCCGCTGTTGTACCAGTGTGCGCCGGGAGGGGCAAATGGGGTTTGCGCACACAGATCACCGGCAAATGAAAAAAGGACGAAAATAATAAGGTATACAGGTTTCATAAAGAAGTTGTTATTACAAATTTACGGAAGTTTAAACTGACCGGCAGGTAGTGTGATGATTTTTCAAAATTGCTATTTTTGAGCCCGTTGATGCGACATGGAAACACGTAGTATTCAAGGAAGGAGCAACTTTTTGCCAAATTGGTTATCGTTGTTTTGGGTTCAGGCGATGATCGTTACGGTGTTGGCTTTTGTTTTTTATAGTAATACCATCCGCAACGAGAATGCACTGGACGATGCCCTCGTCATTGAGCGTAATGAATTTGTACACAGAGGCCTTGCAGGAATACCGGATATCCTCACCCATGACACGTACTTCTGTTATTACGATCAGTTGGGCACTTCCAATCAGTTGCAGGGTGGCAGGTACAGGCCGCTGTCAGTTATCACCTATGCCATAGAGCAGCAATTTATGGGGGCGGTGCCGCTAGAGGGTACCGACAGCGTCATTACTTACGGCTTGGGATTGCAGGCCGAATATCCTTATGAAAAGAAGTTTTTCAGCGAGATGCACACCCGCCACTTCCTCAATGTGGTGTGGTATGCGCTGGCGGCCATAGCTCTTTTGATGCTTTTGCGCGCAGTGGTGTTCAGGGGCAGCCCGCTGACTGCATTGGTTGCCACGGTGCTCTTTGTTATACACCCGGTTCATACCGAGGTAGTAGCAAATGTAAAGAGCCGCGACGAGATCATGTCGCTGCTGTTTATTTCCCTCACGCTGTTGCTGGTCGTTCAGTATCACCGCCGGCGCAGTGTGGGTGGGCTGGTCGCATCGCTTGCCTGTTTCGCGTTGGCGTTGTTGTCGAAGGAATATGCCATCACTTTGTTGGTGATCCTTCCGCTTTCGCTTTATGTTTTTGAGCAGGCGGATATTCGCAAGGCGGCAATTGCCACGCTGCCTTTTGTGGTGGTGGCTGCCGCTTATGCGCTGTGGCGACTGCACGTGCTGGGGCCCAGGAATCCATTGTCTGATACCGATATTCAGATCAACCCTTATGCCTATGCAAGTGCGGCGCAAAAGCTGGCCACTGAAATAGGTACTTCGCTCCGATACCTGAAGTTGCTGGTATGGCCGCACCCCTTGTCTTCCGACTATTCCTACGCGCAGATACCTTACACAGATTTCGCCGACCCTTTCGTGTGGTTGTCGTTGGTGGTGCATCTTTCTCTGGTGGCAGGCATTGTTGTGTTGGTGGTCAGGCGGCATGTGCTGGCGTTCGCGCTGGCGTTTTACCTGCTCAATCTGCTAATGGTCAATAACTTTCTGTTTGATATAGGCGCTACAATGGGCGAACGACTGATCTTCCATTCGTCATTGGGCTTTGTCATTGTGCTGGCATATGGCGCCGCAGAGTTTGTCAGGCGACACAAGGTGTCATACGGCGTAGTCACAGCATTGCTACTCCTCATTACAGTTGCAGCAGGGTTCAAGACCTCCGCTCGCAACCGCGACTGGAAGAATAACGGAACCCTGTTCCTTAAAGACATAGAGGCATCGCCCAATAGTTTTTTGGTAAATCTCAATGTCGCCACTATCCTTTGCAATCGCACCGATTACGAGTCCGATTCCGCTCGCCGCAGAGCCGATCTGGAACGGGCAATACCATTGTTTGACAAGGTTATAGGTATGCAGGACAACTTTGTGCTGGGGTATATGAACAGGGCCATAGCATGGCTGAAATTGGGTGAGCCCGACAGGATGGTGACCGATCTGGATGCGGTGCGGCGCATCTATCCTATATACCCGCAACTGCTGCCCATGTATTACCGTGCGGCACAATTGTATCTGACAAGACAAAACGCTGATGGTGCCAGGCGGGTAGTGCAGACAGGGTTGCAGCTCAATCCCAATGATCCTGACTTCAGGATGCTGGCTGCGGCACTGGATAGCGTGGCAAGTGTCGGCAAGACCACCGTTCCTGCTGGTGCTATGCGCTGATAGGATAGTAATAGACGGGGCATTTTGTAAATTGCGCTCGTTTTTACAATACCACTACCATGAAAAATTTTCTTGTTTTTGCGCTGCTTGCAGTCAGTAGCATAGGTTCTTTGGCGCAGGATGTGTCTGCCCTCCGGTTTGCCGCTTGTGTGAATAAACCAGACCTGAAACCAGATTTCTATCGCGGCAAATTTCTGGTGCTCGATCTCTGGGCTACATGGTGTGGCCCGTGTATCGGTAGTTTCCCTCAGGTCATTGCGTTGGAGAAAAAGTATGAGCACAATGAAAATATTGTTTTCGCCACCCTCACTGCCGAGCGCAAAGGAAAGATAGACTCGTTCGTAGAAGCCCGCAGAGTGAAGATGCCTCTTGGGTATCATCTGGTAGATGCCAGTGGTGCAAGCTGGAAGGCGTTTGGCATATCGCTGATCCCCGAAATACTGGTGTTCGCGCCATCGGGCAAGATGGTTTTCAGAGGGCGTATAGAGCAACTCACGGGTGCCATGGACAGGCTGCTGGCCGGAGAGGTGATAATGCCTGCACGGCACAACGAAGAAACTGTGACCTCAGACCGATGGAAAGATTATGCCGCCAAGGCTGATTTCCTGGCATTGGTATCAGATGCGGTTGGCGGGCAGCAGCCCACAGACGGATCCTCTGTTTATAAAGGGAAAGTCCGCTACCAGTATTCGGGCTATCCGCTGAAGGAAGTTATTTCTTATATAACCGATGTTCCGACACTCCGCATTGTGTCCGATGATTCAGCAAGATCCTCCGCACTCATAGATCTCTGCTACCGCCAGTCAGCCAATTCGTTTCCTGAGTTTGATAGTGGTCTGTTCACCGGTCAGGCACAGAACCATGCCATGCATGTATTGGCGGGGAGTCGTGGGTTCCGCGTTCGGTGGGTTGACCGTAAGACGGCCGCCTGGGAAATAGTTGTAGAGGACAGCAGTTTGTTTGCCAAGGCGATCACATTGAGTACGGGCGGCAGTTATTCTTCAGTGATGGACCGTGCTGCGAAAAAGTACAATTATGTCAATCAGCCGGTATCGGCAATTGCGTCGTTGGCCGAAGACGAGTTGCAGGATTTCTATTTTACTACAATAACCAATGTGCCGGGGCGCGACTTTATAATGTCGTGCGCGTCGCATGCCGACTTTGCAGCTTCGCTGAAGCAATATGGCCTGAAAGTTAATAGGGTCCCATCGTTCAACGTGCGTATGCTTGAGTTGAGTTTTAAGTGAGGGCCCGCACGAGAGGGACGGTAATGCGACCTTCCTTTGAGTTTTGTTTTATGGCATAGAATTTGCAGTAATTTTTCACATATATTTAGCGGTCGCTAAAGCTGTCTTTTCGTTTATGAAAAATACTCTTACCCTATTCTTGCTGCTTTGCGGCAACCTGTACGCATTGGCCCAGGTGCCGTTCCCTTCCTATAATGCTGTTTGGTCCTACCGCCACGGCAATGGCGAAGCACCACCCAATTATGTGATCGTGGGTACCCGAACTGACGATACGGTGTTTGGTGGTAATACGTATCACAAACTCTATAGTTCATCCAACGATATGGTACTCGATCCTTCGGAATATATAGGCGGTATCCGCGAGGATGTGGCGGGCCGGGTCTATTATGTCAATGCTGCAGGTGCCTCTGAGGTACTGTTGTACGACTTCTCGCTTACTCCGGGCGATACCATTTTTACCGCGCCTGGTGGGGCGGCCGAGGGTGTGGTGTTTAGCGCAGATACAGTGACCATAGCAAGTGTGGCCAGGCGGCGACTGTCGTTCCGGTATCTTACAGGTTCAGTTGCAGCGGGTGGTACCTGGATAGAGGGCATCGGCAATAGCGGCCTCGGTGGTCTGCTAGGTTCTCCGCTTGCTCAGCCTACGTGCGACTGCGCCAATAATACCGTTTGCCTCACTGTTGCCGGTAGCGAGAAATACCATAATGCTTCCTACGCCTCCCTCGATTGTGATAATATCATCTCAGTATCGCAGGTGGGCGATGCCGTGGTTGATGTCGCTTATGTGTCACTTCATCCCAATCCCGTCACTGGAACAGCCACCTTGCAGACAGCGCCTGCT
Organism: Flavipsychrobacter sp.; assembly: GCA_016786565.1. Classification (GTDB taxonomy): domain Bacteria; phylum Bacteroidota; class Bacteroidia; order Chitinophagales; family Chitinophagaceae; genus Nemorincola. The sequence goes on from JAEUVY010000003.1 coordinate 13,092, forward strand.
TCCGATTTTGACAATTTGGTCATTACAGATGCTGTAGGTCGTGTGGTCACGCGTATGCCGGTGCCGACAGATGGAACAGTGGCTTTTGATGCCGCCACAATGGCGCCCGGCATGTACATCTATCACCTGTCAGGGCACACTACCCGCGGGTTCACCGGTCGTTTTGTGGTTGAATAAACCTTTATTCGGCCGACGTAGGTATTGCTTTTCTGCGCGACAGGAATGAGTAGATCACCGGCACTATGAATAGCGATAGTATCAGCGAGAACATCACACCGCCCACTATCACCAATCCCAGAGATTGGCGGCTGGTGGAGGCGGCACCCAATGACAAGGCTATGGGAAGCGCACCGAATGCCATGGCGAGACTCGTCATGAGGATAGGGCGCATACGCAGCACAGAGGCGGTGATGGCAGCATCCAGTTTGGAAGCTCCTTTTTCACGTAGATTGTTAGCGTACTCCACGATCAGGATACCATTCTTGGTCACCAGTCCTATCAGCATGATCATACCTATCTGAGAGAAGATGTTCATTGTCTGGTCGTAATACCAAAGCGTCAGCACCGCACCCGCCAATGCCAGAGGTACGGTCAGCATGATGATGAGCGGATCCATGAAGCTGTCGAACTGAGCGGCAAGAATCAGGTAGATGAGCACCAATGCCAGCAAGAACGCGAACGATGTATTTGAAGAGCTCTCGGCATAGTCCTGCGACGAGCCCGATAATGAATAGCTGAAACTTTCATCAATCAGTTTTTCGTTTTCCAGTTTCGCATAGATGCGTTTCATGGCGTCTATCCCGTCGCCGATAGTCTTGCCCTGGGCCAGATTTGCAGATACTGTTGCCGACTTGTAACGGTTGTAGTGGTAGATCTGCGACGGGCTGGTCGATTCGGTCAACTGCACCACATTGTCTATGGATACCATCGCTCCATTGCGCCCGCGTACATAATACTGCGCAAGGTCTACCGGTGCATCGCGGCTGGCGCGGTTCACTTGCCCAATTACCTGATACTGCTTGCCGCTCATCGTGAAGTAGCCAAGGCGGCCGTTACTGAGGGCAAACTGTAGTGTCTGTGAGATGTCGTTGATGGCGATACCCATGTCCGATGCCTTAGCCCGGTCGATCTTTACTGCCAGCTCAGGCTTGTTGAATTTCAGGTCCACATCCACTCCCTGGAAGGTCTTGTCGGCATTCGCTTCGTCCATGAAACGGGGTAGTACTTTCTGCAGTTTGGAAAAGTCTATGTTCTGCAATACAAATGCCACTGGTAGCGCACTCCCTGTTCTTTTCACAGAGATGGTCTGTTCCTGTATGGGGAATGCCTTGCCGAAGTTGTTTTTTGACAGCGTCTTGCTGAGCGATTGTACTATCTCGTTCTGGCTGCGATCGCGGAACTCGGGGTCTACCAGTTTGATGTTGGCCATGCCCGAGTTGATGGAGCCGTTAGAGAATCCGGGTGCGGTTATGGAGAGGGCCACTTGTTTTTCCGGTACACTGTCCATCACTACATTCACCAGTTGGTCCATATAGCGGTCCATAGCATCGTAGGATGTGCCCTCGGGTGCGCTCACCTGCAGCCTGAAGCGGCTGCGGTCTTCCAGTGGGGCCAGCTCACTTGGCAGTTGTTTACCCAGCACCCATATCAATACAAACGACACAGCAATGCCGGTGACACCCACCCATCGGTTCCGCATGATCCATTCCAGCGCACGGCGATAGCCATTTTCAAGCCCCACAAAGAAAGGTTCGCTGGCTGTGTAGAAGCGCGATGGTTTGTGTTCTTTGCGCGTCATCAGCACGTTCAGTACAGGTGTTAGCGTAAGTGATACGAATGCAGAAATAAGAACAGCGCCGGCAACTACCACGCCAAACTCTCTGAATAGCCTGCCGGTGAAACCCTGCAGGAAGATGATGGGAAGGAAGACCACTGCCAGCGTGATGGAAGTAGAGATGACCGCGAAGTATATCTCCTCGCTGCCTTCTTTGGCGGCCCTGTGTTTGTCCATGCCCTCCTCCAGCTTTCTGAAGATGTTCTCCGTCACCACAATGCCGTCATCTACCACCAGTCCGGTTGCGAGCACTATGGCCAGCAGGCTCAGGATGTTGATAGTGAATCCCATTATATACATGATAAAGAAGGCCCCGATCAGGCTCACCGGTATGTCTATAAGCGGACGGAAGGCGATAAGCCAGTCACGGAAGAAGAGGTATATGATGATGATAACCAGCAGGAAGGAGATGAGTAATGTCTCTTCAACCTCGCTAATGGATTTTTTGATAAATGTGGTGGTGTCCATGGCAATGTCCACCCTTATGTCTGCCGGAATATCCTTTTTAAGCTGTTCGTAGCGTTTATAGAACTCGTCGGCAATAGCCACATAGTTCGATCCCGGCTGCGGAATCAGGGCAAGAGCCACCATCGGTATTCCGCTTTCTTTCAGTTGGGTCTCTTCGTTGGTGGCGCCCAATACTGCCTCTCCTATGTCATTAAGGTGAATGTCGGTACTATCTACGTTCTTTACGATCAGGTGGTTGAAGTCGTCTTCGGTGTAAAGGCGGCCCAGGGTGCGCACGGCGAGTTCGGTGTTGTTACCGGCCAGTTTGCCCGAGGGTAATTCTACGTTCTGTCGCGCCAGCGCGGCCTGCACATCCTGAAAGGTGATGCCGTAAGCAGCCATCTTCAGCGGGTCCAGCCACAGACGCATCGCATATAGTTTCTGGCCCCATACCTGTATCGAACTCACCCCGGGAATGGTCTGTAGTCGTTCCAGCAGCACATTCTCAGCATAGTCGGTCAGCTGCATGGGGTTTCGGTTCATGCTCTGCACCGTCATGGATATGATGGGCATGCTGCTCGCGTCCGATTTCGATACCACGGGAGGACCGTCTATGTCCTGCGGCAGGCTCTTAATTGCCTGCGATACTTTATCCCTTACGTCATTGGCAGCGGCTTCCAGGTCCACACTCAGGTCAAATTCCACGCTGATGCTACTGGTGCCCTGTAGGCTGGTAGATGACATGTTCTTGATGCCCGCAATGCCATTAATGGATTTTTCCAGCGGCTCGGTAATTTGAGACTCGATAACGTCAGGGTTGGCACCCGAGTAGGTGGTCTTTACGTTGATAATGGGCGGGTCAATGGAAGGGTAGTCGCGGACACCCAGCGTCTTGAATCCTATTGCTCCGAATACAACGATGATGATGTTCAGTACAATAGCAAGTACAGGCCGGCGCAGGGAAAGTGAAGGAAGACTCATGACGGGTCAAATTTAGGCTATTTGGCAGGAAATGCCGTTGATATACCTATCGGTGCAGTATATGTTCTCGTAGGTAAAATATGATGGTACATAAAAAAGAGACACCGGCAATGTGCCGGTGTCTCTGGATAATTTGAATTGAACTTGATTACAGGTGGATCGCTTCGCCGAGTGCTACTTCTACGGCATCCTTGATACCCTCGCTCATAGTTGGGTGCGGGTGAATGCTGTCAAGAACTTCCTGCCATGTAGTTTCCAGTTTGCGGGCAACTACTGTTTCTGCAATCATCTCAGTTACGTTGTAACCGATCATGTGCGTACCCAGCCATTCGCCGTATTTAGCGTCAAATACAACTTTCACAAATCCTTCATTTGCGCCGGCTGCCGTTGCTTTACCCGATGCTGAGAATGGGAATTTGCCCACTTTCACTTCGTAGCCGGCGTCTTTTGCCTGCTTTTCTGTGAGACCTACGCTTGCTATCTCAGGCGAGCAGTAAGTACAGCCCGGTACGTTGCCGTAGTCAAGTGCTTCAGGTGCGTGTTTGTATTTTCCGTCCTTGTTGGCAATTGCTTCCACGCAGATGATAGCTTCTTTTGAAGCCACGTGTGCCAGTGCCTGGCCCGGAGTGATATCGCCGATAGCGTAAATGCCATCTACGTTTGTTTTGTAATATTTGTCTACCAGCACACGACCTTTGTCGGTTTTGATGTTCAGTGCTTCCAGACCTATGTTTTCGATGTTGGCAGCAACACCCACAGCGCTCAGCACTACGTCTGCTTCCAGCACCACATCGCCTGTAGCCGTTTTTACGGTAGCCTTAACGCCTGCACCGCTTGTGTCCACTTTCTCAACAGAAGCGTTGGTCATCACAGTGATGCCCTTCTTCTTGAAGCTCTTTTCCAGTTCTTTAGATACGTCTTCGTCTTCTACCGGAACGATGCGTGGCAAAAATTCAACGATGGTCACTTTTGTGCCGATGCTGTTGTAGAAGTAAGCGAATTCAACACCTATCGCACCCGAACCAACAACGATCATTGTTTTTGGTTGCTCAGGCAGTACCATTGCGTCGCGGTATCCTATTACTTTTTTACCATCTATTGGCAGGTTTGGCAGTTGGCGGCTGCGTGCGCCTGTTGCCAGGATCACGTGTTTTGCCTGGTGAACGGCCACTTTGCCATCTGCGCCGGTAACTTCCACTTCTTTCTTGGTGTTCAGTTTACCATAGCCCATTATCACATCTATCTTGTTCTTCTTCATGAGGAACGCGATACCCTTGCTCATTTTGTCGGCTACGCCACGGCTGCGCTTTACAATCGCACCGAAGTCAGCCTTGAAATCGTTCGCGATCAGGCCGTAGTCTGCCGCATGTGTGAATTGTTCAAATACACTGGCCGATTTCAACAGCGCCTTTGTAGGGATACAACCCCAGTTGAGGCAGATGCCGCCCATGCTTTCTTTTTCTACGATAGCTGTTTTGTAACCCAGCTGAGATGCGCGGATTGCTGCTACATATCCTCCGGGGCCACTTCCTACTACGATCACGTCGTATGCCATAAGATCAGTTTATTGTTTGGTAAGAATTTTGTTTCTAATAAGAGTGGCAAATGTAATAAAATTCGAGACAGTTCCTGCGCTGCTTTGTTGTAAAATAATGATGTTCTCCGCCTGCATGTTGCATTTTGGTGTCAATTAATTCCTATTTTTAGTCTCCAACCTTATGAATAAATATATACTCTGTTTTTTAATGTTCCCTTTTTTGGGAGCACCTACTATTACCCGCTCTCAAACCGACACCGCCATTGGCCTTATTGAAGCCGGCAAGTACGGCAACGACCATCTCGCATTGGCTGCCGTCCTCACGTTTGATCAGAAGACGGAACGGCAAAAGGCAAATGCCATATATAACTGGATCACTCACAACATTGCCTATGATGTAGAGGCGCTCCGCAAGTTTCCCAAGCGCCCCGATGATCTGGCAGGCCATACCCTGCGCACCCGCAAGGCTGTGTGCGATGGTTATGCCGAGTTGTACACCCAATTGTGCCGCGATGCCGGTCTGCAGGCTGCCTGCATCGAAGGCTATGCCAAAGACTGGCTGTTCGACAATGGCGATGAGCTATACATTCCCCGCCACCGGTGGAGTGCCGTGCGCATAGCCGGTAAGTGGGAACTGGTGGACCCTACCTGGGGTGCCGGCAACATTTACCAGAAGCGCAGTTTCTTCCGCTGGCTGATCGCCAAGGTGTTCCACAAGGGCAAGTCGAGCCCGCGCAACCTGCGGTTCAGGTATAAATACGACCCTCAGTACTTTGCCCAGAACCCTGAGGAGTTCCGTTTGAGGCACCTGCCATCTGATCCGTTGTGGCAGCTTACTGATAGTATAATGCCATTACAGTTATTTGAGGCCGGAGACAGTGCCGTGAAGGCATTCAATACCTGCTGCTCCAAACCGAGTCAGTCAGATCCCGCGCTTGATAAGATAGCGACCTATGACGACCGGCAACAGTTGTTTGAGATGGCCGATAGAGCGTATGCCTATAATAAGCGCTACTCGACCGTGATGGCGCTGAAGAGTACTGCCCGTGCCGAGTCGATGATAGAAAAGGTGCTGACCGACACCACCATTCAACATCCCGACCTGATGGTGAAGGATGCCAACAACGATCTGAAACGGTCGCTGGAGTTTCTGCGCGAGCAGAAGAAGTCGTTCCCGACAGAGTATAACAAGCTGAAGCAGAAGAACAAGGCCAAGAGCGTGGAGGCGAAACAGCAGATAAGGGCCGTGCGCACCAACGACAAGCGCATCATAGCCCAATCGAAGAAGCGCGCCAAGTCGGGGGAGGCGAAGAGTACCCGCACCCGCAAGAAGCTGGCCACGGTGCGCCGTCGTGCATCAGGCCTTGATACATCAGCCATACGCAACATTGAGTCTGCGGCGGCCCGGAAGGGAGGGGCGGATGTGAGTGCCATCCGCGATTCAATTGACGCGCGTAATGTGCGCATAGAGGCTGCCACACTGCAACTGGCCAAGGACGAGGTGGTGATCCGCGATGCCATTGTTGCCAGCGCACTGCTGCTTGATACCCTGGCCAAGTCTATGGTGGTGGAAGACTCCCTGTTGCGTCGTGAGGCCATTGAGCGTATGGGTATGCACGACAGCTATGACGATGAGGTGAAGCATTTTAACCGACTCTTCAAGCAGCAGAAGTACACTGTTACTGATACCCTGCTGGACGACTACTTTACTGCCTACGACACCATAGTGGCGCGTATGGGCAGGCTGCATACCGCAAGGGTGGCACTGCTGGACCTGCACAAGGCCAATGTGCGTGGCTATGAGCAGTACAAAAAACGCTCGGGTGCAGACCCACAATTGCCGGGGCTTTATGCCGCTTCGGTGACGGCCTACCGCGAGGCGATAGACTCTACCAACCTGAGTATGAACCTGTTTCTCTCTTACGTATCGAAAAACAGGAAACTGTTTGCCGGGCTGACTAAGATGGCGAAGCGACAGATACGCATTGCCGATTATATGGAGCAGGCTGAAAAGGCCCGTGAACAGCTTGAGGCCGGCAGCATAGCCCGCAAAAAAGCATTCGATATGAAGGAGAATGAAAAGCAGAAGCAAACTACACAACGGGCTATAAAAACACTACAGCGCGCCATAGATAAAATGGAGCGGTAGCGGCCGTTGTCAGCGGACCTCTGTTCTGCGTCGTTCGGTGTTCTCCACCCACAGCCGGTCCATGGAGGCTACGTGCTCGCCGAAGAGCAGGTTGCGCAGGTCTTCCTGAAGCAGGGGTTTTTCGAAGAACCCGGATATCAGCGGATTGGAGTAGGCTTTTACCTTATCAGACGTGTTTATGGATGACGACAGCATATATATACGCACGTTGTCGGACAGTTTGCCGGCGGTGGCATGGGCTATGACATCCAGCACTTCCCAGCCATTTATGTCGGGCATGTTGATGTCCAGAAAAATGATGGTGCGTTTGGTGGCGTTTGTCACCAGTGTCACGATCTCATTTATATCTCTGGCCGGCTTAGAGAAGCATGATATCTCAGCGCACTTATCAATGGTGCGAAGCATCATTGATGTGAGTGTAAGTATCACCTGGTCGTCGTCAATGACTACAAGTCGGAGGTCGTTTGCGGAGGTATCTGTCATCGGAGGTCGTTTAGGCGGAGTTGAATTATAGTTCCTGATCCAGGTGTTGAGTTTATGTCTATGGGGCTACGAAGAATGCTGGCCTGTTTTTTGGAAGCCGGTAGTCCCTTAAAATCAGTTTCCTTGTGGCTATGGTACATCTGGAACAGTTCCATGGCCAGATTGCCGTAGGTGTTCATGTCTACGCCGGCGCCGTTATCGCGCAGGGTCACGTCAATTCCTTCCGGTGATCTCTCGCTTTTTATCCCAACGGTCAGTTTGTGTCCCTGTCTTTTCTGGCGTACGGTAGTGGCCAGAATGTGATGAAACAGGTTGTACAGGTACTTGGGTACAGTGTGTATATCTGTGGCACCCGAGAAGTCATGTATTATCTCCAGTCCGTTGGGCCCCGCTTCTTTATGTAGCGGGATCTGCACATCTTCGATCAGGTCGTTGAATCGGACGAGTTCTACTGACTGTGCCTGAACCGGAGCCAAGACATCATTGAGGTCGCGCACGACATCGTCTATTTTCCGGGTGGCATCGGCGAGGCCTTCCAGTAGTATCCGTCCGTTGTCATCGGCGGGGTCCAGGTTGCCTGCCATCCAGTTGGTAACCGCCATTACGGTGGTGACGGGTGCACGCAGATTGTGTGAGATGATCTGTGAGAACCGCTCCAGTTTTAAATTTCGTTCAGACAGGTCGGCAATATATTTTCTGCGTTCCGCATCAGCCGATCTGAAGTGGGTGGTTTCGAACATGATACCCAGTATCTCATCTTCTCCGTCGGGGGAGAGCTGAAAAATGCATTTGGTGACATCGAAGTAGCGCGTGTTGCCGGTGGAGTCTATAATTGATACATCGGTCTGGGACGCCGTTTTTCCCGAGGAGACCAGCTTGTTGTCGGTTTCGCTGATCTGTCCCCAATCCTTTATATTGTTTCGTACGCCCCCCCAGCCGGCTTGCTGCAATTGTTGCAACGAACTGAATCCCCAGATCGCGTTGTAGAACTTATTGGCATATATGAATTTGTTGCCTACGGTCTTGATGAACAGGCCTATCGGCAACATATCCAATGCTTCGAGCAGGTTGGCCTTTGTTCTGGCGAGCTGCTGGTTGCGTGTGTCAAGATCTCTGAAAATGACGTGGGCGTCTTGTTCAGATGCCTTGATGTCGTCATAGATCAGTTTAGATTCTGTAATATCTATAACAGTGCCGGTGCGCACTATTCTTCCGTCATCCAGATACCTTGGGCTGCTGTTTGCCTGTACCCAGCGGAGGCGCCCATCGTCATGCTGCACCCTGAATGGCACAGAGATCGCTATACCCTCCTTATTTGACCGGGCTATTGCATCTCTGTATTGCTGCATGTCCTCAGGGTGGATGTTTTTCAGCACCTGCCCACCCAGTTTGTAAGCGTCTTCCGCACTAAAGCCCCATATCTCTTTTGCATTTTCGCTTACATAGGTGAAACGGATGTTGCCATTGGGTTCAGCGACGTATTGGAAAACTATACCCGGCAATTCAGATACGATCTCTGCTATTTCGCGCGGCCGTTTTGTATTGCTATAAAATTGTATGTATTTTTTGTTGGGCATTTTGACAAAACTATACACGTATGGGCAGTGTTTTGCTGCTATTATTAGTGGTTTTATTAATTAACACAGACTGAATGCCCTCTGGTTAATTAATATAGTAGTATAGTTGTATAGGTTTGTGATGTGCCGGACGGCATGAAACGATTGCGGGAACTCTTCTCATTTTTCGGGTTTATTTTTTTCTTTTTGTGCAATTGCGCACATTTTTATTGATAATCAATGGTTTTGGCGCAAAACGGGAAGCAGGACTGCGCAAAAATTGCGCACTTACTTCCCAAAAACTGCGCACTTGCTTCTCACCTGCCACAAACGGCAGGCAGGCCTGCTTCTCATTTTCTTCTCACCTGCCTCATCGGCTGTAACCCATCCGCTCTTGTTCTTTTCTTTTCTACAGCGAAAAGAAAAGAACCAAAAGAAAGCGCCGCCTTTTGCTCCCGAATGCTTTCGGGACTCCGCGAGGCAAAAGGTCAGCTCTACGCTGGTTCGCGGTTCGCTGTGCAGCTGCATGGCGCTGACATCTTTCTCCCGAATGCCTTCGGGACTGCGCTGCTGATGGAATAGCCGTGTGCCAGTTCGGCTTTCTATTTACTTTCAGGGCACGGTAACCACATCTACGGAAATATGAAGGCGCCATCAGGGGCTCAGCGTATTTGCATTATTGGGCACTTTCAGCCAACTGGGAATCTCAATTTTACTTTCCGGTGCGTAGATTTTTTTCTTTTTCTCACTTTTTCTCCTAATTGATTGATTGTCATTATAAAGGTGGGAGGCAGGAGTGCAATTTGCTTCCCAAAACCTGCGCACTACTTCCCAAAACCTGCGCACTTCCTTCTCACCTGCTTCTCAGTGACTCGTCCTGAAATAGGTTTACACCTTTGCCAGATAATCCTTTAGAAAGTTTACATACATATTGGTTGAAGCGGTATATCTGACATTCTCTACAACAAATATCGCATATCAGGCAGAGGGCGACAATGAGACTTTTTATGATAGTGCGTTTTTTGGGGTATGGTATGCAGTTGGCGATATGCCATAAATGGATATTGATGTCCTTTGCAGAATTGTTTATCTACTGTCTTTGATATTAAAATTGTGCTACTTACTTTAGCGGTATTAATTATTTTGCCATGAAAAAATCACTTCTGTTAGTTGTCATTCAACTGTTTGCACTTGCCTCTTTTTCTCAGTCTGCAGCATGGACCCGATCAGACAAGGAACTTGTTTATAACGATTGTCTGGCTTATTTGTCTTCCACACATAAACAACTTAACGATCAGGCTAAGGAAAATATAGCTATCTGCTATGTGCAGGAGTTCACTAAAAAGAATACCAAGGAAGACTATCAGTCTATGATAGAGCCAGTGTTGAAACGGTTGAGAAGCGCAACGATCACTGAGTGTTCCAAAAATCTCGGCATAGACCTTACTGCCGCGCCTGCGCCGGTGCAGGAAGCAAAAGATACCGATGTGCCATCCAAAGAAAACCTGGTGGGACACTGGAAAGAGAAAAGTGAAGACCGGGAATTTGAACTTTCATCGATGGGTACGTTTACGATGATGAACGAAGGCAAGCGTATGACCGGTAAATGGCAAGTTGATGGTATGAAGTTGACCCTTTTCTATGACCGCTTTCTTGGCGCTAAAGAAAGGGTGTATGACATCCAGATCTATAAAAAGGACAACTTCCTATATACTTCATCCAAGGGTAGCTATTTTAATGTGGTGAGAGTGAAGTAATTTCGTGAACACATTCGGAGTTCTAGGTGCTTGGATAATAATTGATTTTTCTTCCCGCTAAAATAGTAACAAATGATAATTCAGAAAATTAGACTTAGGAATTTCAAGTGCTTTGAAGAATTAGACCTTGACTTTGGTAAGTTGACAATCCTTACAGGCGCGAATAGTAGTGGGAAAAGTTCCGTAATAAACTCTCTATTTACAACTATACAGTCAGAGAATTTTCCATTCGAATTTTCGTTAAATGGGGAGTATGTGAATATGGGGAATTTTGAAGATATGGTGTATACTCACGACAAGACAAGAGTAGTGGAGATAGGATTCACGATTAAGGACAACGAATTGTACACTCTTGATACGACCTGGGTATATGACAAAGTGAAAAAGTTGCCATTATTTCAAAAGCTCGAGGTCGTCGGGGAGTACTATTCTTTGTTAATTTCAAAAGAAGTAGATCGTAGATATTTGGTGTCGTGGAAAATTGATAGACACAAGTTTTCAGCTAACAAAAAACAATTTTCAGACTCGTATGAATTTGTTACCGGGATTTTAGGACTGCTTAGTTTACAAATACCCGACAGTCACAAAAAGGGAGAGAATAGTGAGGTGATTCGATTCCAGAAGAGCATAGAAAAGGATCATAAGAATATTGAATTTTATATTGATGACTTAGCAAATTTGGAAAGCACAATCAGGAAAAAGGGAAGTGCAATAATGTGGACGATTTTCACAAGATTTAACAAGGCATTTGTTCGTTATGAAGAGTATGTAAACTACATAAGTTCTTTTCGATTGAACCCGCAGAAATTTAAATTTGAGGTAGCAAGGTCGAAATTTAAAGTTGGGAAGTATGGTGAAAAATATGAAGATCAAATTTTAGACTGGGAATACCGAAATTCCGATAAATTCAAAGAGTTGATTTCTATTCTAAAGGGATTGAAGTTGCTCGACAACATAAAAATAGACAGAGTAGTTGGCGGAAGTTATGAAACGAAAGTTAAGACGCATTATCAAGGTGTATACGCACCGTTAACTGACGTTGGGTTCGGTGTAAATCAATTCCTTCCAATTATAGTTGCAGATTTGCAACTCTCAAAGGGTTCAACCCTATTTATCTCTCAGCCTGAAGTTCATTTGCATCCGAGCATTCAATCTGATTTTGGGGGTTACGTTGCCAATCAGGTATCTAAGAATCAAAAGAGATATGTTATCGAGACACACAGCGAGTACTTTTTGAATAAAATACGATTACTGATTGTGAAAGGCCTTCTAAAAACAGATGATGTGAAAGTCTATTTCTTCGACAAGAATAAGAACAAAGTGACGCCTCATGCTTTAGATTTTCTTTCAAATGGGGTCATTGCAAATGCCCCACCTGATTTTTTTGCAACGTACATGACAGACGTAATGGACATTGCTTTAAATGCGTAAAGTCAAGCACCCAGCAAAGAATCTAAGACGATTTGTTTGAAAGAAAAAGTATGCACCATGAAAGACGTATTTGTTGATAATTGTGTGGTTTCAAATTTGGTTACTCCTTTGACAGACCATTATAAAGAGTTTGTAGTTTGGCTAAATAGAGAGGGAGTATTAGTTGTGAGCAACTCTCTACTTAGTGAGTATGGACGAGGAAACCAATTGGTTTTAGCTCTTATTGGTACTCTTGGAAAGCAAGGGCGAATCAATAAAATTTCGAATCACGACATAAATAGCTATCGTTTTCCCAAAAAAGCAAAGTTGCTCTCAAATAAAAAGGACCACAGTCACATTAAGGTAATTTGCCTGTCGGAAAGAAAGGTAGGTATAACGTCCGATCAGAATTTCCTTAGGGATGTGAATAGTCTACCCAAAATAAACGGGGTCAAGCCAGTGTGTGTGGCATGTCCATCTGAATTGCCGCGGTAAGCGTTCATAATTGTCCGAAGTAATACACAACGTCTGTATTATTTCTCTGTTTTAAAAAAAAATGGTGTAGTTGGATGAGTTATTACTGGCATACATTTTGCCATACCCTGCCATATAACCATGAACTTATGAAAAAGATATCGTTTCTATTGTTGCTCCCTGTGTTGTTTTGGATGGGATGCCAGCCCGACAAACAGCAGGTGCCAGCTGCAGTGACTTCTATTGGTAGCCAGGGTTCAAATGTAGTTGGATATAAAACGTGTTTTAAGGCTACAACCACCGGTGCCACGGCGTATTTGTGGGAATTTGGTGATGGGACCCGCTCGTCGCAGCCTGAACCGTGTCATGTTTATTCTACTGCTGGCACTTTTACCGTTCGCCTGACGCTGAACAATGATGCTTCGGTGTCGCAGATGAAATCGGTAATGATCAGTAGTGCTCCTGCTAACCTGGAAATGAAAGGTGGTGCGCTGAATTGGCATTTGTTGGAAAAAGCTGAAGTCAGTTCAGGAGGCACCACTGCGCCGGTGACGAAGCCGGATACTGTGATGACGGTTTATTTTCCAGATCAGGTGACGGCGATAGTGGCCGGAAAATTGCTGCAGTATGTACCGGATGGCCTGCAGAATGACAGCGTGCGTACGTTTTATATGGAGGAAAATAACACGCATGGTCATTCGAACGCACACACGCTGACCTACCGTAGTCATGCCACGGGGGATACCATTCTGTATAAGGTGCGTGAGGGTGTAAGCTCGGGTCGTACCAATGTCTATGACTACGAAACGCCGTAGAAGTAACTACCCGGCGAGTTGGAGGTAGATGAGCGCGACGGCGGCCACCGTCATAATAATGAGCGCTGCAAACCCCAGGATGTTGGTGCCACGTTTGTTGGTGAAGTTGCCCATGATGCGCTTGTTGTTGGAAATATGCAGGATGATGGCAATAAGCACCGGTGCAGTGATACCATATAATATAGCGGTATAAATGAGCGCCTTGATGGGGGAAATGCCAACATAGTTGAGTGCCAGGCCCAGGAGCAGCGATATGGCAATGATGACATAGAACCCTTTGGCCTGACTGAATTTCTTGTCGAGCCCCTGTTCCCAGCCGAATGTTTCGGTATATATATAGGAAAGTGATCCGCTGAGGACGGGTATGGCAATAAGCCCTGTACCTATGACCCCAACGGCAAACAGGAGGTAGGCGAGGTTGCCGGCCAGCGGTTTGAGCGCGGTGGCAGCCTGCTCGACCGTATCAATATTATGCACGCCGCCATTGAAAAGGACGGTGCCTGTGGTGAGGATGATGAAGTACATGACCATACCTGAAAAACCCATGCCAAAATCAACATCCTGCTCCATGTTGTTGATGAGCCGTTTGTCGACGATGATGTGTTTTTTGTGTTTTCGCATTTCCTCTACTTCAACCGATGCCTGCCAAAAAAAGAGGTAGGGCGAAATGGTGGTGCCGAGGATGCCCACGAGTATGGCAACAAAGTCTTTGTTGAAAGAGATGGAGGGAACAAACGTTGCTTTGGCAATGGCGCCAAGGTCCAAATGGGACAGGAAGGGCACAATGAAGTAGACCAGCATGACGATGCAGAGGTACTTGAGGATGGCGGCGATGCGTGCATAGGGCAGGTAAATGATAAGCCCCAGCAGCAAAATTGTGAAGAAGACGCTGAAAAATGAGGCGTCGATGGCGGGGAACAGCAGATTGCCCACGGCACCCATGCCGGCGATATCGGCCCCAATGTTGAGGATGATGGCCGGAGTGCTGAACAGCAACATGAGGTACAGGACGGGGCGCGGGTAGTGTTTTTTGAGTGCGCCTGTGAGTCCCTGTGAAGTGACCATGCCTATGCGTGCGCACATTTGCTGAATGGCTGCCATGAGGGGGAATGCCACAATGGATGTCCAAAGGGTTGTGAGGCCATAGGCGGCACCCGCTTGTGAGTAGGTGGCGATGCCAGACGGGTCGTCATCGCTGGCACCGGTAACCAGGCCGGGGCCCAGTAGTTTCCAGAAACGTAGCAGCTTACTTTGCTTTTTCTTTTGCGTCATAAGTAATTATGTAAGAAAAGCATAGTGCAGTGAGCAGTCACCGAAAAAGTGCTGCAATTTTAATTAGATGCGATCTGAGTCGCCAATTATTAACGTTAAAATCTGCACTATGCCAGTATCAAATTTCAACAATTTCACC
>JAEUVY010000007.1 GCA_016786565.1 Flavipsychrobacter sp.
TTAGTTGATGTAGCACTTGCAACCAATGTTGCAGGCTGAGAGATCGTTTTGCTCACTGTAGCAGTACAACCGTTAGCGTCTGTTACAGTCACGCTGTAAGTACCTGCACTCAGACCGCTACGGTCTTGAGTAGTTGCACCACCATTCCACAGATAGGTATATGTAGTAGTACCACCGGCCACTGTAACATCTATAGATCCATTTGTTCCACCATTACAGCTTACGTTTGTTGACGTTGCCGTAGCAGTAAGTGTCGCTGGCTGAGTGATTGTCCTGGTCGCAGTTGTAGTACAGCCACGAACATCAGTTACAGTCACGCTGTAGGTGCCGGCAGCAAGACCTGTAATATCAGGCGACGTCGCTCCATTGCTCCAGCTATATATATATGGTGTTGTTCCGCCGGTTACAGTCAGGTCAATAGAGCCATTTGTGCCACCGTTACAGTTTACATTCGTTGATGTGGCCGATGCAGCAAGTACCGCCGGCTGTGTTATTGTACGCGACAGTGTCGAAGTACATCCTTTGGCATCCGTCACAGTAACACTGTAGGTGCCTGCTGCAATACCTGAAAGGTCCTGTGTTGTTGCAGCATTTGACCAGCTGTAGGTAAATGGAGCACTACCGCCGGATACTGTAAGGTCTATTGCGCCGTTGCTACTACCAAAGCAGCTCACGTTCGTTCCGGATGAGGAAAGTGTTATAGCTGGATTAACAGTCACAACCTTGGTTGTGTAACAACCCGAAGGAAGTGTGTAGGAAATAGTTGCCGTGCCGGATGTTATTGCAGTAACAATACCTGTTGCAGACCCAACAGTAGCAATACTACCGTTGCTACTGGTCCACGTACCGCCGGTGGTTGAACAACTTAAGGTTGAAGTGAGACCCACACATACTGACGCGGAACCTGTTATAGATGCCGCCATCGGATTAACCGATACCGTTACCACTGCGGTGTTACTACAACCTGAAGATCCTGTACCTGTTACCGTATATGTGGTAGTCGTGGTTGGACTCGCCGTTACCGTTGCACATGTGCTGCATGACAGCCCCGCTGATGGAGTCCAAACATACGTTGACGCTCCGGAAGCCGAAAGCGATGTCCCTGCCCCCTGACATATTGTAACATTCGGAGAAACAGTTACAGTCGGAACCGATTTAGTTGATACAGTAACGGTTGAAGTCTTGGTACATCCGTTTGACCCGGTTCCTGTCACAGTATAAGTTGTGGTAACCATTGGCGATGCGATAACACTCGCACATGTCGAACACGAAAGACTTCCTGCAGGAGACCACGAATAGAAAACACAACCGGAAGCCGAAAGTGGTGTCGACGCCCCCGGACAAATACTGGTGGCACCACTTACCGTCAAAGAAGGAAGCGAGTTGACAGTTATTGTAGAAACTGCCAAACAGCCTGATGCCATTCGGTAAGTTATCCTGGCGGTACCGGAAGACACCGCTGTCAATAAACCGGAACTTGACCCGATAGTGGCAACACTGGTACTACTGCTACTCCAGGTACCACCTGAAGGACTGCTTACCAACGTACTTGTTTCCCCCACACACAAACTTGATGCCCCGGTGATTGCCGATGGCGTCGGGTTAACAGTTATCGTCACAGTCGCACTGTTAGTACATCCGTTCGAACCTGTTCCTACTACTGTATACGTAGTAGTAATTGTTGGCGATGCCGAAGGCGATGTGCAGGTTGTACAAGACAATCCTGTCGAAGGTGACCAAACATATGTAGATGCACCTGAAGCTGATAGTGTGGTAGACGATCCTGAACAAATTGCGGCTGCACCACCGGCTACTACCGATGGCAGAGATTTTACAGTCACTGTAACTGAAGCTGTTGCCGCACAGCTGAACGAGTTGTATCCGGTGACTACATAAGTTGTTGTCGCAGTAGGTGTGGCAGTTGGTGCCGAACAAGTAGTACAAGACAACCCGGAAGCAGGAGACCAGGAATAAGTTGCGCCCCCTGTTGCCGATAAAGGAACTGACACTCCCTGACAAACAGACGTCGCCGTAGGTGTTACATTCACAGTTGGCACCGGGTTAACTGATACTGTTATCGTACCGGTATTAACACATCCCCAAACATCTGTACCGGTGATTGTATAAGTTTTGGTAGTCGTAGGATTAGCTACCGGTGAAACACAGTTTGTGCAAGATAAACCTGAAGAAGGAGACCAGATATATGTTGCTGCACCAGTTGCAGTCAAACTAGCCGAAGAGCCTAAACAAATTGTCTTGTTGGTTCCTGCAGATACAGTCGGTAAAACAGAAACAGGGATAGTTCCGTAAGCAGTATTTGAAAGTAGCCCAAAATTGTTCACTGCGATGTACTGAAATACGGCATCACCATCAAACCCATCCACCGGATCAAATTTCAATGTTGTGGCCTGCGATGGCGTCAATACCAGCCCCGCTGTAACTGCCACATTGGTCGTTCCGTTGTGGTAATATAAAATTCCGGAAGACGATGCCGGTATCGTCATTATTTTATAACTGGCAATGTAACCACCTACGTTCAGGTCTGTTGCAGTCAATGATGGTACCGATGACATACCTGTGCCATTAGGGTTACAAAGTGTAGCTCGGGTCACGTCGTTTGCCAAAGGCGCCAATGCGTTCGACAATTGGAAAATACCAGAGACGGCAAGCATATCGAGGCCCCCATTTGCAGGTTCGGTTGTGGTGGGGAAATAAGTTGAGTTTGTATAATCAACCACTTTTGATCCACTCGCGCCGTCCGGAAAATCACCCCCCATTATCGAATATCCATAAACTACTGTACCATTGGTAATTCCAAGATCTGAATACCTGATAAACACCCCACCTATCCCTTGCGTTGCATCTGTATACGCAGACACTTCGAGCCGCGAATCTGAAGGATCTTTCCTCATTACACATGACGACATAACTGCTACAGGATTCGCACTTCCATAATGACTGGAATTCACTTTCAGAACCGATGAGTAACTCGAAGGATTCTGCGATCCATCAAGCCCCCTGATCACAGATACGGTAAACGGGTCATGAGCTCCAACTACACCACGATCCATAACAATGAATCCCTCCTGCGATGCAGCCATTACAGTGTACCCGCCAGGAATAATATAATCGAAACGCTCGATGTTGTTATTGTTACCGTTTCCGTCTGCAGAGTTATTGAATATGTTGTCAGTACCTGCGTTCAAACCCCTTGCACCGTTAAACATGATCTCCATGTCCTCCTGATAAGACTGACGCAAGTTCAATGGGTTAGTTATTGCGTCTGCAGTTCCCTGATACCACAACAATTGGCGCACCCCTGACACGAGACTATTATTCTTCCTCCTGATCTTTACATACGCGTCTGGAATGTTCCTGTAGGCATACGTGTTCGAGCCGATCCCAAAAGAACTAAAATTCAAAAAGTTGTTCGACGTACCACTTGACGTACCAAAACGATACGTGTACTCATTGTCTTCCAACGGACTGCCTTGTGCACCGTTTGCATTGTACGTCTTCCCGTTACTCGCTGCCGTGTAAGAAGAATTTATTGTCTGTATCGCTACTTGACCAAAACCCGCAGATGACAAGAGTACACTCGCTATGGTAATAACAAGTGTTTTCATCCTGCCGGTCTTGTGCAACATTTCTAAAGAAGTAATCATTTTCAACATAGAAGTTAGTTTTCAGCTACTACAAGGGTATTATTATGATAATTTATATTTATTTTCAGAGCCCACTATAATCAGTAGGGACACAAATGTACCCAGCATTTCAAACAAATATTAAAAAGGATAATTAATGAGATGTTAATGACTATCGTTTAACATTCCCCAAACGCAATACAGACAGCCATTTATAATTTATTTTAATTGTGTTTTTATTATAATTTTTAAGAAAAATAGACAAAATGCGGCAATGATAATATTCAATATTTGAGCAAACTATTCCGCAGTTGTTAATATCTTCAAAATACCGAAATGCTGTATTTCAGCACATTATAAATATACACAAATACTTATTGTTAACAGAATGCAATTACGCCCTCTAAATATCAAAAACCACCAAAAACACATTAAACAGCATCAATATCCTTTATTTTCTGAGGCGTCCTTCCACTCCGAAATGTGTCGAAAAAATGAATTGTTAACAGAACAAAGACACTACTTTCAAAAACGGGAATATTTGCCCGTTCATACACTTCATCAACCATTCAGCACTACACATTCCTTACTTTTGCCACCGGTTAATGAACAGGCCATATACTATAGCACTCGTCGGAAATCCCAATAGCGGTAAGAGCTCTCTCTTTAATGCGCTTACGGGACTCAACCAAAAGGTGGGCAATTTCGCCGGTGTTACCGTAGATAAGAAAACCGGCACCTCCCGCATTTCCGATTCGCTCACTGCCAGTATCATCGACCTGCCGGGCACATACAGTCTATACCCCAAAAGTGCCGATGAACAGGTCACCTACGAGGTACTGCTGAACCAGGCAAACGCCGAAAGACCCGATCTTGTTATCGTCATTGCCGACGCCGCCAATCTCAAAAGGAACCTCCTTTTCTGCTCGCAGATCATGGACCTGAAGGTGCCTGTGATAATGGCCCTCACCATGATGGACATAGCCCAGAGCAAGGGCATCACTATAGATACAGCCGGTCTGCAAAGACTGGTGGGTGTGCCCGTAGTGTCTATCAATCCCCGGAAGAACAAAGGCATCGCTACTTTAAAGAAAGCAGTACACGATATATATAAGGCATCCCCCACCCCACGCCCCGACTTCATTTCCATACCCGCCCTCTCAAGCGAATGGATAGAGGAGATAAAGGAATTGTGCCACCAGACCAGCAACTATGCAGCCCTTCATATTGCGTGCAACTATGCCGGTCTGCAACACATAAACGCCGCCCAGCGCATACGTATCGCTGCATTACTTGGCGAGGCCGGCTTCCACAAGTCGCGCATACAGGCAGAGGAGATTGTGCAGCGCTACAAGAAGATAGACGCTATCATGCAGCAATGCGTGGTCACCGAAAGCCCCATGAAGCGCATGGTCATCAGCGACCGCATAGACAAGACGCTACTGCACCCTGTGCACGGAAATGTGATCCTGCTGCTGGTGCTCTTCCTGCTGTTCCAGTCCATATTCTGGCTGGCCCAGTACCCAATGGACTGGATAGAACAGGCATTTGCAATGGGTGGCCACTGGCTGGGCACATTACTGCCCTCCGGCTACTTCGCCGACTTCGTTGTGAATGGTATCTGGGCCGGACTCGGTGGCATTGCCGTCTTTGTGCCTCAGATCATGATACTGTTCGGGCTCATCACCATTCTGGAAGACAGCGGCTACATGGCGCGCATCTCTTTCCTTACAGATCGTATCATGCGCAGCGCGGGTCTCAATGGCCGCTCTGTTATGCCACTCATCAGTGGCATGGCATGTGCCGTACCCGCAATCATGGCGGCCCGCACCATACAGAACCGCAAAGAACGCCTGGTCACCATCCTCGTCACACCGCTCATGAGCTGCTCGGCAAGGCTACCCGTCTACACTATGCTCATCGGCCTCGTTGTGCCAGACAAGGCTATCCTCGGCATATTCAATATGCGCGGACTGGTGCTTATGGGCCTCTACCTGCTGGGCTTCTTCATGGCGCTGATAGTGGCCAAGGTGATGGACCTCATCATCAAGACGAAAGAACGCAATTTCTTCCTGCTGGAGCTGCCAGTATACCGCATGCCCCGCTGGAAGAACGTGGGTATCACCATGCTGGAGAAGGGCAAGATCTTCATCCGCGATGTGGGCAAGATCATCATCATGCTGTCGCTGGTATTGTGGGCACTGGCTGCATTCGGGCCACCGGCACAGATGAAGGCTGTTGATGCCAAGTACGATGCGCTCATACAAGCCGCACCTCAAAATACCAACGAACTGAACGCACTTCGCGCTACTGACAAACTGGAGCACTCTTTCGCCGGCATCCTGGGCCACGCCATAGAACCTGCCATCAGACCATTAGGCTACGACTGGAAGATCGGCATTGCGCTCATCACCTCGTTTGCAGCACGCGAGGTGTTCGTCGGCACCATGGCCACCCTCTACAGCGTGGGCGATGCCGACAGCGGCACCAAAACCCTCACAGAGAAGATGCGTGCGGCGAAACGTGACGATGGTTCACCGGTCTATACGCTGGCAACAGGTTTGTCACTCCTTATCTTCTATGCATTTGCTATGCAGTGCATGAGCACGCTGGCCATTGTGAAACGCGAGACCAGAAGCTGGAAGTACCCTGCCATACAGTTTGCCTACATGGCTGCCCTGGCCTATGTGGGTGCTTTGGTGGTGTACCAGCTGTTCCGTTAAGATCGTTAGAAGTACCTATTTAAGGATGGGGATCCGGCACTTCTGTATATCCGGATCGCGGGAGATGGTCTCTATATTCTCAAGCGCCTCGTTCACATCAGGGTACTTCTCCGTCACCTTTATCATCACACATTCGCAGTACTGCTTTGACTTGGCGGGGTTGCCTGTCCACGAGTTGGCATCATCTACACATGCTTCAAAGAAGGCATCTTTATCGCTCTGCATCCAGTTGGTCTGGCAGGCAGCTACAAGTAGCAATGCAGAAAGGTAGGGAAGCAGCTTTTTCATGTACATAAAGGTGCGATATTATTTACATCTAAACACACTTTCGCGGGAAAAAGCAATTGTTGGAAGTCTACTTCTTGGCCGAGTTGATGAACAACTCCAGCGCCGATACCATTGACGGAGCGTTGGGAGCCGGTGCTTTGATGTCCAGACGCATACCTAGGTCCTCTATCGCTTTGGACGTTGTGGGACCGAAGGCACCTATGAGCGTACCATTCTGCTTGTAGGCCGGATCGTGCTCCATAAGCGACTGCACACTGAACGGACTGAAGAACACAATGACGTCGTATTTCGACTGCATCACCTGTGCAATGTCGTTGGAGACCATGCGGTAAAGGGTCACCTCGGCATACTTGATGTTGTGCTTGATGAGGTGGTTGGCCAGTTCGTTCTTGCCGCTATCCGATACAGGCAGGATGTACTTTTCGTTCTTGTGTTTGGTGATCACATCCTGCAGACCGGCTGTGCTGCCATCGGCAGAGAAGAACACCTTGCGCTTGCGGTACAGTATGAACTTCTGCAGATAAAGCGCAACGGCCTCGGTGATGCAGAAGTACTTCATGTCCTGAGACACCTTGATCTTCAGTTCCTCACAGATGCGAAAAAAGTGATCTACCGCGTTGCGGCTGGTGAATATGATGGCGGTATACTCGGTGATATCAACCTTCTGTTTCCTGAAGTCCTTGCCGCTGAGTCCTTCAACCCTGATGAACGGATGAAAGTCGAGTTGCAGGCTGTATTTCTTTGCGAGGTCGAAGTAGGGAGACTTATCGGTTTCGGGACGTGGTTGCGTAATTAATATACGGCTGATCTTCACTTCCTTTTTCTCAGCACCCTTTTTTTGAGCAACTTTCGCCATATTCAAGAATTATCTGGGGTATATACAGGAACAATACTCTATTCAGCAGTTAATGAATCAATAAAACATCAATCCTTTCACTAATAATTTCATCAATACTGCCAGCGGCAATAATTCCGAGGCGCAAAGGTACATAAAAAAATGGAATTTGCTGTACTGGAAAAACGAGCCGAACACCTGCCACGACCTGAAGTACCTGTTGAGCAGCAGAATTCCGGCCGCCACAAATGACACAAATACTATATGCTGCGCCCACCCATGATCGGCAAATGCCAGGATGATGATGAACGGCAACAACGCCACCGACAGCACCTTGTTGATCAGGAACACATTAAACAAATAGTGCTCCGTTATCCCCTCTACCCTGAACGCCCAGCCGCTGAACCTGATGGCCGCATACTTGGTCATATAGATCATACCCGTACCTGTTATGAGCATGATGATGAGCAGTGACGGCGGAATGACCCCCGAACTGCGTGGCGTGAAAAAACGCACCACATAATATATATATGCCCCGCCGGCAAAGGCGAAGAACAGGTTCATAAGGAAGTTGGGCAGGCCCGCCCCCTGCAACTGATCCTTTAGCTGCCTGTTGCTGAGTGTGGGGTTCCAGAAGGCGCGCCACAGGTTGATGAAGTAGCGCGTATCCATGTACCTGATAAGCCCCAGCAGCAGACAAAGGGTGAGCAGCAGGTAGAAATCGGCCGTCTGAGACACCCATATATGCGGCGACTGTATATCGCTGATGACGTATGGACTGGCCACCATCGGGTGGTTCACCAGCATACTATCGGCGGTGTAGCGTGCATACCACTCTACAATGGCACTGTCGCCCAGGTAGCTGATGCCATAGTCGGCGGGGGCACCCTGTGCAAATGCACCGGACGCTGCCAATACCCATAAGACCATCAGAAATAGACGCTTCATGCCGTGCTGCAAAATTAGCCGTAATCTCACAGCACGCAGGTAAAGACAGTGCAACGGGGCACATATTTATCCACCCTCATGTGTGGATATCATTTATTGCGGGGTCAGCCCTGCCGAAATACTATCCAGAAGGGCGGTCATATTGGCCTTGTTGTGCTTTTTGCAGGTCTTCATCAGTTTCGGCCGCAGCTTACCGAAGAATTCCAGCGTTTCGCCACGGTGCTCCTTGCCTATATGGCCCACTATGGCACCGGCCCAGTAGTTGCGGTAGTCGGTATAGACGAGGTTGTTGCTGCTGTACAGGAACTCCACCAGCTCGTTGGGGCGCTTTTCCAGCACTTTGTAACAGTCGTCAAAGAGCATGGTGGCCAGGCCCGCATCGGCATACATGAGCATGCGCGACACCAGCAACATATAAAAAGGGCGGGTAGCGTTGTTGCGGGTCTGCAGACTGTCGGCAATGCGGGTAGTGAAACTGTCCACCCCGGCCTTGCGCACCTCGTTGTAATAGTCTTTGGCACCTGCATGCACGCCGCGGTGTTGCAGATACTTATTGATGTCGCCGAGGGGTTGTGCGCCGGCATGTGCCGCCCAAAGCAGCGATAGGATAAACAGCAGGGTTCTCATATAGTTCTATTATTTGCCTTTGAACACGGGTTTTCTCTTTTCCAGAAATGCCTGCACCCCTTCTTTAAAGTCGTGCGTGCTGCCGGCTATCACCTGCGTACGCATTTCCATATCCAGCTGCCCTTCTATGCTGTGGTTGAAGGTGCTGTTGAGCAAGCGCTTGGTGAGGCCTATGCCACGGGTGGGCATCTGCGCCAGCATGGTGGCCATTTTCTTTGCCTCGGCTTCAAACACCTCGTCGGGGAATGACTTGTAGATCATGCCCATGGCCACGGCATCGGCGGCCATTACTTTTTCGCCGGTCATCATGAGGGCGGCTGCGCGCTGCATACCCACCAGACGCGGCAGGAAGTAGGTGCCGCCACTATCGGGGATGAGGCCTATTTTGCTGAATGCCTGTATGAATGAAGCGCCGGCTGCGGCCAGCACTATATCGCAGGCCAGGGCTATGTTGGCACCGGCACCGGCAGCTACGCCGTTCACCGCGGCCACAACCGGCTTTTCTACATTGCGTATGCGCAGGATGGTAGCATTGTAATGCTCTGCCACCAGTCGCTCAAACTCCTCGGGGGTGGGGTTGGTAGCCTCCGCAAGGTCCTGACCCGAACAAAAACCCTTTCCGGCACCGGTGAGGTAGATGCAGCGCACCTCGTCGTCGTTGGCACAATCGTCAAGGGCTTCTTGCAACTCCATGGCCATTTCGCGGTTGAAACTGTTGTATTTATCGGGGCGGTTGAGCGTGATGTAGCCTACGCCATTCTCTTTATGCAGCAATACAGTACTCATGTGTCAAAGATACAATTTTGAGAGGAGTGTTTTAGGAGCAGAAGGCAGGAGCAGACAGCAGGAGCTTTCCTAATTCCAAACACCCTAATTCCAAATCTCAATGTTTCAGTTCCTCCTGTTACACTCGCGATAATTACTTATAGTGTTTAGCGCAAATGAAAATAACCGGTGTTTTCCTGCGCAGATTTTTTTGTAGTGCGCAGATTCTGGGGATTTTCATTGATTATCAATGAGGATGTGGGAAGCTTTGCTTTACATTGCTTCCTCCCGAATGCTTTCGGGACAGGCACACTGCGCAAAACCTGCGCACTTCTTCTCACTTGGTGCGCACCCGAGAAGTGACACCAAATCATAATATAAACTATTTTCCTCCATTTTTGTAAACTTCTATTCAAGTTACACACGCAAAGGAAAACAGGCAAAAGAAAGTTTTATGATACTGCGTTTTTGGTAGTGTGATAGAAAAAAGTTGACGGGGAATTCCAACCGGGCTGAGGCAAAATGACAACGAGTATCACTTAACAGAGTGAAGATTTTCCTCGTAGTAAAGCAAGCTTGTGTTTGTATAACCGTAATACACAAAACTGTCTTTTAGATAATAATAATACAGATAATCTACCGTCTGGAAGTTGGGGTCTCTGTACAACTGTATTCTTTGGCGGGCAGTATCATGGTATATAAAAACAAACTGTGAGTACACGCGTGACGGGTTATCAAC
Source organism: Flavipsychrobacter sp. (assembly GCA_016786565.1). GTDB lineage: Bacteria > Bacteroidota > Bacteroidia > Chitinophagales > Chitinophagaceae > Nemorincola. The sequence goes on from JAEUVY010000007.1 coordinate 10,570, forward strand.
AGATATAGAAGTACTACTTACTAACTTCATTACCCATTTTTCTTCTTTGGAGACACGATAAGCGGTATCAGGATCAGTATAGACATACTCGCCAACCATTTTTCGCGTCCCGACCATTTGACGAATATATTCCTCATTGGTTTTGAGAGTTGGAGGTGTTACGCTTTTGTCTTTTCTGCACGCAGTAGCTTGTAGTAGAAACAACCCGGCGACAAATAGCGATAGCTTCCTTAACGTATGCATAAAAGACAATATTACAAGAATGATGCCGAACTTGGGAAAGGAAACAAAGCGTATTCATTTTAGAGATACATCGGGTCGTTTAATTAAATTTGGTATCGCTCTTACAAAAATTATTGGATGTGGCAATTTGGCCACAATTAATTGGCTTCTATGAGCATTAGATTCGGATGCACTGCAACACTTCCGAAACACCGTAAATGAATTGATTAATTCTGAAGTACCAGTTCTCTTTGACACATCGTAAACAATTTGAAAGCCAATGAATGAGAAAACACTAACGACGCTGCAGAAGGAATACCGGAATTTCTTTTTAAATAAACTAGATCAATTCGGGGTGAAATCACCAGCCCATTTATCGAAAGAAAGCAAGAGTAAATTTTTCAGGGAAATAAAAGAGGATTGGAGGAAAGTTAAGCAAAGAAAAGAGGACACGCTCACAAGCAAATATGAGCCCGTTACACAAATTTTTAACGATGAAAAAGATACAACTGTTTCAACGAACGGAAACTACATTGCGTTTATAAATGATACAGAAAACACAGAGCAAGATAAAACAACACCAGACAAGAAGACTGAGAACAAAAGAACGAACAGGTCAATAAATTTATCGTACCCAAAAGCAATCGCACAACAAGAAATAATAACAAGAGTCGTATCAAAACCTAATCCGGAACAAACGAATGATTTAAGAATACTTTACTCACCCAATGGACATTTTGAACAGGAAGCCCCCTACAGATATCCAGTCGTAAAAATGCCAAAACCAAATTCAATTTTGAAACTACCTCGGGTAGGCAGGTCGAATCTAAAAGGCTTTAAAGAGGACGACTTTTTTATTGAACTGCAACACCATTTTACAAATATTGAAGTCACAAATAATCTTCATTTGGCAATACCAAATTTCTCCAAACCATATGAGCCTGACATTGTCTTATTCGATAGAAACATAAACCTCTACATTGATATTGAAATTGATGAACCATACGATGGGTTCTTCAGATTCCCTACACATAATTACCGAGCGGAAGATGGATTTAAACAGGACAACATTCGTGATTTATTTTTTGTAGAAAGTGGGTGGGTTGTTATTAGATTCACAGAAAAGCAAGTGCATAAACAATCGAATGAGTGTATCGATTTTATTAAAAATGTCATCAAATCGATCAGGCAATCTGATTTTTTTTCCAGTCTGACATGCGAGATTGAAGATCAATGGAATGAAAATCAAAGTATTCAATGGCAACTCAATAACTACAGAGAGAAATATTTAGAAATACAATCATTTCGTCGTAGAACTCACTCGATCGAAATCTATGTTGATGAAACTGAAATAGAAGATATAGAGAAAAATATACAGCGCACACCATTTAGTGACATTGAGAAACAATTTGACAAGGATCTCCATAAATACTTCCATCAAAACGATAAAACTGGAAACGCAGAATTAATTTCAGTAACAACTTTAATTGAAAGGTTCTTTCAATTTGATATTCTCCGTTACATTCAACGAGAGGCAGAAAAACAGAATGTTGAAGAAGAGACGTTACTGATTGAATTTCTTGCTTTGCGAGACGAAGCTGCGTTGATCGGAACTGAGCTTCACTTGCAAATTGAAAATTACCTTACCCAAAAACCATTCGATAATAGATTGAAAGAGTTCGAATATTTTCTTGCATTCGAACGGGAGAAAATAATCCCAAGAGGATTAACTTTTGTAGAAGCTGAAAAAAAAATATTTCTTAACGAATTTAATGTAGCAGGCACCGTTGACTGTCTTTTTAAGAAACCTGATGGGAGGTATGTGATGGTTGATTGGAAGAGAAGTAAAAAATTGATTGTAAGTGGAACTGAAAGTCCAGACAAAAGAGGGTTTCGTTTAGAAATACCGGGCTTACAAGAGTTAACAAATTGTAGTTACTATAGATATTGTATGCAGCAAAATATGTACAAATACATTTTAGAAAGAACGTGCAGTATGGAAATTACTGATATGATTTTAGTAGTATTACACGAAAACTATTCAAGATACTATACAATTAAGTTACCCGAAATGCCAAATGAAACAACATTAATTCTAACCTCTCTTAACCATAAAATATAAATGGAAATACTACGAGAATTCATACACGCAATCGAATTAGAAAGCGAAAGGAATGCAATAGAACATGCCAGCGTAATGGCATTGCCACTGAATGAGAGAGTGGCTAAAGGAGTAACAATGGTTAACTTCTCATTAGTTTTTAACTTTAGAGAACTCCCCCCTAGCCCCTGGGATGAACCGATAGAATTTCCGCTCTCTTATATCGACTCTGCACAAATCACTTGCGATAAGAATATATCCAAATTCAAAGAGGGCTCTAAAGTAATATTATGTAATAGGGGCCATAATTTTAAAATGGAAATAAAAGAGGACAGTGTCGACTCATTTATCTTGGAACCTCAAGATTTTCATAAGTATAGCTGTTATATAGAAAGAAATAATTACCCGAAAAACAATTGGGAGTTACGTGAAGACAAATCAGATGCAACTGAAAAAATGTTGACAAAAACAGCTGAGGTATTAAGCAACGATAATAGCAAATTATCTAGGATAGACAATATATTAAATGGTCGAGCAAAAAATTTCTATTCTTCAAATACCTACGACATTGCGAACCTTAATAATTCTCAAAAAAATGCCCTTTCTAACGCAGTTAATTCAAGTGACTTTTGCATAATCCAAGGGCCTCCCGGAACAGGGAAAACTGAAACTATTGCAAACATGGTGAAGGTATTTTTGGAACAAGGAAAAAAGGTATTTGTTACGGCACCAACCCATACAGCAATAAATAATTGCTTGAATGCTATTTCAAAAAGGATTCAGGACAAAAGTAAGGTTATTAAAATTGGAGACAGGCCACAAAATAAAGAACTAGCTGATAACAGCCATGTTTCGACCAAAGCAAGCTTAGCATACCCAACTTATCAAAATAGTGTCGAATTTCACCAACACGGCATAGTAATTGGTGCGACGCCATATTCTGTTTGTTATGATGCTACAAAAAAATTGAGATACTGGGAATTTGATGTGTGCATTGTTGACGAAGCTTCTCAACTGTCAATACCATTATCGCTTGCTGCGATGTCAAGATCTAATAAATATATTTTTGTAGGTGACCATAAACAATTAGACCCAATCGTTCCACAAGGGACTGAATCAGAAATGTTCTCGGAATCAATTTTCTCGAGGTTGGCAAGAATTTATCCTAATGAAATAAATTTATTGAACGTTTCGTACAGACTTAATAAATCTTTAATTAGCATACCAAACACCTTATTCTACAATGATAAATTGGAATCGAGCCCACGCGCAATTTTAGACAGTAAACACTACGAATGTCAATACCACGCCAACATCTTAAATAATGATCCGCACATACTGGTATTACACAATGAATTTGACGGTATTAGCGACTCAAAATATGAAGCTGTGATAGTGACAAACCTAGTTTCTGATTTGGCTCGAAATGGTGCCAAGCTTAGCGAAATTGGTATTATGACTCCATATAGAGCTCAAGTACGGACAATACGTAGAGAGCTGAAAAACAGATTTCCTAAAATGACGAAGGACCATTTCAAAATGCTGTTTATCGACACGGTTGACAGTATGCAAGGACAAGAACGAGATTATGTCATTTACAGTTTGGCTAATTCTCATCCTTTAGAGTCAATGAAACGTTTGGATTTTTTTTATAGTCCAAATAGGTTAAATGTTGCAATCACTCGAGCTAAGAAAAAGTGTTTTGTTATAGGCAACTACAAAGTTTTTGACATGTCAGACATAAACATATTTAACCATTCAGAATACCAAGAGATCAAAAAAAGCCTGATGATATTTGACGATTATTACCACCTCTCAACAAAAATTACATTGAGTTCAGATATTCAATCTGAATGGTAACAAAAAATGTGGGTTAGCCATTTTTCTAATCTCCCTGCTTGCCGTAATCCCCGACTAAGTCAAAAATCAATTTTTTATTATTTCTAAGTACCATACAAAACAACAGAACTTAGGTTAGCCGGCGAGGCATAAAATTTCTATCATACTACCAAAAACGCACTATCATAAAACTTTCTTTTGCCTGTTTTCCCGCACGAGTGTAACTTGAATAGAAGTTGATGAAAATGGCCCATCGGAGCATATATGGTAATTAAATTTCACTTCTCACTCTGCGCAGAATTGCGCAGCAGGTGAGAAGAAGTGGGAAGTTTTTGCGCAGTTTTGGGAAGCAGTGGGAAGCTGCGCTTCCCACCTTTTTATTGATAATCAATTAATTACATAAAAAGTGGGAGGAAGAAAAAAATTGCGCAGTTGGGAAGTAACAGGCCTACCACGGTGGGTGTGAAGTTCTTCTAAGGTAAAAAAAGCGACCACTGCGTTGTGGGCAGTGGTCGCGGGCTATGGGGATGATATAGCAGAGTATTGGTTAGCTGCAGCCTGTGGTGGTGCCGCAGTTGGGGCACATATAGCAGGTGCCGTTGCGCAGGGTGATGTTGCCACAGTTGCGGCAGGCCGGCGCATCGGCGCTGGTGCCCATCAGCTTCTTCATATCGGCGGTAACGGCAACGGGTGTTGGTGCCAATGCTGCTTTAGGCTTCTGCACCGGTGCGCTTTGCGGCGCAGTGACGCGCACCTGAGAGAGTTCCTGCTGGCGGTCTTCCATCTCCTGGGCATGTGTGCGCCTTTCGGGGTCGGGCACATGCACAAGGTCGTCGCGGTCCAGGTATTCGTAGGCAAGCACCCGGAAGATATAGTCGAGCACGGAAGTGGCACTCTTGATATTGGGGTGATCGACAATGCCCGACGGCTCGAAGCGGGAGAACGCGAATTTGTCCACATACTCCTCGAGCGGCACACCGTACTGCAGGCCCACAGAGACGGCAATGGCAAAACTGTTGAGCAGGCTGCGCATGGTGGCGCCTTCCTTGGCCATATCCACAAATATCTCGCCGAGGGTGCCATCGCTATACTCGCCGGTGCGCAGGAAGAGGGCCTGACCGCCCACCTTGCCCTTTATGGTGTAGCCACGGCGCTTGGCGGGCAGTTGCTTGCGCTCTACAATGCGGCTGAGCTGGCGCTTGAGCTGCGTATCGGGGCTGGCCTGCACGCGCTTGTTCACCTCTTCCAGCAATTCATCAACGGTGAGCTGGCTCATGTCTATGATGTTGCTGGCATCGGCAGCGGCTTCGGCAGGTTCTTCTTTTTTCTTCTTGTCGCTTTTGTTGCTGAGCGGCTGGCTGAGTTTGGACCCGTCGCGGTAGAGGGCGCAGGCCTTGAGGCCCAGCTGCCAGCTGAGGTAGTAACAATCCTTGATCTCATCAATAGATGCCTCGTTGGGCAGGTTGATGGTCTTGGAGATGGCACCGCTGATGAACGGCTGCACAGCCCCCATCATGCGGATGTGGCCATGGGCGTGAATGTAGCGTTCGCCCTTCTTGCCGCATTTGTTGGCACAGTCGAAAACAGGCAGATGCTCGGGCTTGAGGAACGGCGCGCCTTCCACGGTCATGGTGCCGCACACATAGTCGTTGGCTGCGTCTATCTCGTCGTCAGAGAAGCCGAGGCTGCTGAGGAGGTTGAAGTCGGGCGCGAAATACTGTTCGGCAGTGAAGCCCAGGCGTTGCAGGCACTCTTCGCCCAGCGTGTACACGTTGAAGACGAAGCCCACCTCGAAGGCACTCTCAACGGCGGCATCGAGCTTTTTGAGCTCTTCGCCCATGAGGCCTTTTTCGCTGAGGCTCTGGTGATTGATGAAGGGCGCACCTGCAAACGTGCCGTGGCCCTTGGCATACTTCACTATGGCATCGGTCTGCTCGGGCGTGTAGCCCAGCTTGGTGAGCGCGGCCGGTATAGACTGGTTGATGATCTTGAAGTAACCACCACCGGAAAGCTTCTTGAACTTAACAAGGGCGAAGTCGGGCTCGACACCGGTAGTGTCGCAGTCCATGACCAGACCTATGGTGCCGGTGGGCGCAATAACAGTGGCCTGCGCGTTGCGGTAGCCATACTGCTCGCCCATCTTCACGGCCTCGTCCCAGGCGCGGGTAGCGGCCTTCAGGAGGTAGTCGGGGCAGTACTTGGCGTTGATGCCCATAGGTTTTATCTCGAGGCCTTCGTAGGCTTCCGAAGCATCGTAAGCGGCAGCGCGGTGATTGCGCATCACGCGCATCATGGCGTCGCGGTTCTCGGCAAAACGCGGGAAAGCGCCCAGGTGACGGGCCATCTCGGCGCTGGTGCGATAGGCCACACCATTCATGATGGCGGTGATGGCACCGGCTATGCCGCGGGCCTCATCGCTATCGTAGGCAATGCCGCTGACCATGAGCATGGAGCCGAGGTTGGCATAACCGAGGCCCAGGGTGCGGTAGTCGTAGCTGAGCTGCGCAACCTCGGGCGACGGGAACTGCGCCATAAGTACAGATATCTCCAGCACCACTGTCCACAGACGGGTCATGTATTCGAAACCGGCCACATCAAACACACCTGTCTCTTCGTTGAAGAAGCGACGGAGGTTGAGCGAGGCGAGGTTGCAGGCAGTGTTGTCTATAAACATATACTCGCTGCACGGATTGGACGCCCTGATGGGTCCACCGGCAGGGCATGTGTGCCACTCGTTGATGGTAGTATTGTATTGTGTACCGGGATCGGCACAGCGCCATGCGGCATAGGCTATCTTCTCCCACAGCTCTTTGGCAGGCACGGTCTTCATGACCTTGCCGGTGCTGCGGGCTGTCATTTCCCAATCGGCATTCTCATCGAGCTTGCGGAAGAATTCGTTGGGGATGCGTACAGAGTTGTTTGAGTTCTGGCCGGATACGGTGCGGTAGGCCTCGCCTTCGTAGTCGGAAGAGTAGCCGGCGGCGATAAGTGCTGCCACTTTCTTCTCTTCTTCCACCTTCCAGTTGATGAACTCTGTGATCTCGGGGTGATCGAGATCGAGACAGACCATCTTGGCAGCACGGCGTGTGGTGCCGCCGCTTTTGATGGCACCGGCCGCGCGGTCGCCTATCTTGAGGAAGCTCATGAGGCCGCTGGAAGTGCCGCCGCCCGAGAGCTTTTCGCCATCGGCACGGATGTTGGAATAGTTGGTACCCACTCCCGAGCCATACTTGAAGATGCGCGCCTCGCGTACCCACAGGTCCATGATGCCGCCTTCGTTAACGAGGTCGTCATCTACACTGAGGATGAAGCAGGCGTGTGGCTGCGGGCGCTGATAAGCGTTCTTGGAGCGCTCCAGTTTTCCGCTTGTGGGATCGACATAATAGTGCCCCTGCGCCTTGCCGTCTATGCCATAGCTGTTGTAAAGGCCTGTATTGAACCACTGCGGCGAGTTGGGCGCGCAGCTTTGGTAAAGGATGCTGTAAACGAGTTCATCGTAAAACACCTGAGCGTCGTGTGCGCTGGCGAAGTAGCCGTATTGCTGCCCCCATGCGCGCCAGCAGTCGGCCAGGCGATGTGCTACTTGTTTTACAGATGTCTCGCGACCGGTAGTACCATCGGGTTGCGGCACACCTGCCTTGCGGAAGTACTTCTGTGCAAGTATGTCTGTAGCTATCTGCGACCAGTGCTTCGGCACCTCCACATTGGTCATCTCGAATACCTTTTCGCCGTTCGGGTTGCGGATAACCGATGTGCGGTAATCGTACTCGAACATGTCGTAAGGACTAACCCCATCGCGGGTGTAGTGACGGCCAAATGCAAGGCCCTTATTTTGACTGGCGCTCATGATAAAATATTATTTAGCAGTTAAAGAACTTAAGTGTGAGGAATAGCTAAATTATCGAAAAGAACTGCGGAAAGAAACATTTAAAAACTAACACTATTGTGGATAACCTACAGAAAGCAGGCGGGGCAATACGAATGCAGATTACAAATATATAAATGATACTATCCTGCAGTTTTTGCATGGTAAAGGTAGGCCAGGCAGGAGTATGACCGTGTTAATAAAATAAGAAGCAGCAGGGTGAATGGGGGCGGTATTGCACCACTGAAAACGAGCGAAAAACGTTCACTACTATTTGGAAAAGGGAACAATGCGGGTACCCGAAACCGATACAAGTGTAAGGAAATACATACCCTGCCGTAACGAACGTGTGTCTATGAAATTAAACCCTTCCCAGAGCGGATATACGCCCATCTGCCGACCGAGAACGTCTGTAACGGTGCAGCTTCGATACGCCGCACCAGCAGGCAGCCTGACCACAAGATCGTCCTGCACTGGAATGGGGTACACCTGTACGTCAGCCGCACAATCGGACACGCTTATCTTCTGACTGCCGTTACAGCCGTAGGGCAGGATGTGCTCGATAGTGGCATCGCCCGGCGAGAGGCATGTTACTGAACCGGTAAATGAGTCCGCAACCGCGACCAGGGGGCTGCGGCTGTGCCAGTAACCGATGGAAACGGTATCGGACAATTGTACCGTCTGACCAACACAGCGCCCGAACGAATCGGTGACGGTGGTGGCGCGCGGACCAATGTCTATGAAGGCGGTATCATTTACATGACTGTAATTACAGGCATTGTATAACCGCAGCATGAGTGTATCTCGACCGGCATGCACACTCTGATAGAACAACTGACCCGAGTCTTTAATAACGCTGCCATATTTGCGAAATGAGGTCCACTTGAGTTCAAACGGACCGGTATCGACAGATATACCAGTTCGCTCTCCTACACAAAGAGCAGTATCGGATAGCGAGAAACGGGCAGTATCGGATAACGGATAATAGAGGCCGATCTTTCGATTGATCCTGAAAGTATCTGTGCCGCAGTAGGTGGATGAGACACAGAAAACATCAACCAGCCGCCGGTACTTGTTGCTATCGGTGACCACATAATAGCTGTAATCAAAACAGCGAAAACCATCCCACAACCAACTATCAACCGGCAGGTCAAGGCAATAAGAACTATACTTCAGGTCGCCCCATGATGTTGGTCTGCGCATCACCTTGAATTTATAAGAAGTGGTATCCGAGCACTTTCCCGCGGTAACAACATAAAGTACTGAGTCGTCAACATCGTAGTTACATTCATAAAGCCCCTCGGAAATGCCCGACACTGTACCACCTGCCACTGACGAATGTTCACTGGTAGACATCCAGGTGCCGCCGGGAACCGAGGGTGTAAGGACAATGGAAGTACCGGGGCAAACTTTGTCGGGGCCCGAGATGATGCCCGGCGAGGGTATAACCGTGTCGACTCTCATGACTATACTCCGGGAGATTGCTATAACCACGTCGCCGGCAGCGCTCACCTGCTTACAAACAACGGTATCATTGTGCCGTAAAGTATCGGAAATATAGCGGATGCTGTCACCACCTACCGTTTTGCCATTGATGGACCACCTGTAATGCCACCACAACGCGTCCTTGTCTGTCACTGTAAATGTGACCCGCGTGCCCTTACAGATCACGGTGTCTGAAGCCTTGACAGGAACCACCTGCCCACGGAGCGGTGCCGCGGCAAGGAAAAGAAGCAGATAAAAAACGAGGCTCTTCAGGGTGACGGACATTAAAAAACAGGTTATATTCGAAAGTACAAATAACCAGCAAAACATGTGCCACTTTTACAATTTGTAACTTTAACCCTAAACCTACACCAAAATGAGATCTTTCTACCTGTTGCTATTCGCCATATGCCTGCTGCTTTTTTCCTGCTCGAAGGGTGTAAAACCAATTGCCGCAACGTGCGAAACAACTATCCTGGGGTATAGAACTGTTTACGACACAACATCACTTAGCCCGGCGAACCCGCTGGCAGAATGGGGCACCATATCGGCCAAAACAGCTACGATGAGCCGGATCGTGTACATCAGGAACACCCCAACCTTTAATCAAGGTATATACCACACCGGCAACATGTGTTATTATACCTTCCGCAACAACTCAGACACCGACGTAGCCATACTGTACCGGATAAGACCCGACGGGATGGTAACAGAACTCAAGGACAGCCTATCGGGATTCAAGTACGACGGACTTGTCTTCAACAAAACGATGCAGAAAGTGTACGCATTCAAGAGCATATATGGTGCGAGCAACGACTGGCTATGCGAGATAACAACCGATAGCGGAAAATTTATGTCGCGGAAGATTGTTGCGGGAATTGGCCGAAGCACAACGAATGCAGCCATAAACGCCACAATAGATAACTCAACCGGGAATATCTACTACAGTGTAACGACAAATAAAGTAACAACACTGGTAAAAATAGACCCCGAAAAGGCTGTCCTCTCAGAGATCTTCAGCAAAAAAGCTCCCTACAATATGTATGGACTATGCTTTAACGGGAAAGACAATCGAATGTATTGTGTTGTACAAGACACGTCGGGCATACATTTCGCGACCATTACAACCGGTGGAACAGTGACGAAATTGGATACGCTGGCAATTCCCTCTGCCCTGCAGTTCAGCTCGGCAATGATAGACGAATGCCGGGATGAATACATCTTCACCGGAAACACATCAAATGACGCGGGCTATTTGCTCCGAATGAATATGACGGGGCAACAACTGAGCAGACTGATGACCGATCAGATCTTTCAGGGTCTGACCCCGATGCGCTGACCTTTTAATTATTATTGAGCAATTTGAGACGCAGTGCAGATGTGCCAGAGCCTGTTTTGGAACCGGTGAGGATGAGTGTATAGATCTTGCCTGCAGCCAATACCTGACTGGTGGGCTCTGTAGCCACCACGGTGCTGATGTCGGACGGATCGCCGGCCTTGAGTTCGTAACCACCTGCCGATACCTCTATAAACTCGGTATAGCCGAGGGCAGTGATGTCTGTACCGATAATGGTGGTCTGCGCGTTCGCAGTGATCTTCAGATTGTCCTTAGACAGGTTCACGAAACGGATCTTCGCCTTGTTGGTTGCGGGCGGCGTCATATTGTCTTTTACAAGCAGAAACGCGGGAGAAGTGATGAGGCCTCCGCAAAATGCAGAGTAGCTAACGTTGTTCTCGAGCGTAACAGACTGGCTGCTGACAGGTGTGCCCACATTGGTGAGGAAGAAACCCAGCGTGACAGGCGTGCCTGACTTTACGTATTTGTAGCCCGAGTATGCAGGGAAGGCAATATTGAGCGCACCGGAGATGGCCACATTATCGACACGTGCATCGACGGCGGGCAGCGAGCCTGCACAACCGTTGACAAACATAACGCCTGCGGTGTTGGACGGGGCAGGATTGGTCTTTTTGCAGCCGTAGCTACCAACGAGTGCCAATGAGAGCAGTGCGATTAAGGCCTTCTTCATAATAGTGCGATCAGTTATTGAACGTCAAAAATAACGGTTTTTACAACGCTTGCGGTTTCTATGCCGAGCGCAGGGCGATAAAGAACGTGGTTCCCTTTCCAAATTCGCTCTCTACCCAGATGTTGCCGCCATTGAGTACAGTGAACTCTTTGCACAGCATAAGGCCGATGCCTGTGCCTTTTTCATCGGCGGTGCCGGGCATACTGCTCATGGGGTTAAAGACGCGTGGCAGCATGGCCTCGGGTATGCCGGTACCATTATCGGCAACGGTGACAATGGTGTAGCCGGGGCGGGTGGTAGTGTCTGCATTGAAGGTGATGCTGCCGCCCAGGTGCGAATACTTGATTGCGTTGGCCAGGAGGTTGCGGATAATGAAGTCGAAGTGAGTGGCATCGACCTTTATCATCAATCCTTTCGGCACATTGCAGGTGATCTTTATCCCCTTTTCGTCCAGCACCAGTTTTTTGAGGGCTATGCTCTGCCGAATGGTGTCTTTCACATCCACATCGGCCTGCTGCAGCCTGAGGCCCTTCACCAGCGACTGGCCCCAGAAGAGGAGTTTGTCGAGCATCTCGGACGAAGCCCGTGCGTGCTCGCGGAGGCTATCGAGCAGGAATTTCTTTTCCTCCTCATCCGTGCGCGGGTCTTCATAAATATCCAGTACAGTAGGGATACTGGAAATGGGCCCGCGAAGGTCGTGACCAATAATGGAGAACAACTTGTCCTTCATGATGTTGAGCTCCTTCAGTTCTTCCTGATGCTCTTTCAGCTTGCGGTTGAGCGCGGTGGTGCGGCGGAAATAGAAGTATAGCACTGCCAGCAAAGCGGCAACACCAAAAGAGATAACGATAAACAGATTTCGCTGGCGGGCGTTCCGGCGGCTTTCCCGCTCAAGTGTATTGACCTGCTCATAAGACTTCTCGAGCTCGTGAGCAGAAGCGATACCCGACAACTCGGCCGCCTTGTTGATGGAAAAGAGGCTATCGGCGATGTGTTGTTTATTTTCAGTTGCTGCAAGCGCCTCTTTGTAGCGACCAAGGTCTTTGAAATAGGAAGCCTGCGCCTCGTATATCGAGACCATGAACGCCTTGTTGTGGGTACTATCAGCGATCTGCAAGGCTTCGTCGAGGTAGCGGAGCGTGGCGGGTACATCCTTTTCCTGAGTGATGGCGGCCAGCGTGAGCAGCATGTTGGAGCGCATCTCAGGCAGATTGTAGCGTTTGGCGAGCTGCAACCCTTCATCGAGGAAATGAATGGCCCTGTCGGGCTGGCCCGCGTCAAGGTAAAACTGCCCCAGGTAGGACAAACACTCTACACGTGCATTTATGAATGCGGTCCCGCTACTCAACTCAAGGCTATGCATGAACGTGGAAAGTGCCTCGTCCTTGCGGCCCTCCATGGCAAACAATACCCCCTGCATATTGTAAAGGAGGATGACGTGCTCTGAAATAGGAAGCGACCTGCTATACGCTGCCGCAGAATTGAGGTAGCGCATCGCGTTGGTTGTGTCGTTCTGCTGCAGGTACATACTGGCCAGGTTCATGTAGCAGATCATGGCACCGTCTTTGTTGCCTATGCTGTCCTGCATCTTGAGCGACCTGATAATGTAACGGGCGGCAACATCAATATTGCCCTTGCCGGCCTCCAGAGAACCTATATTGCCGAGCACATCGGCTATACCTCTTGTGTAGTTCGCCGACCTGTACAGATCGAGTGCCATCTGCAGGCGTTTTGACGCGCTGCTGATGCGACCCTGTATCTTATCGAGCAGGCCAAGCTGGGCAAGGATCATTCCTTCGCCTACCTTGCTGCCTTTGTCGGTAAAATAAGAGAGTCCTTTCTCGGCATAATACCTGAAAGAATCGGCGTTCCGGTCGTTATAGTAAACGATGGCATGGGTATATACAGCGGCCTTCTGTGAATCGGTTTTCGCAGCGTTGATGTCTGCCGCAAAGTTCGGACCACCGGCTTGCGAAAACGAGTACAGAGCGCCAACCATACACGACAACAAAACGACCAGACGTTTCATTATTGGCATAGATGGGGTAGTTTCCAATTTATAACACAAAGAAATACTATAAAGCGGCAAATAACAAAGAAAATGTAGCTTTTACACAACAAATTGATAATCAGTAATTCTACTGCTATTTTTTCTGCTGCCAATCGGCATGTGCTCTTTGCAAAGAAGCTACAAACGTATCGACAGGCTGAGCACCGGACACGGCATATTTGCGATCGAAGACAAAGAACGGCACGCCTGAGATGCCTATCTGATCGGCCTCTTTGAGGTCGGCAGCCACCTCGGCGGCGAATTCGGTGCCGTGGAGCATCTTCTCAACAGCAGCTTTATCCAGACCAATAGCGACACCTATGGATGTGAGTGTAGGAATATCATCTATATCCTTACCATCAGTGAAATAAGCCTTGAAAATGTGTTCTTCAGCATCAGAGCCAAGCCCGTGTTTCTTTGCCATCTGCAACAGGCGGTGGGCGTTGTAGGAATTGGCCACCATCGTTTTGTCGAAGTTGTACTGCAAGCCATCCGACTGGGCCATGTGCACCACCGAAGCATGCATCTGCTTCGACTGCTCGAGGCTGATGCCCTTCACCCTGGCCAGGTACTGGTAGGCATTTTCTTTGGTGGTGATCTTCTTCATGCCCGGATAGAGCTGGAAACTGTGCCAAACCACTTCAATATCATCGCGGTGGGCAAATTGCGCCAATGCCTTCTCGTAACGGTGTTTTCCCATGTAACAAAACGGGCAAACCATATCGGACCATATCTCTACTTTCATTTTGGGCTGTTGTGTCATCTTCTTCTGTGTTTGGCGCACCTGTGCTGAGGCTCCCGCAAAGCTGAGGGCCGTAAAAAGGACAGTAACGAGTGCGAGGCGTTTCATTATGCTGCAAGTTAAGGCTATGCACATGGAAAATGTAATTGCGTTATCTTTACGATAAGTGAAAAATTTGTCAAATTACCTGGGTGCCACATTGTTGGTTGCACTTGCCGGCTGCGGCAGCAAGCAGTCTGTTCTTACCTACAAACTAAAGAACATGGCATCGGATACCGTGGACGTGATATGCACAAGAACCGACCGCCCCGACCTGGCCGACACTTTTTGGGTGGGATTTAAGCAAGAAGTGGTGATAGATGTGCGGACAGAGGAAACCGAACATGTGAGTACCTACAAAGAAAAAGGATTCACATTGGGCAGGTTTTCACGCATAGATGTGTACCGGCATCGCGGTCGCAGGAAAAGCGCTACCAACTTCGCGAGCACTGCTGTGTGGACTTATGGAGAGCGTAGCAGCACAGCAGCCGACTACACGACCGTAGTAACCGATAAAGACTTCTAACGCCCCCTGCGCCTGCCCCTCCGTTTCTCGCCCACGGGTTCAGACTCTTCCACACCCGATGGGTTATTGGAGGGACTCATTCTGGTAATGCGGCTTGAAAAGTGCCTTGAACGGAAATATTGCGGCCACGATAGCGTCACACCATTAGAGTTTACCGACACCATTGTGGAATGCAGGTCAAGGTATGCGGCACTCTCGGCGAAGCTGATCCAAAAGAGCTTCTTCTCCTTGCCATCGGCGGGTGATAAAAACACCGGTG
This sequence comes from Flavipsychrobacter sp., assembly GCA_016786565.1. GTDB lineage: Bacteria > Bacteroidota > Bacteroidia > Chitinophagales > Chitinophagaceae > Nemorincola. Next base: position 25,725 of record JAEUVY010000007.1, read on the forward strand.
CCAACGATCTGATATCCACCCTCATTTCTCCGGTGTCCCGGTCGAATATCCAATCTTCTCTTAGCGACATACCGGTGAGGACTGGGCTATTGCCGTTGAGACCGGGAACAGCATATGCGTCCATTAGCTTCTTTACGGAATCGGCAGAGAGCAGCACAGACTTCATCGTATCGTCGGCAGACCATGCACGGATAGCCCCGGTAGAAACACCTGCCAAAAGCACCTCGGCAAGAGGACGGCAAGAAGCCGACTGCTGAGAGAACATACATTTGTTGACAGGCGAAACCGTATCGAGGAAACGCCAGACCGTTTTATGGAACAGGATCTTTCCATGGGCTTCTGTATCGGAGTACTCCCAACCGTCGCGTATGGGCTCGCCCTCGCGAACACCATAGGGCATGGTCTGCGCAATGCCCGCCTGCCCCACCAGGCACGTAAGGACTACCAACCAATATGACAGGAAACGGATCATTTTGCATGAAGTTACATGAAAACAGCGACCCGAATGCTGTCCGTCATCAGTGTACCAATGACGCCACGACCGACTGAAGCGCAGGCCTTAGGGCCAGGGCGCATGCCACCACATCTTCGTGCGTGACATTGTGGAAATGCGGCACACGCGCTATGATGGGCACACCCGTGTAAGAGGCTATGAATGACTCGGAAGAGGGATCGGGCGTTCCGTTCATCACAATACCGAGCAACGGTATGCCTCTGTGACGAAGCACCTCGATAGCGGCAAGGGTATGATTGATACTGCCGAGGTAATTCTGCGAAACGAGTATTGCCGGCAGTTGGAAATGAGCAACAAAGTCAGCCATGGTGGCGTGGTGCGATATGGGCGACAAAACCCCTCCGGCCGTCTCAACCAACAGGGGCGATGTTGTGGCAGGGAAAACAAAACTAGTGTGATCGATCGTGATGCCTTCAGCAGCAGCGGCAGTGTGGGGCGATGCAGGCATCTTTAACTGTACTGCCTCGGGGTGCACACGAGCCGGGCCATTGGTAATGAGCCTGCTCACTGTATCGGTATCGCGCTCTTCAAGTCCGGCCTGCACGGGTTTCCAATAGTGCGCTCCGAGTGCCTCGGTCATTACCGCAGATGTGATGGTCTTACCAATGCCTGTATGGATGCCGAGAATAGCTATAGCGGGGGTGCCGTTTGTCATGAGGAAAGCAGATTAATGAGTTCGTCGATCTGTTGTGTTGTATTAAAGCTATGGAGGCAGATGCGCAAACGCTCGCTGCCAAGGGGCACAGTGGGGTGCAGGATTGGATTGACCAGGAAACCTGCCTGCTGCAGCCTTTCGGCCAGCGCGCGGGTACGGTCGTTGCCACCGGTGATCATGGCACGTATGGGCGTTGATGCATTATTGAAACCGGTGAGCCCTGCAGCCGCAACCGATGTATTGAAATGATGGATCAGGCTGAGCAAAGGCGCATTTGATACAGCACCTGCCCCCAGCAACTCATAAGCCCGGGCGATAGCCTGAACCGAATGTGGCGGCAATGCCGTTGTATAAATGAACGACCGTGCAAAATTGATGAGGTAGTTGCGAAGGGTGCTGCTACCAACAACCGCCGCGCCATGACAACCCATTGCCTTGCCGTAGGTATGTACACGCGCAAATACCCGATGAGCAAGACCCAGACTGCAGACCAACCCTTCGCCCTTGACGCCGATGACACCGGTTGCATGGGCTTCATCTACAATGAGCTGCGCACCATGCCGGTCACATAGATCGGCGATGGCAGATAGCGGGGCTATGTCACCATCCATTGAATAAACGGCCTCTGCCACCACAATGACGGAACCGGAGCCGCTGTGTTTTTGCAGTAGGCCCTCAAGCGAGGCAAGATCGTTGTGATTGAAATGATATTTGCCCTTGCAGATAGCGAGCCTGATGCCATCGAGAATACTTGCATGGCAAAGCTCGTCGTATATATAAGTAGTGTGGCGACCGGCTATTGAAGACAGCAGACCGAGATTGGCATCGTAACCCGAATTGAACAGCAGCGCTGCCCCGGCCTGATGAAATGCCGCTATCTCGGCCTCAAGCCTTTCCACATCAGCACTGTTGCCTGATATAAGCCGCGACCCCGTAGCACCTGTGCCCGCGGCATAGGGCACGTGTAGTAGCCCCGACTGCGCAAGACCCAGGTAGTCATTTGACCGAAAGTCTATACCCTGCTGATGCGGAGGCAACACCCTGAGGTTGCCGGCATCGGCACGTTGGTTCAGTTTGTCATTGAGGAATTGCTCAATTGTGTTCATGTTCCATTGCTTTCTGACGGGAAGCAGGCTTTCCGTCTGCAAAAGCGGCCTTTGGCGTCAGTCCCAATGTGCGGAACATTTCCATGTCGGCATTGTATTCAGGATTGGGGGTAGTGAGCAGTTTATCTCCCGCAAAAATAGAGTTGGCACCCGCCAGGAAACACATTGCCTGCTCGGCAACCGACATCTGCAGGCGACCCGCTGAAAGACGCACTGCTGCCAGCGGCATCACTATACGTGCCGTAGCCACCATACGCACCAGCTCATCGAACGGTACACGGTCGTTATCGCCAAGCGGTGTACCCTCTACCGGCACCAGCGCGTTTATGGGCACTGAACCCGGATGCTGTGGCAGATTGGCCAGCGTGTACAGCATGCCGATACGGTCTTCATGCGTTTCGCCAAGACCTATGATGCCGCCGCTGCACACTGATATGCCCGCATTGCGCACATTGCTGAGTGTATTGAGACGGTCGTTGTAAGTGCGCGTAGTGATAACTTCAGAATAGTGTTCTTCTGATGTATCGATGTTGTGGTTGTAGGCATAAAGGCCCGCATCAGCCAGTTTTTCTGCCTGCTGTGGTGTCAGCATGCCAAGCGTGCAACATACCTCAAGGCCAACATTATTGACCGCCTTCACCATATCCAGTACTCTATCAAAGTCGCGGTTGTCGCGCACCTCGCGCCACGCGGCACCCATACAGAACCGGGAAGCACCGCCTGCCTTGGCGTTCTCGGCCGCAGCAACCACCTGATCAACTTTCATGAGCGCCTGCACCTCGATGCCAGTGCTGAAACGCGCGGCCTGAGGACAATAAGCACAATCTTCGGAACAGCCACCGGTCTTAATAGAAAGCAAACTGCTGATCTGCACCTCGCCCAACTTATGGTACTTGCCATGCACTGCTGCAGCATCAAGTACCAGTTGCAGTAACGGCCTTTCATAAATTTCCCTGATCTCTTCCTTGCTCCACTTATTTCGGATATCGCTCATTATTGTTGTTTTCAGAGGGCGAAACTATCAGTTTTCAGTCAATCTTTCAAACACATTTACCCAAATCATGTTTTAATATGATTGCATACGTAAACAAAAACGCCTGATTATCAGCAGAATGAGACCGCCGTGCTGTAAGAAAAGACAATCAGATGATAATAGCGGCGGTGTGCGGGCCATCACTTTGCGGGATGAACATCGTCAGACGGTGAAATGAAACCAGGCCCGACAAAGGTCAAGTAACCTAATGGCATAATTTTTGCTGATCACCAATATGCGCACACCTTTCACCCACACAGTTTTCTTACTGTTGCTCCTTGCTGCCGCACTATGGCAGGGATGCAGGAAAAATGACCCCAACGAACCGGCGATCCCCTCTTCTCTAAAGACGATATCGCACATGGGCGATGCCATGGTTGGCTACCCGATGAGGTTTTCGAGTGACGCAACCAACGCAAAAAAATACCGCTGGGATTTTGGTGACGGAAGCACCTCTGCAGAACCCGACCCGGGACATACATTTACCGATACGGGAACTTATCAGGTAAACCTGATGATCAATGATGACACCGCCTTGCGGGCAACGTTTAAACTAATAGTGTTCCGCGCACCGGCCAATACCCGACTAATGGAAGGCGAGCATGTGTGGCGGCATAGTTGGGGGTACTCTCTTTCAAGTGGATGGGATACCACATATTACGGTCCTGACGTAACAATGAGTATTGTGTACATCAACCCCGCAACGATAGCCATCGGGAACGATACGTTGAAGTACGCCCCTACGTCTCCGATAAATGAAAACTATCTTCAATTCGTCGCCAGCAAATTCACTGAGTCCACCGGGTATTACCGTACCGGTAGTCTTGTATTCAGGCATGGTGCTACGGACTCCATATCATTCAAAACATTTAACAGAATTTCGGCAGGCGGCACCTCTTTCCACCACTACGACTCGCCATAGCCAAGCGTATTAGTCTTCGTTAGAAACGAACATATCACCGGCGATCCTATCGGCGAAATACTTACCCTGGTCCGTCAGTTGCAGCACGCGGCCATCCTGCACCATCCAGTGCTTTTCCTGAAAAAGGTGACTGCTTTTTTCCACCACGGCAGCGGTGGTCTCGTCCCAATTGCGGGCAATATGATCGAGATCGCAGCCCCATTGGGTGCGCAGTGAGGTCATAATGTACTCATTCAGGTGGTCGAACGGCGAAAGGACCTCCTCTTCGCGCGATGGTTTATTGTCTTCGAGAATAGCCTTGGTGTAGGCAATATTATTAGAAACATTCCATGCACGGCGGTGCAGCCCGTCGAAAGAGTGCGCCGACGGGCCAATACCCAGGTAGGGCAGGCCCCGCCAGTAATTGGTATTATGGATGGCGTACTGACCGGGCAGAGCAAGGTTAGATATCTCGTAATGCTCATACCCCATGGTCCTGGCAACATCCATAAGTATGCCGAACTGACCCGCAGCCTGGGCCGCATCAACCGGAACCGCTTTGTTGTGCGCAATGGCATGATGCAATGCGGTGCGCTCTTCTACAGTAAGCGCGTAGGCCGAGAAGTGAGGTATCTGCAGCCGACGCACCTTGTCCAGATTCTCCTTCCAATGGTGGTCGGTCATACCGGGCACACCATAAATAAGGTCTATACTCAACTTTTCGAAACCCACATCCTGTGCGCCCTTTATGGCTGCCTCGGCCTGCTGCGCGTTGTGCGCCCGCTTCATATACTCCAGATCGGGCTGGCGAAAGGACTGGATACCAATACTGAACCGGTTGACCGGTGTGGACCTGAGCGAGCGGATATACCCGATATTCAGGTCATCGGGGTTGGCTTCGAGCGTCACTTCCTTGAGCTCGTCTATGCGGAAGGTGCGCTGAATGACATCAAAAAGGCGCAGGATCTCGTCTGCCGTGAGCAGAGAAGGCGTGCCCCCACCGAAATAAACCGTTTGTACGGGGGTGTCGCCCAGGTAATTGCGCTGCAACTCTATCTCCAGCGCCATGGCCTGCAGCACATCATCTTTGTACCGCAAAGAGGTAGAAAAGTGGAAATTGCAATACACACAAGCCTGCCTGCAAAAGGGGATATGCAGGTAAATTCCGGCGGCGGCAGGCTGGGTAGAGTGCAATGACATGGGGCAAAGGTAGCTGATAAGTGGTATGCCGCACGAAGGCACACATGCTATATTGTACTAAAATAACCCTTAATTGCCCTTGCACCCTTACTTTTGCACCCAAATCAAGGATATGCAATTCGACCGGAAAGGCCTGGACAACGATCTGCTGTTGCAGTTATATTCTGAACTACTGCGCCCGCGCATGATAGAAGAAAAGATGCTGGTGTTGCTGCGCCAGGGTCGGATCAGTAAATGGTTCAGCGGAATAGGACAGGAAGCGATATCCGTTGGTGCCACCATGGCGCTTGACGAAGATGAGTATGTAATGCCCCTGCACCGCAACCTGGGTGTGTTCACCGTGCGCAAAATGCCGTTCGATAAACTGTTCATGCAATGGCAGGGACGTAAGGAGGGATTCAGCAAGGGACGCGAGCGTTCGTTTCACTTTGGTGCCAACGAGTACCATATATGCGGCATGATATCGCATCTGGGTCCGCAACTGGCAATAGCCGACGGTGTGGCACTGGCCCACAAACTGAAGAAAGAAAAGAAAGTGGCAATGGCCTTTAGCGGCGATGGCGGTACAAGTGAGGGCGACTTTCACGAAGCACTAAATGTGGCTGCTGTGTGGGGCCTGCCCGTGATATTTATAATAGAGAATAATGGCTATGGCCTCAGCACACCTGTCAACGAACAGTTTGTATGCGAGCAACTGGCCGACCGCGCGGCAGGCTATGGCATGCGCGGCATAACAATAGATGGCAACAACATATTGGAGGTTTATCGCGAGATAACCAAGGCACGCGCTTACTGTCTGGCAGAACAAAAGCCGATACTGATTGAGTGCATGACTTTCCGTATGCGCGGCCACGAAGAAGCAAGCGGTGTGAAGTATGTGCCTAAAGAGTTGTTTGAAGAATGGGGCAAAAAAGACCCTGTGACCAACTTCGAGGACTACCTGAAAGCTCAGGGCGTGCTGAATGACGCTAAAATAGCGGCCATAAGGGAAAGCATACAGAAAGAAATAGAAAAAGGACTGGCAACCGGATTTGAGGCCCCACCCGTAACACCGGATACTGCCGAGGAAATGGGCGACGTTTACGCGCCACTCAAGGAAGCAGTAGTTGCTCCAACAAGCACAGGCACTGAAAAGAAATTCATACAGGCTATAAGCGAAGGTTTGAAGCAAAGTATGGACCGCTACCCCAACCTGGTGCTGATGGGGCAGGACATTGCCGAATATGGCGGAGCCTTTAAAGTGACCGAAGGATTTGTGGCCACCTATGGCAAGGAGCGTGTGCGCAACACCCCTCTGTGCGAGAGCGCGATAGTAGGTACCGCACTGGGTCTTTCCATAAAGGGCCACAAGGCGATGATGGAGATGCAGTTTGCCGACTTTGTGACGGTGGGCTTCAACCAGATAGTAAATAACCTTGCCAAGATACACTACCGCTGGGGGCAGAATGCCGATGTGGTAGTACGTATGCCTACAGGCGGCGGCGTGGGCGCGGGACCGTTCCACTCGCAGAGCAATGAGGCATGGTTCACGCATGTACCGGGGCTGAAGGTGGTTTACCCATCAACCCCGGCCGATGCGAAAGGACTGCTGAACGCGGCGATACAAGACCCTAACCCGGTGATGTTCTTTGAGCACAAAGGACTGTACCGCAGTGTGAGCGGACTGGTGCCCGATGAATACTACACTATAGAGATAGGCAAGGCGCGCCATGTAGCTGCCGGAGAGGACATCAGCATCATTACCTATGGCATGGGCGTGCAGTGGGCTACGGCCTATGCTGCGGCACACCCTGAAGTATCTGTAGATATACTGGACCTGAGAAGCCTGCTGCCGCTTGACTATGATGCCATACGCGAGGCTGTGGGACGCACCGGCAAGGTATTACTGCTGCACGAAGACACCCTCTTTGGCGGACTTGGCGGCGAACTGGGTGCATGGATAGCAGAACACTGCTTTGAAATGCTGGATGCACCATTGGTACGCTGCGCGAGCCTGGACACGCCTGTGCCGTTCGCCATAGAGCTGGAACAGAACTTTTTGGCAAATAAACGCCTGGACGAGGCTGTACAGAAACTGCTGAACTACTAATATGAGCGGCGCAGGGCCGCCCCGCCCGCGAAAAATTATATAACTGCTAAAATTCGGCCGTACCTGACAGTAAGGTGCAGCCGAATTGCAACTTTTCATTACATTCGTCTGCAGAAAAATTATGGTGAAGCACCTGAAACATATATTACCTGTAGCGGCACTGGCGCTCTCGCTGGCTGCGTGCGACGGTGGCGGCAAGCCTACCGGCGGCCCTATAGTACTGGGCGATTCGTCGACCATTGTTACCGAGACCGACCAAAGTCAGTTGAAGGACATGGTGACCGACCTGAATCCGGTGATACCACCAGCCGAAAATAAAGATCAGGATCCTACACCAACTGCCGATACACCTGCAGCATCAACAAAACCGGCACCCGCAGGTAGCACAACTACCGCACCCGCCACAGCGGCCAAACCAACTGCAACTGCTGCTGCAGCACCTGCAGCGAGCGGACCGGGACTGCGTGCTGAATTCGAAGAAGTAACTATCCAGATACCGGGCCTTGCCGTGAAACAAGCGGGAAACAAGAACCTGCAGCGTGCCAATGGAGCAGTGTACACACTCACGTCGGGCAATGTGAACGGTGGAACACTGCAAGTGAACGGCACCATAACCAAAGTATCTCAGCGCTACCAGACCGTGGTGATGCTGCACAGCAATATGGGCGACATGCTGCTGGAACCATTGTCTGTAACCACCGACTGGAAAACCGTGAAGGGCGGTAACGGCAGCTACCCTATTACCGGCCTTAATGAGGCATCGCTTGAGTACTACGAAGCAGAACCTTCGGACATACGCAATGCCGTGCAAAAACTGGCACGCCGCCGCCGCATGAACAGCCGCAAGGCACAAGCATTGCTGAACAGCGTTCGCAATACCCGCAACCCTAAGCAGAAACCACTATCGGTGGAACTGCGGTCGGTGATGTGGAAGATAGATGGTAAGGACGCTAAAGGGCGTGCCTTCTCCAAGCAGGTGCGTGTAGACATTCCGCTGTAGCAAAAATCGTTGATCAGTTTTTATTGAACGGCCAGTCCGCTTGTGTCTATTTCAAGCGGCACTATACCTGTTTGTACCGCAAACAGCACCAGACCGGCCCGGGTGTTGACACCCAGACGGGTTGACAGCTCGTCGCGCAGCTTTTCGAGTTCCAGCATAGACAATCCCATTTTTTGCGCCACCACATCATAGCGTAGGCCTGCCGCAAGCAGAGACAGGAATTGTCGCTCGGCGGGGTTGATCTCCGGCTCAGGTATCTGGCCCGATCTGATCTTTTCGTAAAAGTGTTTGGTGGCCAGGTCGGGATAGTACATCCCGGTGCGGTGAATGGCAACTATAGCCTCCACCAACTGTTCGGCACCCGAGTTCTTTACCAGATAACCATTGGCACCGCTCATGATCATACGGATGACGTACTGCTCAAGGTCGAAGATCGTAAAGACGAGCACGCCCATCTGCGGCCACCTGCTGCGGATCTCCCGGATGGTATCGAAGCCGTTCATACGGGGCATATTGATGTCTACGAGGCATACATCGGGCAGGTGTTCTGCCACACTCAGCTTCTCTATCAGCTCTACCCCGTCGCGTGCCTGAATGTCGACAACAATAGTGTCAACAGGCATCATAAGGCTGCGTTTATAGATGATGTCACTTACTCCTTCGCGAATAAGATCGTGGTCGTCGCAATAGGCGACATGGACAGTGGGGAATGATGTTGTTTCCATGGCATTCAAGTTTTAAAACGAGGGTTCGGTGTGGGGGTGTCAGTGCAAAGGTAGGAAGAAGTGAAATATGATATTGTTAACGGGAAAACCTCTTTATCGGTAATGCCTATGCCAATATTAAGCTCATTACTATGCCTTTATATTACATTTGCGGCATGGATATTCAACAGTTATATACCGGCTGCCTCAGCGAAGCAGCCTACTTTATAGCCAGCGATGGCGAAGCGGCAGTAATAGATCCGCTGAGGGATGTGGACACCTATGTGCAGATGGCCAAAGAAAAGAATGTGCAGATCAAGTACATATTTGAAACCCATTTCCATGCCGATTTTGTGAGCGGCCACATAGACCTGGCACAGAAAACAGGTGCGCCCATTATCTATGGCCCGGATACCAATGCAGGCTTCAAGGTGCATGTTGCCAAAGACGGCGAGGAATTTATGGTGGGTAAGCTGAAGATAAAAGCCATACACACTCCCGGGCATACGCTGGAAAGTACATGCTACCTGCTGCACGATGAAAGTGGAGCTCCCCATTGCATCTTTACAGGCGACACCCTATTTGTGGGCGATGTGGGCCGCCCGGACCTCTTCAGCGGCAACCTGAGCAAGGAAGAGCTTGCCGGAATGATGTATGAAACGCTGAACAACAAGATAAAACCACTCAACGACAACATTATCGTCTATCCGGCGCACGGACCGGGATCGGCATGCGGCAAGAGCCTGGGCCCTGAGACACACAGCACCATAGGCGCGCAGAAAGCCACCAACTATGCGCTGAAGGATATGGACAAAGACACGTTCATCAGAACGGTGACAACGGGTCTTTCTACACCACCTGCCTACTTCCCCATCAATGCCCGTATCAACAAAGAAGGATACACCAGCCTTGATGAGGTGTATGAAAAAGGACTGCGTGCCTTGTCGATAGCAGAATTTAAGAACGAAGTAGCAGAGGGCGCGCTGATACTGGACACACGCGCGTCAACTGTTTTCACCAACGGTTTTGTACCCGATTCTATCAGCATAGGGCTGGATGGCCGCTTTGCTGAGTGGGCAGGCATATTGTTGCCGTTTGACACACCAATAGTGCTGGTGACAGAAGCCGGCAGCGAGAAAGAAAGTGTGACACGTCTGGCGCGTGTGGGAATAGACAATGTGCATGGCTACCTGAAGGGTGGATATGAAGGATGGCAGGACGCCGGTGAGCAGATAGACATGATCATAGATATAGAGGCCGATGAATTTGCGATGGACCTGCCGCACGACCCTATGATAGAGGTGATAGATGTGCGCAAGCCGGGCGAATTTGAAGCCGGCCATGTGCAGGGCGCACGCAGCCTGCCGCTCAGCGACATGACTGATCCGCTGAACATTGCCGTGATAGAAGACGATCGCAACCTGTATGTACATTGCGCAGGCGGGTACAGGTCCGTTATAGCGGCATCGATACTGAAGCGTCAGGGATTGCACAATCTGCGCAACATATTGGGCGGGTTCGGGCAGATAAAGACCCAAAAGAAAATACCTATAGTTTATGCGGGTAAAACAGTGTAAAACACTGATGTACGATATGGAAAGGCCGGAGCAAGTCTCCGGCCTTTTTATGCCTCTTCGGCTTGTTTGTTGAGGTCCACAAGCATAGCCTTTAGTTCCAGCACTATCTTTTCAAGCGCGTACGACTGCGCCGTGTTCAATGTGATCTGTGGTGGTACTGCTCCTACCTGCTTCAGCCCGCGAAGCACGCCGGGCTTCATTCGCTCCATATGACCAAGCACGGCATTAAAAAGCGCCACACACTCTGCTACCTTCCTGTTCAACTCCTCAGGCTCCTGCAGCGCATCAGCCATCTTCTTTTCGGCCTGCTCCATGTGAATGTTATTGAGGCTGCGGGTGATGCGCACATTGCAGGTGATGAGGGCATACCACACATCCGACTTACGGCGACCGGGTTCCTGCATGTACCGGTTGAACGAATCGTACACATTGCTGTTGCCAGACTCTGCCAGACGTTTATACTTGGTCCAGTTAGCGTGTTCAGCAGGCATAAAGAATGTGGCGTTGAAGTAGTCGTAGTTGGCAGCAACCGCCCGGGCCAGGAAGGAGGGCAGCAGCTTTTTGTCCCACGTGGGTAGCAGCAGCCATCCTGCCGCCACAGCCAGCAGCGCCCCGCCAATGGTGGCTACCACACGGGCCACCATCAGCATATTGCTGTACGACGATTCAATATTGAACAACAACACAAGGTTGAGCGTGATGAAGAATGCGGATGCCGAGTAGTTTTTCTTCACGAAATAGACCATGAGGATGAACGTAAAGAAGAGGACCACCTCCTGCAAATGATAGCCCTGCGGCAAGTACAAAAGGAAGCTACCTGCAAACACACCCAGCACCGTGCCGGTGATACGATCAAATGCCTTTTTGAGTGTGGCACCGAAATAAGGCTGGATGACGATCATCACAGAGAAGGGCATCCAGAAGCCGTGATCAATGTTATACCACTTATAGATGAACATGGCCACCGTTGCCGCTATAGCCGACCGCAAGGCATATTTGAATGTGAGCGTGTTCATGTTGAACAACGACATAAGGTTGCGGAACAGGAATTTGGGGCGGAACAGGAACGCTGTTTTTATGAGCGAGTAAGAACGGAAAGCGGGTTTGTCGCCATCCATCTGATCGATACGGAGTATGGCGTTATCAAGCAGGCGTATCGTGCGCTCGGTAAGCTGCAGGATACGGGCAATGGCCATAGCCTCGCGCACATCGGTCGGCAGCGGATACTCACGGATGAGCGTAATGAGTTTGCTCAACCTGTTCACCTGCGATTGTGTAAGCAGCCGCTCCTCTGGATTCATCGTGATAACGAATGCCGACATACGTTCTGACGCCTCACGCAGGGCATTGAACAAAGAGGCCGCCTTTACCCGAAGCCCCTTGTCCAGCTTGTGAACGGAGATGCGTTCCATCTCCTCGCCCATCGCTATCACGTTTACCGCCACAAGCCCCGCCACCTTGCGCAACTGCAGCAACTGATACTTAGCGTTGTCGCGGGTACTGGCATTGTTGGCGCTTTGGGCATAGAATTCGAAAGAGTTGTTGAGTGCCGTGCGCACGTCCTTCTCGCGGGCATAGACCTTGGCAAGACTTCCCGTGTATCCCGGACGATTGTCGCTCTGAGAAACTGCCTCGGCCAGGTTGGATATCGAGCGCCACACCAGGGCAATGTGCCTGCGGAAGGGTTCCTGCTCGGGCATAAAGGCCGATGCAACCAACCCAACAACGATAGGCCATAGAATACCTATGCCCACCAACCCCATACGGTGCTGCAACTCATCAGGCGTTGCCGTTGGGAACGCGTTGCTCACGATAAACAACAGGTAAAAACAGATGGCAAGCCCGCTGGCACGGTCGCCCAGGTTTTTGAGCAGCGTAGCCACAAACCCCACACCAAACATAACAAGGCACCCCAACCAGATGCTGCCACCGGTCACAGAACCCATAACGGCAGAGAAAACACCCAATGCCGCAGCCGCAAGCAGCGCACGCAACCGCCAGGCAAAAGAGCCCTTCAACTCTATCCACGAAACGGCCTCTGCAGTAAGCGTGATCCACACGGCATCGCTGATGCGCCCCGTAAGTATACCCCAAACTATGGGCACTGTACCGGACAGCGCCATACGGAAACCCCAGCTGAGCATGGGCTCCATGCTCTCTTCCTGCAACAGCTTGTTCAGCTTCTTATATGACTCTAAATATGCCACGTTGTGTGATGGTGCAAATGTAACAGCCTACTATGAGTTGTAGGTTATCGACCCAACTACAAGCTACAACATTGTTGTAAGAAAATGTTAAATACCACTGGCACCGCAAGTTGCGGCAGCTGCATAGACGGTCTGTGTCTTTTTGTTTCGTTCTTTTACATAGAATTTTTCAACACACAAGGAGATACGTCTCCGCGCGCTATTTATGAAACACCTATTAACGCTCTTCGTCTTTACGATGGGGCTTGCTGTTACCGGCATGGCCCAACCCTACACCATCAAAGGAACTGTTACCGATACGCTTAATGCCACCCGACTGGGCACTGCGTCGGTGGTATTGATCCGCACCGCCGACTCGGTAATAGAAACGCATACCCGCACCAATGCCAACGGCGAATTCAGTGCGCAGGTAAAAAAGCAGGGCAAATATTTCTTCCGCGTCAACTTCCCGGGTTTTGCCGACTATATTGATGTACTGAACATCAAAAAGAACACAGACCTGGGCGATCTGCCTATGGTATCGAAGTCGCACCTGCTGGCAGAGTTCGTGCTCACACAACAGATATCAGCCATCAAAATAAAGGGCGACACCACAGAATACATGGCCGATAGCTTTAAGGTGCGCGAAGGGGCCACCGTAGAAGACCTGCTGAAAAAACTGCCGGGCATACAGGTAGATAAAAACGGCCAGGTGATAGCACAGGGCGAAACCGTACAAAAGATATTGGTGGACGGAGAAGAATTTTTCTCTGACGACCCCAAGGTAGTGACCAAGGGCCTGCAGGCCGATGCCGTGAAGAAGGTGCAGGTCTATGACAAGAAAAGTGACCAGGCCGACTTTACCGGCATAGATGACGGACAGAAGACCAAGACCATCAATCTGGAACTGAAAGAGGACAAGAAGAAGGGATATTTCGGCAAGGCTGATGCGGGTGGAGGATCGGACGGGTTCTTCCAGAATCAGGCCATGTTCAACGCATTCCGCGCCAAGCGCCAACTCTCGCTGTTCGGCATTGCTTCCAATACCGACAAGGTGGGCCTTGGCTGGCAGGACAATGATAAATTCGGCGGGGGCAACGGCTCCACCGAGATCACTGAAGACGGTTCTTTTGTTACCACCGCGCGCAGCGATGAAGACTTCTCGGGCTGGAACGGGAAATACAATGGCGAAGGCCTCCCCAGCACATGGACCGGCGGCGCGCACTATGCCAACAAGTGGAACGAATCAAAACATCACCTCTCGTCAAACTACAGGTTTGCCCGACAGAATGTGGACATTGACGGCGTCACCACCAACCAGTACCAACTGACGGACTCAATAAGGGTGACGGACATGACCAAGGATCAGTTCAGCACAGGCGACAGGCATGGCTTCGACCTGATGTATGAATGGAAGATCGACAGCAATACAAGCGTCAAGATCACATCTAATGCCGGTGTAAAAGAATCGTACACATACTCAAAATATCGGACAGCCAACTTCTTTAAAGCCACCGATGCACCTGACACCAGCTACAACGACCGCCTCATAACAAGTGACGCGAATGCGCAATTCATCAATACTGACTTCCTGCTTCGTAAAAAATTTGCCAAAAAGGGAAGGACGCTCTCTGTTGACGCGAAAGAAAACTTCAAGGATTCAAAGAGCACTGGCGTGTTGGAAAGCGATATTTACAAGAACAACTCAACGTTCAACCTGCCTACCCGCCAGCAGAAGATCAACAACACTAATACTATGGCTTTCTCAGGTAGGGCAACCTATACTGAACCGCTATCAAAGGTTTTGTACACCGAGATCGGCTATGGACTGACCGTAAATAACAGCACCGCAGAAAACAAATCGTTCGACAGTCTGGCCGGCAGCGGCCCCACCAGGTACAGCGATGTGCCTGTTGACTCGCTGAGCAGCGACTACAAATTCAACATACAGACCCACTCCGCAGGGCTGGCCTTTAAATTTGTGTTCAAAAACTACAACTTCTCTCTGGGTAGTGATGTATCAAGAACCGACTATCTGCAGACCGACATCATGCGCGGGAACGCCACTACCAAACGTGGCTTCAACAACCTCTTCCCAAAGGCGGCATTCACTTATCGTTTCGGCAAGCAAACAAGTCTGAATATCAACTATCAGGGCAGCACCTCTCAGCCAACCATTGCGCAGATGCAGCCATTCCAGCAGAACGTGGACCCGCTGAACGTGATAGAGGGTAACAGCCAACTGAGGCAGTCATTCACCAATAGGGTTTCGCTGCGCTTCAACGACTATAAGATTTTGCAAAACCGATACCTGTGGGCCAATGCCACTTTCAGCACCATATCAGACGCAATAAGCACCGAACAGACTGTGATAGGTCCGCTCAGCAAAACCAAGTACATAAATGTGGACGGCAACTACAACGGATTCGGATATGTGGGCTACGGCTTCAAGTTAGGCAAGAGCGACTTCATGCTGGGCGCACAAGCAAACGGTTCTGTTTACCGGGTAAACAGTGTGATAAACAGCAACAAAGTGACAAGCGACAACAGCAATGTGTCCTTCGGCCCGTATCTGAACTATGACAAAGAAGACAAATTCGAGTTCCAGTGGAATCCGGAGATCTCGTACAATACAAATATCTCTTCCAACAATCCTGCTGCTATCAACTACTACATCTTCAGCAACGAATTCAACGGATCGGTGCAGTTGCCTAAGAAGTTCCAGGTGGGCACATCGGTGGATATGATGTTCCGCGAAAAAACTGCTGTCTTTACTACCAACAACAACGTGATAAAATGGAACGCATGGGTGGAAAAGAAACTGCTTAAGAATGGACAGTTGGCCATCCGCGCATCAGTATTCGACATATTGAACCAGAACCTCGGCTTCAGCCGCACAGCCAACGGCAGCATTCTCACGCAGAACAGCTACAACACCATTCGCAGGTACGCGATGCTGAACGTGATCTGGAATTTCAGTCACACTCCTGCAGGCGCGCCACCACCATCGGGCGGCGGCATGCGCATGAGACATTAATTATAGACCCTTAAGAAAATCATACTACAATGAGGAAGCATACAATACTGCTGATAATACTGACCATACTTACCTGCCGCGCCACCGCGCAACATACCTACTACGGCAAAATAGAATTTGAACGCAAAGTGAACATGCATGCCCAGATGGCTGAAATGGAAGGCAATGCATGGGTAGAGAAGATGAAGGCACAAATGCCCAAGTTCAACACCACTTACTTCGACATGATATTTGATACAAGCCGCATCATCTACAAACCCGGCCGAGAGGTGGAAGCGAGCAACATGTTCAAAATGTTCGGCGGCGGTCCTGCTACCGACAACGTGGTGCTTACCGACCTGCACGCTGCTACAGTTAAAGCAAGTAAATCGGTTTTCGATCAGAAGTTCTTTGTACAGGACACCATGCGTGTGATGGACTGGAAAGAACGCGATGAGATACGCACCATAGCCAACTACAAATGCCGTAAAGCCGTGGGCCGCATCTGCGATACCGTTTATGTGGTTGCGTTCTACACAGAAGATATCCCTGTGAGCGGTGGCCCCGAAATGTTCGGCGGCCTGCCCGGCATGATACTGGAACTTGCTATTCCGCGCCTGCACACTACATGGGTAGCCAACAAGGTAGAAGTAACACCACCCAAGGAAACCGACTATATGATATCAGAGAAAGGCAAGAAGGTGAACCAGAAAGAGCTACACGATACTATCTACGACAGCTTCAAAAAATGGGGCAGCATGGCCAACAGAAATGTGTGGTGGGTGGTACTCTAAGTAGTGCTACGCCTTCGGCTTGATGCGCATACCTTCCAGGAAGGTAAGTACGTCCTTCATCCGTCGGATCCTGTCCACCACCAGCAGGAAGTTTTTCCCTACCTGTTTCAGACGCGCATTGATGGTGCGGTTCTGTATGTACGCAAGAATGTGATTGAATGTCTCTGATTCGAAGTATGGAGAGTCAGGATTGCTGACGAAGTACAAACGCATCTGCTCATTCTTCAGTATCAGCTTCTCAAAACCCAGCTGACACGCTATCTGCCTGCTGCGCAATGTTGTGAACAGATCTTCTACCGCAGGCGGTATCGGACCAAACCTATCCTGCAACTCCAGCGCAAACTTGTTCAGTTCCTCATCAGTCTCCAGATCATCGAGCTGTGTGTACAGCGACAAACGTTCGGTGATGTTCTCCACATACGTATCAGGTATCAGTATCTCAAGGTCTGTATCAATAGTGCAGTCGCTCACAAAGTCCTGCTTGCGTTCCAGCTCTTCTTTAAAGACATCTTTAAAGTCGGTGGTGCGCAGCTCACGCATAGCTTCAGCCAATATCTTCTGATACATTTCAAAGCCTATCTCGGCAATGAAACCACTCTGCTCACCACCCAGCAAGTTACCGGCACCACGTATATCCAGGTCGCGCATCGCTATCTGAAAACCACTACCCAACTCATTGAACTGCTCCAACGTTTGCAGGCGTTTGCGGCTATCGCCCGGCAGCAGGCTCATAGGCGGTGCCAACAAATAGCAGAACGCCTTTTTATTGCTACGCCCCACCCTGCCACGCAACTGGTGCAGATCGCTCAGACCGAACTGATGGGCATTGTTAACGATAATGGTATTGGCATTAGCAATGTCCACGCCGCTCTCCACAATGTTGGTACAGCACAGCACGTCATATTCCCTCTCTATAAACTTGTATAGCGCGTCTTCAAGCTGGTGCCCCTCCATCTGGCCGTGCGCCATACCTATGCTCAGGTCCGGACAAAGGTTGCGCAGCAACGTCATCATCTCCGGCAGGCTCTGCACCCTGTTGTGGATGAAGAACACCTGACCGCCCCGCTCTGTTTCATAATAGATAGCCTCGCGTATGGCGTATTCATCAAACACCAGCACCTCGGTATGCACCGGCTGGCGGTTGGGCGGCGGTGTGTTGATGATACTGAGGTCGCGCGCGTTCATAAGCGAGAACTGCAGCGTGCGCGGTATAGGTGTGGCCGTAAGCGTCAGCGTATCAACATTCGCTTTCAACTCGCGCAACTTCTCTTTAGCACCCACCCCAAACTTCTGCTCCTCGTCTATTATCAGCACACCCAGGTCCTTGAACTTCACATCCTTGCCCAGCAAGCCGTGTGTACCTATGATGATGTCTATCTTTCCCTCTTCCAGTTTCTTAAACGTCTCCTTCTTCTCTTTGGCAGATTTGAAGCGATTCACATAATCTACGTTGCAAGGGAAATCTTTCAACCTGTCTTTAAATGTATTGTAGTGCTGGAACGCCAGGATGGTAGTAGGTACCAGCACTGCTGCCTGCTTGCTATCGCCCACGGCCTTGAAAGCGGCACGCACGGCTATCTCTGTCTTCCCGAAACCCACGTCTCCGCACACCAGCCTGTCCATAGGTGCAGGCGCTTCCATATCGCGCTTCACATCAGCAGTTGCCTTCGCCTGGTCAGGCGTATCCTCATAAAAGAACGATGCCTCCAACTCTGTCTGCAGGTAACTATCGGGCGAGAAAGAGAATCCTTCCGATGCCTTTCGCTTCGCATAGAGTTTTATCAGGTCGGCCGCTATGTCTTTTACCTGCTTCTTGGTCTTGTTCTTTAGTTTCTGCCACGCATCGCTGCCCAGTTTATTCACCCTCGGCAGGGTTCCTTCCTTGCCGGTGTACTTACTGATCTTGTGCAGCGAGTTGATGTTGACATACAACACATCGTTATCCTTATACAGAATGCGGATAGCCTCCTGCATATTGCCATTCACCTCTATTTTCTGCAACCCGCTGTACACACCCACACCATGATCGATATGGGTAACATAATCTCCCGGCGTCAACTCGCGCAATGCACGCAATGTGAGCGCCTTACCCTTGGAGTATGCCTGCTTTACATTGTACTTGTGATAACGCTGAAATATCTGGTGATCGGTATAACAGATCACCTTCTTATCATGATCTATAAAACCCTTACTGATCGACGTAGGTATCGCCACAAAGTTGATACCCGCGTTCAGGTCGTCAAAAATGCTCCGCAGCCTTTCCAGCTGGCGGGGATTCTCGGCAAATATGTAGGGCACATATTTGTCAGCGGTCCGCTTCTGCAGATCACTTATCAGCATATTGAACTGGCGGTTGAACACCGGCTGCTCTTCGGTGGCAAACTGTAGGGTCGCGTCCACATCATCGCCGGTTATCTTTTCCAGCGAATGGTTGTACCATTCCAGCAGGTGCCGCCCCTTCAGCTTTCCGGCCCAGGTACCATCGGCCTCAAAATCGGCCTTCGACAGTTCCTTCAACCACTCCTCCTCATGGTCTATTGCCACCTGTCCCAGCTTCACGGTCTCGGGCAGGTCGGCAGCCATCTTCTCCAGCTTGCCAATTGTAAACTGGAGGTCCTTAGCCCAGATAAGGGTATTATCCGGCAGGAAGTCCAGCAATGATATTTTTTCTGTCGACTCGAAACGCGTTTCTATGTTGGGCAGGATGGAAACCTGCAACAATTTGCGTTCAGACAACTGCGTCTCGGGATTGAAGATCCTGATACTATCCACCTCGGTATCAAACAACTCAATACGGTATGGATGCTCGTTGCCGAACGAATAGATATCCAATATGCCGCCACGCATAGCAAACTGGCCGGGCTCATACACAAAATCCTCCCTGCGAAAACCCAACGACACGAACTTTTCCAGCATCGCGTCTATGTCCAGGTTCTCACCCACTTTAATACCGATCATATTGGTATTAAGCGATGTGGGGTTCACTACCTTTTCAAATAATGCCTCGGGATAGGTGACCAGCACCTTTTTGTGAGGGTCCTTGCCTGCAAAACGGCTCAGCGCCTCGGTGCGCAACATTACGTGACTGCTGTGCAGCTCGTTGTAATGACCGGCCCGTTTGAACGAATCGGGATAGTAGGATATATCCAACCCCTTGGTAAGATGCTCCAGATCGTTGTGGAAATAAGCAGCCTCCTCCTTATCATTGAGAATGAAAACGTGATTGTTATTGGTGAGCTGCCAGATGGCCGCTGCTATGAAATTGACAGATGAACCACGCAGATTATCGAGGTAGATCCTCATCTTCTTTCCGGGCAATGCGCTGCCGGCCGCAATCTGTTTTATGCGGATATCATTCTGATACAAGCCCTGCAGCACTTCCAGGTTCATCGGGGCGCAAAGGTAGGGGAAAATAGGGTACGGGCATCAGGCGTGCGGACTCACCTTCTTGCTATATAATGTCTAATTTCGTGGTATGAAAAGGGAGAACGGGCACATCCTGTACATAGTTCTTGTCACGGCCACTATGTCGCCGCTGGGTGCAGCCATCACTGGTTGGGCTCGCAATCCGCTATGGAAACAGTTGGTGGCCATAGCTATTGTTATCGTTCTTCAGGCATTGGCGGTACGCGTCTTCAGAAAGTATGAGTTGGACGAGGATATGAAGAAAAGGCAGCGGAAGGGGAAGACATGGAGCATTTTCATAAAATATCCGCTCATTTTCGGGCTGTTTATTGCGCTCATTGGGGTGGTGGTTCAGCAGCTCGTCACGTTTGGATTCAACCTTATTCCCTAAACCGCCCTCTTTCTGCATATCGGGGTACTGCACAGAACCATCCGCATTGTTCTTTTTAATAATTTTGCGCCATGAAAAGCGCATGGCTGAAGTATCTGCCACTCCTTATCGGCATTTTGCTTGTATTAAGCTGCAACAACAACCGTCCTGCGGCCGACCCGGGTGAAGCCAACCCTGTATTTAAAGAAGACCCGGCTCTAAAGGCTATTACAGACGAGATAGCCAAAACTCCCACAGACGCCGTATTGTACTTCCAGCGCGGACGTACCCTGCAAAAGATGCACTTCGACTCGCTGGCTCTGAAAGACTATAAGAAGGCTGTGTCGCTCGACTCAAGCCGTGCCGAGTACTTCAGTGCCATTGGCGACCTCCTCTTCGAGAACAAAGACATCAGCGGTTCTATCGAATGGATCCAAAAAGCCATTACCCTGAAACCGGACGACCGCAAGGCACACCTCAAAATAGCCAAGCTGTTCCTCTATCTGCAAGACTATGCACGGGCTTTCGAGGAGATCAACATAGTACTGCGCAAAAACGTATACGATCCCGAGGCCTACTTCCTGAAAGGCATGATCTATAAAGACGCTAAGGACACGGCCAAGGCTATCTCAAACTTCCAGACAGCCGTGCAGGTGGCCCCCGACTACAGGGATGCGGTCATTCAACTGGGTATCCTCCACGGTGCCCGCCGCGACTCTATAGCTATGCGATACCTGCAGAACGCCTATGCAATGGACACCACCGATGTCTTCCCGATATTTGCCATGGGCACCATGTATCAGGAAATGGGCGATGTGGTACGCGCCAAAGACCAATACCGTCGCTGTATTCTTAAAAACCGCCACTATTCTGACGCATACTTTAACATGGGCTACCTGCTCATGCAGGAAGACTCTACCGAAAAAGCATGGAGGCAATATGACATGGTGGTGAAAAACTCGCCCGGCAACCCGGCTGCATACTACAACCGCGGATTGTGCAGTGAAATGATGGACAGCCTTGCCAATGCCATTGAAGACTACAAGACTGCGAACAAACTCGATTCGACCTTTGAGAAACCCAAAATAGCGCTGAAACGCCTGAAGGTGAGGGGTTAATGCATAATACAGACACATTTACATTTCAACAAAAAACAACCGATATACAATGCCGATAATAGCGCCTTCAATGCTCTCAGCCGATTTTCTGAACCTGGGTGCCGACATAGACATGGTGAACAACAGTGAAGCAGACTGGTTTCACCTGGACGTAATGGACGGAAAATTTGTGCCCAACATCAGCTACGGCATGCCCATCATAGCGCAGATGAAGAAGCGCGCTACAAAGACATTTGACGTGCACCTCATGATAGAGCAGCCCGAGCGCTACCTCGAAGACTTCAAAAAGGCAGGTGCCGACTACCTCACAGTGCACTACGAAACAGGCTACCACCTGCACCGCACGCTCACCAGCATCAGGGCACTGGGCATGAAGGCGGGCCTGTCTATCAACCCGCACACTCCGGTAGATCTGGTTGCAGACATCATTCACGAAATAGACCTGCTGCTGGTCATGAGTATCAATCCCGGCTTTGGCGGTCAGAAATTCCTGCCGCTTACCTACAACAAGATCCGCAGGGCTAAAGAGATCATCACCCAGGCTGGTGCCGGTACGCTGATAGAGATAGACGGAGGCGTGACGCTGGAGAACGCAGGCGACATTCTCGATGCCGGTGCCGATGTACTCGTGGCAGGCAATACTGTTTTCGCTTCATCCGATCCCGTTGAAACCATCAAAAGATTGAAGCACGTAAGATAATAATCTTACTTTCATACCGTTACTTGGTGGTATATGGCTCAAAATCGGATCCTTTTTCTATTCGTTCTATTACTATGCGCATCGGCATCCTATGGCCAAAAGGCTCATGTGACCGGAATTGTGCGTGATGAACTGGAAAAACCGGTCGATCAGGTGCTCGTAGCCGACGAGGCCACTGGAATGGGTACCTATACCGACAAAAAGGGATATTACTGGCTGGAGATACCTGCCGGCAAACCGGTAAAGGTGGTATTCTTTGCCACCGGCTATGTGGCTGCCCACCGCAATATTCAGTTGCAGGACGGCGCTACCCGCACCATCGACGTACGGCTTGCAGTAAATAAATCCACACAACTGGGGCCGGTCACGGTCAAAGACCAGCGCAAACGCACAGAGACCGGATCAGTATATCTGGACCCGGGCAAGGCCGTGTACATGCCCAGTGTCATAGGCGGTATTGAGGGCATGATCAAACTTGCGGTCGGCTCCAACAACGAACTGACATCGCAATATGCTGTGCGTGGCGGCAACTACGACGAGAACCTTGTTTATGTAAACGACTTCGAGATCTACCGCCCCTTTCTGGTGCGCACCGGTCAGCAGGAAGGTTTGAGTTTTGTGAACTCGGACCTGGTTTCCAATGTCAACTTCTCAGTGGGTGGTTTCCAATCAAAATATGGCGACAAAATGGCCAGCGTACTGGATGTGACCTACAAACGCCCCAAACAATTCGGCGGCTCGGTTACCACCAGTTTGCTGGGCGCAAGCATGCACCTGGAAGGCGCCACCAAAAACCAACGCCTCACCTACCTCATAGGCGCACGCCAAAAGAGCAATCAGTATGTGCTGAGGTCGCAGCCTACAAAGGGTATTTATAACCCGTCCTTCACAGATATTCAGGCGCTGGTCAACTACCGTGCCGGCAAAAACTGGGAGCTGGAGGGTATAGCCAACTATGCACGCAACAGGTTCACGTTTTTCCCCGAGACATCAACCTCCAGCTTTGGTGTACTGAACCAGGCCTACCAACTGAACGTCTTTTATCAGGGTGGCGAATTCGACCAGTTCGACTCCCGGTTTGCCGGTCTTTCGGCCGCCTACCACCGCGAAGGGTCGAAATTCAGGATCAAATTCCTCGGGTCGGGATTCCAGACCAATGAGTACGAAACTTACGATATAACCGGCGCTTATCTGCTGGGCGAGCTGCAGACCGATATGAGCAAGCGCGACTTCGGGCAGATAAAGACCTACCTGGGTGCCGGCGGCATACAGAATTTTGCCCGCAACTACCTCAACGTCGGCGTTGGCGATGTGGGCCTGCGCGGGTCCTATGATGCCGAGAAACACACCCTCCTCTTTGGCGCCAACACCACCGCTACCAACATCAGCGATGAGCTGCACGAATGGGAACGCCGCGACTCGGCAGGCTTCTCTCAGCCCTATGACCCCAATGAACTGAAGATCGCCCGGTTCTTCCATTCCGCAGCCACTTTCAATTATATGCGGCTCAGCGGTTTCATTCAGGACAACATCAAATTCGACTCAGGCCGGTTTACAGCCAACGTCGGCCTGCGTTTCAACCACAGCTTCCTCAACGATGAGTTTGTAGTAAGCCCGCGCGTGCAGACATCCTACAGACCACGCTCAAAGAAAAGGGATGTTATCGTGAAATTTTCGGTGGGCAAGTATGTGCAGCCTCCTTTCTACCGCGAGATGCGTGACCCTGCCGGCAACATCAACAAACAACTGCTGTCGCAAAAGTCTCTACAGTATGTATTGGGTACCGACTACAACTTCAGCATGTTCAATCGCCCGTTCAAGGTGACGGCGGAAACCTATTACAAAGACCTGTGGGATATGGACCCCTACCGGTACGACAATGTGCGCATACGTTACACAGGCAAGAACAATGCCATAGGACGCGTATATGGCGGCGAGGTGCGCCTCTACGGCGATCTGGTAGAAAATGCTACCTCGTGGATCAGCATAGGCATACTGAAGGCCGAGCAAAAGATAACCGACAGCCCGTCTATTGCCGGCTACGACAGCTATTTCCCCATGCCTTCCGACCAGCGGTTCATGCTGGGTATGTACTTCGAAGACTACCTGCCTAAGAACAAGAACTTTAAGGCACACATAAACATGCTCTATTCCAGCGGCCTGCCCGTGGGTGCCCCCAACGGTCACCTGTACCAGAATGTGCTGCGCATACCCGACTACAAGCGTGTGGACATCGGCTTTTCTGCCCTTTTGCTGGATGGAGAAAAGAAGGAATACCATGCCAACAGCTTCTTCAATAATGTGAAGAGCATCTGGGGCAGCCTGGAGGTGTTCAACCTGCTGAGCATACAGAACACCCTGTCCTACACATGGATACAAGACCGAAGCACCAACAATATGTTTGCGGTACCCAACCGCCTCACATCGCGATTACTGAACGTGAAGTTGCTTTTCAACTTCTAAGTGCATTTTCTGCTATGTTTTAAATGTGGCTCGGGGCAAGGGTTTGAAGGTTTTTGAAATATTTTTTTCTGAAAAAATTTTGCCAGAAAAACTATATCATTATCTTTGCACTCCCATTCGGAAACGAACAGGGAAAACAAGTTCTTATTTTATGATTCCGTAGCTCAGTTGGTAGAGCAATACACTTTTAATGTATGGGTCTTGGGTTCGAGTCCCAACGGGATCACGTCTAAGAATGAAAGCCTCGCGAAAGCGGGGCTTTTTTGTTTTAGGCCGGTCAAAGTTGAAACAGCATCCGGGCAATATGTTTTGAAGCCATAGTCGGCTTGTTCCGGATTTCAGCGCAGCGAATCCCCCCCCAATAATACCCGTTCTCCGAGCGTCTTCATCTTGACGTCGTTAAATGATATTCCCTGCGCTATTGTGTGCGTTGTCCTCTACTGTAATAAGGACCCAAACCACAATCTGTGTCCTCTGCGTAATCCCACGAATCTGTGACATGCCTACCGCAGGTAGGTTCAGAAAATCGCCAAGTTGTTTCGAATTTCAGCAATGCACATTCTGAACTGAGAATCCATCCCGTTCTCCGAAGTGCTTCATCTTGACAATACTCAATGTACTCTCATTCGATGAGAAATTAGAGCATTTTATGATTAGAGCGTTTAAATTCAGTACCACAAATGCAAAAACAAATTTTGCCTATTAACTCAATCCTATCGACCTATTGAGCTGTACCACATCTGCAATAGTGACTTTATCTTGCAGGGTCTTGTAATATTGGGTATCTAAATACTGGAGCGTGTAATTGATATTTTTCACTGCCGGATATTTGTCTTTGTTTGTTTCGATGAAGAATGTATAACTTTTCTTAGCCGTCCGATACGCAAATTCCGACTGAAGAGCTATGCTGTTAATCAGAGTAACGATACTTTCATCCATCCGTTCATAAATTTCGTTTCTATCGTCAAATTCTGGCATAGAAAAAGGTATTAACAGTACATTAAATAGCATAGCAAGCGCTTCGTTAAAAGGAAAATCAGCCTTCTTTATTGTAGTCCAAAAATGAGTTTCAATTGGAGACTGCTTTTTAGATAATATGAAGTTGCAAAAATATTCGATCGCCTCAATTCTGCCATATTGAAATAAAATTTTCAAAGATTGCTTGGGAAATTCCCCAACATTAGTAACCAAAGTATTTACCAATCGAATGCAGACAATCTCCTCATAATCTCTAATCAGCTTTTCCGCTAAATAATAAAACCATGAATCGAGATTCACATACGTCTCAAAAATTGTTAAGAAATCCGTTGTCTCTCCACCTAAGCTCAAGTAGATCTCAGCTAATGAAGTTTTATCATAGCAATCGTACATGTCAGCTACTAGCTCCCTGTAAAGAAAATGCTTCGCCTCGCCTATACGCAACAACTCGCAGAGTCTATAATGCGATCCCTTTACTCGTCGTGATAAATCCATTTTCAGGTTCTCAAGTACCCGTCTTCTTATTTTCTCTGTCTCCGAGATTTTTCTTAAAACAAAATCACAAGGCCTGTTTTGTTCACTTTGAGCCTTCGATGAATAGGGAAGTCCATAATAATCGGTAAATAATAGATTAAGCAAGGTTTCCTCCGGCCAGTCCAGGTCCCATGCATGATTGAACACATTTAATCGTGCCAAAAATATATTGTAATTAAAACCACCGTCCACTTTGTCAGTAATCGCATCTCTAAAATTCACTTTCGAAATGCTGCGCTGCAAATACTCAATTGTTAATTGTCTCAGTTCTCGCTGTACTTCTTTTTTATTTTTAACCAAACTATACACTTCATCAAATACATAAATTTGCCAATTGTTTTCATTGTAATACTCTTCCACAGACTTGAGATCAACTGACTCATGAGCAATAACCCATCTTCTTAGGAGTGCCATTACAATTGTATTGTTCATTTTTTCTTCATGCGTCACAGATAGTTTTCGGTATTCAAATATCTCCTCTTTTGTCAAAATAATTTTGTTCGATTCAATAAAGACGTTTGCAACTTCTTGCATGAATTTCCTTTTATCCAAAAGCAATTCTTGGTCTCTCGCTTGTTGTCGAATACGCAATTCAGCCCAATTTATTGGAACGTCAATTTCGTAATCAAATTTATTTGCTGATTTTAGGTTGATATATCGGTAGAATTTGTTGTGCAAGTCTAGATTCCGAGAACCTAAAATATTACGACATATACGTATGAAATCATAAGTCAAGATCCCCCTTTCATAGTCACGATATAGCTTCCTTAACGATTTCATGTCAGCAATCGACAGCATAACTTCCATCCTATGAATGTCGAGTTGATTATTTAATGCCAATTTATAATTATAGTTAAAGAACCTGACATCTGTTTTTGTATCATAAAAGAACCTATTAATTACCAGATAATATTCACCATATATATACTGATGTGAAATTTTTTCAACAAGCTTGACGATAAATGAGTATATTTCATCCTGTTCTTGAAAGGCTCTTATACAATTCTCTATGAATGGTTTGAAAAAAACTTTGTCAAATTGGAATCTACCGCCAGATAATTCAAGCAAGTCATCACTTGAGACTATAAAATCTATTATCTTCTGTACGTCCCTAGAATACAAACTTTTTAGCAACACTTCTTTTATCGTTGCATCTTCACTAGTAAATACCTGATTTAGATACTTTATGCTATTTAAAGCGAGATCAACAAATTTCGAGTCAAAATGTATTTTTTTCATCAAAGCGAACGCCCCCTGCCTTACTTCGAATTCCGACATATCCAATTTATTATCCAAGAGATAACTGAATACGTCAGATATATCTATAAAACTTCCTAAATAAGCCAGGGCCTCTATTGCCGCACCTCGTGAATAGACATTTAACTCATTGTCGATTGCACATCTCATTAAAAGCTTTTTAATTTCACCTTCTAGCCCAAAATAATTTTTAAATTCAACTAATGATCTCAAAAAATATAGCTTTACTTCTGCCTGAGCACCAGTTTGAATTTCATCAATTATGTACTTCAATACTCGTTTGCTCGTGCCCGTAAAGCGCATAAGCTCTTCTTTACTAAAATTACTATATGGAATATAGATTCCTAAACTTTTATATTTGTCGATAATATTCAAGAAAATTTCAAATCGGGTATCATTGTTTAGTTTATCAGCTTCAAAATTCACGATAACTTCAGGTTCGTTTTCGACTAACCAATCCACAAGTGAAGCAAAAACTTGATCATTCTTTTCTAATAATAGAATAAGAAAAGAAAGAGCATTTATCCATTTCCTTTTTACTCTATTGTGGTCCGGAGCATAGGAAATCACACTGGTAATTGTCCCTATGCTTTTGTCGTAAATACAAAATGCGGCCAAATATTCCTGCAGTAAGTTGTGTGAAAATTGGACTCCGTTGTCTTTATACTGTAGAATTGTGAACTTGAAGATATTTCTGTCCACTTCATTAGGGACAACCATTTTTAAATCTTGTAAACTTAGGCGGTTAGTCCCTAGTTCAGTCATAGAAAAGGCAACCAGTTTTAGGAGCTCAATTTTTCGATCTCGGTCGACAGATGAAACTTCGTTTAACGCAAATTTTCTCTCATCGCTGAATAAAGATTCATCGATGACACGCTGAATTACCTCTGATTTATTTCTTGGAAATACTCCAAATTTTTCGTCTTTCGAATATAGCTTTACAAGCTCTCTTAAGTAGAATGGTGTTTGAAGCATTTCATCTAAACCATTGTCTTCTACTTTCTGCAAAAACCTGTAACTTTTTGTATCAAGGTGCTTTTTGACATAGATTTGTATATCACCGTCACACAACGATCTCAATGTGATAATCTGAAAATCTCTGAACCTTCCCTCGGTTTGTTCTACGTCATAAAAGTTAGTTCTGGAAGTAACAATAATATGAGAACCTATCACACCTTTACAGAAAAAGTTCATTTTCTTAATGAAGTCACCATATCCCTTTTCGGAAATCTCATCCAACCCATCAAATAATAATACAAGATCATCTTTAGGAATATTATTCCAGTTCGGACATTCTGAATCAAGTATCGTTTCAATCGTCAGATTTTCTGTGTAATCTCGCAATTCAATTTTAATCGGGAAAAACGGCTTGCCCAACTCAGAAAAATAGTGAGCTAAGTGTGCCAATTCAATACTTTTCCCACTGCCACCCTCACTCAAAAGGAGGAAATGTTTGTTTGTACTTTCTCTATTTTCAATAACTCTTTGTAGTACTTTCCGTTCGTTATTTACATCATAACTAACATTGTCGAAAACGCTACTGACAGCCCTTTCAATGTAATTATCGATTTTCGGATAGAATATTTTAGTCGGTTTAGGCGCGTTATATACTATCTTCTCTAAAAAGCCCTTCGCATATTCTGGGCCATTAAAGCGTTCAACAACCTTAATATCGAAGGCATCATAAACTATTGTAGGAAATTTTTTTAATAATCGGTTGAGTTTTCTGCTATCCCAAATTAACAACTTAACATTACTTTTCCGAAGAATAGCTCTCTGTTTTTCAATTTCCTCCTCACAACCCTTTGTCCCAAGGTCGCGTTGGGTGCAGAGAATAAATTTCTTCGATTTTTTGAAAAACCTGCCATTGACAAATGATTGAACAGCCGCTTCAATTTTCTTTGGCCCGAATACTCTTTCATTTTTGCATTGCATGCTGATGTACAAATCGTTTTTTACATCCAACGCATATACGTCTATTCCTTCTTGCCCATTTCCCTGACTTAAAAATTCCCTTGCTTCTTCGATATATTCGTATTCACCCAAGACATCTGTGCAAATTTTTTCAAATTTTTTCCAGCTTATCATATCAAAAGGTAGAGAATCGAGTTTTTCCTCAGCAAGAATTAAGTTCATAGTCTAGCGTTATTGCGAATATAGGAATTATCCTCCTGCATTAAAGAG
Organism: Flavipsychrobacter sp.; assembly: GCA_016786565.1. Lineage (GTDB taxonomy): Bacteria > Bacteroidota > Bacteroidia > Chitinophagales > Chitinophagaceae > Nemorincola. Next base: position 55,509 of record JAEUVY010000007.1, read on the forward strand.
TGTTTGATTACTTCGAGCCCAATTTTAGTGCAGGGAATTCAGAACTGCAATAACTAATTGTCATGGTGAGTAAACATTTCTCCGAACGTCTTCATTTTGATGTTCCGTTGTTCCGGATTCGCTGCGCTAAAATCCGGAACGCCCAATAATACCCGTTCTCCGAACGTCTTCATCTTGATGTCGCTCAATATTCTCTCCCTCCTCTAATCTCACAAATGACCACTGCAGCTTCCGGCCTTATAAAAATGGCGTTAAGAAAAATGGCGGAACGCAGCGGCCGCAAAATCTATGGACGTAGATGATCCAATGCTGATAGTAGCGAGGGCACAATAGCGAAAACAGCAACGATAGATATCTATATTTTGCAGCGGAGTGCAGCCATTTTTTAGCCAATTTTTATAGAGCCTTGATTTTTTGGTTCTTTTGCATCAAGGCAAAAGAACATAAAGAAAAGAACCCCACTCAGCCTATCGGGGGTTCAAAAAAAAACAAAACCCACCCAACAAAGCGCTCATTCGAGATTTCCCCTGACAAGGAGAGCCTGTCCCGAAAGCAGTCAGGAGGATAGGGGTGGTTGTCCCGCGCGCACCTACCGCAGGTAGGTTCAGACAAAAACACAATCCTACCATCTTCCCATCCTATCAATCTTAGTTCTGAAAAAGACAAACCCACGATCCCCTATCATGTTCCTATCTATCATAGCTTGCCTACCGCAGGCAGGTTCAGACAACGAACCCACAATCCGTGCCATCTGCGTAATCCCAAAAAATCTGTGATTCAGACAGTTACAGCACACTCCAGCGCTCATTCGACCTCACCATCTCCTTCGGAGAGGGCCGGGGAGAGGTATTTACCATACTACAGAAAACGCACTATCATAAAAACTCACCTGGCTGCATTTCAAAAACGCAACAGACCTTTGTGCCCGAACCTTCTGGTCGAAGCGTCTCGCTTCCCTTCTGGTCGAAGCGTCTCGCTTCGCCCTCACTCATGCAAGCGTCCGCTTGCGATTCCTATCATCTCCCTATACCAGCCCGCCTACCGCAGGCAGTTCCAGACAGACAATCCACAATCCGTGTCACTTTCTGGTCGAAGCGTCTCGCTTCGTCCTCACTCATGCAAGCGTCCGCTTGCGATTCCTACCATCTTCAAATCCTATAAGTAATTATGTAAGAAAAGCATAGTGCAGTGAGCAGTCACCGAAAAAGTGCTGCAATTTTAATTAGATGCGATCTGAGTCGCCAATTATTAACGTTAAAATCTGCACTATGCCAGTATCAAATTTCAACAATTTCACC
>JAEUVY010000044.1 GCA_016786565.1 Flavipsychrobacter sp.
GCGGTCACTACGATTGATTCGCTGACCGGTGAAATGACCGGTGTGGCTGGTGGAACCAGTAACATTACCTACACCGGAACAAACAGTTGCCGCGCGGTTGTGCAAGTAAGTGTGAATGGAACAATGGGCGGCGCAATAAGCGGACCATCAGGTGTATGTAACGGATTCACTGCTACGATGGCACACGCGGCCTCTGGTGGTATATGGACAAGCAGTGATACAACCAGAGCAACAATAAATGCATCAAACGGTTTACTCACAGCGCTGAGTGTTGGCTCCACTACAATCACTTACTCTTTGGGTGCAACGTGTTTCAGGACAAAATGGGTGGCCATACAGATCCAACCTGAGCCGATATCGGGCAACACAACTATCTGTAACGGTTCATATTCTGTTCTGTCGAGCACGGTAGGCGGAAGCGGAACCTGGAGCAGTGCAGATACCACCATCGCAAATCCAAATCTGACATCGGGATTGATCTCAGGAATGAGTGTTGGAACAACCACGATAACTTACCGGATACCGGCATCAGGATGTCAGGTAACAACAACTGTAGATGTAGTTGCCGGTCCGACAGCCATCACCGGTTCGCTTACTGTTTGTCAGGGAAGTAGTGTATCACTTTCCAGCACACCGGCAGGAGGCACATGGGCGATCAGCAATGAAGGAGTTGCAACAATTGACAGCGCTACCGGTACAATCACTGGAGTATCGGCGGGATCCGCAACCATTAGCTACACCCTTGCTACCGGATGCAGAGTAACTGCGGAAGTGACCGTAAACAATATGCCGGCTGCAATAAGTGGTACTCTGGCACTGTGTCCTGCAGGCACCACTACCCTTTCTTCTTCGCCAACAGGAGGTACATGGTCCAGCAGTGCACCCGGAGTTGCTACGATCACGACCGGAGGATCGGTATTGCCGGCCACAACGGGCACAACAACGGTTACCTACACGTTGTCAAGTTCGTGCGCGCGCACGGCGGTCGTAACAGTGAACTCAGCGCCACCCGCCATCACGGGAGAAGGGGTAGTATGCGTAAGTTCAGACGCAACACTATCCAATACATCGTCAGGCGGTACGTGGATGAGCAGCAATACAACAAAAGCTACAGTAGGCCTTGCCACCGGATCGGTGACAGGTATGAGCGCAGGAACTGCAGTAATATCATATATTTTAGATGGACCCGGCTGTTATACTACAAGGGTGCAAACGATCAACGCTGCACCTGCAGCTATAACCGGCACGTTGAACGCCTGCGTAGACCAAACCTCTACGCTTGCTCACACAACGTCAGGCGGCACGTGGAGCAGCGGTAACCCATCAATTGCAACTATAGACGCTTCGGGAGTTGTGACAGCGGTATCGGCAGGTTATGCGATGATCACCTACCATACAACACTGGGCTGCAGGATTACCGCTACGTTCAACTCGAAGGCACTTCCTGCAGCAATCACAGGAACTCTGTACGCATGTATCGGCACCACTACCAACCTGTTGAGCATCACGACACTGGGCGTGTGGACAAGCAGCAATACGGGCGTAGCCACTATCCAATCTCCGAGTGGAACTGTAACAGGTATCTCATCGGGCACCACCACGATCACCTACAAACTGACAAGCGGATGTTACAGGACGACTGAAGTAACAGTTAACGCAGCGCCTGCAGCAATTTCAGGGGCTTCTGCACTGTGCCGTACAGCAACAACCACACTCACATGCACACCAACGGGGGGCACATGGATCTCATCGACGCCCGCGGCAGCAACCATCAACAGTACCACGGGTGAACTGACAGGTGTAGCGGCGGGAACTACCCGGATCACCTACACACAAGCTGTTACCGGATGCCGCTCGGTAAAAACAATGACCATAGGCGCCCCACCGGCAGCCATTGGCGGCACACTCAGCACCTGTGCAGGCAGCACCACGAAACTTACAAATGCTACTACCGGCGGAACATGGAGTAGTTCTGACGTAAGCACGGCTACCATCGGTTCTTCCACAGGTGTGGCTACAGCAGTAACAACAGGAACAGCTACAGTTAGCTATAATCATACAGGCGGATGTGTGGCAACGGCTATTCTGACTGTCACTCCGTCCGTAGGTTTGTCAACAGGAGATACTACTTTATGTGTAGGAGGTACCACCACACTCCTGAACACCACAGGCGGCGGCACATGGGTAAGCAGCACAACAGCAAAAGCAACTGTGGGCAGCACAACCGGCATAGTGAAGGGAATGGGAATCGGAACCGCAACAATCACTTACCGTGTCAACCCTTCCTGCTTTAACACACGCGTAGTTACAGTATCTCCTACGCCGGCGGCCATCAGCGGTCCGGCCTATATTTGTATCAACACTAGTGGCTCGTTTACACATGCAGTGAGCGGCGGAACATGGAGCAGCAGCAACCCCGCTGTGGGAAGCATAGATGGTTCAACCGGTGTATTAATGGGAATAACAGCGGGAGCTGTGGTAATTACTTATGTAACAGGAAACGGGTGTTTTGTAACCAAGTCGGTTAACATCGCAAACAACCCACCGGCAATAGCCGGCAACCGGGCAGTATGTGCATCTTCAGCATCAGCGCTTACCTGCGTTATTGGCGGAAGCGCCACATGGAGCAGTAGTAACACCGCAGTGGGTACCATTGGTTCTACTTCAGGGCTACTTAACGGCATTGCTGCCGGCACTACTACGGTGACATATCGACTTAACACAACGGGCTGTTACTCAACCGCAATCGTAACGGTAAACCCACTTCCAGCTACAATTACCGGCAGTAATACGATCTGCGCCGGTTCGGTACTGACCTATTCCAGCTCAACAGCCGATGGCACGTGGAGCAGCAGTAACTCCTCTGCAGCAACAATAGGATCAACCTCGGGTACCGCAACAGGTATCACTGCAGGTGTTGTTAGGTTATCTTACAAACTTCCAACAGGCTGCCTAACAACCAAAACAGTAACTGTAAACTCCCTCCCCGCAGCGATAACCGGCACCATCGCTTACTGTGTGGGGGGATCTGCCAGACTGACCTCTGGAACTTCAGGTGGCACATGGTCTTCGGATGATCTTGCTGCCTCAGTGGCAGGTTCCGGAACCGTTACAGCAACTACAGCCGGCACTTCGGTCATCAGCTACACATTAGCTACAGGATGCGCGAGATATGCAACTGTTACGGTAAATGCCGCACTGCCGGCAAACACAGGCAACAACAGTATCTGCGCCGGCAGCACTACAACCCTCGCTAATACTTCAGGAGGAGGCACCTGGGCCAGCAGCGCGACCACCAAGGCAACTGTAGGATCTGCTTCAGGAATTGTGACGGGTGTTGCGGCAGGCACGGCCAATATCTCGTACGTGAGATCAGGCGCAGGATGTATCTCAGTAACACTTGTCACTGTAAACGCGGCCCTGGCTGCCATTACAGGAACGACAAATGCCTGTGTGGGAGCCTCAAATACGCTTGGGCATACAATATCGGGCGGTACGTGGAGCAGTAGCAATACAGCGATGGCAACAGTAGGTGCATCCTCGGGTGTCGTATCAGGGATCTCGGCAGGAACTTCGGTGATCACCTACACAGCTTCTCCAGGCTGCTATAAAACAACCAACTTCACTGTAAAAGCACTGCCTTCGGCAATAACAGGCACAGGCAGTGTGTGTACAGGCAGTGCAACGGTACAGTACGGCAGCCCAACAGGTGGCACATGGGCAAGCGGCAACACTACGATCGCCATCATCAATACTACTTCGGGCGCAATGACCGGGATGAGCGCAGGTACCGTTGTTATAACGTACAAGGGTTCGAACGGCTGCTACCGTTCGACCACCAGAACAGTAAACGCGTCTCCCGCAAATATAACAGGAACATTTACCGCAGCAGTGGGTGGATCGCGTACGCTATCGAACGCTACCCCATCGGGAACGTGGACGAGCAGTAACAGCTCTATTGCCTCGGTAGAATCTTCAGGTGGTATTGTCACCGGTATGGGTACAGGGTCGGCTCTTATTACATATACCGTTCCCAACGGCTGCTTCAAGTCGGTATCATTTACCGTAACAGCAGCCAAAGACGAGGTATTGTCTGGTAACGATGCTCCGGCGTTCCGCGTGTACCCTAACCCTGTGTCAGGAATACTGCACATAGAAACGGGTGAGTCGGGCACTTTCCGCATTCTGTCTTACGATGGAAAATGTGTGATGAACGCGGCGGTACAACCAGGGACAAATGTGATCGACCTTCCGGTGGAGCTTGCGGCAGGGTTATACATCGGTCAGTTTATTTCCGAGACCGGCAATCAGCATATCGTTCGTTTGAAGGTTGAATAAGCGATACTTTGCCGCATTACTAAAAGAGCCGCCCGAAATATCGGAGCGGCTCTTTTTATGTTCTTAACGATCGGAGACTGAAAAACGTTTCTGACCAACTGCACCACTACTTATTATTTCTGTAGGGGTTGTACGACTTTTTGCGATAGTCGCCCCGCTTCCAAGCCTCAAAAAACTCTCCCCACGCTATCGGGTTCAGAATGTTCATTGGTGGTCGCTGACCATAATATACCGCTTCTTGCGACTGCCGCTGCAACTGGCGTGCCTGAGCCTCCCTACCGTCCATAGGCAAAGAATAAGCCAGCATGCGCAGTAGATAGGCATCGGTATTTTTCCTGGCTATCTCATACTGATCATTGGGGATGTGCCAGTATTTGAAGGCATAATCGAAAGCTTCTTTAGAAGGAAGCGGACGAATAATGGTCTCAGGGAGATAAAACGTATCCTGAACCATCAACTGTATCATGGAATAATATTGTCCCTGAATATCCTTGGGAACGACAAATGTCTTTGAACGGAAACCAATACTGCTGAAGTCGAGCGTGTCGCCTTTATAACACACCAAAGAAAAAACACCTGTGTATTCCGATTCAACCCCTCTGTTCTTGTTCCTTACAAGTACAGTAGCTCCGGGAACGGCCCTCAGGCTGTCGGCGGTCATCACCACCCCATTAATCTGGATGATATTATCATATCCGGTTTGCCCAATCGAACTAAGCACCGAAAAAAGGGCACCGGAAAATATAGAAAAGGCATAAAGTACCCTCATTCGCATCACGATATAAAATTAGTTCTTTTCGTTTATCAGGCAACTCGATCATGTTGAGTACCGTCTATCCCGTCATAGACAAAGTAAGTCCGTTTTACTGTACTTTTGTTGTCTTGTTTTTACACTTTAACAAAGGTTTATATGATAACGAAAGACGCTGTATTAGCTGCTCTGAGCCAAGTAGAGGAACCGGATCTGGGGAAGGACCTGGTGACACTCAACATGGTGAAGGATATTGAGATAGATGGTAAGAAGGTAACGTTTACGGTGGTACTGACCACACCTGCCTGCCCGCTAAAGGAGATGATAGAAAAAGCGTGTGTAACCGCTATAAAACACCTTGTAGATAAGGAAGCCGTTGTTACAGTCAATATGACATCCAACGTAAACAGCAACCGTAAGGACAACAAAGCAGTTCTTCCGGGAGTGCGCAATATCATTATGGTGGCGTCGGGCAAGGGTGGCGTAGGAAAATCTACCGTTGCTACCAACCTGGCAATAGGCTTGGCCAACGAGGGCGCGAAAGTGGGCTTGCTGGATGCAGACATTTATGGTCCATCTATACCTATAATGCTTGGCATGAGGGATGAACGCCCCAAAATGACAGAAGTGAACGGCAAAGGTATGATAGTGCCCATGGAGCGCTACGGCGTGAAAGCGATGTCGATAGGGTTGCTTATTGACGAAAAGCAAGCAGTGATATGGAGAGGGCCAATGGCAAGCTCGGCGTTGAAGCAATTCATTTCAGACGTTTACTGGGAAGAGCTGGACTATCTGGTTATAGACCTGCCACCCGGCACCGGAGACGTGCACCTGACACTGGTGCAAACCATACCCGTGACGGGTGTTGTTGTGGTTTCCACACCACAGGCTGTGGCAGCGGCAGATGCACGAAAGGCGATCATGATGTTCAAACAACCTCAGATCAACGTGCCGATACTCGGAATTGTAGAAAATATGGCTTATTTTACACCGCAGGAGTTGCCCGAGAACAAATATTATCTATTTGGAAAGGGCGGAGCCCGGAAAATGGCAGAACAATTTGAGTTGCCGTTTTTGGGTGAGATTCCTATAGTTCAGAGCATTCGCGAAGGTGGCGACCGCGGTGTACCGGCAGTTGTAGACGACGAACCGATATCAAAAGCGGCCTTTACAGAACTGGCACAAGCAGTGGCACGAAATGTGGCAATGCGCAACGCCAATATGGAGCCAACACGAATTGTTCAGATGAGTGCTGAGTAAAAAGAACACTAACAAAAACAGAAAAATATGAAGTTTGGATTGTCATCTTTGTTGTTGCTGCTGCTGGTGCAGCCCGCTATGGCTCAAAGAAAATACAACAAAACAATTCTTGGTCCGCTCCATATAGAAACAGTGAAAGTTCAGGGTGGCACGTTCGACCTCGGTAGCAATGATGGATCGGCAGACAGGAAACCTGCTCATACCGTTGTTCTCGACGACTTTTATATGGGCAAGTACGAGATCAAGCAGCAGCAGTGGATGGCCGTAATGGATGAGAATCCGTCTTTCTACAAATGCGACGAATGCCCGGTGACCAATGTTTCGTGGGATGATGTGCAGGAATACATCAGCAAAGTGAACAGCCAAACAGGCAAAAAATACCGCCTCCCCACTGAAGCTGAATGGGAATTTGCAGCGCGTGGCGGGGTGAATGAAGAACTGCGCGAGGAAAAACGCCGCCGCAGTGGCGCGAGTGAATTGCTTGTTGCAGAAAACAAAAAAGGTCTGATGGTTGCTGAAAAGACAAAATCGGGCGAGCGTTTCAGCGGTCGTAAAGCCGGTCCGCAATCAATTGCCTGGTATCTGAATAACGCAGACGGCCACGTTCATCGTGTGGGACTGAAACAGCCAAATGACCTTGGTATCTATGACATGTGTGGCAATGCTGAGGAGTGGGTAGCTGACTGGTATGCACTCAACTATGGCAGTAAAGACACTGTAAGCAATCCTACGGGTCCAGTGGGTGGAAAATCTAAAGTAGTGCGCGGCGGCTCCTATGCAAGTACTGCCAACGAGACCATTGTAACAAGGCGCGCAGCCTACCTGCCTGACACCAAGGCTATGTCTTTGGGTTTTAGGTTGGTTGAAGTAAAATAGTTTATTCTTTTTAATATATAGTGTGCCGCACAGCTAAAGTGCGGCACACTTTTTTACAAGTGGAAGGTGCCATGGTTTTGCCTTATTTTTGTGCTGCCGCCCGCTTTTGACGAATAATAACTGCCGGAATTCCATTTCGGGTTACGTTACCCCTGATGAAATGTAACACGACACAGACATTATGCAGCGTTACGGAGTCCTTATATTAGTTGGTGTGATTCTATTCTTCCCGTTTCTGGGTGGCGTGCATCTTTTTGACTGGGACGAGATCAATTTTGCCGAATGCGCCCGCGAAATGATCGTGTCAGGCGACTACCTTCGTCCGCAGATCGACTTCATGCCGTTCTGGGAAAAGCCGCCATTTTTCATATGGCTTCAGGTGGTGGCGATGAAGTTATTTGGCGTTGGTGAATACGCTGCACGATTCCCTAATGCACTTACCGGAGTAGCGACATTGTGCGCGGTATATTATGCCGGCCGACGCGCTGTGAACGAAAAAGTAGGTACGTGGTGGGCAATTCTTTTCGCAGCTTCATGGCTACCCCATCTCTACTTTAAGTCGGGCATCATCGACCCCACATTCAACCTGTTCATTTTCCTTGCGTTCCTGCAGATATACTTGCTGAAAGTTGGTAAACGTCCCGGAATCCATGCCATGCTATCGGGGCTGATGTTGGGTATGGCTGCCATTACCAAAGGGCCGGTTGCTATCCTTGTTGCCGGGTTGTCGTTTGTGGCATACCTGGTAGTGAACAAAGGAACCGACGGATACCGGACCAAACATTTGGCCACTATTATTCTGTTCGCGTTTGTTCCTGCTCTGCTCTGGATAGGCAGCGCCACTCTGATGCACGGTGCTGAATACGGGCAATGGTACCTCAACGAGTTTATCCAATACCAGATCCGATTGTTCAGCACAGAAGATTCCGACCATGGCGGACCTTTTATTTATCACTTTGTTGTGCTGCTTATCGGGTGCTTTCCTGCTTCGATCTTTTTGTTCCAGTACATAGGAAAACGACAAGAGCGCAAGATCAACACACACGGACTTACACAGTGGATGTGGATCCTCTTCTGGGTGGTACTGATCTTATTTTCGATAGTAAAAACCAAGATCGTTCACTACTCTTCCCTTTGCTATTTCCCGCTTACCTACCTGGCTGCGGTTCAGTTATACAACCTCACCGATCAGGGAGTCGCTATCAAAAAATGGGTGCGGATACTACTCTATTCTGTTGGTTCTATACTTGCGCTTCTCATTACCCTTCTACCGGTAGTGGGGATCAACAAAGCCAAACTGGTACCATTCATTGCTGATAAGTTTGCAGTAGGAAACCTGCAAGCCAACGTGCAATGGTCTTATGTTGAATGTATATGGGGACTGACATACCTGATAGGGCTATGGATAGCCATAGGATATCTGAAACGAAACACCAGCAAAGGCCTGCTACTTCTGGTGGGCGTGCAGGTAGTTATGATACAGGTAACCATTCTGCATTTTACACCCAAAATAGAAGGATACACCCAGCGCGCGGCAATTGATTTCTTTGAAGGTATGGCGGGAAAAGATGTATATGTGCAGCCTATTGGTTACCGTAGTTATGCCAATCTATTCTACACAAAAAAGAACGCGTCCACCAATCCCGAATACGTTTACTACCGCACCGACGAAACGGGGCGAAAAACGCCTGAAGCAAACAGCCATTGGCTGCTGAACGGGAAGACCGACAAGCCCACCTATTTCATCTGCAAGATCAATGACAGTGCAGAATATGCGGCGAAACCACAGCTGAAAATGCTGTACAGTAAAAACGGTTTTGTGTTCTTCAAAAAGGCAGAGTAGTCGATATCCTCAGGATATCGCTGTACTCGTTACATCAGCTCCTTCAACTTGTCGATAACAGTATCGACCTCGGTCGTGGTATTGTGCTTGCAGAAAGAGAACCTGATAGGCACAACGTCTGTTGGTTTACCCTCACTTATAGCCTTGATAACATGGCTCAACGAGGATGCACCACTTGTACAGGCGCTACCGCCGCTCACGCAAATGCCGGCCATATCCAGGTTGAACAGCAACATCTCTGACTTTTCGGTATGCGGGAAGGACACATTGAGTACGGTGTACAGACTATTGCCAAAGGTATCTCCATTGAACACTACATCGGGGAAGTTTTCCTTCAGTTTTTCAGCCATGTACAACTTGACTCCCTTGATATGCGCGCTGTCCTGCTCATATCTGTTGGTGGCCAACTCCAACGCTTTTGCAAAACCTACGATACCGTACAGATTTTCGGTTCCGGCGCGCATGTTGCGTTCCTGCGATCCACCATTCAGGTATGGTTTGATAGATACATTCTCATTCACATAAAGAATGCCCACCCCCTTGGGACCGTGAAACTTGTGTGCGGCACCGTTGATAAAATGAACGTAGATGTCTTTGAGATTGAAAGGATAGTGACCAACCGTCTGCACGGTATCGCTATGGAAAATAGCATCGTACTTGCGACAAAGCTCACCAACAGCTTTGATATCCAGAAGATTTCCAATTTCGTTGTTGGCATGCATCAATGTAACTACCGAGCGCACCTTGCTTGACGCGAGCAAACGCTCCAGATCGGCCACATCAATGTGACCATGTTCCGTAAGCTTCACGATACTCAGATCGGCCTGCCCTGTGTGTGCATAGTACTCAACGGTATGCAGCGTAGCGTGGTGCTCCAATGGTGAAGTGATAATGTGCTTGCAACCCAGATCTCTGATGGCGGCAGCTATTGCAGTATTGGTACTTTCAGTTCCGCCAGATGTAAAGAATATCTCGCCGGGTGCTGCATTGATAATGCGTGCAACGGACTTCCTGGCATTTTCGATAGCCAATTTGGTTTCCCTACCGTAGGAATAAACCGAAGAAGGGTTACCGAATTTCTCAGTGAGGTATGGCATCATTGCATCCAGAACCTCGGGATCGAGTGCCGTTGTAGCAGCATTATCAAAGTAAATACGACTCATCAGGAATAATTGGGACGCAAAAATAATCGAATTATTGCGATTTTATTAATGAAGGGAAAAAGTCGACGGGATAGACATAAAGCAGGAAGTACCAGATCAGAAGCTACGCATCTTCCAAACACCGTACATAGCCTCTTTGATAATGCCACCTGACATTTTAGAAACGCCTTCTTTCCTATCGCGAAAGGTAATGGGCACCTCGTCTATCTTGAAACCAAGCTTCCAGGCGCGGTATTTCATTTCTATCTGAAAGGCGTAACCAACAAAATGAACTTCGTCCAGCGGAATAGTACTTAACACCTTGCGCCTATAGCATATGAAACCGGCAGTAGGGTCGTTTACGGGCATCCATGTAATTATTTTGGTATACATAGCACCACCTTTGGAGATAAATATCCTGTCCCACGGCCAATTCACCACCTTACCTCCTTTTGTGTACCTGGAACCCACCACCACGTCTGCAGTAGTGCTGCAAACAGCATATAAACGGTTCAGGTCTTCAGGGTCGTGAGAGAAGTCGGCATCCATCTCAAAGATGAATTCGTAACTGCGCTCCAATGCCCATTTAAAACCGGCGATGTATGCCGTGCCGAGCCCCAGTTTACCCTTCCTTTCCAGCAAATGTATCCGTCCGGTAAATTCGGACTGCAGCGACCTGACGATACCTGCGGTGCCATCAGGCGAGCCATCGTCAACTATAAGAATATGGTAATCACCGGGTAGTGACAGCACTTTCCGGATGATCTTTTCAATATTCTCTTTCTCGTTATAGGTCGGTATGATTACAAGCTTATCCAAAAGAATCGGGCAAATTAGACGGCAAAATAAGTATTAACTGATGAAATGTGGCCAAAAAAATGCTAAACTTTCAATCCTGCCTTCTTCAGCTTCATCCTGTTGAGGATCTCGGATATCTTTTGTTTGGTGTGCAAGGCGAAATCGGCCTGCATCATCCAGTCATAATACTGAGGCTCTGCAGTAAATATATCCTCTACCTTCCTGCCCTTGTGTTTGCCAAAATTGAACACGGGATGTCCGTCTTTCATTATTATACGACGGGCATAATCTACATAATCGTCATTGTTGGTGAACTGATGCAGCGAGGGAACATCGTTTCCGATATTGGCATATCTGTCCAACTGTGCTTCCAGCACTTCTATGGTTGCATCAATGTCTGCTTCGGCACTGTGTGCGTTATCAAGTTGCTTGTTGCAATAGAAGCTGAGGGCGGCACTCAACGTGCGGGCCTCCATCTTAAAGAATATCTGCTGCACATCTACCATGTGGCGGTCGGTAAAATCAACGTTGATGCCAACGCGAAGAAACTCCTCAGCCAAAAGCGGCAGATCGAACTTACTTGAATTATAACCGCCAAGGTCACAGCCCTTTATCCAGTCGTACAGGTGATGCGCGATCTGTTTAAAAGTGGGGCAATCTGCAACGTCCTTGTCAGAGATGCCGTGAATGGCGGTCACTTCCGGTGGTATAGGAATACCCGGATTGACCCGCTTTACATATTTCTCCCTCTTTCCATCGGGAAGCAGCTTCACGAATGCCAGCTCCACGATCCTGTCTTTGACATGATCGGTCCCGGTGGTCTCCAGGTCAAAAAATACTATCGGCTTCTTTAAATTCAGTTGCGACATTGGTGGTGTTTCTAGTGCGAACTTACGGTATTCCAGTCAATTCCATCAAACGTCCCCGAACTCATGAGCAAAAGGAAAACCGGGCGATCTTTGCCCGAGATACGATCTCGCACCAATGCTTCCAATTGGCTGCTGTTATCAACTACAGACAGGTCTTCGCGATCGAAGTAACCCTTGACCGTGTTTGTGGACAGATTGGGCAACTTCTTAAGGCTGAGTGCATGGTGGCTGAAGAACACAATGGCGTCATCAGCCCCGTTCATGCTGCCGCTGTACTCCGAAAGGAATTGTTCGTTGAGGCTGCTGTAGGTGTGTAACTCAAAACAAGCCACCAGATGATGTGTTGGATAGGCTTCACGTACCGCGTCGAGTGTAGCCTTTAATTTGCTCGGGGCATGGGCAAAATCACGGTACACCAGCAATCCCGGCTCTTCTTTCACTTTTTCGAGCCTGCGGGCTGCACCGGTAAACGACGCAATAGCGGCATAACAGTCTTTTTCGCTCACACCAAGCTCCACGCACACATCAATAGCTGCCTGCATATTCAGCAGGTTATGCCTGCCGAAAACAGATACATGAACCTGTCCGTCGGCTGTTTCCATAACGGGGTAGCCGTTTTCATAATGAAATGGTGGTGTAACGTAGGCGCGGGCATCGGTCTTTCCACCTGAACCGGCGATCACCCTAATCACCTCGGTGTCCTCTCCGTTGTAGAACACCTTAGTACCCTGCTCCATGCCCAGCAAGTATTGTTCAAACTGATTGAAGTAGTTATCGTAAGTTGGGAAAACGTTGATGTGGTCCCATGCAATACCACTTAACACACTGATGTGGGGGTGATAGAAAAATATCTTGGGGCGCTTTTCCTCGGCCGATGCCGGATACTCATCTCCTTCCAAAACTATCAACGGTGCCTCAGTAAGGCGGACCGACTGATCGAAACCGGCCACACGGGCACCCACGAGATAATCGAAATCAACACCCTGATGCTTCAGGATGTGCATGATCATGGATGTTATTGTAGTCTTGCCATGACTGCCTGCTACTACTACCCTTTTCTTGTTCTTGCTTACCTCATATACATATTGCGGGAAGGAATAAACCGGAATACCGGCAGCCTTTGCAGCAAGCAGCTCGGGGTTGTCGGCCTTTGCATGCATGCCCAGCACCACAGCATCCAGAGCGCCGGTTATTTTCTCGGGAAACCAACCAAATTGGGGCGGAAGTAAACCCTCGGCCGCCAGGTTGCTTTTTGCCGGATCGGTGATCTCGTCATCGCTGCCGGTGATCAGATAACCTTTTCTATGCAGTGCCAGTGCCAGCTGATGCATAATAGCACCACCAATGGCTATAAAATGTATTTGTTGCATGTTGTTTTGCTACTTTTCGTATCTTCGTACAAAGTTAATCGAGCTTTTTACTATTCATAACCAAATAAGTATGCAGCTACTTTCCAGAACGAAGCGTGTATTACCCATCATAGCGATCATTGCATTGATCACTATTTCATCTTGCGGCACCAAAAAATATGGTTGCCCCGGTCATATGTTCACGCCTCCAACGCTGCTCAAATAGTCCTGTCCGGATCTACCCCTTAAACTTATAAATGTAGCAAGAGTAGCTGTCGCTGATCTTGTATGGCAACTTATTGATAACGGTACCGAAGAAATTCGAGTATGTCTCATCTTCTATTGTGGCAATAAGCTGGTAATGATCGTTCAGGAAGGCGGGCTCGTAATACTGTTTCATGTCATTGCCTTTCTTCAGCATTACGTACTGAATTTTGTGCGACAAGATATATTCTGTCAACTCGGGCACCGACCCGTTCATTTGGGTAGTGAGGTAAGAACAATTCTTTTTGCGCGCGATGTAATAGAACTCAAAATCGCCGAAAACAGACGTATTTGATTCCAGATAAGGTGATATCCGCTTCTCGTTACGCACAGGGTCGTGCTGCGGTATTGTTGAAACAATGTATGCCGCCTTAAACACAAATACACCGGCAAACATGAGCGCAATAGCACCTGTGGCATATTTAAACGCCCTGTTTTCCATAAGCTGAAAGGAAATGCCAACCAGCAGCAGCGCCACAAAAGGAATAGCTAACGTAAAATAACGCCCCTCAATACCACCATGCACGATAGCCACAAAAGACGCAATGGCCGGCACGGTGAATAATGCCAGATGCACATCTGTTTTAAAGCGGTCTTTGAGCCCGAAATACCCGACAGCAATAAAAGAAAACAGAAAGATGAACAGGTTGTAGCGGATGCGGAAATGCGCGCCCATTCCCAGATGGTCTTTCAGGTAAGTGGCCTTTCTTGTAAAGTCGATATACTCGGTGATACCGCCAAAAGTGAGGTAAACCCACAAGTAATACACCAAAGCAAACGAGGTACCGATAATGACATATTTCATGAACGCCTTCAGCCTGTCAGCCCCACCCAACGCGAACATCTCGTACAGGAAATAGGCAATAAAAACAGGGAACGCATATACAAACCGCGGATTGGTGAGAATGGAGCTACATAGCAGCACACCGGTTATGGCCGGAAAAAGGTAAGACGCGGACTTGCCCCCGTTTTCAGAAGAACGAAAAGAAAGGTATGCCAGAAAGAAAAATGAAAGACCAATGAAGTCCATGCGGCCTGAATGCATAAACTGGTTGAAATTGGGCTCTATCGCGGTAAACACTACTACAGCAATAGCCAGATCGTTGCGTAATCGTAATTTTAAGGCAGTCTTGTAAATTAGGAACAACGACAAAAAGCCAAACAACATATTGGTGATGCGGACCGTAAAAATGCCGTAACCAAATGTCTTGATCATGAACGCCTGCCACACAAAATAGATGGGGCCGTAGTTGAGCTTCTCGGCCGGTTCTCCCAGAATACGCACCTGCTCAAACAACGTACCATCCTTCATGTATGACTCGGTCATACTAAGGAAGGTGATCTCGTCGAACCAGGGAAGTGGTGAGTAAATGAGCGTAGCCAAATGGTACACAACGTAAATGACCGCCAGTAGCCATAATGCCAATCTATACTTTTTACTCATTCTTCTTATAGCTTATTGAAAAGAAAACGTGACCGGTTTTAGTCAACCACTTCGGACTCTATGATCTTTTTCTTAATAATATAAAGCGGACGACCTTTAACCTGGAAAAATATGCGCAAAACATACTCTCCGATGATACCTAAAGAAATGAGCTGAACACCACTGAACAGAATGATGGCAAACAGCAACGCAGTGAACCCTTGCGGAACGTTGTGGTAAATGTATTTCTGGATCAACGTATTGGCCAGATAAACAAGCGACACAAGTATGGCGAACAAACCGAGATTAGTAATAAGCTTAATGGGGAACTCACTAAAATTGAAGATCCCATTGTGGGCCAACTTCAGAAGCTTCTTGAAAGAATATTTCGAATCGCCTGCTGCCCTGCTGTCTCGCTCGTATTCATACCCTATCTGTTTAAAGCCTATCCAGGTGCGCATGCCTCGTATATACCGGCTTTCTTCGGGCATCTTATTCAACACATCTACTACCCTTCTGCTTACTAGGGAAAAATCGCCGCTATCCAAAGGAATATCTATATATGATATGTATTTCAATATGCGATAGAATGTATGGTAGGCCATTTTCTTAAATAAACCTTCCTTACGCTTTTTACGAACAGCGTAAACAACATCGTATCCCTTTTTGTAGAGTTCGTAAAATTCGGGCAACAGTTCCGGTGGATCCTGAAGGTCTCCGTCTATCACCATGATTGCCTCGGTGCCTCTTGCCGATGACAGTCCGGCACTCAATGCCAACTGGTGACCGTAATTGCGGGCAAGCAGCACAGCATGATACCGTTTGTCGGTGAGTGATAATTGTTGGATCAGGTCAGCCGTATTATCACGGCTACCGTCATCGACCAGAACCACCTCAACAGACATCGGAAGGGTATCCATCAGTTTATTGATCCGCTCCACCAGCTTTGGCAGAACCTCACTTTCATTGTAAAGTGGAATAACAAAAGATACCTGAGGCAGCATGTTTTTCAGTAATAGAACAATAAAAATCAGTCCATTTTTTCATGTAAAAGCACCTTCATACGGGCAAAAAGCGAAAAGAATGGACCTCTGGCTCAAAAGTAATCGAAAAATGCTATTTTTTTAGCGTTTTACGGTTCCGGGCGATGGCAAAAAAGATCAGCTGCACGCATGGATCAGGGCATTTTAAGATAACATTTAATATAGTTCTCCTAATTTTATCGGCTAAACACGATGTGCTGCATCTCTCAATGTTCGTGACAAGGTTATTTTCTCTGGTTTTGTTATCGCTTTTTCCCGTATTGGTGAAAGCACAAACCGATGTCCGGGTATTTAAGGAAGCGCAGTTTTCGTCAGAGCGGGTATCCACTGCCTGGAAACGCTATTCAGACACGGTAAAACGTGCTTTTGCTGCACAAGGCATTATGTGGCCCGCTTGCGATGTTTTTATAAGAGCTTTCAAATCGCAGAATGACCTCGAATTGTGGGCACGCAACGATCAGGCAGAACCATTTAAACTGGTCAAAACTTTCAGGGTATGCGCCATTTCAGGCGCGCTGGGCCCGAAACGCCAGCAAGGGGATAAACAGGTGCCGGAAGGTTTCTACTTCATTGACGACTTTAATGCACATAGCGAATATCATTTGTCGCTTGAGATCAACTACCCCAACTACTCGGATCAGACACAAACGAAGGGTGCACGTGCGGGTGGAAATATCTTCATTCACGGAGGTTGTTTGACTGTAGGCTGCCTACCGATGGGCGATGACGGGATCTCGGAATTATATACCGCATGCCTGGGGGCACGTCTCAACGGACAAGAGCATATTCCGGTACATATCTTCCCCACCCGAATGACCCAAAAAGGCATCAACTACCTCAAGAATTCCTTTCAGGGGAATACTGAAAAGCAACAATTCTGGGCTTCATTGAAGTCGGGATATGACTATTTTGAACAACATCACCAGCTTGCACCTGTACTCTATGGTGCCGACGGAAAATACCTGAACCAATAACGCGATACTACATGAAGAAACAGAAACACCACATTTTCTATTCACTACAACTTGCATTAATTGCAATTTCATCCATTCTGCTCACCTCATGCGAAAAGGAGGTACAGATAGATCTGAAAAGCTCTCCTCCTCAGGTAGTGGTGCAGGGTTCTATAGAATCGGGCAACATTCCGTTTGTTGTGCTTAACTCCTCTATGAGCTTCTTTTCAAAGATCGATCTGGGAACACTGGAGAAAAGTTTCATTCACAATGCTGTGGTTACAGTATCTGACGGCAGCAAAACCGTGACGCTGAAAGAATACACAGTGGATACAGGTCTGTCATTCAAATACTCGGTCTACACGATCGACACAACCAATTTCAATCTGAACAATCTGATCCTTGGTGAGGTGGGAAAGACATATACGCTGTCCGTAACCTATGAAGGCAAAACATACACAGGCGTAACAAAGATCCCCAGCCCACAGGGGATAGACAGCATGTGGTTTGCTGAGCCACTCTTCGCAGGCGAAAACACCGCTGATAGCGCGCGTCAACTCTTTGTCAGCTACTCTGACCCCGACACAACGGGAGACTATGTACGCTATTTCACCAGAAGGAATAATGATCTTTTTTTCCCGTCAGAGAATTTCAGCGACGAGATAATTAACGGTAAAAAGCTAAACCAGATAGGTTTGGTTGCGGGTTACCAGGAAACTTCGGGCACCTCAATAAGCCGTGATTCTCTTTTGTACTTCTTCCCTGGCGAGAGCGTGACCCTCAAGTGGTGCGCCATAGACAAAGGTGTGTATCAATTCTATAATTCACTTGAATTTGCCAAAGGTGCAGTGGGTAATCCATTCGCAACACCCATAAACCCTATGACTAATATGAAAAACGGTGCATTGGGCGTGTGGGCAGGCTATGGTGTTTTTGAAAAAACACTCACGGTACCACACAAATGAGTAAACTCAGGAGTAGTTTCATGATTTTTTTGCATCTTTAACGCCCGATAAAAATATTTTTAATCTGCGAAAGCAGGACAATTACATAGATGATGAACGCGAACGAAAAAGTACATTGCCTGATAATAGGATCAGGTCCGGCAGGATATACGGCCGCTATTTACGCTGCACGTGCCAATCTGAAACCGGTGCTGTACCAGGGAATGCAACCCGGTGGTCAGCTTACCATAACTACAGAAGTAGAGAACTACCCGGGGTATCCGAATGGTATAATGGGACCACAAATGATGGTGGATTTTGAACAGCAAGCACAACGCATGGGGGCGGATATACGCTGGGGAATGGCGACCAAGGTCGACTTCTCGGTGCGCCCGTTCAAAGTGGAGATAGACGAAGAGAAATGGATAGAAGCTGATTCTGTGATCATAGCTACAGGTGCGTCGGCCAAATGGCTGGGACTGGAGTCGGAGCAAAGGCTCAATGGACACGGAGTATCGGCTTGCGCGGTTTGCGATGGTTTCTTCTTTAAAGGTCAGGAAGTAGCTATAGTAGGTGCCGGCGACACGGCATGCGAAGAAGCGTTGTACCTATCAAAACTGTGCAGCACCGTTCACATGATAGTGCGTCGCGGCGAGATGCGCGCCAGCAAGGTGATGCAGGACAGGGTGCTGAAAACAGCCAATATCAAAGTGTACTGGAACTCAGAAACACTTGAAGTAATGGGCGACAATAAAGTTGATTCTGTAAAACTGCTGAACAACAAGACCAACGAAGAGACAATTGTTCCTGTAAAAGCGTTCTTCGTAGCTATCGGTCACCAGCCGAATTCAAGCCTGTTTAACGGCATTCTGGATATGGACGACCAGGGTTACCTGATCACGCAACCGGGCTCTACTAAGACCAACATTGAAGGTGTATTTGCATGCGGCGACGTGCAGGACAAAATATACAGGCAGGCAGTTAGTGCTGCCGGTACAGGATGCATGGCCGCTCTCGACGCAGAACGATATCTGGGCGCAATGGGTCTGCATTAATCAGGAACAACTATTAAGGTCATAAAAAAATAAAGCGGCAAGTATGCCGCTTTATTTTTTTTACTGCCCGCGCCTTCTGAAATCGTTGTCGCGGTGCCTCATCATATCGTCCTGCTTTTCGGGTTCAGGTGGTGCGCCCGATTTAAACTTCCTGATCGTATAGGTGAGCTGTGCCATAAAGTATTGTCGCAGCACATTTGTATTGGCATTCTCAAAGTAAGTCTCCGTCACCGTGCGGGCCACGCTGGTGTTTTGATTGAGTATGTCGTAAACGCTGATCCGTGCTTCGAGCGTTTTCTTCCACATCTTGTACCCAACGTAGGCTCCCCACAAATTGAAGTTCTGAGCACCGGTGCCACTGAAACCGGTGTAGTAGTTATTAGAGAAGTTGGTATTGAAAACAAAATTCTCCAGGAACACCCAGTTGAACCTTACAGATGCCACATGGTTGTAAAAATTATTGGCAACCTGCGATTGAATGCTGTTGCTCACCACATTATAGTTGCCGGTGTAGGACACCGTAAAATCGATCCTATCGCTGATGTTGCTACTCAATACAGCACCAAAGGAAGGTACATAGTTGGTGGCCTTATTCACCACGTCGTTGACCAGCCCCGGCGTAATATTATAATTCAGCCCTGCATTCAGGTTCAGGTTACTCTTGATCAATCCAACAGGGAAACCGTAAGTAATAAAGAAACGCGAACTGAAGTAACCGTCCAGATTGACCGGGCGGGATATCTGACTGCCCCTGTTGATTAGGATAGAAGTACCGGAGACCTTATCAGCGAAAAGACTGTCCTTGCTGGGCTGGTAAACTGATGAACCTATATAATCGAAAGTCTTGTTAGCGTATATGTTCAGGAACAAATTACGACCGGTCTTTGCCTTAGTGAGACCGTAGCGCACCACAAACGTATGCTCATACGACTGCTTCAGATCGGCATTGCCGGTCCTCATCAACAACGGGTTTGAGATATCCACTACGCTCTGTAACTGCGTGATGGAGGGGGCATTGGTATTGGTTCGGTACATCACCCTCATATTCCTGCCATCAGCTGCCCTGTAATTATAGAAAGCATTGGGCAGAACATTAAAGAACGATCGGGAGATGTGCGCCACTGCGGGAAACTCCTGATCGCCTGCCAGGTTTGCCTGCTGAACATTGACACCTACATTGAAACTCGTCTTTTTGTCGCGCTCTCCCACCCTGAAACTGACACCCCCTTTTTGAGTTGTGTATGTGTTGGCATATATGTTGGAGAACAGCGTGTCTTGTTTTGAATAGTCACCGGTAACCGCATCCTTGCTATAAGTCATTTTATCGGACGCTGACCCGCTGAATGAAGGGTTATAACTGAACTGCAGTTGTCCTTTCTTCCCTATTGGCTCGGTGTACGTGAGATTGGTCGATACGTTAGTACCATCGCTTTGTAGATCATACCGCTGATCTCTACCCAAACCCGTAACAACAGAATTGTAGAAAGAATTTTGGGAGTAGTTAGTACCCTCGCCTATCTTTTCATTGGCACCGCCATTCACGTTCACAGAGATCGTTCGCCTTGGTTTCCTGAACTTATGCTGATACAGCAAATTACCTGAGGCGTTATAACCGTCGTTCAATAATGTGGTGGCATTATTGGTGGAACTTTGAAGAATATCAGCTGCCGTGGTCTTAGCATAAGACGACGTTGACGCATCGTTGTGTTGCAAACTCAACGAAGGAGAGAATGTTATAGAGTTGGCTGAATCTATCGTGTATTCCAGGCGCATATTGAACCTATGATTCAGGTTTTTTGTTGATGACAGGCTATTGTCATCATACAGCGACGAATTGGAAGGACCGGCAAAATAGGTGCGCGATGTGCGCGAGTCGTTATTATTGTCGGTACCATTGAAAAAATAACTGCCCGATACCTTTACCTTCTTACCCCAGGTATCAGAGTAGTTGACCCCCAACGAATTTGTGGCACTGATACCACCTTGCTGCCCCACCATAAAATTATTGGAACTACCTCCTCCACCGCGACCGCCCGGTCCACGACCACCACGACCTTGACCGCCACCTAAGCCAAGCACATCTTCCTGACTGAAATTTTGCTGATTGATATTGTTGGCGAGTCCCAGTATGGTGATGCGCCTGTCACCATTAAAAAAGTTCATATTGCCACCGGCCAGGTATCTGTCGTCCGTCCCATATCCCGCGTACACTTTCCCGAACACCCCTTCACTCTTATTGCGTCGGGTAATGATGTTCATGGTCTTTTGCGCATTGCCGTCATCAAAACCGGTGAACATGGACTGATCGCTCAATTTATCAAATACCTGGATCTTGTCTATCACCTCGGCCGGGAGGTTCTTCAGTGCCAGCGTAGGGTCAGTTCCAAAAAACGGCTTTCCGTCCACCAACACCTGTTGCACTGCCTCTCCGTTCACCTTTACCCCTGTGTTATCAGAAGTAATACCGGGCATTTTAGCTGCCAGCTCTTCAGCGGTGGCATCGGGATTTGTTTTATAGGCATCTGCGTTAAACTGGCTGGTATCGCCTTTCTGCTCTCCCCTTATCTGACGCCCCGAAACCGTGACACCTTTTAGCTCTCTGGTACTGGCCTCCATTTCCAGAGTCCCGAATGCTATATCCTTGCCGGCAACTTCGATCGACCGTCTTACAGTGCGGTAACTCACATAACGAAGCACAAGCAGGTACTTACCATTGGGTATATTACTGACGCTGAAATCGCCGTCCGTCCCGGTCACTGTCCCGGTCTTCTTTGTCGAATCAGCTACACTCACCAGCATCACCGTAACCCCCGAGAGTGCTGCTGCATCCTTTTTGTCTACAACACGGCCCGACAAAACAATGCCCTGGCCCGATGCCTGTGCGGACAGCAACAACATGATGAAAAAAAACAAAACGGCACCTGAATAAAATTTCATAGGCAATCGGAATGAGTCGCTACCAAGAAAGTACTCCCGGCAATGGGCCGGGAGTAGCAAAAAAGTATGACTTCAAATAATTCAATTGGTTTAATGTTGTGCAACACCAAATCACTGCAGCAAAGCAAGCGACTTAGTGATGCGTTCTAGCGCCTCCCTCAGATTTTCCATAGAATTTGCTGTAGATAACCTAATACACTGCGGACTTCCGAATGCGCTGCCACTCACCGTGGCCACGTGTGCCTCGTGCAGCAGGAACATACTCATATCCACATCATTTTCTATCACATGTTCGCCATATCGTTTTCCGAAGAACGCGCTGATGTCGGGGAAGGCGTAGAATGCGCCTCCCGGATTGTTGGCTTTTACTCCGGGTATCTTCTGCAATGCGGCCGAAACAAAATCTCTGCGCTGCCTGTACGCAGCAACCATCTCGTGAGTGGGACCGAGATCGCTCAGCAATGCCGTTATAGCAGCGCGTTGAGTGATTATACTGGCACCTGAGGTGAATTGTGATTGCAATTTATCACAGGCCTGTACCAGTTCGCGCGGAGCTGCCATATAACCAAGACGCCAACCTGTCATCGCAAATCCTTTAGACATTCCATTGATCACAACTACCCTATCCCTTATCTCAGGGAACTGAGCGATGCTTTCGTGACCGCCTATGAAATTGATATACTCATATATCTCATCGCTGATGATGCAAACGTGGGGGTATTTCTTAAATACCTCCACCAGTGCAGCAAGTTCCTCACGGGTATACACGCTACCGGTTGGATTGCAGGGCGAAGAGAACATGAACAACTTAGTCTTCGGCGTTATGGCCGCTTCCAACTGCTCAGGTTTCAGTTTGAAATCAGATTCAATATCGCAGTGAATGTACTTCACGACACCCTCGGCAAGCTGCACCTGCGCGGCATAGGTAACCCAGAACGGCGTTGGAATGATCACCTCGTCACCCGGGTCAACAAGACAAAGTACTGCATTCACCAACGAGTGTTTGGCACCGGTAGATACCAATATCTCGGACGTTGAATAATCAAGATTATTGTCTCTTTTCAGCTTAGTGCAGATCGCCTCGAGCAATTCGGGAGTGCCTGCCACGGGGGTGTATTTGTTGTATCCTTCGTTTATGGCTGCTATCGCAGCGTTGCGGATATGTTCCGGTGTTTTGAAATCCGGTTCACCAAGGCTAAGATCTATTATATTGATTCCCCGGGCTTTCATCTCGCGGCTCATTTTGGCCATCTTAATTGTCTGCGGCTCGGAGAATAAGTTCAGTCGTTGAGCTAATTGCATCTGCTGGTTCTGATATTGGTAAATACAAACCTAAGGAAATTCGGGAATGTTATTCCAAAAGGCCATGTAAATTTAGTAATTGTGCAAATACCCCATATGTAAGGCAGTGAACATTTTCATTTACTTTTACCATCCAAACACACAGAATTGAGCAGCGAAAAGCAGATAATGTTCCAAAACCGGTTGGCGAAGGTTTACAAGCACTTCAGCAAAATAGCCCGCAAACAGGAGATCGCATGTTACCGTTTTTACGATCATGACCTGCCGGAATTCCCCTTTGCAATAGACTGGTACAACGGTGCCGTGCATGCTGCCGAGTACAAACGTCGACATGGCATGGAAGACGAAGAACATGAGGCCTGGCTGCAGGCTTGCCGCGAGACCATTGCCGGCGTTCTGGAAATTGATGCCGCGAACATCTACATGAAAGTGCGCCAACGTAAGGCCGGACGGCAGGGTCAGTATGAAAAGTTTAATGAGGAAAAAGTAGAAAAGATAGTTCCTGAGGGCGGCCTCAGCTTTATCATTAACCTTACCGACTACCTTGATACCGGCCTGTTCCTCGATCACCGTATTACCCGTGGCATGGTGCGGAGTGAGGCAAAAAACCTTGATGTGCTCAACCTATTCTGCTACACGGGATCTTTCAGTGTGTATGCCGCACATGGCGGTGCAAGCACTGTTACATCTGTGGATATGTCCAAGACCTACATCAACTGGGCAAAACGCAATATGCAGTATAACAAGCTGTACAAAAGTGAGCAGCATGAATTCATCCATGCCGATGTGATGGAATGGATAGACTACATGCCCAAAGACAGCTACGATATTATTGTTTGCGACCCGCCAACGTTCTCAAACAGCAAGCGAATGGAAGACACATTCGATGTGCAGCGAGATCACGTAAAACTGCTGAAGAAGCTGCTTCAGGGTTGCCGCGAGGGCGGAAAGATCTACTTCAGCAACAACTACCGCAATTTTGTTTTGGAACGCGACTCGATTCCTGCAGTGTCTGTGAAAGACATTACTGCACTCACCACACCTTTCGACTTTCAGGGAAAATTGCACAGGAAGTGTTACCTGATAACTAAATAGGAACACAATCCCTACTCAACGGATATCTTTACAGACGATGTGCCTTCAGAAGACTGCACCTTCACCAGATACATGCCCGCAGCAAAACCCGACACATCAATACTGAGCGGACCATTACCGCCATTAGGTATCTTTTGTGAATAGACATCTCGTCCGGTCACATCAGTCAGAGTAATAGTTGCGTCAGTACCGAAACCACGTGTGCTCACAATATTTACGAGCGACTTTGCCGGCACCGGGTAAGCAGAAATTGTTCCTGCATTATTTAACTCCGACACCGCGTTCACAACAAATGGCCTTATGGTGCGACTACCGGTATGCCTTTTAAAGGTTACGTCTGCGACAGACAAGTTTGTAGCAGTAACTGAGACAACCGAAGACGGTGTTGTGTAATATTGGTAGTACTCAGGATAAACCAAATAACTACCTTCTGCAACACTGCCGAATGAATACTTACCCTCTGAATTGGTGAATGCATGTGTCAGTATCTGACCGGTGAGGGCATCTTTCAGAAACACCAACACTCCCGCATCGGCCACTTCACCTGCCGTTCCTTTGCCTGCACCCGAGTAAACATAACCACTTATTGTTCCCGGCCCTGAAGGCAAAGAGGCATAAACCATGTTTATATCGGCAACGTTGCCGCCACCGGAAATGTGGTCATTGATCGTCGCCTTCGCCCAGTGAGCTGATGCCCCCGCATAGGTCGGTACATATCCACTTATGCCCGGTATAGTACCCTGTAATTCTGCCAGAACATAGTACTTTCCGGCAGCCTTACCTGTAAATCCGAAATAATGCCCGACACCATCAAAACATGTCGAGGCGGAATCTATTGCCAGCACCGAACTGTCTGTGGGGTCAACCCTCATCAGAAACACCCTGACATCGGGAACTGCCGGTGGTGCACCTGCAAAAGAAACGTAGCCTTTTATCCGGTCACCATTCAGCGTCACTACCGCAGTATTGGCACAACCAAAACCATTTACACCCGTTACTGTGTACGTCGAAGTAGCAGTTGGATTGACCCAGGTAGTAGCACAAGCTGTGCAGGAAAGCCCCGCGGAAGGCGCCCATGTGTAAGAAACGATACCTGATCCGGTAGCATTTATCGTGTATCCACCCCCACACCCATCTGGTATGAACGAAGCAGATATGGCAGGAAGTGGATTGACTGTGATCGTTTTTGTGGCAATACATGCCCCTATCGCATACGTCATGGTTACCGTACCGGCACTAACGCCGGTCACCACTCCTGTGCTGCTACCTATCGTGGCAATTGTGGCTACAGGCAAGCTGCTGCTAGTCCATATTCCACCCGCTGCTGTATCTGAAAGGGTAATAACAGAGCCTACACACACCGCTGATGCCGTTGATGAAATGGGAGCAGGTGCAGGATTAACAGTAACCGTTGCCGTAACAAAACAACCGCTACCTGTATAATAGAATATGGATGCTGTTCCTGCCGTAACACCAAGCACCAAGCCTGAAGCCGAACCAACAGAAGCCACCGAAGTTGTTCCGGAACTCCATGTACCACCGGGCACCGAATTAGAGAGCGTTGAAGATGCCCCCCTGCAAAATGACAAAGTACCGGAGATAGATGCGGGCATCGGGCTTACAGTGACATTTAATGTAGATGTAGCCGTACCACACATGTTGGTGCTTGTATAACTTAAGATGGCATTACCCACGGCAAGGCCGGCAAAAACTCCGGTAGTTGGGTCTACAGTTCCTATGGCGGGCGTCGCGCTCGACCATGTGCCGCCTGATACTGTGCTGGTCAAAGTAGCAGTTGCCCCTGCACAAACACTGGCCGGCCCTGCAAGCGTGCCAGCTGATGGTGCCGGATTGACTGTGGCGACCGACGTGACCATACAAACACCTCCTACCACGTAACTGATGGTAGCAGTTCCCCCTGCCACACCTGTCAGGGTAGTTCCGCTCCCTGTTGCTCCGCTAACAGTTGCTACCGAGGTATTACCACTGATCCAAACACCGCTTTCCGACATATTGGTCAGCGTAATTGAGGAGCCGGGACACACCGCAGACATGCCCAAAATAGGCCCGGGGCTGGCGTTTACGGTAACTACACGGGATGAATAACAACCTGTTGCAGGTATTGTATAAATTATGGTGCCAAGACCTGGTAAAACAGGACTGACAGTTCCGGACGAGGCCCCTATAGATAACAACGATGAAGTAGTAGTGCTCCAGGTGCCGCCTGACGGATAACAATACATGGTGGACGTAACACCGGTGCAGATATTACCGGGTCCTGTTATTGAAGAAGGATTGGGATTGACCGTAACAGACTTTACAGAGTAGCAGCCATTGCCCAAACTGTATGTAATAACCACAGAACCGGCTGCAATACCAGTTACTACCCCTGATGGACTAACCGTGGCTGTAGCAGGTGCGGACGACGACCATGTTCCGCCGCCGGTAACATCATATAGCGGCATTGTGCTACCTACACATAATGCCGTGCCACCTGTAACAGTTGCAGGTACCGCATTGACGGTTACGACCGCAGTGACAGGTGACCCCCCAAAAGTATAAGTTACCACCGTTGTACCTGCCGTCAGGCCCGAAACCATTCCGGTTCCGCTCACCGTGGCTACTGCCGGTGTACCTGACACCCACGTCCCGCCTGAAGGAGTTCCGGTCAAACCCACGCTCCCACCCTCACATACCGATAAAACACCGGTAATTGTTTGGGAAGTTGCCGAGAAAGCAACCAAAAGGAGAGTAAGAATAGAATAAAAGCGAAACTTCATTAGCCGGTAATTAATAAACGAGATGCCGTCTTTGACAAATATACACCTCGCACCATACATATCAGGCGTATATATAACTGAAATTGTTAGCCTTACCATAAATATAAATAAAAAACATAAAAACGAGAACAGCAGTTCTCCATCCCGTAACTATAATTGCCATGGTGGCATATTATCGTTATTTTTGTGGTGGCGGAATTCCCTAATGGATGGGGTGAGCCTTTACAATAATATATTTTCTATACATTCAATCAAATGGAGATAAAGTCAGCAACGTTTGTTATCAGCAGTCCGAAAGTTGACCTGTGCCCCAAAACCGAGATGCCGGAATATGCGTTTATCGGACGATCTAATGTGGGCAAGTCCTCGCTGATCAACATGTTGACTGGTCAAAAAAACCTCGCAAAAACTTCCAATACGCCCGGTAAGACCCAATTGATCAATCACTTCCTCATAAATAAAGAATTTTACATAGTCGATCTTCCGGGCTATGGTTTCGCAAAGGTTTCGCAAAACACCCGAAATGTTTGGGAGAAAATGATCGAGAATTACCTAAAGGAACGTACGAACCTTATAACTGTTTTTGTGCTCATCGACAGCCGTCATGAACCTCAAAACATTGATCTTGAATTCCTGCGTAAA
Source organism: Flavipsychrobacter sp. (assembly GCA_016786565.1). Classification (GTDB taxonomy): domain Bacteria; phylum Bacteroidota; class Bacteroidia; order Chitinophagales; family Chitinophagaceae; genus Nemorincola. The sequence goes on from JAEUVY010000044.1 coordinate 27,665, forward strand.
CTGGGCGAATGGGAGATCCCCTTCAATGTAATATTCACAAAGGCTGATAAAAGTACACAGCGCGATGCGGCACGCAATGCAAAAATGTTCATCGAAGCCATGAAGAAAGAATGGGAATTCATCCCCCGAAGTTTTATGACAAGTTCTGTAAAATTCCTGGGAAGGAAAGATATCCTCGGCTACATAGAAGAACTGAACACGGAATATGCCGAAGCGATAAAGGAAGGGAAATCTTAATTACCCACCTCGCAGGTTACCCATATTTTATCAGCGTCATTTTTTCTGATGCTCAGGTAATATCCGGCGATATTTATTGCAAGAGGGTCGCCGAGAGGTGCCACCATTTCCACCCACACAGGCTCTCCGGGTACACACCCCATTTCCATCAGCGTGAGCTGAAAATCGCTTTCATCGTGTTCTTTGATCACAGCCTTGGTACCCGCCGGCAATTCCGACAACCTGACTATTTGTCCATCCTGCACTTTCATGTGACGCAAAGGTACAACCGATACACCATATAATGTAAATTACAGCCTTTCTGAACATGCGCTATGAGCACAATAGACTGGATAGTTTTGCTTCTTACCCTTGCTGCAATGATAGGCTATGGTCTGCACAAGGGTCGCGAGCAGAACGGGACTCAATCCTATTTGCTGGCCGACCGTAAAATGCAGTGGTATGTGGTGTTGCTGGGTGTTATGGCCACACAGGCAAGTGCCATTACTTTCCTGTCGGCGCCGGGCCTTGCCTATACCGATGGCATGAGATTCGTGCAGAACTATTTTGGGCTACCGCTTGCCATGGTTGTAATATGCGTGTCGTTCATACCTGTGTTCAGCAGACTGAATGTTTTTACGGCCTATGAATACCTGGAAGAGCGATTTGACCGACGTACACGCCTGTTTACTTCGTTCCTTTTCCTGCTATCCCGTGGACTGTCAACCGGTATCAGCATCTACGCACCGGCCATCATCCTGTCAACCATGCTCAATCTGAACATTTATATTACCAACGTTCTGGTAGGCGGATTGCTGATCATATATACCTGGGCAGGGGGAGCCAAAGCGGTAGCGCACACCCAAAAACTTCAATTCCTCATTATTCTGGGAGCAATGACACTCTCCGGGATATTGGTCGTCTACCGTTTACCAGACAATATTGGTTTCTCAGATGCACTCTATCTGGCAGGTAAAAGCGGCAAACTAAACGCCATCACAACCAATTTCAACTGGCACGACAAATACAACATCTGGAGCGGTGTTATAGGAGGGTTCTTCCTTTCCCTATCCTACTTTGGCACCGACCAGAGTCAGGTAGGCCGGTACATAACCGCCAAAGACACTTCGGAAAGCAAGACCGGTCTGCTACTCAACGGCCTTGTCAAGATACCCATGCAATTCCTCATACTACTCATAGGGGTGTTGGTTTTTATCTATTACACATTCAACCAGGCAGACCCTTACTACAATTCTAAAGCACTGAGCCACTACCAGTCCTCCGAACCCGAAAAAGCAACCAAGGAGATATATCGCTATAATAGTCTGGTAATCGAAACACGCAGCCAGGCCGCACAGGTAATTGCTGCCAGACAAACGGGCGACGAAAGGATCCTGGCAAACACCCTGGCCGGATATGAAGATGCACAACGCAGGAAACTGCAACTCCGCGACAGCATTTCGCATTACATTTCTGACAAGAAATATGCCCCCGACAAAAGCGACACGAACTATATCTTCCTCTATTTTGTGAAGAATTCATTACCCGCCGGCGTGGTAGGTCTTCTATTTGCCGTGATCATTCTTGCGTCGTGGGGCTCCATTTCGGCCGCACTCAACTCGCTTGCGGCGTCTTCACTCATTGATTTCGGCACACGGAAGGCCGACGACACACCCGAATCAGAACTGCGCAAAGGACGCAATCATACACTTGCATGGGGGTTGTTCTGCATAGGGGTGGCCATGTTTGCCACAAAAATGGGATCACTCATTGAGGCCGTGAATATTCTGGGGTCCCTGTTTTATGGCACAATACTTGGCATCTTCCTCGTGGCCCTATACCTCAAACGCGCCAACGGTCAAATAGCGTTTGTTGCAGCAGTAGTTGCCGAGATCGCGGTCATAGGTGTTTATCTTACCGGCTGGGTATCCTTCCTGTGGCTAAACGTGATCGGTGCCGGCCTGGTGTATCTTATTTGCCTGGCGGCCCTACCTTTTTACCGGTCAAAACCATCAAACCTTCCCACCAAATAGTTTCTTTTCGCTAATGCAAAGTAAAACTAATGTTAATCACCTCCTGCATTCAATAATAACGACGGCATTGGGGTACATTTGCGACTCAGCTCTGAATAAGAGGCCTTCTTCATTGCCCGGTTCGCCCAATGTCCAGATTAGTTCCATTCAATATCGACCATAGGAAAGCAACGTCTAAAAAAGAGACGCTGCTGTATGGTAGGGTGACGAAAAACAAAACGGGTGATAAGGCGCGTTTGATCGCCGAAAAACAACAGCAGGCAACGCCCACGCAGAAAAGCAGCTTTCAGAGCGCATTCCTGCATTCGGGTATAGGCATGGCGATACTGAATGCAGATGGAAGATTTCTGGAGGTGAACAATACATTGTGTCAGATAACAGGCTATTCTCAGGATGAATTGCTCCGATATTCCGTAATGGACATCGGACACCCCGATGACAACATCAATGACGAGAAACTTTTGAATCGTCTTTTGAACAATATCCTCAATTACTATTCTTTAGAGAAAAGATACATCTCGCGTCAGAACAGCATTGTATGGACACACCATACCGTATCAAAAGTTACGGCGAAAGACAACCGTCAGGCGATCTATATACTCCAGGTTATAGACATAACACGGAGAAAAAAACTAACAGATGAACTGAACAGGCAGAACAGCGAACTGGAAGCAGTAAAGACCGATCTCATCAGCCGCATCAACAAACTGGAAGAACTGAACCACATTATTGCCCATAACCTGAGAGGCCCGGCCAATAACATAGTAATGCTGGTGGAAATGCTTATGGACAAGCAGTCTAAGCCAAATGAGTCGGGACTAAGGTTGGAAAATGACGATATTATCAATTATCTGAAGGAAAGCAGTGCATCGCTGGTAAATAACCTGAACACGCTGATGGAGGCTGTACAGGTGAGTATGAATCGGAACATACCGTTTGACGAATGTGATGTTTATACAATTGCGCAGGAGATATTGGAACAACTAAACTGCGTGATCTTTGAATCGGCCGCTTTCGTTCAGCTCGATCTCACCGTACCTCTTATACGATACCCCAAAGTATTCCTCGAAAGTATCATCTACAACCTGCTGAGCAATGCATTAAAATACATCAGCAAAGAAAGGATCCCCGAAATACTGCTGCGCACTTATGAAGAGGATGGAAGGATAAAAATATCCGTGAAAGACAATGGACTGGGCATTGATCTCGTAAAATACGGCAATAAGATCTTCAAGCTGAACCAAACCTTTCATTCACACGAAAACAGCCGTGGTGTGGGCCTGTATATTACAAAAGCACAGGTCGAGTCGTTTGGTGGCAACATTCAGGTAAAAAGCCGCGAGAACGAAGGTTCAGAATTCATTGTGACAATTTAGTTCGAACATCAACGATATTGCCAAGCTTCTATTTGCAGGCGTATCGAAGCCTGTTGGTGGGCGTTGTATATCACTGTCACTGCCGATTGAACATGCTGCTCTCGTTTGGTGAACACTACACGCCTCGTCTCATTCACCGCGTCATATTTCACAGTACGGTCCAGGTCAGAATCCTGCATCGTGAAGCCGGGTATTCCCTTTGTCACCAACATCTTTACATGACCCGCGGCCGACCGGTCTGCAGAGACAGCCGACACAATGAGCCTACCAGCAGGATGCACCGGATCAATAGTAACTACAGGAATAAAACCCTTCAATGGCAACCTGCAATGCCACATTGCCGTACTCAATTCTGTATGTTTCAATGAATCGAATCCCGAAGGTTTTCTTGTTGCCTTTATCAATGCATACAACTCGTTTCTGAACGTC